>DASSLR010000040.1:0-7992 GCA_035689345.1 Candidatus Dormiibacterota bacterium
CCCGCACGCGTGCATCACGCCCGGCACCTCGGACGAGAACGGCACGCCCGACTGCTCGTCTATCGGCAGCGCGTCCATGTCGGCGCGCAGCAGCACGCACGGCCCGTCGCCCAGCTCGCCCTTGATCTGGGCCACGACCCCCGTCTTGGCGAGCCCGGCGCGGAACGGGATCCCGAGGTCGCGCAGCCGCGCCTGCACAAGGGTCGACGTCTGCTCTTCCTGGAACCCCATCTCGGGGTGCGAATGAATGGTCCGTCGCGTGGACACGATCTTGGATTCGATCGACTTGGCGGATTCGAGGAGGTCGGAGCTCATGAGGCAGAATCTAGTGCATGCGGCTGGTCACGTTTCGAACCCCCGGCGGCACGGCCCGGCTCGGAGTGCTGGACGACGCAGGCAAGCAAGTCCTCGAGTTCGCAGCCGCTGCGAGCATGCTCGGCCTCATCGATCAGGGCGAGCTTGGGCTGGAAGCTGTGCGCGAGGCCAAAGTGAAGTGGAGCGGCCGTCACCACGAGCTCTCCGGGGTGGAGCTGCTGGCGCCTCTGCCCGACCCCCGCGGCAACGTCATCGCCATCGGCCGCAACTACCAGGCGCATGCCGCCGAGACGGCGCACCTGGCCGGCCACGAGGTCAGCCCGCCCACGATCTTCACGAAGGCGATCACGTCTCTGACGGAGCCGTTCGCGGACATCGTCATCGACCCGAGGATCAGCGACAAGATCGACTGGGAGGTCGAGCTGGGGGTCATCATCGGCACCGCCGGCGCCAACATCGCGAAGGCGGCCGCGCGCCGCCACGTCTTCGGCTACACCGCGCTCAACGACGTTTCCGCGCGCGACATCCAGTCAGGATGGGGAGGCCAGTACTTCAAGGGCAAGAGCCTCGACCGCACGTGCCCGACCGGACCCTGGATCGTGACCGCCGACGAGATCCCCGACCCGCAGAACCTGCGCCTTCAGCTGCGCGTGAACGGCGAGACGAAGCAGGACGCGAACACCGCCGACATGATCTTCTCCGTCGACGCGATCATCGAATGGGCATCGAAGGGGATGACCCTCCCGGCCGGCACGATCATCGCCACCGGCACGCCCGACGGCGTCGGCTTCGCGCGCACCCCGCCTGAATTCCTGAAACCGGGCGACGTCATGGAGACCGAGGTGGAAGGCGTGGGCGTGATGCGGAACCGGATCACCTCGCCGGACTGATCGGGCGATAAGAAAACTCGTTAAGTAACGACCTTGCTCCAGGCCCGCCGCGGGCCATACTGTCTACCCCACCTCGATGCCAGCGGACCCAGATCAGGACGCACTACCCGTCGCCGTTCTGACCTATGACCTCCGAGGCACGATCACCAGCGCCAACGCCGCCGCTCGAGCCCTCCTCGGCGAAAAGGGCCTGATCGGCACCACCGTCGACCAGGCCGGCTGGCTCATCACCGACGCCGCCGGCTGGCACGACCCCGACAACATCCACCCTGCGCTGGCCGCCGCGAGCACGGGCGAGGCGCAGAGGGGAATCGTCGCCAGGATCACGTCGTCCGACGGCACCGAGAAATGGCTGCAGGTCGACGCCATCCCAACAGCGGCCGAGGTCGTGGTGACCCTCACCGACATCACCGACCTCCTCAACGACGCCCGGCTGCCCCGGCCCGGCTACGGCGCGGCGGCCGTGGCCACGGTCAGCGATCACATCGCGGGCGCGAAGCTCGACCCCCAAGCGATTCTCGAGGCGGCCGTCGACTCGCTCGCCAAGCTCCGGCCGGGCACGTGGATGACGACCATGATCAACAAGGACCCGACGACGATGCGCGTCTACGCCGCAAGCGATGTGGACCCGCAGGTCGCCGAATACATCAAGGGCATGGTCCGCCAGACCGACGCCTCACCACCCTTCGGCCTCTCCAGCCGCGTCGTGGACAGCGGCCAGCCCGTGCTCATGCCCGGCATACCGTTCGCCGATTTCATGGACGCCCTGGACGATGAGACGAAGGCCTTCCTCAAGGACCACCCGCCTCCGACGTCAGCCCCCGTCGCGCAGATGGGCGTGCTGGTCGTGCCGATGCACGCGCGCGGATCGATCATCGGCACGCTCGGGCTCTTCGAGCGCCGGTCGAGCAACCCCCTGACCAACCGCGACGTCACCTGGGTGCAGGAGGTCGCCGACCGCATCGGCCTCGCCGCCGACAACGCGCAGCTTTACGTCGACGCGATCAGCCGGCTCGAGCGCCTGACCGCGCTCCGCAGCGTCCAGCTCGCCATCACCGCCGGCCCCGACCTCAGGCTCACGCTTCGCGTCATCCTCGACCAGGCCGTGCAGGGCCTCAACGTCGACGCCGCTGACGTCCTTCTCGTCGACGAGTCGGACGGCCTGCTCGGCCTCGTCGCGAGCACGGGCTTCAGGTCGACCTCGATCCCCGACTACCGGCTGCCCGTCGACGAGGGCATGCCCGGCGAGGCGCTGAAGGGCAGGCGCATCAGCACCCTGACGACCCTGGGCGCGTTCAGCCAGTTCCGCCGGCGCTCGCTGTTCGCCCGCGAGGGCTTCAAGGCCTACGGCGCCGTGCCGCTGATCGTCCGCGGAAAGCTGACGGGCGTGCTCGAGGTCTTCCACAGGAGCGCCCTGGAACCGGACCGGGAGTGGTTTGAGTTCCTCGACGCGCTGGCCACCGACGCGGCCCTGGCCATCGAGCACGCCAGCCTGCAGCAGAGCGCCAGGGAGGGGAGGGCGTCAGGCCCCGCCGGGCCCCGGTCGCCATCGCCCGCCATGAGCTCGGTCGACAAGCAGATCCTCAGCCTCGTCGCCGAGGGCCTGAGCAACAAGGCGATCGCGGAGAAGATCCACCTAAGCACGCACACGATCAAATTCCACGTCGGCCAGATGCTGGACCGCTCCGGCACCACCAACCGCACGGAGCTGGCCCGAAAAGCGACCCGGGAAGGCTGGGTGTAGCCGGTCGGCTAACGGCAAATAGCCGGCCGTCTAGCTCATGTACACCATCAGATAACAGCAGAGAGAACGGGCGCCCCTATCTTCGAATTGTCGCCAGTGCGGCGGCGGCACGCGGTGGAAAACCAGGGTGGGAGCGCTGAGGAGATGAGTCTCGGTCCGGGGGTTCAGCTAGGCCAGTATCGCGTCGTCGAGCGCATCGGCCGCGGCGGCATGGCCACGGTCTACAAGGCCTACCACGCGGCCCTGGATCGCTACGTCGCGATCAAGGTCCTGCCCGAGTTCTTCGCCGAGGAGGAGGAGTACCGCGACCGCTTCCAGCAGGAGGCGCTGTCGGTCGCTCGGCTGCGGCACCCGAACATCCTCACCGTCTACGACTTCGGCCAGGAGCACGGCATCGCGTACCTCGTGCTCGAGCTCGTCAGCGGCGGCACCCTGGCCGACAAGCTCGGCACCCGCATGGATATCCACGACACGGTGGCCATGCTGCAGCCGCTCGCCGACGCTCTCGACCACGCGCACAAGCACGGCGTCCTCCACCGCGACATCAAGCCTTCGAACATCCTTCTGCACCACGACGGCACCCCGGTGCTCGCCGACTTCGGTCTCGCCAAGATGGCCGAGTCGGTGCGCCGCATCACCGCGAGCGGCATCGTGATGGGCACCCCGGAGTACATGTCGCCGGAGCAGGCCGCGGGCGAGGCTCTCGGCCCGCCATCCGACCTCTACTCCTTCGCGATCGTCGCGTACGAGATGCTCACCGGCCGCGTGCCGTTTCAGGCGGACACGCCTGCGGCCGTCCTTCTCTCACACCTCAACAAGGCGATGCCCGCCATGCACGAGCTGCGCGGCGAGCTGTCGCGTCACGCCGAAGACGCGCTGCGGAGGGCGCTGGCCAAGTCGCCCGCCGACAGGTTCGCGACCGCGGCCGATTTCGTCAGTGCCCTCACTCCCGCGGCTTGGCCCACGGCCGGCAACGAGCCGGCCGTGGCCACCGTGGGTGTTGCCACCTCATCGCGACCGCCCAGCGGGCCGACGAGGAGACCGCCGTCGGTGCTCGTCGTCGACGACGGCGCCGCCAACCGCGAGCTCATCGAGGCGTGCCTCGCGGGCGTCGAGTGCGAGGTCCGGCTGGCGGAGGACGGCCACGCCGCGCTCGCCGCGGTGGAGAGCCGCCCACCCGACCTGGTGCTCCTCGACGTGCAGATGCCCGGCATGGACGGCTACGAGGTGTGCCGGCGCATCAAGGAGGACCACAAGCTCATCCCCGTCGTCATGATCACCGCCCTCAACAACGTCCCCGACCGGGTCACCGCGCTGGACGCCGGGGCCGACGACTTCATGTCCAAGCCCGTCGAGCGCATCGAGCTGGTGGCGCGCGTCAAGTCGGCGCTGCGCCTGAAGGCCATGTACGACAAGCTCGACAACGCCGAGCAGGTCATCTACGCGCTGGCCGCGGCGGTGGAGGCGAAAGAGGCGCACACCAGCCGCCACACGCGCCGGGTCGCCGACGCGGCGCGGCGCATCGGCGAGCGGCTGGGCCTCGGCGAGGAGGAGCTGGAGCTGCTCTACCGCGGCGCGCTCCTGCACGACGTCGGCAAGATCGGCATCCAGGACTCGATCCTGGCCAAGCCGGGTCCCCTCGACTCGCAGGAGCTCGCCAAGGTGCGCGAGCACCCGCAGATCGGCGTCGACATCGTGCGCCCGCTGCGCTCGACGACGGACATCGTGCCCACCATCCTCCACCACCACGAATGGTTCGACGGCCGCGGCTATCCGCACGGATTGCGCGGCCAGGAGATTCCTGTGCACGCGCGCGTGGTGGCCGTATGCGACGCGTACGACTCGATGGTCTCCGACCGACCGTACCGAGCGGGGCGGTCGGTCGAAGAGACCGTGCGGATCCTGCAGGCCGGGGCCGGCAAGCAGTGGGACCCCGACCTCGTTTCTCTGTTCCTGGCCGAGCTGGCGAAGATCGTGGGGGTGACAGCGGCTTGAGCGACCTGATCCTCGTCGTCGAGGACAACCTGACGAATCAGCTGCTGACGACGTCGGTGCTCATGCGCGACGGGTTCGAGGCGGACGTGGCGGACTGCGCCGAGGACGCGCTGGAGTTCCTCAAGCGGCGCCGGCCGGACCTGATCCTCATGGACGTGCAGCTGCCCGGCATGGACGGGTTGACGTTCACGCGCATGTTGCGCTCCGTGCCCGAGGCGGCCGGCATCCCGGTGGTCGCGCTGACGTCGCACGCGATGATGGGCGACCGCGAGACGGCGCTGGCGGCCGGCTGCGCCGCCTACATGTCCAAACCGATCGACACGCGCACGTTGAGCGCCGACCTGCGCGCGATTCTCGAGCAGTTCAGACAACCTGCCCTCAGCGCATGAGCGCGAGGACCCAGAGGCTGGAACCGGTCACGGTGCGCCTGGCGCCGGTGCAGGACGCCGATCGCAGCGACGCCCAGTCGCACCTCGCGGCGCTCGAGCACCTGAACAAGATGATCGCCGGCTTCGCTTCGATGGTCAGCCACGAGACCCGGTCGGCGCTCGTCGGGATCATGGGCTGGAGCGAGATGATCCGCGAGGGCGGCATGACCGACGAGGAGATTCAGGGCTGCGCGACGGACATCTTCGAAGGCGCGCAGCGCATCGAGAAGCTGATCGGCAACATGTTCGACCTCAATCACCTCGAGACCAAGCAGGTCATGTTGCGCAAGCAGCAGGTCGACCTGAACGCCATCGTGAAGGCGATCGTCGTCAAGCATCTCGAGCGCCAGCCGGTCCCTCCCATCGCGCTCCACCTGGACGCGGCGATACCTACCATCGCCGGCGATCCTGACCGGCTGGCGCAGTCCATCGACAACTTCCTCGGCTTCGCGCGGCGTAAGGCGACCGCGAACTCGAAGGTGAGCATCGAGACCCAGGCGACCAGCCGGCGCGTGCGAGTGGGGGTTCGCTCCGACGCCATGGACGCCCCGAGCTTCGACGACTGGCTGTTCGGCCGGTACGAGCGCTACGAGAAGCGGCCCAGCAGCATCATGGGCGCCGGGCTCGGCCTCGCCATCGCGAGGGTCATCGTCGAGCTGCACGACGGGCGGGTCTCGGTGGAGCGGTTCCCCGACGGCTCCGCCGAGCTGAACATGCACTTCCCGAGGGCTGCCACTCCGTAAAGCGCACAGGCGCGCGCGCTGCGGTTACGGATTACCATCGGGCGGCGTTCGCATAGGCGAGATGAAGCGAACAGTAGTCTGGCCGGCCGCGTTGGTCGTGGGCCTGCTGGCGGCGCTCGCGCTCGCCGCGTGCGGAAATCATCCGATCCCGATTGGCCACGCCCCCGCCAGCCCAACGCCCTTGCCGAGTGGGGGGATCTCGAGGGACAGGGCCATCGCCATAGCGCTCGCCGCCGACCACACGACCGCCGCTCACGTCGAGTCAGTGCAGTGGGGAAGGTTCGAGCGGTTCGCACCGGGTCAGTCGACTTCCCACACGACCGACGCCGGCACGTTCACATCGACTCCGGATGAGCTCGTCTGGGCCGTGACGGTGGGTGGCAATTTCGTGCATCCCTGCCCGAGCTGTGGGAAGTGCGAACCGGCACGCCACCAGACGGTGCTGATCGACTACTACAACGGCGAGATCATGTTCTACATCCTGACCGCGTGACCCTTCACGGCCCACGCTCGCGACACCATGCGGATCGACCCGTCGGCTTCTACAGGCAAACGTGAATGGATGAGGTCCCGCAGCCGGCCGCGGTGCGCCTCGTCGAGCGACATCGCGTAATGAGGCGCCGGCCCCTGGCCGCCGAGGAATGGATTCCAGTAGTCGTCGAAGCTTGCGAACTCCATGTGACAGTCGAGCGGCCGCACCTCGACCGAAGAAACGCCGGCTGATTCGAACAGCTCGCGCAGCCCAGCCGGGTTGCAGAACTTGAAGCGCACTCCTTCGTCGGGCGCTTCGGGATCGAGCTCGACAGCCGCGTCGAAGAAATACCGGAGCAGGCGCATCTCGCCGGCGTAGTCCCACACGTAAGCCGCAACCGTTCTGGCAACACGTGCCATTTCGGTCACGGCGCGCAGCGGCTCGGGCGTGAAGTTCAGAACCAGGGCCGCAGCCGCGACGTCGAAGGTACCGGCCTCGAAGTCCAGCTGCATCGCGTTGCCGACGTGAAAGGACACGCGACGGTCATGGAACGAATCGCTGGCGTAATCGATGAGCCCCGGCGAGGGATCGACGCCCACGACTTGCGCCGGTTGCGCCACCGTCAGGATCGCCTCGCTCAGCGCGCCAGTCCCGCAGCCCACGTCCAGCCAGCGGCCTCGCGGCTCCGCGCCGATCCATGCCACGAACTCCGGCGCCATGCGCCGGCTCCAGCGACCTATGTACCCGTCGTAGACCGCCCCTCGGTTGAAGACGTCTTGGCTGCTCATGCGTGACTCATAACCCTATAGTTCCCCGGTGAGCTCCAGCCGTCCAATTGGCTATGGCATCGACTTCGGCACGAGCAACAGCGCCGTGTCGATCGCGTACGCCGACCGGGTCGAGATCCTGCCGATCGGGCCGACGCGCGCGAGCCGCACCCTGCCGTCCTTCGTCTATCTCCACCGCTCCGGCAAGCGGCTCGCCGGCACCGAGGGCGTCAAGACGTTCCTCACCAGCGGCCACGAGAAGACCGACTGCTGGCGCTGCCCGCTCGCGCCTTACGGCTGGGACACCGACTGCCGGCAGTACCGCAAGGGCGGCGGGTGCAACGACGCGCGCCTGCTGTCGGGCGTCAAGCACGAGCTGGCGAAGATCGGGTTCGCGGGCACGAACTCGTGGGCCGTCGACTTCCCGGTTTCGGCCCTCGTCGCCGTGGTTTTGAAACGCCTGAAGACCGAGGCCGACGAAGCCACCGGGCAGGACGGCCGCAGGCTCGTGCTCGGCCACCCGGTGGTTTTCGCCGGCGCCGATCGCGCGCACCTCGAGGAGTCCGAGGCGGAGGCGTTCAGGCGCCTGCGCGCGGCGGCCACCGACGCGGGCTTCGAGGCTGTCGAGTTCATGGCCG
>DASSLR010000041.1:0-10457 GCA_035689345.1 Candidatus Dormiibacterota bacterium
ACTCGGCCGAGCGACTGTAGAGGTGCGAGTTGAAGCGCTCGTCGTTCTCCCGGCCGTAAGACGCGACGAATTTCGCGAGCTCGTCGCGCGCGGCTGACTCGAGACCGCGTGTTTGATGCAGCACGCGCGTCGCGCTCGACATCACCAACGACCGTGTCACCTTCACGGCCTCATCGAGCGAGTTGGTGATCTCGGCGACCTCGGGCATGTCGATCTTGCGCAGGATCGCGACGGCGCGGTCACGCTCCGCGCGGATCGGCGCCTGGAACGCTTCCCACGCCAGGTCCCGGGCCGCCTCGACCGCCTCCTTGTCCGCCGCCTCCCAACCCTCGATCTGGGACTCGGACGCGACGCCGAACTCGATGATCCAGTCGCGCATGCGCGCTATGCAGTCGTACTCGTTCTCGAACTGCAGCCGCTCCTTCGACTTGTAGCGCTCGTGGCTGCCACTCGTCGAGTGGCCCTGAGGCTGCGTCATCTCCGTTACGTGAATCAGCGCGGGCTTGTGCTCGCGGCGAATCTTGTCGACGGCGTTCGCGTACGTCTCGATCAGCGAGGGATAGTCCCATCCGCGCACGACGTAGATGTCGATCCCGGGCCGATCGTCGGGCATGAAGCCGCGAAGCACGTCGGAGATCGATGCCTTAGTCGTCTCTTGCGTGATCGGCACCGAGATGCCGTACCCGTCATCCCAGACCGACATCGCGACCGGCACCTGCAGCACTCCGATGGCGTTGATGGACTCCCAGAAGAGGCCTTCACTCGTGGCGGCGTCGCCGATCGTGCCGAACGCGACCTCGTTGCCGTTGACCGAAAAGCCGTCGGCAGAGTCTTTGAGCTGCGCATTCTGGCGGTAGAGCTTCGAGGCATAGCCGAGCCCAACCAGGCGCGGCATCCATCCGGCGACGTTCGACACGTCCGCCGAGGAGTTGGGCGTGTCGACGGAGCGCGTGAACGCGCCCGAGGCATCGAGAAAGCGCGTGGCGAAGTGGTTGCCCATCTGCCGTCCACCGGAGGCGGGCTCGCGTTCGAGGTCCGCGTTGCCGTACAGCTGCGCGAAGAACTCGCGCACGTTCGACATGCCCGTCGCCCACATGAACGTCTGGTCGCGGTAGTAACCGGCGCGCCAGTCACCGGGCCGAAAGGCCCTCGCCATCGCGATGTTGGCGATCTCTTTGCCGTCGCCGAAGATGCCGAAGGTCGCATTGCCGCGCAGCACCTCCGCGCGCCCGATGACGCTGGCGCGCCTGCTGCTGTAAGCGAGGCGATAGTCGGCGACGACTCTTTCGGCGGAAAGGGGCAACTTCGAGTTCGGCAGCGTCTTCGCCAGTCGATGTCCCTCCGCGGTTTTGCTCGGGAGCTCCGGCCCCCGCCAGACCTACAGTACTAGAAGAAACGCCGGGCTAAGCCGTTCAGGCGAGGGAGGCGCTGTCCGCCGTCTGCTCGCCGTCCCGCTGCAGGAGGCCCGGCCGGCTGGCCGCGAAAGCCTTCTTCATGTGCACGTAGGCCTGCTCCATGTCGCCGCGCCGCTCGAGCACCTCGGCGTAGATCCCGTGGCAGCGCAGGAGGCGCTCGTCCAGATCGAGCCTGGCGAGCTCCGCGAACGCGATGTTGAACTCGCGGTCGGCGCCGGCGTTGTCGCCCTCCTTGTCGGCCACGAGCCCCAGCCAGATGTGCGCCTCGGCCACGTTCGCCGACTCCTCCAACCGGGTGGCGAGGTCGAGCGCCTGCTCCGCCAGCTCGCGGGCGTTGGCCATGAACCCCTCCTGGAGGCTCAGCTCGCACAGGCTGAGCAGGACGTTGCTGCGCCCGATCTCCAGCTCGGTCTCCTCGAACAGCCCAAGCGAGCGGTCGAGGTGCTCGCGCGCCCGGGCTCGATCGCCGCGCGCCAGCATGATGAGGCCCAGGTTGTTCTCGGCCCGGGCCAGCGACAGGCGGTCGCGCAGCACCTCGAGCAGGGCGATGGACCGGTTGGCGAAGCGCGCCGCCGCATCGACCTGCCCCGACTCGCGATAGGCATCGCTCAGCCCGCTGTACATCAGGGCCAGGCGGCGAAGGTCGTAGAGAGAGCCCGCCGCGTCGATCGCTTCCTGGTAGGTGGCGATCGCCAGGTCCCACTCCTTGTTCGCCAGGCGCACGGTCGCCAGGACCGCGAGCAGGCGGGCCTCGGTTGGCTGTGGCCCGGGCTTGAAGCGGCGGCAGAGGTCGAGCGCCCGCTCGGCAAGCTCGATGGCGCGTGGACGCTGGGTCAGGTAGGCCAGCGAGGCCTCCGCGCCGAGGCACTCGGCGAGCATGAGCTGGTCGTCGATCGCCTCGAAGTGGGCGTGCGCCGCGGCCAGCAGGTCGCCGGCCTCGTCCGCCTGGCCGAGATTCAGCAGGGCTTGCGCCAGGAAGTACCTGATCCGGCCCTGGCGATGCGCTGAGTTGGTGCCCTCCAGCAGCTGCTTGCCGAGCGCGGCGGCGTCGGCAAACCGGCCGGCCGCGCAAAGCGTCTCCAGGCGCAGCAGCCCGGTGTGCGCTTCGTCGGTCGCTCCGCCGGGGTCCGCCAGGAAATACTCGACGGGCTTGCCGGTGCGGCGCGCGATGTGCTCGAGCGTCGGCATGGAAGGGCGTGTGCGCCCGGTCTCGATGAGGTAGATGGCCGGAGCCGTCACGTGGCCCTTGCCCAGCTGCGCGAGGCTCAGGCCGGCTTCCAGACGAGCCTGCTTGACCGCCCCTGCCTTGAGGTTTACGCCAGGCAGGCGCCGGCGGCCGGTCGGGCGTGTTTCCACCGGCTGGCTGGGCGTACCCCGACTCCGGCCTTTGCCGGTTTCGAACACGCGGCCAGCTTAGCGCAAATCGCTTAATGACGCCAGCGCCTCGCGCGCGCTGTTTGAAACGATCTTTTCGGCTAGGAGAAGCAGCAGGGCGGTGACCCGCCTGCGGGTGCCGCACCCACCTGCACGGCCATCAGCACCATCGCCGCCATCGTCAGGATCGTCGCGAGCAGCAGACTGAACCCGAACTTGCGCATACCTCGATCACCTCCCTGTCGGCGCGGCCGGCACCGGCGGCGTTAAGGCTATGCTTTACGGCTTCATAAAGCCAGAGCACGTTTGGCGGCAAGCAGCAAATGACGGCTTGCTTCCCGCCTTACGGTCAGGCCGGCGCGCAGCGCCGGGTGTGGCTAGCCGAAGATCAGGTGGCGGAGCGCGTCGGCGACGTGGTTGTCGTCGTCGCCAGCGGGTGCGGCCGGCCGCGTGTCAAGCGAGGCCACAATCGTCTGCAGGTCTTCGTCGGTGACCTCTTTCTTGGTGCCCGCGAGCTCCTGGAAGCGGTCCCAGGCTGAGTCTTCGGTGGCGTGGGTCGTCTTCAGGCCCAGCTTGGCCAGCCGGTGGCGGAAGGCGCCGCGGCTGGAGCGGGCCGTCAGCACCAGGCGCGACTCGGCCAGGCCGACGTCCTCGGGCCGCATGATCTCGTAGCTCGCGCGGTCTTTGAGCTGGCCCTCCTGCTGCATGGCCGCGGCGTGGGCGAAGGCGTTGGCCCCGACCACGGCCTTGTTCGGCTGCACCGGCGTGCCCGTCAGCTCCGCGACCAGGCGCGAAGTGCGGACGATCTCGGTCGTGTTGATGCCGGTCTCGAAGCCCAGCCTCGCCCGGCGCACGCGCAGGAGCATCACGATCTCCTCGAGCGACGTATTGCCGGCGCGCTCACCGATGCCGTTGACCGTGCACTCGACGCGACGCGCCCCGGCCATGATCCCGGCCTTGGCGTTGGCGGTCGCGAGGCCGAGGTCGTTGTGGCAGTGGACGGAGAAGAGCACGCGCTCGGCGCCCCGGGCGCGGCCGATGACCTGCTCCACGATCTCGCCGAACTCGGTCGGCACGCAGTAGCCGGTCGAGTCGGCGATGTTCACCACGTTGGCCCCGAGGGCGATCATCGTCTCCACCGACTCGATCAGGTAGTCGAGCTCGGCGCGACCGGCGTCCTCGGCCGAGTACTGCACGTTCTCGCAAAGCGAGCGCGCATAGGCGATGGCCTCGGCGCCCCTCTTCAGGACCTCCTCGCGCGTCATCCCGAGCTTGCGCTCGATGTGGAGGTCGGAGACCGGGACGACGACGTGGATCTGTGGCGACTCGGCGTCCCTGATCGCCCGCCACACCGTGTCGATCTCGTCGCGGTCGGCGCGGGCCAGCGCGGTCACTCCGACCGTGCGCACCTCGCGGGCGATGCGCCGGCAAGCGTCGAACTCGCCTGCCGAATTGCTGGGGTACCCGGCTTCGATCACGTCGACCCCGAGCTTCTCGAGCTGCCGCGCGATGCGCAGCTTCGAGGTCGCGTTGAGGTGAAAGCCGGGCGACTGCTCTCCGTCGCGCAGGGTCGTGTCGAGAATGAAGACGCGATTGGACGCGGCGCGCTGGTTGCCGTCTTGACTTTCTTTCGCGTTCATCTCGACTCCTTCCTGGAAACAAGAAAGCCCCCGCCTCGAGGGCGGGGGCTTTGCGATCTCTCAGCTAGTGGCTTCAGGTCGCGCGCGCCCCCGCCCTGGCAATGCCAAGGAGGCCGAGGAGGCCCGAAATAAGTACCAGCGAGCGCGCGGACGAGGTCATTTCTGTCGGGAGAATACCAGCCCGCGCCCGCCGGTGCTTGTCATTGGCCTACAAAATCGGCCGGGTTCGTGACGGTAGAGTGATGCCCCCGATGCCCGCCAGTGCCCGCACCCTCGCCCAGAAGCTGTGGGATTCCCACGCCGTCCAGACGGGCGCGGGCAAGGACGAGCCCGACCTGCTCTACGTCGACCTGCACCTCGTGCACGAGGTGACGTCGCCGCAAGCTTTCGAGGGCCTGCGCATGGCCGGCCGGCACGTGCGCCGCCCCGACCTGACCGTGGCCACGATGGACCACAACGTGCCGACGCGCGGAGGCGTGCGCGCGGCCGACGAGCTGTCGCGCAAGCAGATGGACGTCCTGGCCGAGAACTGCCGCCGCGAGGGCATCCCGCTCCACCAGATCGGGAGCCGGCGTCAGGGCATCGTCCACGTCATCGGCCCTGAGCTCGGCCTGACCCAGCCCGGCATGCTCATCGTCTGCGGGGATTCGCACACGTCGACCCACGGCGCGTTCGGCGCTCTCGCGTTCGGCATCGGCACGTCGGAGGTCGAGCTCGTGCTGGCCACGCAATGCCTGCCCCAGCGACGGCTGCGCGACCTCGCGGTGACGATCGACGGCGACCTTCCCATCGGGGTGACGGCCAAAGACATCGCGCTCGGCCTGATCGGCCGCGCCGGCACCTCGGGCGGCGTGGGCCACCTGGTCGAGTACCGCGGCTCGACCGTGCGCGGCCTGACGATGGAGGGCCGCATGACCCTCTGCAACATGAGCATCGAGTGGGGCGCGAAGGCAGGAATGGTCGCGCCCGACGACACGACCTTCACGTACATGGAGAAGCGCCCGCACGCCCCGCGCGGAGCCGCGTGGGAGGTCGCGCTCGACTACTGGCGCTCGCTGCCGACGGACGGCGACGCGACGTTCGACGAAGAGATCCGACTCGACGCCACGCGGCTGACGCCCTTCGTGACGTGGGGCACCAACCCCGGCCAGGTCGTGCCCATCACCGGCCGCGTGCCGAACCCGCACTCCGACACGGACGAGCGCGCGCTGCGCTACATGGATTTGAGGCCCGGAACCGCCATGGCCGACATCGCCATCGACCGCGTCTTCATCGGCTCGTGCACGAACGCGCGCATCGAAGACCTTCGCGCCGCCGCGAGGATCGTCACGGGCAAGCACGTGCATCCGAAGGTGCGTGCCCTCGTCGTGCCGGGGTCCACGACCGTCAAGCGCGCGGCCGAGGACGAGGGCCTCGACCTCGTGTTCAAGGCCGCTGGATTCGAGTGGCGCAGCGCGGGTTGCTCGATGTGCCTGGGGATGAACCCCGACATCCTCGCGCCCGGCGAGCGGTGCGCCTCGACCAGCAACCGCAACTTCGAGGGCCGCCAGGGGTCGGGCGGGCGGACGCACCTGGTGAGCCCGCCGATGGCCGCGGCCGCGGCGATCACGGGTCACCTGGTCGACGTGCGGGAGCTGGCTTAGCGATGGAGCCGGTGGTTCGCGTTTCCGGGCGGATGCTTCCGCTCGACCGCGCCGACGTCGACACCGACCAGATCATTCCCAAGCAGTTCTTGAAGCGCATCGAGCGCACCGGTTACGGCCCCTTCCTTTTCTATGACTGGCGGCAGGATCCGACGTTCGTGCTCAACCGGCCCGAGCATGCGGGCGCGGCGGTGCTCGTCGCCGGCGCGAATTTCGGGTGCGGCTCGTCGCGCGAGCACGCGCCGTGGGCGATCCGCGACGCGGGCTTTCGCGCGGTGATCGCGCCGAGCTTCGGCGACATCTTTCGCGCCAACAGCTTCAAGACCGGCATCCTTTCGGTCGCCCTGCCCGACAGCCAGGTGCGCCACCTGATCGACCTCGCGAGCGAGGATCCGACGGCTGTCGTCGAGGTCGACCTGGAGGCCCAGGAGGTGCGCGGCGAAGGCTTCGCCTACAGGTTCGAGGTCGACCCGTTCGTGCGCGAGTGCCTGCTCAAAGGCCTGGACGAGATCGGCCTGGTCGAGCGTCACGACAAGGCGATAGCGGACTACGAAACGACCCGGATGGAGTGGCTGCCCGCGCTGCGGTGATTCCCTTCTTTTGTGCACAAAAGCAGGGAATTCGAGCGGAATAACGCGCGTTTGTGCGCAAAAGCGGGTTATCCCGCCGCGCTACGGCTTGAGGATCGCTCCCTCTGACGCCGAGCCGACCAGCAGCGCGTAGCGCGCCATCACGCCCGTCCGGTACTGGGCCTCGGGCGCCGACCAGTCCTTCAAACGCGATTCGACGTCGACGCCCTCCACGTCCAGGCGGCGGCTGTCGACGTCGATGCCGACCACGTCGCCCTCGTGCAGCGCGGCCAGCGGTCCGCGCACCGCGGCCTCGGGCGCAACGTGCCCCACCATCAGCCCGCGCGTCGCGCCCGAGAACCGCCCGTCGGTGACCATCGCGACCGACTCGCCCAGCCCCTCGCCGACGATCGCCGCCGTGACGACGAGCATCTCGCGCATCCCGGGCCCACCCTTCGGGCCCTCGTAGCGGATGACGACGACGTCCCCCGGCTTGATGCGCTTGCCGAGCACGGCCGCGAGCGCGTCCTCCTCGCGGTTGAAGATGCGCGCCGGCCCGCGGTGCGATGTCGGCGTGTGGGCGGTGATCTTCACCACCGCGCCATCCGGCGCCAGGTTGCCTCTGAGGATCACGAGCCCTCCCTCGTCGCGCAGCGGCGACGACAGCGGCACCACCACCTCCTGGCCGGCGGTCTCGACCACGGACTCGCACTCCTCGCCCAGCGTGCGACCGGTGACCGTGAGCGCGTCACCGTCGATGAAGCCGCCTTCGATCAATCGTTTGGTGAGCAGCGCGATGCCGCCCGCCCTGTGCAGCTCCACCGCGGCGAACCGCCCGCCCGGCTTCAGGTCGCACAGCAGCGGCGTGCGCCGGGAGATGCGGTCGATGTCGTCGATGTCGAGCTCGACACCGACCGTGCGCGCGAGCGCCAGGAGGTGCAGCACGGCGTTGGTCGAGCCGCCGCTCGCGGCGACGGCGGCGATCGCGTTGTCGAATGCGCGTCGAGTCAGGATCCGCGACGGGCGCAGGTCCTGATCGAGCACCTGCAAGGCGAGCTTGCCCGCCGCCTCGCAGGCGGCCGTCTTCGCAGGGTCGGTCTGCGGGATCGAGTTGAACCCGACCGGCGAGAGGCCGATGACCTCCATGACCATCGACATCGTGTTCGCGGTGTACTGGCCGCCGCACGCCCCCGCGCCGGGGCACGCGACCATCTCCAGCTCGGCCAGGTCGGCCTCGCTCATCTTGCCCGCGGCCACCGCGCCGACGGCCTCATAGATGTCGCCCACCGCGACCTGCCGGCCACGGAAGCTCCCGGCCATGATCGAGCCGCCATATAGAAGGACGGAAGGGCGGTCGAGCCGCGCCATCGCGATGGCGGTGGCGGGGATCGTCTTGTCGCAAGCGCACAGGCCGACGATCGCGTCGAACATGTGGCCTCGCGAGATGAGCTCGATCGCGTCGGCGATAACCTCGCGGCTCACCAGCGAGGTCTTCATCCCTTCCGTGCCCATCGTGATGCCGTCGGAGATCGCGATGTTGTTGAACTCCATCGGGTTCGCGCCGGCGGCCTTGATTCCCCGCTTCAGCGGAGCCGCCAGGTCGCGCAGGCCGAAGTTGCACGGCATGGTCTCCGTCCACACGTTCGAGACCCCGACGAACGGCTTGTCGAGGTCTTCGCGGGTCAGCCCGATCGCGTGCAGGAAGGAGCGCGCGGGCGCGCGATCGACGCCGTGGTACAGCGAGTGCGACAGTCGCTCAGGCAATGGCGACGTCCAGCGCGTGCTCGAGGTCGGCGACCAGGTCGGCCGCGTCCTCGACACCGATCGACAGCCTGATCAGGCCGTCACCCACGCCGGCTTTCTTGCGCTCCGGCTCCGGGATCGACGCATGCGTCATGCGCGCGGGATGCTCGGCCAGCGACTCCACCGCGCCGAGCGACTCGGCCAGGGCGAAGATCTCCAGCTTTTCCAGCACGCGCAGCGCGGTGGGCTCGTCCTTGACCTCGAAGCTCACCATGCCTCCGAACAACCTCATCTGCCGCTTTGCCACCGCACGCCCGGCGTGCGACTCCAGGCCCGGGTAGTTAACTCGTTGCACCGCGCGGTTGGACTCGAGCGCCTTGGCCACCGTCATCGCGTTCTCGCTCTGCCGCTCGACGCGCAGGGCGAGGGTCTTGATGCCGCGCAGAAGGAGCCAGCAATCGAATGGCGAGGGGACCGCGCCGACCGCATTCTGGTGGAAGCGTAGCCGCTTCTCGAGCTCGTCATCCGAGGTCATGATCGCGCCGCCGACCACGTCGCTGTGGCCGCCGATGTACTTGGTCGCGCTGTGCACGACGACGTCCGCGCCGAGGTGCAGCGGCTGCTGCAGGTAAGGGGTCGCGAACGTGTTGTCGACGCACACCATCGCGCCGTGGCTGTGCGCCACCTCGCTCACCGCGTCGATGTCGACCACGCGCAGCAGCGGGTTGGTCGGCGACTCGAGCCACACCATCCGCGTCGACGGCGTGATCGCCTTCTCCACCGCGTCGATGTCGGTCGCGTCCACGGCCGTGAAGTTCACGCCGAAGCGGCTCATCACCTTGTTGAAAAGGCGGAACGTGCCGCCGTAGACGTCCTCCATGTAGACCACGTGGTCGTCGGGCGCCAGGAGCAGCATGAGCGTCGACTCGGCGCCCAAACCCGATGCGAAGGCGAGGCAGTGCTTTGCCTCTTCGAGGGCGGCGAGGTTCTCTTCGAGCGCGGCGCGCGTCGGGTTACCGCTGCGCGAGTATTCGAAGCCCCGGTGCTTGCCCACGCCCTGCTGCGCGTAGGTGGTCGCGAGGTGAATCGGCTGGACCACCGCGCCGGTGGCGGGGTCAGGCCCCTGACCGACGTGGATCGCCCGCGTCGAGAATCCCCAGTCTTTCTTTGACGTCAACGGCCGCGGTGCGCCACGAACTCGAGGAGGTCGGCGCGGGTGATCATGGCCACCGGCTTCTCGTTCTCGACCACGAGCACCGCCTGCTCGCCGCGCAGCAGCGGTTCGAAGGCGTCGTCGATCGGTGAGTCTGGCCCGACCTGGCTGAACGGCGCGTCCATGGCCGACGACACCGCCGTCGTCACCACCGCGGGGTCGCGGTACACGCGGTCGAGCAAGGTGCGCTCCTGCAGCGACCCGACCACGCCGCGGCCGTTCGAGTCCTCGGTCACCGGCAGCTGCGAGATCCCGTACCGCTGCATCAGGTCGATCGCCTCCCCCACCGACTTGCCGGACTCGACGGTCACCAGAGGCGGCATGTCCTGCGCGTGCTCGGCCAGCACCTCGCGAATGCGCACCGCGCCGAGCCTGGCGAGGAACCCGTTCTGGCGCATCCACTCGTCGCTGAAGAATTTGCTCAGGTAGTTGCGCCCGGTGTCCGGGAACAGGACGACGATCACCTCGTCGGGGCCGCGATCGCGGGCCACCTCGAGCGCGGCGTGCAGCGCCATGCCCGACGAGCCGCCGACGAGGATTCCCTCCTCGCGCGCCAGCCGGCGCGCGGCCGTGAAGGACTGCTTGTCCGTCACCTGCACGACCTGGTCGACGAGCTTCATGTCCATGGTGCCGGGCATGAAATCCTCGCCCACGCCCTCGACCTTGTACGGGTGGACCGGGCCCGAGTAGATCGACCCTTCGGGGTCGGCGCCGACGATCCGCACCGAGGGCTTCTGCTCCTTCAGGTAGCGCGCGACGCCGCTGATGGTCCCGCCGGTGCCCATGCCCGCGACGAATACGTCGAGCCGGCCTTCGGTCTGCTCCCAGATCTCGGGCCCCGTCGTGCGGTAGTGCGCCTC
>DASSLR010000042.1:0-11858 GCA_035689345.1 Candidatus Dormiibacterota bacterium
TGCAGTAACCGGGCCCGCAGGGGCTCGAGTCAGTGAGAACGACTGTGAGAGTGCCTGTCCAACCGTTTGAACCCCAAGCCGCGTTGCCCTTCAGGTTGTTCGTCACCGTTATCGTGACGACTCCATTTGCCGCTGCCCCGCTGACCGTGTGAAGGGGAGGTGGGCAGTTGACTCGGGCTATGCACGTCTGCGAGTACGTCGCGATCACGACACTGACCGACACCTTTCCGCCGGGAGTGCCGCCGCTGTACGTGAACCTGACCGTGCAGCCAAGCCATGAACAGGACGGAATGCTGCCGCCGGGGAAACTGATGTGGCTGAACACGTACCAGTTGGCGGTGTCGGTTTGCTGGGCCCCGTACGCATCGCGCACCCGGACCGTCAGGCTGAACTGACCAATTCCACCGGCAGGAGGTGGAAAGGCACCCGTGAGACTGAGACCGCTCACTCCCATTCCGGGCGGCCGGTTGTCGTTGGTGATCGTGTAGGTGAATGGGCCCTGACCACCGCTCACGGCGCCGAAGTTGCCGCAGATCGTGCAGCCTTCCTCGACCGAGCACTGATTGGCGCACGGCTGGCTCACGGCCAGCGCCGACGCGATCTTGATGCTGCCCGGACCGGTCGCGGTCCCGCCCGCTGAATCCGTGACCATCACGGTGAAGCTCGGCTGGCCGGCCGCCCCCGGAGTCCCCGACACCTGGCCGCCCCCCGACAGGCTCAGGCCTGCCGGCAAAGAGCCGCCGCTGATCGACCAGCTGTACGGCGGTGTTCCGCCACCCGCGCCCAGATTCACGACGCCGTAGCCGATACCCACCTCGCCGCCGTGGAACGGCAGGCTGGTGATGGCCAGGGCCGCGCCGGTCGGCGAGGCAGGCGCCGACGAGCTCGGCGAGCTGCTCGGGCTGGCCGTGCCTCCTCCAGTCGAAGAAGACGGGCTGGTTTCGCCGTGGCTCGCGGACGAAGGGCTGGTGCGCGGCGACACGTTGGCCGTCGGGTTGCTGGACGTGCAGGTGAACGCGCAGAGTGAGACCACAACCAGCGCTCCTGCGAGCCGCAACAAAGTCCTCACTGCAGCTCGGGCTTTACGTGTCGATGTTGATGTCGGCCGTCATGGCCGACTTGGCGTTCGCCGGTGCCACGCAAGCGCCCTTGTCGACCAGGACGACGTAGACGTCGCCGGCCCACTGCACCCCACCAGTCTTGGGAGTGCATTTGTCAGGGTTGCCGCAGTTCATACCCACAGTCAGCGAGCCGCCCTTGGCGGTGGCCGTCCAGCCGGGCGGAATGTAGTCGGTCAGCGGGCCCGCCCCGACATCGTCGCTGCACACGATCTGCGCGTTGGCGTTGTCATAGCAGGCTCTCGTCACCACCACGGCGATGTTGTCGCTGGGGTTGCCAAGCGTGTAAGTCAGGGAGTAGCCGCTGGCAGCGATGGTGCAGACCCCCGGCCCCGGCTGGTAGCAGCCGGCGTACGGCGGTCCGCTGCTCGAGACAAAGTTGACCGCGCCAAACTCACTCCAGTTCGGAGTCACCGTGCGAGTGACACCAAAGTCGTCGGTGACAGAGACGGTGAAGGGAACCGGGGCGGGAGGCGGGCCTTGGGCGAGGTTCGGCGGCGGGGGCGGAGGAAATGCCCCGATCAGCGACAGCCGCCCGTTCCAGCTCATCCCTGGCGGCGGAGCACCACTGACGATCTTGTAGGTGTACGGCCCGGCTCCGCCACTGATTGCACCGAAGGTCCCGCAGACGGTGCACCCAACTCCGACGTTGCAGAACTTCGCGCACGGCGATGACACGGCAAACGCAGGAAAGACCGTCATCTTTGCCGCCGCTGACGCCGTGGCGCTGGCGGAGTCCGTCACGGTGACCGTGAAGCCGAAATTGCCGGCCTTGGTGTTGTTGCCGGTGATGACTCCTTGCGGCGAAAGCGCCAGGCCAGGGGGCAACCCGGTGGCCGACCAGGTGTACGGCGAGGTCCCACCGGACGCCAGAAGCGTCACCGCCAGATAGCCGACGCCAACCTCCCCGTTGTGAGTCGGGATGGCGGTGACGGCGAGGCTAGAGGGAGACGTCGAGGTCGCCGCGCTTGGGCTGGAAGCCGGCGGCGTGGAGGTCGCCGGAGTGCTCGATGTGCTCGATGGACTGGATTGAGGCGAGACGTCAGCCGTCGGGTTGGAAGTCCCTCCGCCGAGCGTGCAGGCGGCGCCGAAGACCGTGACAGCCACCAGCAAGGCGGCGGCCCTCCCAAATCCCCTCATTTTTTGTTGAGCGGAGTGTAGTGGAGGCCATATGAATTGCACGCTTTCGGGCGCACAATTTGCGCGAAATGCGGAGGGCAGCCCGGATGGTGATCACGGCGGCCGCCGTCGTCCTCGCGGCCAGCCCTGCCGCAGCACACGCTTTCACGCTGATCCAGACCACCAAGGTGACTGTGACGCCAACCTCGGGTTATCCGACGGCGGCTTTCCGGGTCGACGGCCGTACGTCGCCGTGCGGCAACGGGCCGTTCACTTACACGTTCTACTTTGACTCCAACCTCGTTCTGCTCTGGAACACATCCGTCGGGGCCTGCGTCTCGAACGCCTACGACACGGGCTTGAGCCCAAACCTGGTGCCTCCGAACGGCTTCAACGCGGTGGGCGCGCACACGATCATCCTCACGTTCAGCGATGCAAACGGCGGATCCGGCACGACCACCACGGCGTACACGATCAACAACCCGCCACCTCCGCCGCGCCCTTCGCCCAAGCCGTCGCCCTCGGCGGTTCGGTCGTCGCCACCGACGACCCAGCCGTCACCGTCGACCACGCCCAGCACGGCCACGAGCCCCAACTGTCCGCCGGGCGCGGTCACGGCCGGGTGTCCGTCGCCTACGCCCTCTAACGCGACGTGCCCGGCGGCGATGCTGCCCCCACCCGGCACCGGCGGCTGGGCGGACAACCTCATCGCCGGCGCGATGGTGCTGGCCGTGATTCCGATCGCCGGCCTGGCGCTGTTCGGTCCCGGCCCGCTGTGGGCGGCGGTCAATCGCCGGCGCAGGTTGCTCACGTTGCTGGGGCTCTCGGTGGTGGCGGTCCTCACGCTCAACTGCACCTTCCCCACCAACTCGACCCAACCCGTGGCGAACGTGTCGCCCTCGGCCTCGCCCAGCTGCTCGGCCTGAGCTAGGGCCGGCGCACCAGCTCCAGGAACTCGGCCCGCGTCCTGGCGTCGCGCCGGAACGTGCCGAGCATGCACGACGTGACCAGCTGACCGCCTGTCTTCTGCACGCCGCGCATTTCCATGCAGAGGTGACGCGCCTCCACCACGACCCCCACTCCGCGCGGCGCCGCCACCTCGCTCAGGGCTTCGGCGATCTGCCTCGTCATCTGCTCCTGCAGCTGCAGCCGGTGCGCGAAAACGCCCACGAGGCGAGGGATCTTGCTCAAGCCCACCACCTTCCCCTTGGGCAGGTAGCCCACGTGGCACGTGCCGAAGAAGGGCAGCATGTGGTGCTCGCACAGGCTGTAGAAGGGAATGTCGCGCACGACCACCATCTCGTCGTAGTCCTGTTCGAACACCGCGCCGGCGAACAGCTCGGCGACGTCGGTTTCGTAGCCGTCGGTCAGCTCGCGCAGGGCGCGCGTCACGCGCCCGGGCGTGGCCCTGAGGCCCTCGCGCGATGGGTCCTCCCCCAGCTCGACCAGCAGCCGCTCGACCAGCGCCGGCATCGCGTCGACCGGCTTGACCCTGGCCATCCGCGTAACTCAAACACAATTGATTCGTGGATGCGGTGGCGGCGGCCCAGGTGCTTTCGGAGATCGGCTATCTCCTGCGCCAGGATCCGAAGGAGACGTATCGCGCGCGCGCTTTCTCGGCCGCGTCGTGGTCCATCGCGCTGCAGCGGCCGGACATCGAGGCACTGAACAAGGAGGACAACCTCACGTCGATTCCCGGCGTCGGCGCCGGCATCGCGAAGGTTCTCGCCGACCTGGTCGCGACCGGCCAGAGCCGCTACCTGGACCGCCTCCGCACGACGTCGGGACAGCCGGCGCGCGATGACGAGACGGTGCTCGACCTCGGCAAGTACCAGGGCGACCTCCACTCGCACACGACCTGGAGCGACGGCCGCGCCACGATGCTCGAGATGGCCGAGGGCGCGCGGGCGATGGGCTATCGCTATCTGTGCGTCACGGACCACTCGCCCCGCATCAAAGTCGTCAACGGTCTCGACGCGCAGCGCCTCCTCGCCCAGTCGCAGGAGATGGCCGAGGTGCAGAAGAAGGTGCGGGGCCTCACGCTCCTGCAGGGGATCGAGGTCGACATCCTCGAGGACGGCGCGCTCGACCTGCCCGACCAGGTGCTGGAGATCCTCGACTTCGTGATCGCGTCGCCACACGTAAAGCTGCGCCAGGACCCGGACTCGATGACGCAGCGAATGCTCCGGGCGGTCGCGCATCCACACGTCGACCTGATCGGTCATCCCACTGGCCGGCGACCGGGCTCGCGCGAGGGCGCGACCTACGACTTCGAGCTGGTGTTCAAGGAAGCGGCCGAGCACGGCGTGGCCGTCGAGATCGACTGCGACCCGGCGCGCATGGACCTGTCGCCGGAGATGGCGCGCCTGGCCCTGGAGTGCGGGTGCGACTTCGTCCTGAGCTCCGACGCCCACGCGCCGAACGAGCTCGCCTACGTGCCCATGGCCGCGTGGATGGCCCGCCGGGCAGGCATCCCGGCCGAGCGAATCCTCAACTGGAACCTTGACAGTCACTTCAAAGTGAGCTCAAATTGACATCAACCCATGGCCAAGGCCACGACCGTTCGCTTCACCGAAGAGGTGTACCAGCGGCTGGACCAGGCCTCGGCGCGCACGGGCATGCCGGTCAACTCGATAGTCGTCGCCGCCGTGCTGGAGTGGATGCAACGGCACACGCCTGAGGCCGGGGTCCAGGGCGCGCCGCTGAGCTTCACGCTTCCTGCCGCGCCGCGGTGGTCGACCATCCGCCGCGCAATGCGAAGGGCGGGCCGGGAGATGTCGCCGGGCATGTATCCGTTCGAGCGCTTCAGCGAGCACGCCAAAAAGCTGCTGACGCTGGCGCAGGGCGAGGCCGAGAGGGCCGGCTTCAGCTACATAGGCACCGAGCATCTTCTGCTGGCCGCGTTCGGCAGCCCGGAATTCCACTCCGCGCAGATCCTCAATGCGCTCGAGGTCAAAGAGGATGACGTGAGGGCGGCGATCGAGAGCGTGGTGACCCGCAAGGAAGCGGTCCGCCTCGGGGGGATCATCCCGACGTCGCGCGTCAAGAAGGTCATCGAGCTCGCATTCCAGCTGTGCGGCGCGATGGGCCATCCGCACGTCGGCACCGACCACATCCTCCTCGCGCTGGCGACCGAGGGCGAGGGCATCGCCGCCCACGTGATGGCCGACGCGGGCGCCACGCGCAAGCGCATCGAAGGCGAGATCGCCAAGATCAGCGAGCCCGAGTCGTAATCCGCGCGTCGGTTAGCATCGGCCTCGGATGACCAGGCTCGGCATCATGATCGAGGGCCAGGAAGGCCTCAACTGGGAGCGGTGGCGGGCCATCTGCACCGACGTCGAGCGCCTCGGTTTCGCGTCGCTGCGGCGCAGCGAGCACCTCATCTCGCTGATGGGCGACGCGACGAAGGAGCGGGACTGCATCGACTGCTGGACTTCGCTCGCGCTGGCCGCGGAGTGGACGAAATCGATCCAGTTCGGCCCTATGGTCAGCCCGCTCACGTTCCACGAGCCGGCGGTGCTGGCCCGGCAGGCCACCGCCGTGGACATCCTGAGCGGAGGGCGTTTGATCTTCGGCATCGGGGCGGGCTGGAACGAGAACGAGCACGAAGTTTTCGACGTGCCGTTCCTGACCACGAAAGGACGCATGGACCGGCTCGAAGAAGGCGTGCGCATCATCAAGAACGCGTGGCAGGTCTCGCACCCGAAGCCGCCGCGCGGCGGCACGATTCCCATCCTCATGGGCGGCGTGGGCGAGAAGCGGCACCTGCCGCTGGTGGCGAGGGAGGCCGCGGAGTGGAACTACACCCGCCTCGACCATGACGAGTACCGGCACAAGCGCCAGGTGATCGCCGAATCGTGCCGCGAGATCGGGCGCGACCCTTCGACGATTCGCTATTCGGTGATGGCCAACTACATCATCGGCCGCGACCAGGACGACCTGCGCCGGCGCGCGGTACAGATGGCCGAGGTGCTGCCGCGGCTGAAACGGGATTCGCCTGACGAGATCCTCGAGGTCGCGCGCAAGAGCGCCTTCGTGGGCACGCCCGCCGAGGTGGCCGAGCAGATCCGCAGCTACGCCGCGCTCGACGTCGACCTCTTCATGCTCCAGCACTTCCTGCTGGACGACCGGGACGCGCTGGAGCTGCTTGCCGCCGAAGTCATGCCTGCCCTGGCCGCGTAAGGTTTACAGGCACATGGACTTCGAGCTCAGCCAGGCCGAGACCGAATTCCGCGATGAGGTCCGCTCCTGGCTGGCCGCCAACAAGCCCCGCGACGAGGGAACGGACGGTGAGGGCCAGAAGGCGTTCATCGACCGGCGCCGCGCGTGGCAGAAGAAGCTGCACGACGCGGGCTACGTCGGCATCACGTGGCCGAAGGAGTACGGAGGCCGCGGCGCCGGCTTCATGGAGCAGCTCATCTTCAACGACGAGATGATCCTGGCCAAGGCGCCCGACCCCATCAACGTCATCGGCCTGGGCATGGGCGGCCCGGTCGTCATCGCCCACGGCACCGAGGAGCAGAAGAAGAGGTACCTCGAGCCGCTGCTTTCCGCCGAAGAGATCTGGTGCCAGGGCTTCAGCGAGCCCAACGCGGGCAGCGACCTGTCAGGCCTGCAGACGCGGGCCGAGGACAAGGGCGATCACTACGTGGTCAACGGCCAGAAGGTGTGGACCACGCTGGCCCACGTCGCCAAGTGGTGCATGCTCGTGACCCGCGAGCGCAAGGAGGCCAACCCGCGCGATGGCCTCACGTACCTGCTGGTCGACATGGAGAGCCCAGGCGTCGAGGTCCGGCCGCTCGTGCAGATCACCGGCGATGCGGAGTTCAACGAGATCTTCTTCAAGGACGTGGTCGTGCCGAAGTCGCAGATCCTCGGCGAGCCCGGCAACGGTTGGGCGGTCGCGATGACGACGCTGCTCCACGAGCGCGGCACGCTCGGCATGTCGCTTGCCACTCGCGCTCAGATCACCGCCGCTGAGCTCGCGGAGCACGCGCGCCGGATCGGGCGTGGGTCCGACCCGCTCGTGCGCCAGCGCATCGCCCAGTTCACGATCGAGGCGCGGGCGCTGCAGCTCAACGGCTACCGCGCCGTCACCGCGATGAAGCGCAACGGCATCCCAGGTCCTGAGGGCTCGATCCTCAAGCTGATGTGGTCGGAGCTCAACCAGCGCATGACCGAGACCGCCGTCGACATCTCCGGAGCGGCCGGGCAGGTCGGCGACGGCGACGGGTGGGAGTACCTGTTCCTGCGCTCCCGGGCCAACACGATCGAGGCCGGCACCTCCGAGGTGCTGCGCAACATCCTGGCCGAGCGGGTGCTGGGGCTGCCCAGGAGTCGGTAGCCCTCACCCTCACCCTGGCCCTCTCCCGCAAGCGGGAGAGGGAATTATTTTCAATGGCTGAATAGTTTAAGATTGAGAAACTATGTCCCAGCCTTCGCTCGATGACGCCCTCGCCGGCTACAGGCGCTTTCACCGCGCGCTTCTGAACTCGACCGCGCGCAAGTGGCGCGACCTCGACATCTCGATGCAGCAGGTGCGCGCCATGCACGTGCTCCGCGATGAGGGCGAGGTGCCGGTGGGCAGGCTGGCCGAGGTCTTCGGCTTCGGCATGCCGGCCGCGAGCCTGCTCGCAGACCGGCTGGTGCGCGCCGGTTACGCCGAGCGCCACGACGACCCGACCGATCGCCGGCGCGTGCTGGTCCGCCTCAGCCGGGCCGGTGAGCGTTTGATGACCGAGCTCATAGAGGGCAGCCACGCGCACATGCGCAAGTGGATGGCTTCGCTCTCGGCGTCCGAGCTGGAGACGGTGACGCGCGCCTGGCACCTCATGGCCGAGGCGGCGCTCGGCGAAAAGGAGAAGGCGGCCGTATGACCGCCGTCGCCACACGGGCGCGCAAAGACGAGAGCACCGCTCCGCGCGCGAACCGCGGCGTCCTTGCCGTGTTCGCCGGCCTGATGCTCGGATCGCTCATCGCCTCGCTCAACATGACGCTGGTCGCGCCCGCACTGCCGACGATCGTCGCCGAGCTCGGTGGCCTGGCCGACTACACGTGGATCCCGATCTCGGCGATGCTCGCCTCCACGATCGTCGTTCCGATCGCGGGCAAGCTGTCCGACATCTACGGCCGCAAGCCGCTGTACATGACCGGGGTCATCGTGTTCGCGCTCGGATCCGCGCTGTCGGGCATCGCGCCGAATTTCTGGTTCCTGGTGTTCGCGCGCTTCGTTCAGGGCGCGGGCATGGGCTTCCTGATGCCGCTTTCGCAGGCCATCATCGGCGACATCATCTCGCCGCGAGAGCGCGGCAAGTACCAGGGGATGATGGGCGCGTCGTTCGGCCTCGCCTCCATCGTCGGACCCGCGGCGGGCGGCTTCATTACCCAGTACTACTCGTGGCGCTGGCTGTTCTTCGTCAACATTCCCTTCGCCGCGCTGACGCTGCTCGTGGTCGCGCTCTACATGCACGTACCGAACGAGAAGCGCAAGCACAGGATCGACGTCATGGGCAGCGTCACGCTGTCGCTCGGCGTCTCGGCCGTGCTGCTCGCCACCGTGTGGGGCGGCTCGCAGTACGCGTGGAACTCGTGGCAGATCATCAGCCTCTACGGCGCGGGCGCGGTGCTCCTGATCGCGTTCGCGTGGTTCGAGACGCGCGCCGCCGAGCCTGTGCTGCCCTTGCAGCTGTGGAAGAGCAGCATCTTCACCTTCTCCAACATCGCGAGCATCGGGGTGGCGATGACGATGTTCGGGACGATCTATTTCCTGCCGGTGTTCGTGCAGGGAGTGATCGGCAACAGCGTCACCAACTCCGGCGCGATCCTCGTGCCGATGCTGGTGGCGATGATCATCACGAGCATCGCCAGCGGTCAGCTCATCTCGCGCACGGGCCGCTACAAGTCGGTGCTGATCGTCGGCATGCTGCTGATGATCGCGGGCTACGCGCTGCTGTCCCTGCTCGACGTCAACTCCACCAACCAGCAGGTGGTGGAGGCGATGATCGTCATCGGGCTGGGCCTCGGCATGTCGATGCAGACGTACACGCTGGTGGTGCAGAACTCGGTGAGCCGGCACGACATGGCGGTCGCCACGTCCGCCACGCAGCTTTCACGTTCCATCGGCGCCGCGGTCGGCCTGGCCGTGCTCGGCACCATCCTCAGCCTGAGCATCTCCAGCGCCCTGCCCAAGTACCTGCCCGCAGCCACCGCCGCGAAGCTGAACCTGTCAGGAACCGCCAGCGCGGGCGCGCTGTTCGATCCGTCGCAGTTCGCCCATCTGCCGGCGGCCATCCTTCTGGGCATCCGCCACGGCCTGGCCGACGGGCTGCACCCGGTGTTCGTGGCCGGGATACCCATCCTGGTGGTCGCGCTGATCGCCACGCTGTTCATCCGCGAGGTGCCGCTGCGCCAGACGGCGCACGTGGTCGCCGGCCGCCGCACTGCCGATGAGGCTTCAGACGTAGCGATTTCCTGAACAGACGGCCAGAATTGCTGGCCGTGGATGCTCAGGAGCTCGAGCGCAACGTCGTCGCCGAGCGGTCGTTCTGGGTCGCCTGCGGCCTGGCGATCATCGGCGGGGTGGGCCCGCTGGTCGCGGCCGCGGGCCACACCAACCGGCTGGCGAGCGTGGTGGTCCCGTTCCTCGCCGCCGCCGGCGCCAACGCGGCGCTGGCCCTGACGTACCGCCGCGGCCGGTCCTTCACCGCGCTCATCTACTTCCTCGGCGGCCTGGCCATCGCGTACGGGTTGCTGCTCGTCCTGGCCATCCCGATGCGGCTGGCGGTCGAGGGCACGTGCCCGCCTGCGCCGCAGGTGTGCACGAACGGCCTGGAGCTGCAGCTCAGCGGCTACGAGAATCTGGCGCTCTCGATCGCGGTCGGCTTCGGCGCGCTTTCGCTCCTGACCGGATTCTTCGGTCTGCTCACGCTGTACCGGGGGCTGCGCCCGGGGACCGCGAAAGGACCGACCGTCTGGCCCTCCAAGGAGCCGGAGGGCTGGCGGCAGAAGGCGCCCGAACCCGCGGCAAAGCCCGAGGAGAAGCCCGCCGAGAACCCCGCAGAGGAGCCTGCGGAGAAGGAGAGTCCCGAGCCGCCCAAGGCCGAAGAGCCGAGTTAATTACACTCGGCTCGATGGACTTCGCCTTCTCTGAAGAGCAGGAGATGCTGCGCCGGTCGGCGCGCGATTTCCTGACCAAGGAGTGCTCGTCCAAGGTGGTGCGCCGGCTGATGGAGGCCGACGACTCGTACGACCCGGCGCTCTGGAAGAAGATCTCCGACCTCGGCTGGACGGCGCTCGGCATTCCTGAGGCCTACGGCGGCGTGGGCACGTTCCTGGACCTCATCGTCGTGCTCGAAGAGGCAGGTCGCGCGCTGCTCCCGGGTCCGTTTTTCGCGACCATGGGCCTGGCGGTGCCCGCCCTCATCGAGGCCGGCACGGAGGCGCAGAAGAAGGAAGCACTGGGTGCGATCGCGGCCGGTGAGGCGCGCGCGACGCTGGCTCTGACCGAGCCGTCGGGTCGATGGGACGCAAGCGGCATCACGCTCGAGGCGAAGCCGGTCGGTGGCGGATGGCAGCTCGACGGCGTGAAGCTGTTCGTGCCCGACGCGATGCCCGCCGATTACACGGTGGTCGCGGCGCGGACGCGAGGCGAAGGCGAGGACGGCGTGAGCCTGTTCCTCGTCAAGGGACGGCCCAAGGGCATGACCGTCACTCCGCTCAAGACCCTCGACATGACGCGACGGTGGTCGGAGGTGCGATTCGAAGGCGTGCAGCTGGACGCCGACTCGCTGATGGGGGCGCCGCACACCGCGTGGCCGCGGTTGAAGCGCGCCCTCGAATGGGGCACCGCGGCGCTGTGCGCGGAGATGGTGGGCGGCGCGCAGAAGGTGCTCGAGACCTCGACGGATTACGCCAAGACGCGACACCAGTTCGGCAAGCCGATCGGCATCTACCAGGCGGTGTCGCACAAGCTCGCGGACATGCTCGTGCTGAGCGAGAGCGGGCGTTCCGCCACGTACTACGCGGCCTGGACGGTGGAGGCGGATGCGCCGGATCGCTCGCTCGCGGGCTCGATGGCGAAGGCGTACGTCTCGGACGCGTACAGGAAGATCGCGGGCGACGGCATCCAGGTGCACGGAGGCATCGGCTTCACCTGGGAGCACGACATGCATCTGTACTTCAAGCGGGCGAAGTCGTCAGAGGTGACGCTCGGCGACGCGACTTATCACCGGGAGCTGGTGGCGCAAGCGCTGGATCTCTAGTTGGACCCTTTCGTGCAGGCAGAGCTGCAGGCAGAGCTGCAGCCGGACGAGCAGCTGCTGTGGACCGGGCGCCCGGATGCCAACCGGCTGTTCACGTGGCTCGACCTCTACCTGGTGCCGTTCAGCCTGTTCTGGACCGGCTTCGCGATCTTCTGGGAGTCGCTCGCTCTTTACGGTGCGGTGCGCGCCGGAGCAGAGGCGGCTTTCTTTCCATTGTTCGGCCTGCCGTTCATCGCCATCGGCTTCTATCTGCTTTTTGGCCGATTTCTTGTCAAGCGGTATTCGAGGCGCCACACGTACTACGCGGTCACTGATCGTCGCGTGATCGCGCTATCCACCTCCTTTGGTAGACACGTGAGGT
>DASSLR010000043.1:0-18728 GCA_035689345.1 Candidatus Dormiibacterota bacterium
AACCCGGCAAACAGCACGTAGAAGACGATGAAGACGGCGCTCAGGCCGATGTTCGTGTAGCCGAGGATCAGGCCGGCCAGCGCCATGCCGCCGCCGCCCTCGCCGGACTGCTTGACCTGGTTTCGTGACACGTGGCCGAAGATGATGGCCAGGACGGCGGCCAGGAACGGGCACAGCACCCAGGACAGGATGCCCGTCACCAGCGAGGCGATCGCAAGGCTGTTGGTGCGCGGCGCGTACAGGTAGGCGCCGGCTGGATAAGCGGCGATGGGTGGAGGGGCAGCCTGTACGGGCGCCCACCTGGTCCCATCCCAGTACCACCTGCCGTCCGGCGAAAGCTGCGTTCCGGGCGGAAGCACGCTGCTCACGCCGGGAGCCTATCAGTCCGGCAGGCGCTCCAACACCACGACCGGGATCGTCCTTTCGGTGCGCTGCTGGTAGTCGCGGAAGCTCGGCCACACCTCGGTCAGGTGCTCGTACAGCCGGTCGTGCTCGGGCCCGCTCATGACGGGCTTGGCTTTCGCCTTGAAGGTCTCGGTGCCGCCGTCCTTGGCGACCTCGATCTCGACCACGGGGTTGGCCTCGAGGTTGTGCAACCACCTGGGATGCTCCGGCGCGCCGCCCTTGGACGCCACGACGACGTAGTGGTCGCCGTCCTTGCGGTAAACGAGCGGCGTGGTGATCGAGTCACCGCTTTTCTTGCCGGTCGCGGTGAGGAGGAGGATGTTGTCGCGCCACGGGCCGACGCCCCGGCCCTTCTTGGCGTGGAACTCCTCGATGGTCTTCTGGTTCCAGGCGATTGCGGTCATCGATCTCAGACTACCGGGGTGCCCGCGGCGAGCGCAGCGAGGTTGGCGTCGAGCGCCGCGATGTCTGCCGACGTCGACCGCGGCCGGTCGCGCTCGTAAGCCGCGTCGCGCGCGGAGGCACGGACCAGAGCGCCCAGCGTCCAGAGCTGCCAGGGTTTGGCGGGCTCGATGGCGGTGGTGACGTAGGGCTCGGGCCGCGCGCGTCTCACTTTCACGCGCACGCGATCGAAGCCCGGCTCGGCCGCGTCGGGGACGAACTCAGGCACAGCGCCGGTCATCGCGCAGATGCGCAGCGTCAGCTGGTCGTCGTGGTGCGCGCACCGGTGGAAGCCCCGCTCGGCCGCGGCCGTCGCCAGCCGGTCGTTCAGATACGGCCAGACCGCGCCCTTGTCTCCACCCGACGGGTAGTAATGGGGCGCCTCGTGGCTAAGGGATCGCGGGCCGAGCTCGCCGCGCAACCCGAGCGTGGGGTCGTAGAGACGGCGCATCACCGAGCGCAGGTGTGCCTCGTGCTCGGGGCCGTCCAGCAGGCCGCTGGCCAGCGTGTCGATCAGAGAGGAGCTGGCGATGGGCGCCACGACCAGGTCGCGCCCCGATTCGTCGAGCTCCGCCAGGTATCCGGGGAAGCCGCCTGCGTCGTCGTCCACCCAGAACGTCGCGAAGAACTCGTCCCGCACGTCGGCGGCCAGACGCTCGAGCTCGCGCGCATCGCCCATCTCGGGCAGGCGTGCCGCCAGGCGCAGCGATCGGTAGAGGATGCACTGCACCTCGACCAGCGCCACGGGGCGTGTGGGCAGCGTTCCATCCGGACGCACAAATCCGTCCGGCGAGTCCTTCCACACCGAACCGATGGGCGGCATCCAGGTCGAGCCCGCGGGTCGCGGCAGGTGGCGCGAAAGGATGAGATGCCTCCCGCTTTCCTTCATGCGCCCCAGCTCCCAGCCGAGCGCGGCCGACACCGCGTCTCGGTAAGACCTCGCGCCTGCGCGCCGCTCGAGGAGCGAAGGATCCCGCAGCGCGAGCTCCATCAGGTAGCACGCGCCGTCGCCGGTCACGTCGTCGGCCGCGAACCACGGCCACGTGCAGCCGGTGATGGCCGAGATGTTCTTTGCCAGCGCGGTATCTGGATCTCGGTGTTCGTGAAAAAGCTTGCCCTCGCCGTTCTGAAGGCGAAGCACTTCGTCGATCACGGGAAGGAAGCGATCGACCGGATACCGGACGGTCAGCGTGCGCAGCGACAGGAACAGGTCACGCGGAAACAAGGCCGCGCTGTAGTCGGAGCCGATGTCGCTCGAAGCCTCGGCATCCGGCCACATGCCGGCGCTCAGGAAAGGCAGGTGTGCGCTGAGTGCATTCAGGATCGCGTCTTCGTCCACCTTCTGGCGGCTCCACGGACGCGCCGGTTCCACCGAGAGCACCTCGTCGGTCGCGGGGAGCGTGAACGGACCCCACTCGCTTTCGTGAACGGCCAGGTTCACCCGGTCGCAGCACCAGTGCTACGGGGGGACAGCGGCTCGCCCGTCTCGAGCAACGTCTTGAGGCTGCTGAGCACGAACATCCATCCGCCGGACACGTTGGCCGCCGTCTTCGGAGATTGTTCGAGCTGGTCGTGGATGACGGTCAGCTTCGTCATGCCCCCGGGCTGAGGCTCGATCTCCCACGTGACGCGGCTGCGTGGCTCCTCGGCGAGTTCCTGGTTGTACAGCGCGCGCCACGAGTGGACGAGGCGTCGGGGGCGGTCCGACTCGAGGATCATGTCGTCGCCCCACATGGTCACGCCGTCGGGCGCGACGTGGCGTATCGGTGTGCCCTCCTCGCCGGTCGTTTCGACGCGCGATCCGAAGAAATAGCGCGACGTGAACTCGGGCCTGGTGATCGCGTCCCAGACCTGCTCGGCCGTGGCTTTGATAAAGACCTGGTAGACCTGCTCCGGTTTGACCGCCATCTGATCACTCCCTTCCAGCTCGGCCTTGAGGTCGGCCAGCGCCGACGCTCGCGGTCGCGTGTATTTGCTGACCCACCGGTCGTGGATCAGCTGAACGGGTACAGGGTTCAGGTAGTGCAGCTTTTCGCGTCCCACCTTGTGGGCGACCACCAGGCCGGCCCCCTCGAGCAGGCGGAGGTGCTTCATGACGCCGAAGCGCGTCATGCCGTCGACAGCGGCGTGGAGCTCGTGCAGCGTCTGTCCCTCCCGCTCGAACAGCCGGTCGAGCAGGAGGCGCCTGGTCGGGTCGGCCAACGCCCGGAAGACCCGATCGTCGGCCACGCGGCGATTGTAGGAGGCGACCGCTTCCAGAACCCTTGACATGTGCTCGCCTGGTCACCTATCGTATCAGGTGACCAATTGGTCACATAAACTGGAGGAGGCAGGAGCGCGATGAGCAACCCGGTGCTCTGGTTCGAGGTGGTCGGCAAGGACGGCGGCAAGCTGCGCAAGTTCTACGAGGATGTGTTCGGCTGGGAGATAGCCGGGGCGGAGGGCGACGAGACGTATGGGCTCGTGGCCGCGGCCGGTGGCGGCATCGCCGGCGCGGTGGGGCAGAGCTCTGACGAGGGCCACGTCACCGTCTTCGTCGAGGTGGACGACCCGGCCGCCTACCTCAAGAAGATCGAGAAGGCGGGCGGCATGACGGTGGTTCCGCCGGCCGAGATCCCGAACTACAACTTGACCTACGCCTACTTCAAGGACCCGCAGGGCCACCTGATCGGCCTGTCCAAAGGCGTCGCCAGATAATCGCCCCATGAAGTACACCGACGACGGCTCGCTGCCCGAGGTCACCGAGCAGGATCTGTTCGCCGCCCAGGCGAGGTTCAAGCCCTTCACGGTCATCATCCTCAAGCACGGCCCGAATTACCCAGCGGCCGGGCCGAGGAGCGACCCCGACGTCTTCGCGACCATCGTCAGGCACGGCCGGCGAAACGCGTCCCTGCGGCTCGCCGGCCTGCTGCGTGTGGTGTGCCCGGTGAACGACGGCAGCGATGTCGCCGGCGTCGGCGTCTTCGACGCGACGCCTGAAGACGTCGAGCGCATCTACTCGCGCGACCCTGCCATCAAAGCGGGAATCCTGACCTACGAGGTCCACGCCACGCAGACGTTCCCGGACAGCTGCCTGAGCTGAATCCCGCAAACGCGCCCTTGTGCGCAATTACGTGTTCTGAGCGCGAGATAACGCAATTTTGTGCACAAAATCGCGGAACGAGGGCCTTTCCCAATCGACCCTTCGCGGCTAAGCTACCGAACGAAATTACCCCGGCCGAGGCCGGAATTGCTGAGAGGTGGGTCAAATGCCGAGAGCAAAGCAGCTGACGATCTGGGTCTCCGACCAGCCGGGTCGCCTGGGCGAGATCGGCTCCGCGTTCGGCGCCAAGAAGGTCAACATCCGGGCGCTCATGGCGACGACCGACGGCGGCCGCGGCGCGGTCCGGGTCGTGGTGGACAAGAACGCCGCGGCCAAGAAGGTGTGCTCGTCGATGGGCTGGGAGACGACCGAGGAAGAGGTCCTGGCGGTGACGCTCACCGACAACCCCGGCACCCTCGGCAAGGTGTCCAAGAAGCTCGGCGCGGCGGGCGTGAACATCCAGTACGTCTATGCGGGTCCCGGCGGCGGCAAGCGCGCCGCCGTCTACATGGGCGTGTCCGACATCAAGGCCGCGCTGAAGGCCGCCCGCTAGCCCTTCTTCGGCTCGTATGACAGGACGGTGACGCCGGAGGCGAACTGCTTCAAGCCGGTGAGTTGAAGCACGCGCTCCGGCTCATCACCGTGGAACAGCCGCTTGCCCTGCCCCAGCACGATGGGGTGGACCATCAGCCTGTACTCGTCGATGACGTCGTGCGGGATGAGCGAGCGCACGAGCGTGCCACTACCCGACAGCAGCAGATCCTTGCCCGGTTGCGCGCGCAGCTTCTTGATCTCGTCGACCGCATTGCCGTCGATGACCGTGGTGTTGGTCCACGTCGGATTCTTGAGCGTCGTCGAGACGACGTATTTCTTGATGCTGTTCATGCGCACGCCGAAGTCGCCCGTGTCTTTCATGGTCGGCCAGGCCGCGGCGAAGCCTTCGTACGTGACGCGGCCCAACAGCAGCGCGTCGGTCGCATGGAGCTCCTCCTCCTTGAACTTCGCCGCCTCTTCGCTCCAGAACTGAAACGACCACTTGCCCGGCTCGTCCATCACGCCGTCGACGGTCAGATACTCGGTCGCAACCAAACGCATGACATCACCCCCTACGACTTACTGTAGCGAGCACTGAATGACGGGATTCGCCTGGATCGCATTCGCGCTGACTGCCGCGTTTGCCGTCGCGGACTGGGTGGCCGTCGCCGCCTCCGTGCGGAAACTCGAGCTCATCGCGAAGCCCGCGGTCATGGTCGGGCTCATCGCGGCGGCGTTGCTCCTGGATCCAGCCAACTTCATCCAGCGAGGCTTCTTCGTCGTCGCGTTGGGCTTCGGCCTCGCGAGCGACATCTTCCTGATGCTGCCGCAGGACCTCTTTCTGATGGGCCTCGCCACCGCGCTCGTCGAACACCTGGCCTACATCGGCGGCTTCCGCGCTCGCGACTTCCACCTCGACCTGCTCGGCTGGACCGGCGTCATCGTGCTGGTGTCGCTCGTGGTCGTCCTGCCGCCCGTGTATCGCGCCCTGAAGCAGGACCATCCGTCGCTCGTGTGGCCGGTCGTCGCCTACGTGGCCGTGTTCGTGGTGATGGTGTTCAGCGCGGGTGGCACTGGTTCGCTGATCGCGCTGAGCGGCGCGGTGCTGTTCTTCTGGTCCGATGGAATCCTTGCGTGGAACCGGTTCGTCAAGCCGCTGCCCGGCGGGCGCCTGGCCAACATCGTGCTCTACCACGCCGGCCAGGCGCTGCTCGTGCTGTCGCTCGCAAGCTGAGGTTCAGGTCACCGTCACGGCGGCCGCGAAGATCTGCGACTTCTTGCCCGTGGTCGGCGTGGCGCTGCCCCAGCTGAGCACGACCCGGCCCGGCGCGACCGCGGAGATGCCGAACGTATCGCCCGGCCACACCGCGGTGTCGCCGAACTGGCTCGACACCTGGAACTGGTCGGAGAGCCAGCCGGTCCGCGTCGAGAACGCGCGCAGGTACTGCGTGTAACCGCCCGACGTGCTGCTGGTGAGCCATCCCACGTAGGCGGTGCCTGACGCGCCGCCCGCAACTTCCATGATGTGCGGCACGTTGAGGCGATCGGCCGGCACCTGGATCGCGCCCGACCAGTGCTTGCCTCCGTCGGTCGAGAACGCGAGCCAGCCGGTGTCGTTACTGCCGCTCTGCGTGTCCCACGTCGCGTAGAGGTTGCCGCCGGCGTCAATGCCGATGTCGCCGTCGATCCACCACTCGGCGAGCGACATCGTGCCGCCCTCGGGCCCGACCCTCACGGGCGTCGACCAGGTGCTTCCCTGGTCGGTCGACGACGTGAAATAGCTGTACGCCGGATCCATCGCGAAGGTCGTCGTGTCGGTGATGTGGTAGCCCTGGTAGAGGACGTCGATGCGGCCGCTCGGCTCGACTACCATCGGCGCGCTGTCGCCGCCGCTGGCCGGAAACCCCGGGCTCACGTCGACCATAGGGCTCCAGGTCTGGCCCCCATCCGTCGACCGCTGCAGGACCACGTTGAGATCGCCGGTCGAAAACGCGCAGCTTCCGTTGGTCGCGCAGATGAAAGTGACCGAGGTGCGCTCCGGTCCGTAGTCGTACGTCAGGTACACGGTACCGTCAGGCCCGACCGCGAGAAAGTCGCGGTCGCCCCAGTTCTTCGCGTCTGGTGGCACCACCGGCGACACCTGGGGGAACGTCGTGCCATGGTCGAACGACGCGTCGACGACCGGGTACCACTGTGAGCCCTTCGCGATCATGAACGCCGCGTACACGGTGCCATCCGGCGCCACGGTGACCGCGGGATCCCATGCATTGACGTTCGAGCCGGAGGCGCCGGGAAGCGAGATCGGTTTCTCGAATGTCTTGCCGCCGTCGGTCGAGCGCGCGAAGCCGATACCCGAGCAGCCCATCCACGCCTCGTACACGTAGCCGAGCTTCGTGTCGGCGGCCTGCTCGACCTCCGCGTTCTGCCCGGAGCAGGCGGCGCTCACCTCGACGATCGGACTCTCGCTGTAGCCGGCTGCCGCCGCTTGCGCCGGCACCGCGCCGGCGAGGGCTCCGATCAGAGCGACGGCATAGCCGGTGAATCGAGCCGCGCGCATCCCACACCTCCCAACTGCTAACCGGCCAGCGGCATCAGCAGCGCGAACGACGAGCCGCCCGGCCCGGACCACTGCAGCACCACGTCGCCTCCCATCCGCCGGGCCAGCTCACGGGAAAGGTACAGCCCCATGCCGGTTCCCGGCACGTGGTCGTGATCGGGCCGCTCCACGCGCATGAACCGGCTGAACAACCGGATCTGCTCGGACAACGGGACTCCGATGCCCTGGTCGTTGATCACGACGCGGCCCAGCTCCTCGGTCCTGTCCATGATCACGGTGATGTCGCCGCCGAGCGGTGAGTACTTGATGGCGTTGGAGAGCAGGTTGCTGAGGATGATGTGCACGCGCTCGGCGTCGCCGACGACGTTGAGCTCGCCCGGGTACGGCTCGAAGACGATGCGATGGACAGGGCTTTCTTCGAGGGCGCGGGCAAGCTCGACAGCCTGCTCGGTGATGGTGCCCATGTCGATCGTGTCGGTGCGCAGGCGGAGGCTGCCCTCTTCGATGCGCGCGACCTCGACCATCTGGTCGACAAGCCTGCTCATCTCCATCGTCTTGGCCTCGAGGGCGGGCAGCGACCGCTCCTCGAGCTCGCGCCGCCGCTCGGGAGAGGAGTCGCGAAACAGCGACAGGTAGCCGCGCAGGACAGTGAGAGGGCTGCGGAGCTCGTGAGCGACCAGGTTCAAGAACGCTGACTTGGACCGCTCCAGGTCGAGCAGGCGCTGGCGTTCGAGCTGGCGCGATGTGATGTCGCGCGTCACTTTCGCGTAGCCGGTCAACCTGCCCGAAGGATCGTGGAGCGCGGTGATCACCACCGACGCAAAAAAGCGTGTCCCGTCCTTGCGGACGCGCCAGCCCTCGTCTTCGACCCTGCCGGATTCGCGAGCGATGCGCAGCTCGCGCTCCGGCTTGCCGGCTTCGATGTCCTCGGCCGGATAGAACGCAGAGAAGTGGGTGCCGAGGATCTCGCTGTCTTCGTAACCCTTGATCCGGCGAGCGCCCTCGTTCCAGCTGGAGATGCGGCCCTCAGTGTCGAGAAGGAAGATCGCGTACTCGGTCACCGACTCGACCAGGAGGCGGAAGCGCTCGGCGGCGGCGATCTGTTCGGTGATTTCGCGATTGACCTCGAGGATCCGGCCCGCGCCAGTGTCGAGGACCCATTTGCCGTCGACGACGATCTCGGCTCCGTCCTTCCGGGTCTGGACGAGCCGGCCCTCCCACACGCCGTCGGCGACCACCTTTTCGTAGGCGGTCAGCTTCGAGCCGGGATACCGCGTCCGGAGCAGTTCGGACGACACCCGGCCCAGCGCCTCGGCCCGCGAATATCCGTACATTCGCTGGGCTCCCGCGTTCCAATAAGTGACCCTATGAGTGCCCGAATCGATCGTGAAAATCGCGTCAAACGCGAGGTCGAGCAGCTGAGCCGCCTCGTCTTTCCCCCGTTCCGAAGCCACCATCAAAAGAGTACCGAGCCGTACGCACAGCGTGCCGGGATCGGGTGGGCGAGAGCCGAGGATCCAAAGCGCATCCTCTTCATCGAGGACGACCGCTTCATCGCCGACATGTACCGGCTCGGCCTCGAGAACGGCGGTTGGTCGGTCGAGATCGCGCACGATGGAGTCGAGGGCCTGCGCCGGGCGCTGGCGGCGCCGCCCGCGCTGATCCTTCTCGACCTGCTGCTTCCACGCATGGACGGCTTCGAGGTCCTGCGACAGTTGCGCGCGAACGAGAGCACACGCGACACGCCGGTCCTCGTCGTGTCGAACGCCACGGGGCTTGGAGGCCGTGAGGAGGAGGCGCAAGGCCTCGGCATCGAGGACTGGATGGTCAAGGCCAACACGACCCCGGCCGCGCTCGTCACCAGAGTCGGACGGATCCTGGCGAAGAACTAGGCAACCGCATGGCCAGCGCACCGAAGAGATGGCTGCGCGCACCGTTCTCCACCAACAGCAAGGGCACTGAACGTCTCGACCCGCTGCGCGTGACGGCGCTGCTGTTCATCACCGCCGGGGTCCTGCTGATCGTCAGCTTCTTCTACGCGACGTCGGTCGCGGTCGAGGACCAGAGCCGGTTGGACCAGTCGTGGCGGCAGCACGTCGTCGTGCCCAACACCAACCCTCCGAAGGTCGACCCGGCGCTCAAGCATCCGGTCGGCGGTGTGGACTTCGCCATCCAGGTGCCGAAGCTCGGCTACTTCGCCGCGGTTAAGGAGGGCGTGAGCACGGGCGTCCTGTACAGCGGTCCGGGCCACTACCCCGAGACGCCGTGGCCCGGTGACATGGGCACCGTCGGCGTGGCCGCGCACAACGTGTACTGGGTGAACTTCCCCGAGCTGAAGACCGGGGACGAGGTCGACCTGCAGACGCGCTACGGGCTCTATCGATATCGCGTCACCGGCAGCCGCATCGTCGACCCGAACGACCGCACGGTGCTCGTGCCCGAGAGCGGCGGCTATCACCTCACGCTGACCACGTGCTGGCCGCTGTGGGCGGGCGCTTTCGCGACCCAGCGCTACGTCATCTTCACCGACCAGTTCTACCCGGCCCCTCCGCCGGCGACGGCGAGCTAGTTACAGGACGAAGTAGAAGGTCGCGCCTTCGCCCACCGCTCCCTCGGCCCAGATCCGGCCACCGTGGCGGTTGACGATGCGCTGGGCGGCCGCCAGCCCGATGCCCTCGCCGGCGAACTCGCTCTGGCTGTGCAGGCGCTGGAAGGCGCCGAAAAGCTTGTGGGCGTAGATCATGTCGAAGCCCGCGCCGTTGTCGCGCACGAAGAGCCGCCTCTCGCCCGCGATCAGCTCGCTGCCCACGGTGATAATTGGAGTCTTCTGGCCGCGGGTGAACTTCCACGCATTGCTGAGCAGGTTCGTCAGCAGCAGCCGCACCAGGCCGGCGTCGCCGGAAGCGGTCAGCCCTTCGTCGATGCGTACATCGACTTCTCGGTTCGGGTCCTGGGCTCGCAGCTGCGCGACGACCTCGCCGGCCATGCCGCTGATGTCGAGCTTCTCGCGCCGGATGTCGCCGCCCGTGAGACGGAACAGGGACTGCATGCCCTCGAACAGGCTCATCATCTGCTTGCTCGTGCGCCGCAGCCTCATCAGCTGGTCCCTGGTTCCATTCGTGGTGGCGTCGGCGCTTTCCACGAGTGACTGCGCGATCGCGTCGATCGACAGCAGCGGCGCGCGCAGGTCGTGCGACACGAAATAGTTGAAGCCGTCGAGCTCGCGGTTGATCGCCGTGAGGGCCGTCGTCCGTTCCTGGACGAGGCCCTGCAGCTGCGTCCGGTAGCGCTTCAGCTCCTGCTGGCTCTTGTACAGCTCGACGAAGACGGTGACCTTGGCGCGGAGAATCGCGGGCACGATGGGCGAGAAGACGAAGTCCACCGCGCCAAGCTCGTAGCCGCGCCCCATGTCGGTCTGCGCCTGGTCGAGGGCGGTGACAAAGATGATCGGCGTCAGCTCGGACGCGGGACGCTGCCGGATCATCTCCGCCGTCTCGAAGCCGTTCATGATCGGCATGCGGACGTCCAGCAGGATGACCGCGAAATCTTCTTTGAGCAGGTGGCGCAGGGCGTCGGCGCCGGACCGCGCGTCGACCAGGTTCTCTCCGAGCGGCTCGAGCACGCTGTGCAGGGCCACGAGCTTGGAGGGGTCGTCGTCGACGAGCAGGATGGAGGCCACGGGTTCGGCCTGCGGCTCCGGTGGGGCGATGGCGGGACGCGGTTTCATGCCGCCGCCTTGCGGTAAACGCCCGCGCCTTCGTGCACTCGCGTGTACGTGCTGGACCGGTTCCGGTTGATCAGTGATTCCAGAGAGCCGACGATCAGATAGCCACCGCGGATCAGGCTCTCGTTCAGCAGGCGATGCACGCTGCGCTGCAGGGGTGAGCTGAAGTTGGAGAGCACGTTCGTGCACAGGATGACGTGGAACTCGTTGAAGGAAGCATCCGTGGTGAGGTTGTGGCGCGCCCATGTCACGCCGGCGAGCAGCGACCTGTCCAGCCTGGCCACCTCACCGGTGACGCGGTAGTAGTCCCTGAGGGTGCCCTTGCCGCCCGATCGTTTGTAACCGGCCTCGCCGGACATCACGTTTTCCAGCGGGTAGACGGCGGCCGCGGCGACGGTGAGGCTGCGCTCGTTGATGTCTGTCGCGTAGATCCTGGTGCGGTTCAGCATGCCGGTCTCTCGCAGCACGATCGCCAGCGAGGCCACCTCCTCGCCGGTCGCGCAGCCGGCGACCCAGATGCGAACCGATGGAAACGTGCGCAGCCACGGCACGATCTCCTCGCGCAGGACGCGCAGCGCGACGGCCTCGCGGAACATGCTCGTGACGTTGACGCCGACGTTGTTGAGGAATCGCTCGAGGCTTGCCGGGTCGTGCAGCACGCGGTCCTGATAGGCGGAGATCGTCGGCACCCCGTCGAGCGCCATGCTCATCAGGATGTTTCGGCGCAGCGGCCCGAGGGCGTAGTCGCGGAAGTCGTACCCGTAATGGAGTGCGATGCCTTCCAGCAAGAGCTTGAGCTCGATCTCCTCCAGGGTCCTCGCCGGCGAACCCTGCGACGGCGCCAGTTGCTCGGAGGCGCTCAGCCTGTCAACCAGGCTCGGAGCATCGATAGGAGATGAGCGCTGTTGACAGGCTTGGCGATGTAGTCGGACGCCCCGGCTTCGATGCACTTCTCGCGATCTCCTTTCATCGCCTTCGCGGTGAGGGCGACGATCGGCTGGTCCTTGAAGGTGGACAGCTTGCGCATGTGGCTCATCGTGGCGAACCCGTCCATCTCGGGCATCATCACGTCCACCAGCGCGATGCTGATGTCGGGCTCCTCGCGCGCCACGCGCACCGCGTCCTGGCCGTTGTCCACGGCGATGACGCTCATGCCCTGGCGCTCGAGCATGGCCGTGAGGGCGAAGATGTTGCGAATGTCGTCGTCGACCACCAGCACCTTCTTGCCGGCGAGCGCCGGATCGGAGCTGCCGTTGCCGGCGACCGGCTGACCGTTCGGCTCCTCACCATTCGGATGGGTGAGCAGGGTCGCGATCTCGTCGCGAAGCCGCTCGGCCGACCGGACCTCCTTGACGACGATGCTGCGTGTGGCCTTCGCGAGCTTCATCTCCTCCGCCCGGCTGAGATCGCGGGCGGTGTAGACGACCAGAGCGGTCGAGTGGAGGGCCTTGGTGCTGCGGATCCTCTCGATGAGATCCCAGCCACTCATACCCGGCAGTCCCAGGTCGATGACGGCCACGTCGAATCGCTGGGCCTTCAGCTCGCTCAGCGCCTCCTCGCCGGTGGCGACTGAGACTATGTGCGCCTGAAGCGGCGTCACCAGCGCGACGATGTGCTGGCGCTGGATGGCGTCGTCCTCGACCACCAGCACCGACTTCGCTCCCTCGACGGCGACCTCCGCGACCACGACCGCCTCTTCGGTCTTGCGGCGCCGGCGCTTTTCCGGCGCGGATTGGGTCGCGGCGGCCGTCTGCGCGGACGTCGCCACGCCGACGGCCACCAGCGCGGGCTCCCGCGAGGCCGGGGGCGGCGAGACGACGACGTCGACGCCGTCCACCTGCGCGTCGCCACCTCGGCGCTTTGTGCTCGGCGTGCTGCCGGCCGGCAGGTAGACCGTGAACGTGCTGCCCTTGCCGGGCTCGCTCTTCACCTTGATCTCGCCGCCGAGCAGGCCGATGAGCTCCCGGCAGATGGAAAGCCCGAGGCCGGTGCCGCCGTACTTGCGGCTCGTCGTGCCGTCACCCTGCGAAAACGCCTCGAAGATCGAACGCTGCATGTCGTGCGGGATGCCGATGCCGGTGTCGGTCACGCTGAGCGCGACCACCGACTCGGCTTGCGAAAGCTTGTCCGATGTCCAGCCGGACGTCGCGGGCGCGGCCCTGAACTCGACCTTGCCTTTCTCCGTGAACTTGAAGGCGTTGCTGAGCAGGTTGTTGAGGATCTGCTGCAGCCGCTGCGGGTCGGTCGGGATCGTGGCCGGCAGCGCCGGGTCGAGCTCGATCGTGAAAGCAAGCTTGGTCACGTCCGCCACGTGCCGGAACGTGCGCTCGAGCAGCGACTCGATCTCGGACACGGGGAAGTCGCTGATCTCCAGGGCCACCGTGCCCGACTCGATCTTGGAGATGTCGAGGATGTCGTTGATCAGCTTCAGAAGGTCGCTGCCGGACGACCGGATGATGGTCGCGTACTCGACCTGCTTGGGCAGCAGGTTGCCGTCCGGGTTCTCGGCCAGCTCCTGGGCGAGGATGAGCAGGCTGTTCAGCGGCGTGCGCAGCTCGTGCGACATGTTGGCCAGGAACTCCGACTTGTAGCGCGAGGTCACGGCCAGCTGGTCGGCCTTGTCCTCCAGCATGTTCTTGGCCTCTTCGACCTCGGCTCGCTTCTGCTCGATCTCCGCGTTCTGCTGGGCCAGCTGGTTTGCCTTCTCCTCCAGCTCGGCGTTGGTCCGCTGCAGCTGGTCCTGCTGGCTCTGCAGCTCGTTGGCCAGCGACTGAGACTGCCGCAGCAGCGACTCGGTGCGCCCGTTGGCCTGGATGTTGTTCAGCACCACACCGATGCTGTCGGTGAGCTGGTCGAGGAAGTCGCGGTGGATCGGGCTGAGCGGCTGGAACGACGCGAGCTCGATGACGGCGCGCACCTCGCCTTCGAAAAGGACGGGGAGGATGAGGATGTCGTGGGGCGGCGCCTGGCCGAGCCCCGAGGAGATGCGGATGTAATCGGGCGGAACGTTGGTCAGCTGGATCGGCCGCTTGTCCAGCGCGCACTGGCCCACCAGGCCCTCGCCCAGCCGGAACTCGCGCGCCAGGTCCTTGCGCGGCTTGTACGCGTAGCCGGCCTGGTACATGAGGTACGGCTCGGCGCTGTCCGGGTTCACCATGCCGTAGAAGGCGCCGTAGTCGGCGTTGATGAGCGGCGCCAGCTCGGACAGGATGAGGCGCGACACGGTCAGCAGATCGCGCTGGCCCTGGAGCATGCGGGTGAACCGCGCGAGGTTGGTCTTCAGCCAGTCCTGCTCCTTCGTCTTCTGGGTCGTCTCGCGCAGGTTGCGGATCATCTCGTTGATGTTGTCCTTGAGGACCGCGACCTCACCGCTCGCCTCGACGCCGATGGACCGCGTCAGGTCGCCCTCGGTCACCGCGGTGGCCACCTCGGCGATGGCGCGCACCTGCGTCGTCAGCGTCTGCGACAGGCGGTTCACGTTGTCCGTCAGGTCCCGCCACGTGCCGGCGGCGCCGGGCACGTTCGCCTGGCCGCCGAGCCGGCCTTCGGCGCCCACCTCGCGCGCCACCGTGGTGACCTGGTCGGCGAACGTGGCCAGCGTGTCGGTCATGCTGTTGATGGTGTCGGCGAGCTCGGCGATCTCGCCCTTCGCCTCCAGCGCGAGCTTGCCTTCGAGCTCACCGTTGGCGACGGCGGTGACCACTCGCGCGATGCCGCGCACCTGGGCCGTGAGGTTGCTGGCCATCGTGTTCACGTTGTCGGTGAGGTCCTTCCAGATGCCGGCCACGCCTTCGACCTCGGCCTGGCCGCCGAGCTTGCCCTCGGTGCCCACCTCGCGCGCCACGCGCGTCACCTCGTTGGCGAAGCCGTTGAGCTGGTCGACCATCACGTTGATCGTGTTCTTCAGCTCGAGGATCTCGCCCTGGACGTCGACAGTGATCTTGCGCGACAGGTCGCCCTGCTGGACTGCGGTGGTGACCTCGGCGATGTTGCGCACCTGGCTCGTGAGGTTGCTCGCCATCGTGTTCACGTTGTCGGTGAGGTCCTTCCAGATGCCGGCCACGCCCTCGACCTCGGCCTGGCCGCCGAGCTTGCCCTCGGTGCCCACCTCGCGCGCCACACGCGTCACCTCGTTGGCGAACGCGTTGAGCTGGTCGACCATGACGTTGATCGTTTGCTTCAGCTCCAGGATCTCGCCCTGAACGTCGACCGTGATCTTGCGTGACAGGTCGCCCTGCTGGACCGCGGTGGTGACCTCGGCGATGTTGCGCACCTGGCTCGTGAGGTTGCCGGCCATGAAGTTCACGTTGTCGGTCAGGTCCTTCCACACGCCGGCCACGCCCTCGACCTTGGCCTGGCCGCCGAGCTTCCCCTCCGTGCCCACCTCGCGCGCCACGCGCGTGACCTCGAGGGCGAACGCGTTCAGCTGGTCGACCATCAGGTTGATGGTGTTCTTGAGCTCGAGGATCTCGCCCTCGACGTCCACGGTGATCTTCTTGGAGAGGTCACCCTGCTGAACGGCGGTCGTGACCTCGGCGATGTTGCGCACCTGGCTCGTGAGGTTGCCGGCCATGGAGTTCACGTTGTCGGTGAGGTCCTTCCAGATTCCGGCCACGCCCTCGACTTCGGCCTGGCCGCCGAGCTTGCCCTCGGTGCCCACCTCGCGCGCCACGCGCGTCACCTCGAGGGCGAACGCGTTGAGCTGGTCGACCATCAGGTTGACGGTGTTCTTCAGCTCGAGCAGCTCGCCCTGGACGTCGACAGTGATCTTCTTGGAGAGGTCGCCCTGCTGCACCGCGGTGGTGACCTCGGCGATGTTGCGCACCTGGCTTGTGAGGTTGCCGGCCATGAGGTTCACGTTGTCGGTCAGGTCCTTCCACACGCCGCCGACGCCCTTCACCTCGGCCTGGCCACCGAGCTTGCCCTCGGTGCCCACCTCGCGCGCCACGCGCGTCACCTCGGAGGTGAACAGCCGCAGCTGGTCCACCAGGGTGTTCACCGTCTTGGCCGTGTTCAGGAACTGGCCTTGCAGCCGGCGGCCGTCGATCTCCAGCGGCATCGTCTGCGACAGGTCGCCGGTCGCGACCGCGCGGATGACGCGGCCCATCTCCACGTTGGGCTGAGCCAGGTCCTCGATGAGGTCGTTGATCGCGTCGAGGGTGGTCGCCCACGCTCCGCCGGCGTCGCCGAGCGGGGCGCGCTTGATCTGGCCCTCTTTGCCGACGCGCTTGCTGAGCCGGTGCAGCTCGCGCTCGAGCCGCTGGTTCGATTCGATGATCTCGTTCAGAGCCGCCGCCACGCGTCCGGCCTGGCCGGTCCAGGTGGCGGGCATGCGCGCGGAGAAATCGCCGCGCTTGACCGCGCTGAGCACGGCGAGCGTGACCCTGGGGTCAACGACCTCCGTTGTGACCGCTCGGCGCGCCACTATGATCTCCTCTCTCTTTTCTCTTACTTTCCAGTTGGGATCCAGAAGCTGATGCGGGTCCCTATGCCGGGCTCGCTGTCGAGCCGGCACCAGCCGCCCGCGAGCTGTGCGCGCTCGCGCATCGCGATCAGTCCCAGGTGGCCTGGCAGGTACAGGCTCTCCACCACGACGAATCCCGTGCCGTCGTCCGAGACGACCACGCTGATCCCGCCGTCGACAACCTCGGCGAGCACGCTCACACGCGTCGCGTTGCTGTGCTTCTCGACGTTGCTCAAGGCCTCGGAGATGTTCTTGAAGACGCACGCCTTCACGATTTCGGGAAGGTCGTCCGGCACGCGGATGTCGAGCTCGGGCTCGATGCCGGTGTGGGACTTGAGCGCGACCACGCGGTCGCGGATGGAATCGGCGAGGCGCACGTGCACGTCGACGCTGGCGGGGCTCACGTTGTAGAGCAATCCGCGCAGCGACTCCTCGACGCGTTTCATCGTGGCCTTCAGCTGGTCCAGGTCGGCCGCGTACTTGGTCCGGCGCGCCTCCATGCGGATGCGCTCGAGCTGCAGCTCGGCGCCGGTCAGGAGCTGCAGGGCCCCGTCGTGCAGCGCGCTGGCGAAGCGCCTTCGCGCCTCGTCGCCGCCGGACGCGACGTTGTCGAGCAGATGCCGGCGGGCGGAGTCGGCGTCCTCGAGGCGCTGCTGGGCGGCGTCGAGGTCTTCCTCCGCCTGCTGCAGGCGCGCCGCGGCGCGGTCGCGTTCCCCTTCGACCCGGCTGATGGCCTCCTGCAGGTCGGTCACCCCGCCGTTGGCGCCGTTGATGGGCGCGCCGGCTCCTGCGCTGCCTGCGGTGCCGGTGCCACCGGAGGAGCGCCGGGACGAATCCGGCTCTGCGATCCGCTTTGCCCGACGGCGAGGTTGCGCGCCAGGCTGTGTTGCTATATCCAAAGCTGCCTCCAGGCGGGTTAGGGCACGGCTAAATCAAACTGCCCGGAGGCCTATAAAGTCACCGTACAAGTGAGGTAGTTGAGATCAGGCCGGGCTGGGCCGGCGGCGGTCAGGCAGTCGTTCGGTGCCCGCTCAGGAGCCGGATCAGCGCCAGCAGGAGCAGGGCGCCCAGGAAGGCGACGATGATGCTGCCGATAAAGCCGACGCTGCCCTGGATGAACGCGCCCGCGATCAGGCCGCCGACCAGGGCTCCGATGAGGCCCACGACGAGGTCGCCAATCAGGCCGAAGCCGTGTCCGCGGCTGACCTTGCCGGCCGCCCAGCCGGCGATGAGCCCCACGATGATCCAAGCGATGATGCCGCCGGGCGAAAGAGCCATGTTCTTCTCCAGGAGCTGAAATCTGGTGGACCCGCTCCTTGCGGAGTGGGCCCAACACAGGAACGCGTGTTGCCGACCTCCTCCCCACGCAGTGAGGAGGCCCGGTGGTGCGGTTCCAAAAAGAAAACCGGGCTCGCGAGATGCGAGCCCGGTGTCGTAGCCGACGTTACTGCTTGCGGCGCCTCAACCGGAGGCCGATGCCGCCGAGTGCGACGAGGAGGGCGCCCAACGGCGCTCCCAGGAGTGGGAGGCCGGTGTTCGCGAGCGTGGTGCCGCCCGCGCTGACGCCGCCCGTCGCGGTCGCTCCGCTGACTCCGCCCGAGCTGCCCGACGCGCCGCCGCCCGCAGCGCCGCCAGTGGCGCTCTGCGTGCTTTGGGTGCTGCCGGCAGTGGTGCCCGTGCTGGTGCCGGTGCTGGCTGCCGACTGGCCGCTCGTGCTCTGAGTGGACTGGGTGCTGCCGGCCGTGGTGCCGGTGCTCTGCCCGGTGCTCGGAGCCGATTGCTGTGGTGTGGTCTGCGCGCTCGGAGTGCTGCCGGCCGTGTTGCCCGTGCTGGTGCCGGTGCTGGGGGCCGACTGCTGGGGTGTGGTCTGCGCGCTCGGGGTGCTGCCGGCCGTGTTGCCCGTGCTGGTGCCGGTGCTCGGGGCCGACTGCTGCGGTGTCGTTGGTGTGCTGTTCGCGGTGTTGCCAGTGCTCTGACCCGTGCTCCCGGCCGATCCGCCGGAGTTGGAGGTCTTCGCGCTGCCGGCGCTGTTCGCCGTGTTACCGGTGGACGTGCCGCTGCTCTGCGAGGAGCCGCTGACGCCGCCGCTGTTCGACGACTTGGCGCTGTTGGCCGTGTTACCGGTGGACGTGCCGGTGCTCTGCGAGGAGCCGCTCACGCCGCCCGAGTTCGACGACTTGGCGCTGTTCGCGGTGTTGCCGGTGGACGTGCCGCTGCTCTGAGCCGAGCCGCTGACGCCGCCGCTGTTCGAAGACGACTTCGCGCTGTTGGCCGTGTTGCCGGTCGACGTGCCGCTGCTCTGAGCCGAGCCGCTGACGCCGCCGCTGTTCGACGACTTGGCGCTGTTGGCCGTGTTGCCGGTGGACGTGCCGGTGCTCTGCGTTGAGCCGCTCACGCCGCCCGAGTTGGAAGACGACTTCGCGCTGTTGGCCGTGTTGCCGGTCGACGTGCCGCTGCTCTGAGCCGAGCCGCTGACGCCGCCGCTGTTCGACGACTTGGCGCTGTTGGCCGTGTTGCCGGT
>DASSLR010000044.1:0-57826 GCA_035689345.1 Candidatus Dormiibacterota bacterium
GATCTGCTGGAACAACGCGTGCCACGCGTCGGCGACGCTGCGCGTCATCGCACCGGTGGCGTTCGTGACACCTGGGACAAGCCCAAGCGCGGGCTCAACGCCTGCGGCCTCGCCGAGTCAGGGCACCACCCCAAGCGCGCAGCCGACTTCCTCACCGACGCACTCGACCACGACCAGCCCGACCCCGAAGGTGACGCCGAGCCCAAGCCAGGCCCCGGCGCCTGCTCCATCTGTAACGGTGAATTCCATGTCCGCGACTCTCAACACCTCGGTGACCATTCACTCGTTCACTGGCTCAACGTCATTCAGTGTCTGTCAGGACGGCACTTGCTATCCGGCGGTGACAAAGAACGTCAGTCCAGGCGTTGTGACCTTCAAAACCCCAGTCGGAGTGAAGCCGACCAATTCGCTCTTGGGAATCGGCCCCGCTTATGTAATGACTTCGTGCTGTGGCAAAACGGCAGCTGTGAGCGTAACGGCCTAGAACACTTCGGCGGTCAGCAGGTCATCCAGCGTTTCGCGGCGGCGCATCACTCGCGCGTCGCCGTCGCGAACCATCACCACCTCAGGCCGAGGCATCCCGTTGTAGTTGCTCGCCATCGCCAGGCAGTAGGCGCCGGCCGCCGGCACGCAGATGACGTCACCGGTTTCGAGCTGCGGCATCTCGATGTCGCTGATGAGGATGTCGGTCGACTCGCAGTACTTGCCCGCGATCGTCACCTTCGACGCAGCGGGACGCTCGGGGCCTGACGCGAGAAAAGCCTCGTATCGCGCGCCGTAGAGCTTCGGCCGGATGTTGTCGCCCATCCCGCCGTCGACCGCGACGTAGCGGCGCACGCCGGGAATGTCCTTGATCGAACCGACGGTGTAGAGCGCGACGCCCGCCGGCCCGGCGATCGACCTGCCCGGCTCCACGACGAGCTGCGGCACCTTCAAACCTCGCGATGCGCATCCCGCGTCCAGTGCGGCGCGGATCGTCTCCACGAAATGTCGAGGAGTCGGCGGATCGTCGTCGCTCGTGTACGCGATTCCCAGCCCGCCGCCCGCCCCGAGTTTGCGCGGCTCGTAATGAAGGTGGTCGCGAAGCTCCACGAGCAGGTCGAGCATGATCGCCATCGCCTTCTCGTATGCGCCGAGGGCGAAGATCTGCGAGCCGATGTGCGAGTGCAGGCCGACGAGGTCGAGGCTCGGATGCGCGAGCGCCTGCTCGACCGCCTTGCGCGCCGCGCCGGACTCGATCGAGAAGCCGAACTTCGAGTCCAGCTGACCGGTGGCGATGTGGTCGTGCGTGTCCGGCTTGACGCCCGGCGAGATGCGCAGCATGACCGGCGCCCGCGCGCCGGTGGGCACGACGCGCTCCAGGATCCCGAACTCGTGAAATCCGTCGATGACGATCGTCGCGCCGGCGCGATACGCCGCGTCGATGTCGTCCCAGCTCTTGTTGTTGCCAAGAAAATGGAGACGGTCGGTGGGAAACCCCGACTTGAGCGCGACGTGCAGCTCGCCCGCCGACACGACGTCTAAGCCAAGGCCTTCCTCAGCGATCACGCGCAGGAACTGCGGGGAGGCAAAGGCCTTCGCCGAGTAGAGCACCTGGCCCGCGGAGCCCATCGCGGCCATGTACTCACGGCACTTCTGGCGGACCGTCTCCTCGTCGTAGACGTACAGCGGGGTGCCGTGCGCTCGCGCCAGGTCGGTCAGGTCGCAACCGCCCACCTCCATGTGGCCGGCTGCGTTGACCCGGTACGTGACCGGGAAGAGCAACTGGCTAGCTGAGGTCTAGTTCGGGCCCGAGCCGCAGGAGCCGCACGCGCCGCCGCAGCAGCCGCCGCCGGTGCTCTCGGAAGCGCCTAAGTCCATCGACTCCAGCGATGAGCCGGCGCCGCCCGCGAAGGCGAAGCTCGAGACGAGGACCCTGGTCTTCGTGGACTCGCACGACGGGCAGACCTGCGCCTTGTCCCGCTCGGCGAACCTGGTCAGGACCTCGAACTTCTCGGAGCAGCTCTCGCACCGATACTCGTAGATGGGCATTTCAGTGAACGATTCTAAGCTGGCCGAGCTCGCGCGACTGATCGATGCCTGGCCGGGCCTGGTCTCGGCGCCCGCGCAGGAGCTCGTGGACGACTGCCTCGTCCTGGTCCCCCACCTGGCGGAAGCCTCGACGCTGGTCGACGTCGGGTCGGGCGGCGGGCTCCCGGGATTGCCCTTGAAGATCATGGTTCCGCGACTGGAGGTAACACTGGTCGAGGCCGATGGGCGGAAGGCGGCGTTTCTGACCCAGGCGTGCGCGAGCCTGGGCCTGGCCGGTGTGCGCGTCGTCGGCCGGCGGGCCGAGGACGCGGCTCACGACCCGGGTTTGCGGGAGTCGTTCGACGTCGCCGTGGCGCGCGCGCTCGCCCCGATGCCGGTGCTGGCCGAGCTCTGCCTGCCGTTCGTGCGGGTCGGCGGGCGCCTGCTGGCGCAGAAGACGCGCGACGAGGACATCGGCTCCGCGGCTCGCGCCATCCAGCTTCTGGGTGGCGCCCCGGCGCGGGTCGAGCCCGCGCCATCACGTGCCCGATCGGCGGGCGTGGTGGTCGCGGTCGAAAAGGTTGCCCCGACACCGGCGACGTACCCGCGCCGGGCCGGCGTGCCGAGCCGCCGCCCGCTCTAGAGCTGGCCCGCGAGCCGGATCTGCCGGCGCAGCACCCAGCGGCTGAACAAGTTGACCAGCAGTACGAGCACGACCAGGACGAGGGCTGCGCCCCAGGCCTCGTCCTGCAGCGATCGGAAAGGCGTCAACGCGTCGTGGAACACGATGAGCGGGAGCGCGGCCATCGGCTGGGACGGATCCAGGTTCCAGAAGCGATTGCCGAAACCTGTGAAAAGCAGCGGCGCGGTCTCGCCCGCCGCGCGCGCCACGGCCAGCAGCGCGCCGGTGATCACGCCCGGCGCGGCGGCCGGCACGACGAGCTGCAGCGATACGCGCCATCGTGGCAGCCCGAGCGCAAGGCCGGACTCTCGCAGGCTGGAAGGGATCAGGGCGATCGCCCCCTCGGAGGTCCGGATCACCACCGGAAGCATCAACACCGCCAGCGCCACCGAGCCCGACCATCCGGAGAAGTGGTGCAGCGGCACGACGATGAGGGCATAGGCGAACAGGCCGATCGCGATCGACGGCGCGCCCACGAGCACATCGACCGCCAGCCTCACTCCGCTCGCCCACCGGCCTCCGCCGTACTCGGCGAGATACAGGCCACCGATGACGCCGACCGGGATGGCCATCACCGACGCCAGGCCGACCATCACGCCGGTGCCGGCGATCGCGTGCGCGACGCCTCCGCCGGGGATCCCCACCGGACGCTCGACGTTGAGGAAGAAATCGAGGTGGCTGGCGGCCGGAAGGCCCCTCACGGCGGTGTAGCCGAGCACGAGGGCGAGCGGCACCAGCGCGATGCCGGTCAGCGCGTACGCGGCGCTCAGGGCGAGCGTGTTCTGCAGGCGGCGCCACCGGTTGCGGATCCTCATCGCGTCGCTCTGGACGTGGACCGAACGAGCACCTGCGCGAGCAGGTTGACTGCCAGTGTCACCAGGATCAGCACGAGCCCCAGCTCCGCAAGCGCGGCCGGATAGAGGTCGCCCGTCGCTTCGGTGAACTCGTTGGCGATGACGCTCGCCAGCGTGTAGGCGGGATAGAAGATCGACGCAGGCACATCGGGCCGGTTGCCGATGACCATGGTCACCGCGATCGTTTCTCCGAGCGCGCGGCCCAGCGCAAGCACTGCCGCGCCGAAGATGCCGGCGCGAGCGGCAGGCAGGGTCACCTTCCAGGTCGTCTCCCACCACGTGGCGCCCAACGCGAACGCCGATTCTCGGAGGCCTGACGGGACCGCGCGCAGGACGTCACGCGAAACCGCAGACAGCGTCGGCAGGATCATCACCGCGAGCACGACCGCGGCGGTGAAGAGGCTCGTCTGTCGCGGAGGGCCGGACAGCAGGGCCACGAATCCGAGCCGCTGCGACACCGGCACCTCGACGCGAGTGAAGAGGAACGGCGCCATGACGTACAGCGCCCAGATGCCGTAGACGACGCTGGGGATCGCGGCCAGAAGCTCGACGCCCGTGCCGATGGTCGCCCTGACTCGTTGCGCGCCCGGCTGCGCGAGCACGATCGCGACCGCCAGCCCGACGGGCAGCGCGAGGGCGAGGGCGATGGCGCTCGTGGCCAGCGTGCCGTAGATGAAGGGCCAGGCGCCGAAGTCGAGCGACACCGGGTTCCAGCTCCGCGCGAAAAGGAAGCCCGGTCCGTAATGCGCGACCGCGGGCTGAGCCACTCGATAAAGCACCACCACAACGGCGATCAGAACCAGCGGCCCGATGCAGCTGACCGCCATCGTGACGGCGCGGAATCGGTCGGGGGGTCGCCGCGCGCGCAGCGGCAGGCGGAGCGCCTGTATCAAAGGCCTGCGACCGGCTGACGGTCGAGCCGGTAGCCGGCGCCTCTCACCGTCACGATCTCGAAAGGCGCCCGGCCGGCGAACTTCTGGCGCAGCCAGCGAATGTGCACGTCCACCGTCTTGCGGTCGCCGGTGAACTCGTGGCCCCAGACGCTTTCGATCAGCGCCTCACGTGTGTGCACGCGGTTCGGATGCGCGACCAGGTGCGAGAGCAGATCGAACTCCCGGGCCGCGAGCTTCACCTCGCGACCTCCGAGGGTGACCCGCCGGGCTGCCCGGTCGATGGTGAACGACCCGACTGTCTCGACCTCAGGCGTCCGGCGCGGCTCCGCCGGCTCGGGATGCGCGCGGCGCAGCACCGAGTTGACACGCGCGATGACCTCGCGCACCGAGAAGGGCTTCGTGATGTAGTCGTCGGCGCCGAGCTCGAGGCCGACTATCTTGTCGACCTCGGAGTCGCGCGCGGTCAGCATGATGATCGGCACGCGGCTCGTCTTGCGCACGGCGCGGCAGAAGTCGAGGCCGCTCATGCCGGGCAGCATCAGGTCGAGCAGGATGAGATCGGGGCTCGACGTCCGCGCGGTGCGCAGGCCGGAGGCGCCGTCCGATGCCTCCTGCACCGCGAAGCCGGCCGACGACAGGTTGTAGCGCAGCATGTCGCGGATGCCCTCGTCGTCCTCGACCACGAGCACCCGGCCCGCCTTCACCCCAGCTCCACCACCTGGCCGGTTTCCAGGAAGGCGATGTCTTCGGCGACGTTGGTCACGCGGTCGGCGATGCGCTCGAGGTTGTGGGCGACCAGCAGCAGCGTCACCGCGCGCAGCGCCCGTTCGGGATCGGTGCCCTGCCCCATCTCCGCTATGAGCGAATCAAATGTGCGATGCCACAACCGGTCCATCTCGTTGTCGCGAGCCGCGACCTCGCGCGCCTGGTTCACGCTGCGGGCGATCAGCGCCTCCAGGATGTCGTGCACCTGCCCGATCGCGAGCTCGCCCATGAGGCCGAACTCCGCGCGCAGCGGGAGGTCCGGCAGCCCGCACAGCGTGCCGGTCATGCGGGCGATGCGCACCGCGTAGTCGCCGATGCGCTCGAGCTCGCTGGCGATGTACTGCACGCCCATCAGGTCGCGCAGGTCCCGCGCCACCGGCTGCTGGGTGGAGATGACCATGAAGACCTGCTCGCGGATCTGCCGGAACAGCTCGTTCAGGTACTGGTCGTCGTGGCGCACCTTGTCGGCGGCGTCCGGGTCGCGGCGGCGCAGCGCGTCGAGGGCGGCCTCGATCTGCGACTCGACCAGCGTCCCCATCCGGACCAGGGACTCGCGAAGGCTCTCGAGCTCCTTCTCGAACGTGAGCCTCGGCATCAGTGCTCGGACACTACCCGAAGCGGCCCGTGATGTAGTCCTCGGTGCGGCTGTCGGTCGGGTGGTTGAACAACGCCGCGGTAGGCGCGAACTCGATCAGCTCGCCGTAGCGATGCTCTGGATTCATGAGCATGAACGCCGTGAAATGCGACACGCGCGCCGCCTGCTGCATGTTGTGAGTGACGATGACGATGGTGTACGAGCGCGACAGCTCCGCCATCAGGTCTTCGATCTTCGTCGTCGCGATCGGATCCAGCGCCGAGCACGGCTCGTCCATCAGGATCACCTGCGGGTCGACGGCCAGGCACCGAGCGATCGAAAGGCGCTGCAGCTGACCACCGGAGAGGGAGGCCGCGGGCGCGTCGAGCCGGTCCTTCACCTCGGCCCAGAGCGCAGCTCGCTCCAGGCTCACCGCCACGGCGTCCTTGACCCGGTTCGCGCTCCAGCCCAGCAGGCGCGGCGCGAACGCGACGTTGTCGCGGATCGACATCGGAAAAGCGCTCGGGCGCTGGAAGACCATCCCGACCTTCTGCCTGAGCTCCAGCAGCCTTCGCGTGGTGACGATGTCCTCGCCATCACACATCACCGAACCCTCGGCGCGCGCGCCCGGCACCAGGTCGTACATGCGATTGAAGACGCGGAGCAGAGTGCTCTTGCCGCAGCCCGACGGCCCGATGATGGCGGTGACCCGGTTCTCCTGGACGCCGAAAGACACGTCGCGCAGGGCCTGGGTCTTGCCGTAGAAGAAGGACAGCGACTGGACCTGCAGCTTGTCGCGATCCGGGGTCATGCCCGGGAACGCGCGGAGCTCAGGCTGGTACATCCGCAGCGCCGGCCGCCCCAGATTGCTGTGCTCCCTCACCCACGCTCGACGATAGGTGCGCCAGGTTAAGGCGACCTTATGACCGTGTTAACGACTGGGGCAGCGCGATCGTGAAGACCTGCCCGCCCTCCGCCGCCGCCTCGGTCCATATCTTTCCCCCGAGCGCCTGCACCAGGTGCTTGGAGATCGCCAGTCCCAGGCCGAACCCCCCTGCCTCGCGCGGACGCGCGCGGTCGACCTTGTAGAAGCGCTCGAACACGCGGCTCCAGTGCTCGGGCGAGATGCCGGGTCCGCGGTCGCGAACGCTGATGCGCAGCTCACCGTCGACGGCTCCGGCCGTCACGTCGATGGCGCTGTCCGGCGGCGAGAACTTGGCTGCGTTGTCCAGCAGGTTGCCGAGCGCCTGGGCGAGCTTCGGCCGGTCGGTGGACGCCGCCAGCCCCGGCGGCACGTCGAGGTTGAACGCGCGACCCGAACCGATGCGGCGCACGGCTTCGTGCAGCATCTCGTCGACGTCGAACGTCGAGACTTCGGTGACGAGCCCGTCGGACTCGATCTCGGCGAGCTGCCTGAGGTTGTCGATGATCTTGCTCAGCATGTCGGCCTCGCGCACGAGCCTCTCGGCAAACCGCCGGCGGTCCTTGACCGGCGGATCGCCCTCCAGCGCTTCGGCCGTCAGGCGCAGCGAGGTGATGGGCGTCTTGAGCTCGTGCACGAGGTTGGCGACGAACTCCTGGCGTATGCGTTCGAGCAGCCGCACGTCGGTGACGTCGAGCAGGAACATCAGCGTCTCGCCCGGACGAGGACCCGGCACGAGCTTCGTACGCACGTAGCGGCGCCTGTGGACGAGCAACGTCTCGCCTTCCGCGCGGCCGGCGCGCAACACGTCCACGAGCTTGCCCTCCAGCGTGACCTCGACGATGCTCGCCGGCAGGCGTTTGGCGTCGATCTCGAAATACTCGCGGGCTGCGCGGTTGGCGGCGGTGACGCGGCGATCGCGATCCAGCAGCAGCGTCATCACCGGCGCGTCTTCGATGAGGTCTTCGAAGGGATCGAGCGGAGAGAGCTTGCGCTGCTCATCCACTGATTTCCGCCAGCGGTCCCAGATCACTGGCGCGAGTATATGTTCGGGTTCGCGCGCCTCCCCTTAAGCCTGGGTTAACCGCCCGATAATGCGACCGCCCTACCGTCGGTCTCACGTCATCCACGCCAGCACAAGACATGCGGAGGGAATCGATGCGAGGGGTTGCCGGGTCCAGGCTCTCTACCTTTCTATTTGCGCTCGCCACGGTGGTCGCCACCGCGTGCGGAAGCACGAGCGCGCCGGCCAACGTGGACGTGGGCAGCGGCAACCTGACGGCGGCCGGCGCCACCTTTCCCGAGCCGTTCTACAGCCGAGCCTTCTTCGCCTACAACCAGACCTATCCGCAGGTGAGCGTCAACTACCAGGCGGTGGGGTCAGGCGCCGGCATCCAGCAGTTCATCAAAGGAACCGTCGATTTCGGCGCCAGCGACGTGCCGATGGGCTCCTCCGACATCGCGGCGGCGGGGGGCCAGGCCGCCGTGGTGCAGATTCCGACCACGCTCGGCGTCGTCGCCATCGCCTACAACGTCTCGGGCCTCGACAGGCTGCAGCTGGACGGGCCGACCCTGGCTGCGATCTATCTCGGGCAGATCAAGAAGTGGAGCGATCCGGCCATCGCCGCGCTCAACAGCGGCGCCAAGCTGCCCACCACCCCGATCACGGTCGTGCACCGTTCCGACGGCAGCGGCACGACCTACCACTTCACCGACTACCTGGCCAAGGTCTCTGACGACTGGAAGACGAAGGTCGGCGTGTCCAAGTCAGTGCAGTGGCCGGCCGGAATCGGCGGCAAGGGCAACGACGGCGTTGCCCAGGCCATCAACCAGACAGACGGGGCCATCGGTTACGTCGAGCTGGCTTACGTGGTGCAGGCCAACATGCACCAGGCCTTCCTGAAGAACAAGAACGGCAAGTTCGTGCAGGCGAGCGTCGCCGGCGCGACGGCGGCCGCGGCGCAGAACACGAATGTCAGCCCGACCAACTTCTCCATCACCGACGAGCCCGGGGATGCCACGTACCCCATCGCGGGCTTCAGCTGGATAATCCTCCGCGCCTCGATCAGCGACGCCGCCAAGGGCAAGGCTGTCGTCTTCCTGCTCAAATGGCTCGTGACCAGCGGCCAGTCGTTCGGACGAGACCTGCAGTACGCACCGCTGCCGCAAAGCGTCCAGAACCTGGCCCTGCAGAACCTGAAGGCGGTGACCGCGGGGGGCCAGCCCGTCCTCAGCTGAAGCGCTGGGTGGCCCCCTCCGGACGGCGGCGGGGCCTCGCGTGTCTTACCCTTTAGCGCGGGGGTGATGTGACGTGAAGCTCAGCCTCGTGCCGCGGGACCATCGTTTTTACGACCTTTTTCGCAAGCAGGGCGAGCTCCTCAGCGAGACCCTGTCGGACCTGAGCAAGTCACTCCTGGAAGGCCGCAGCCGGCATCCCCGCCTGCGCGATCTCGAACACCAGGCCGACAACGTCACGCACGAGATCTATCGCCTGACCAACCGGACCTTCGTCACTCCGATCGACCAGGAGGACATCCTCCTGCTGGCCCACTCGCTGGACGAGGTCGTGGACCTGGCTGAAGAGGTGGCCGACAAGATCGACCTCTACAACGTCGGCGAGATCACCGATCAGGCCAAGGAGATCGGCGAATGCCTGGAGCACGCCGGCAAGCAGCTGCAGGAAGCGCTGAACCGGCTCGAAGACTTCAATGGCGTGCAGCCTCTGCTCAAGGAGATTCACCGCCTCGAGAACGAGGGCGACCGGATCACGCGCGCCGCGTTGAAGGACCTGTTCAACGATCACCGCACGCCTTCCGACCTGATCAAGTGGAAGGACGTCTACGCGCTGCTCGAGGAAACCATGGACGAGTGCGAGCATTGCGCCGAAGTGATCGAGACGCTTTCCATCAAGAACACCTGACCGCGCCGATCATCACGTGACGGGGACCGCAGTCCTTCTCTGGGTCACGATCGCCATCGCGGTCGCGTTCGACTTCACCAACGGCTTCCACGACACCGCCAACGCGATCGCGACCTCGGTTTCCACGCGAGCTCTATCGCCCCAGGCTGCGGTCCTCCTGTCGGCCACCTTCAACCTGGTGGGCGCGGTCATCACCGTCGCCTTCTTTCAAGCCAAGGTTTCCAACACCATCGCCAGCACGCTGGCCTTCAAAGCAGGGCTGGTCGTCATCATCGCCGCGCTTCTCGGCGCCATTGCCTGGAACTTGATCACGTGGTACCTCGGGTTCCCCAGCAGCTCCACGCACGCGTTGATCGGGGGGCTGTGCGGCGCCGGCATAGCGGCGGCCCACGGCCTGGACGGCGTCAAGTGGAGCTCACTCGCCAAGCAGGTCGCCAGCCTCGTGATCTCGCCGCCCATCGGCTTCCTGGCCGGCGCCGTGTTCATCACGCTGCTGACGCTGCTCGTCCATCGCGCGGGCTGGCGTCCCACCGTGCTCAACCGCACCTTCCGGGCGCTGCAGGTGGCCACTGCCGCGTTCGTGTCGTACTCACACGGCGCCAACGACGCGCAGAAGACCATGGCCGCCATGACCCTTGCGCTCGTCGCGGCGGGCGACCTGCCCAAGTTCCAGGTGCCGCTGTGGGTGGTCTTTCTCTCGGCCGCGACGATTGCCTTCGGGACTTACGCGGGCGGTTGGCGAATCATCCGCACCCTCGGCTGGAACATCCTGAAGCTCGATCCGGCCACAGGCATGTCCGCGCAGCTCACCGGTGCGACGGTGATCCAGGTGGCGACGCTCGTCGGGTTGCCCGTGAGCACGACGCACGTGGTGACCGGATCCGTGATGGGTGTGGGCGCGAGCAGGAAGCTCTCCGCGGTCCGCTGGGGACTCGGCGCCAACATCATCGCGGCGTGGCTCATCACCATCCCGTCGGCGGCGATCATCGCCTGGGTCATGTTCGCGATCCTCAGCACCGCTGGCCTGCGAGGCTGATCGAAATCGCGGGTTGGTTTGCAGCGCCGCTGCGGGTAAACTCACATCACCGCCAACGTCGCAGCAACGTGAAGGAGCAATCGTGGCCACAAAGATCCTCGAGTTGACAGACGTCAATGTCGTCAAGGCGGCCGGCGGCGTGGTCTGCCGCGAAGGTTCATCAGGCGAAACCGAGATCGTCGTCGTGCACCGGCCCGCATACGACGACTGGACGCTGCCCAAGGGCAAGGTCGACCCGGACGAGACGCCCGAGGAGTGCGCGCTCCGCGAGGTCAAGGAAGAGACCGGCTTCAAGTGCGAGCTCCAGCGCCCGCTCGGTTGCACCGCCTACGTCGACCGGCGCGGCCGCAACAAGGTGGCGTGCTACTGGGTCATGGAGGTCATCAGCGGACGCTTTCGCCCAGGCGGCGAGGTGGACCGCATGATCTGGATGACAGTCCCCGACGCCGTGAAGCGACTGACCTACGAGCGCGACAAGGCACTCATCGCCCAACAGCCACTTCCGTAAGCTTGGGCTGTCGTGCAGACAGCCACCGCGCCCGACACCCTCGTCATCGCCGGCATCGAGCTGCGCTCGCGACTGTTCGTGGGCACGGGCAAGTACACCGACGACGCGACGATGGTCGGCGCGCTGGAGGCCTCCGGCGCCGAGCTCGTGACTGTGGCGCTGCGGCGCCTCGACCTCGACAACCCCAAGAAGAAGACGATCCTCGACGTCATCGACTGGCGGCGGTTCCGCATCCTGCCCAACACGGCCGGCTGCCGCACGGCGGACGAGGCGATCCGGATCGCGCGCCTCGCGCGCTCCATGGGCCTCTCCGACTGGGTGAAGCTCGAGGTCATCCCCGACCCGCGCTACCTGCTGCCCGACCCCGAGGAGACGTTGAAGGCGGCGCGTGTCCTCGTCGGCGAGGGTTTCCAGGTGCTGCCTTACATCAACGCCGATCCGGTGCTGGCGAGAAAGCTCGAGGAGATCGGCACCGTGACGGTGATGCCCCTCGGTTCGCCGATCGGTTCGGGCCAGGGCCTGCAGACCCTCGAGCAGATCAAGATCATCATCCAGGACGCGAAGGTCCCGGTCGTGGTCGACGCCGGCATCGGCGCGCCCTCGGACGCGGCGCTCGCGATGGAGCTCGGGGCCGACGCGGTGCTCGTCAACACGGCGATCGCCATGGCTCGCGACCCGGCGCTCATGGCCGAGGCCATCAGAGAGGGCGTCGACGCGGGCCGCAAGGCCTACACCGCGGGCCGCATCCCGCGCCGGGCAGAAGCCAGCGCCAGCTCGCCGACGCAAGGAGTCTCCCAGCGACATTAGTCAGGCCCGTGGCGATGGCGGTGGTCGCGACCGCGGAGGCAGGGCTGAGCGCCATCAGCAAAGGCGCGACCATCGTCCAGCTGCGCGCACCGCACGCGACCGCGCGCGAGCTCGAGCGCGAGGCGGCGGCCCTGGTGCCCAAGGCGTCGGTGCCCGTGGTCGTGAGCTCGAGATGCGACGTCGCCCTCGCGGCCGGCGCCGCCGGTGTGAACCTGCCCGAAAAAGACATCAGCGTCGCGGAGGCGAAACGGCTGATGGGCCACAGGCTCGTCGGCCGTTCGGTCCACTCGGTGGCAAGCGCGCTCGAAGCCGCGCGGGAAGGCGCCGACTACGTCATCTTCGGACCGGTGTGGGAGAGCCCGAGCCACCCTGGCGAGCGGCCCCAGGGCGTCAGAGCGCTGGCTGAGGTCGCGCGCGCGGTGCGCATTCCGGTGCTCGCGATCGGAGGCGTGAACGAAGAGCGCGTCAACGTGTGCGCCGACGCCGGTGCCGCCGGCTACGCCGCCATCACGATGTTCAAGTGATAGACGTCCAGATCAACGGCAAGCGCGTGGACCTCGAGGAGCCGACCCGTCTTCTCGATTACCTGGAGAAACTGGGCGTCGACCCGCGCGCCGTCGCGGTCGAGCACAACGGCGAGATCATCGCGCGCGATCGCTACGCCGAGGTGACGCTGCGCGCGAAGGACGTGGTCGAGATCGTGCGCATGGTCGGCGGAGGCAAGAGCTAGACCCGCTCGCGCAGCGCCTCTTCGGCGACGGCGCGCTCGTCCCACGGCTGGGCCCCGCCCGCCACGCGCATCGAGCGCTCGTGGCCTTTGCCCGCGAGCAGCACGGTGTCGCCGGGGCGCGCGAGCTCGATGGCGCGGCGGATCGCGGCGCGGCGGTCGATCACGATCTCGTAGTCGAGGCCCGGCGCCTTCCCCTCCGCGCCCGACTGGACGTCGCGAGCGATCTCCGCCGGATCCTCTTCGAGTGGATCGTCGGTCGTGATGATGAAGAAGTCCGAGAAGCGCGCGGCAGCCCGACCCATCCCGGGCCGGTCGTGGTCGGAGCGTGCCGTCGACCCGAACACGACGATGAGCCTCCCGTGTGTGAACGGCCGGAGCTCGGCCAGCGCGCTCGCGAGCGCGCCCGCGGAGTGGGCGAAGTCGATGAACACGCGGAAGTCCTGGCCCAGGTCGACTCTCTCGAGCCGGCCGCGCACGCCTTCGAAGCTCGCGAGCCCGGTGCCGATCGCTTCGAGCGGCACGCCGAGCGCAAGGCAGACGCCCGCCGCGCACATCGCGTTGTAAACGTTGAAGCGCGCGGGCACCGCGAGGTCGACGTAGGTCTCGCCAAGCGGCGTCCTCAGCCGGAAGTGCGAACCGCTGTCGCTCATGCCGACGTCGAGCGGGTGGAAGTCGGCGGCCGTCGTGAGCCCATAGGTCCAGCGGCGCGAGATCGACCGGCTCGCCAGCCGCTCGTAGCTCGCGTCGTCGCGATTGAGCACGGCCGTCTTCTCGATCCCCTTGTCCGCGCCCTTCGCGGCGAGGTCGATCAGGCGCGCCTTCGCCTCGAGATAGTCCTCCCACGTCGCGTGGTAGTCGAGGTGATCGTGGCCGACGTTCGTGAACGCGGCGACGTCGAACTCGCATGCGTTCACCCTTTCCTGCACGAGCGCGTGGGACGTGGTCTCGATGACCGCGCACCGCACGCCGGCATCGACCATCTCCTTCAACCATGCCTGGATCTGGTGAGCTTCCGTCGTCGTCTGACCGCTCGTGTTGTCGGACTCGCGACCGGCAACCGAGTAGGCGACAGTGCTCATCGCGCCGGCGACGATGCCGCTGGCCTGCAGCACGTGCTCCGCCATGTGTGTCGTCGTGGTCTTGCCGTCCGTGCCCGTGATGCCGGCCACGAGGAGTCGGCGGGCGGGCCGGCCGAAGAATTCCGCGGCCAGCTCTCCCAGCGCGGACCGGGTGGAGGCCACCTTGAGCACCGGCACTCCGTCCGGCACGTGAGCATCGGCCTGGACCGCGATCGCTGACGCTCCCGCGGCCATCGCATCGGCGATGAAGGCATGCCCGTCGGCGCGGATGCCGGGCACCGCCACGAACAGGTCGCCTCGCTTCACCTGCCGGGAGTCAGGCTGGACGCCGCTGATCTCGACCGCGCCGTCGCCGTGCACCGTGGCGCCGGGCACGGCCGTCGCCAGCTGGGAAAGCAGCACCACCGCACCATAATCGACCAAATGCTCAGCGCCGAGATCGGCGGCCGGAGGTTCGACTGGGGATCACGAACCTACGTCATGGGCATCGTCAACACGAGCCCTGACTCGTTCAGCGGCGACGGCCTCGACGATGCGGAGAGCGCGATCTCGCAGGGCATGGTGATGGCGCGCGAGGGCGCGGCCATGCTCGATGTCGGCGGGCAGTCGACGCGGCCGGGCCACGAGCCGATCAGCGCGGCCGAAGAGATCAGCCGCACCGAACGGGTCGTGGAGAGGCTCGCGAAGACTGCCGGCGTGCCGGTTTCCATCGACACTTACAAGCTGGAGGTGGCGGAGGCGGCGATCGCCGCCGGGGCCACCATCCTCAACGACGTGTGGGCGCTGCAGCGATCACCGGCGCTGGCGGACCTCGCCGCCCGCCGCGGGTGCGCGCTGGTGGTGATGCACAACCAGGAAGGCACCGCGTACGAAGGCGACTTGATGGCCGAGATCAAGCGCGTGCTCCGAGCAGCCACGGACAGTGCCATCGCCGCCGGCGTGCCGCGCGAGCGCGTGCTCGTCGATCCCGGCATCGGGTTCGGCAAGACCGCCGATCACAACTGGGAGGTGATGCGCCGGCTGCCCGAGCTGGCCGAGCTGGGCCAGCCGATCCTCATCGGCACGTCACGCAAGTCGTTCATCGGCAAGCTGCTCGACCTTCCGGTGACGGACCGCGTGGAAGGCACGGCGGCCACGGTCGCAGCCGCCATCCTGCGGGGCGTCGACGTGGTGCGCGTCCACGACGTGCGCGTGATGATGCGCGTCGCCGCGGTCGCCGATCGCATCGCGCGGTGACGGTCGCCTACCTCGGGCTCGGTTCCAACCTGGGACATCGGGCTCGCAACCTCAGCGCCGCCCGCCGGCGGCTGCGCGAAATGGGCGCGCGCATCCTGCGCGCGAGCACCGTCATCGAGACCGAGCCGTGGGGCGTCACCGACCAGCCGCGCTTCTTGAACCAGGTGCTCCAGGTCGAGTGGAAGGGCACCGCGCGGCAGCTGTTGCGCGCGGCGCAGGCGGTCGAGCGCGAAGGCGGCCGCGTGCGCACGCGGCGCTGGGGTCCCCGCACCATCGACGTGGACATCCTTCTGTTCGGCGACGAAACGATTTCTGAGCCCGCCCTGCAGATCCCGCATCCGCGCATTAACGAGAGGCCCTTCGTACTGGAGGGCTTGCGAGAACTTAGAGAGTCTTGTTGATTCTCCGGAACAATTCTTCGAAGCGCGCGCGCGTCGCGGGCTTCAGCGGGGGCAGCAGCTTGTCGCGCAGTCGCAGCAGAGCGTCGGCCGGGCGGCCGATGTCGAAGTCGCCCTCCTTCTCCCGGATCCGCTCCACGATCCTCTCCCCCGTCGGCAGGTCGGCCGCGCGCACGGCCTTGCCGTACGCCTGGTTGTACAGCGAGAGATAGTCCTCGACCTCGAACAGGTCCTCGATGTCGGCGCGTGAGGCTCCCGTCACCTCGGCGACCGCCACGAGCCGCTTCGGCTTCAGGAACCCCGCCTTCGCGAGCTCCACGAGCTTCTCGTTGCCGTTGCGCGATTCGACGATCACGGTCACACCCATCTGCCGGCCGATCAGAGCCACGGCGGCGGGCAGGTTGGCCGCGCCCCCCGCGGGCAGGATGCGCCAGCGGTCGTTCAGGTGCTCGCGCCCGAACTGCTTCAGGTGGTCGCTGATCACCGTCAGGTACGTGTAGTCGGAGGTCGCCTGGACGAGCAGGTTGTCGGGCCGGCCGAACAGCGACTGCGCGATGTCGAAGCCGAGCGCGGCCTGCAGCGGGAAGAAGCTGTCCGGCTCGGCGGACAGAACGTCGGACGAAACCTGCGCGCCGACGCCGCGGCCGCGGTCTTCGACCAGGCGCACGCGCTCTAGGTGGTCGGCCTCGACCATGAACGGCGAGTGCGTCGTGTAGAAAACCTGGTGCTTCGTCGCGAGGCGCTCGTTGATGAAGCGCAAGAAGTCCCGCTGGGCGCGGGGATGGAGCTCGAGCGCCGGCTCGTCCAGCAGGATGACGACCCGGTCCTTCTGCTTCTCGAACTCGTGGAAGGCGGCGAGGAAGGAGAAGAACCAGCGGAAGCCGGAGGAGCGCTGGTCGAACCTGTTGCTGAAGCCGTTGCGCAGGTCCTCGACGCGGATCTGCAGGTACTTCGCGACCTGGCCGCCGCTCGCGCTGGGCGCCATCTCGACGTCGATGTCGACGCGCAGGTCGCCGCTCTGCGACCAGTAGCGCGCAACCTCATGCGTCAGGCGGTTGGCCGCGGCCTCGAGCTCTGACCGCCGCTCCTCGTAGTCGAGCGCCAGCAGCGACTGGTTGTCGGCGTGCGCGAGGCGGAGCAGCGACCGCGCCGTGAGCTGGCTCGGGTCGAGCTGCGTGCCCTCGTCGAAGAGGTGCTCCAGGTCGACCTTGCCCTGCAGCTGGCTGTACTCGCTGAAGTAGAGGAAGCTCGGCATACGCTGCACGATCAGCGCCTCGATCGCCTCCGTGACCCCCTCCGGAAACTGGTTCTTGATGACCTCCTCGAGCTGGCCCACTGCCTTCTGGGTGGGCGCGTCGATCTTCGGCACCGCGTGCTCGATGTCGGCGAGCCGGCTCGACAGCTCCGCGACCGTGGCGGGGTCGCCGACGGTCGCCCGCAAGCCCTCCGGAAGCTGGGCCGCGTCAAGCAGGCGCGTGACGGTCGCGTGCTCGTTGATGTCGGGGATGCTGACGTGGATCCTGTTGCCGTAGTCCTTGGACACGACGATCGACTGGCCCTCCCTGACGATGCCTTTGCCGCCGATGGCGTCGATCGCGTCGACGTCGGCCGCGTCGAGCTCGAAGGTGGCCTCGACCGGGGTGGTCTTTTCGATCTCTCCGCTGCGCCTGTGCTCGGCGAGCAGCCAGCGCGGGTAGTCGTCGATGTCGCGGAAGTTCGAGGGATAGATCGGCTTCAGCCGGTAGAGCGCCTCCAGGATGGCGGTCTTGCCGGACTCGTTCTTGCCGACCAGGCACGTCACGTCAGGCTGGACGTTGATCCGCGTCGAGTCGATGATGTTGCGAAAACGTCTGATCCTGACGTCCGTCAGCTTCACTGGGTGGATAGCCTACAGCGGAGGACGGGGGTTCAAGCTCAAAGCTCCGGCGGTTGCTCGAACCTAGGTCGGGCGGGCGTTCGTGAACCTGTAGCCGATGCCCGGCACGGCCAGGATGTAATAAGGACGCGCGGGCTGGGTCTCGATCTTGCGGCGCAGGTTCCTGATGTGCACGTCGATGACACGCGTCTCGATCGGGTACTCGTAACCCCAGATGGCGTTCAGGATCTTCTCCCGGCTCAGCACCTTGCCCGCGTTGCTGGCGAGGAACGTGAGCAGGTCGAACTCGGTGTGAGTGAGCTCGACCTCCTTGCCCGACTTGTAGATCCGGCGCTCGTTGACGTCGATGATCAGATCGCGGAACTCCAGCCGCGTGCGCATCGCCTCGGCCGACTCCATGCGCGCGCGCCGCAGGTGCGCGGCCACGCGGGCGGCCAGCTCGCGCAGGCGCAGCGGCTTGGTGACGTAGTCGTCCGCACCGATCTCGAGCGCGACCACGACATCGATCTCGTCGGATCGCGAGCTCATCATGATCACCGGCGTCAGAGGGTCGGTGCGGCGGAGCTCCCGGCACACGTCGTAGCCCGAACCGTCGGGCAGGCTCACCTCGAGCAGGGCGAGGCTCGGGTGGGCGGAGGTGTGGAGGCGCAGGGCCTCGGCCCCCGTCTCCGCGTCGAGCACCTGGTAGCCGTCATGCTCGCAGGCGCTGCGGATCTCCCGGCGGACGGCCGAGTCTCCGTCCACAACCATCACCAATCTCGTGGCCTCCGACATATCCCCAGTGTTTCCCCATCACTATCCTAACCGATTTGAAGGATTGTTAGGAGATGTTGCGCTTGATACGCCTCACGCCGCGGCGCGCGGACTTCTCCAGGGAAAGCAGCCGGGCGCCCGTGCGCGACAGGACCATCTCCCACGCGCCGGCGTACGCGATTTCGCGGCCGTTGAACTCGGCCTTGAACGCGCCGAGCCCGTGCCAGGGATGGTCGGGGCCCGAGCCGGGCGGCGGGACGCCCCACAGGTCGAAGTCGCGGCAGCCGGCTTCCGCGCAGCCCGCGATGGCCGCCCACCACGCGACGTCGTTGCCCATGAGCTCCGAGTGCTTGCCGCTCCGGCCGGCGAAGAGGCTGTAGCCGCGGCCCGCGTGGCGCGCCACGAGCACGGCGGCCAGTGCTTCCCTGGTCTCGGGATGGCGAGCCACGTAGGTGCGGCACCACGGCAGGAGGTTGAGGAGAAGCTCGTAGTAGCCGCGGCCGGGAAGGCTGATCGCCTCGCGCCGCTCGACCGCGGCGGACTGCCGCTCCAGCTCCGCAGCATCCTTGCCCTCCTCGGCGGCCGTCCCGCGCCGCAGGCCGGCGCGGATGTTGTAGCGGCGGCCGTGGCGGAAGGTTTTGAGCAGCTCGTCGGGCGGCTTCATCTCCACGATGACGCTGTGCGCGGGCTGCACCTGGGCGACCTGCTCGAATCCCTGGGCTTGCAGCGCACCGGCGAGCTCAGGTCCTGCCTCAGGTTCGATGCGCAGCCGCGCCGCCTTGCGTTCGCGAGCCCACGCGGCAAGGCGTTCGATCGAGTCCGCCGTCGCCGGCACGGGACCGCGCGGCACGTACGCCTCGCGCACGCCGCCGATGCCGCGCATCTGCACGCTCGCCATCGCGCCATCGAGGCGAACGCGCTCCACGGCCCATCCCGCCTTCGCCTGCACGTCGCCCCACGCCCAGCTCTGCAGCAACGGCGCCGGCTGCGCGCCCGCGAGCGACTGCAGGTCTGCGTCCCACGACTCCGCTTCCGAGCTCACTCCTCGGCCCAAGCTCCTTCGAGGTGGCTCGTGTCGTTGACGCGCGCGATCACCTTGCGGCGGCCGCGTCGCTCGACGACGCTGAGCGAGGCGTTGGAGATGCGGAACGCGAAGATCCCGTGGCTCGTGCGCCCCACCACCTGGTGCAGCGCGATCTGGATCACGCCTCCGTGCGTGACCACCACGACGTCGCCATGCGCATGGCGCTCGAAGAGCCGGTCGATGGTGGCTTCGACGCGCGCTTCGAATGCGGCAGCGCCCTCGCCGCCGGGGACGACGTCCCAGCTCGGCTCGCGCGTCCACGCATCCCACGCTTCGGGATAGCGCGAGGCCAGGTCGTCGGTGTGCATGCCTTCCCATTCGCCGAGAAAGATCTCCCGCAGCTCGACCATCGGCTCCGCCTTGACACCCAGGCTCGCGGCGATGGGCTCGGCGGTCTGCGTGGCGCGCAGCAGGTCGCTCGTGTACAGCGCCTCGACCTGGCGGTGGCGCTCCGCGGCCAGGTTGGGTCTTGTTGATTGCTCGAGGCGGCGGGCCACGCGCCGCGCCTGCGCCAGTCCATCCTCGGAAAGGGGCGGGTCGAGCTGTCCCTGGATGCGCCGCTCGCGGTTCCAGGTCGACTCCCCGTGACGGATGAGGATGAGGCGGGAGGCCGGAGGTCGCGTCGGCGGCGGGACGGCGCCGTCGATGGGCGCTGCGCCGGTTGATGCGGAAGAAGAGGTAGCCTCAGTCATTGCGCCTGCGTAACGCCGGATGATCTCGGCGTAGCGGTCGTGGCGCGAGATCTGATACCGATATCTATACTAACTTTTCTTTGGTGGGGCGAAATTTGAGTTCAATTCGAACTCGGGAGTGGTGATTGCAGTCACGAGGCTCGCTGGCCGAAACCAGCCTTAAGAGCCTGCTCGAGGCCGCTCAAGGCGAGCGGTCGACGGGCACGCTGACCGTGCGCAACGGGTCGGGGAAGTCCGCCAACCTGTACTTCCTCTTCGGCCACCTTTTCCACGCGCAGAGCGACGGCACGGCCGGGGACGCCGCGGTGGTGAGCGCGCTGACCTGGGGCGGCGGCGAGTTCGAGTTCGACGCCAAGGCCAAGCTGCCCTCGGACGAGACCGTGAAGGCCGGCATCTCGGAGCTAGTGCAGGCCGCGGAATCCGGTTCGCAGCCCGAGCCTGGGCCGCCGGTCGAGGAGGCCGCCCCGCCCCCGCCGGATGCAGGAAACGAGCCTAGGGAGCATCCTGTAGCGGAGAAGAAGGTGGAAGCACCCCAGCCGCGACGCGGCGTCAAGCACCGCCCGCAGCCGAAGCACGGCCGCGAACCGATTCCCGTACCCGCGGGCCAGGTGATCTACGACTCCCTCAAGACGTCGTTCGTCGACTTCCCGCGCCTGATCACCACGCTCGAGAAGGAGAGCTACACCGGCTACGTTCGGCTTCTGACCGACGACGCCTCGGGTTTGATTCTCTTCCGCGAGGGTCTCGCGCTCGAGTGCATGTACGACGGGGGCGAGGAGCAGCAGGGACTGATCCTCGGCAAGCAGGCGCTGCAGAAGTTCAACGACGACGTGACCAACGGCCACGGCGTGCTCGACGTCGTCGGGCTTTCGCCGGAGCTGATCGAAGGGCTCTACGAGCTCACTGTGTCGCGACCGATGTACACCGAGCTCTACGCGTCCTGGGTCGACATGAAGGCGCTGCTCAAGTTCCTGGACGACCGCAAGCTGAGCGGCAGCGTGATGATCCGTTCGGGCGGCGGCACCGGCGTCATCATCCTGGCCGAAGGCGAGATCGCCGGCGCTTACACCAGCGAGTCGCGTGACATCTCGGACAAGCCCGACCGGGCGCTTGCGCTGTGCGAAGACCCGAACGCGATGATCGAGATCAAATCCGCGGACACGTCGACCCACACACCGCTCGACATCGATGAGATCGTTGCGGGCCAGCGAGGGCCGCGCATGAGCCCGCAGGTCGCGCAGACCGCGCCGCCCACGCCGGCGCCAGTGCAGGCGCCGCCTCCACCGCCGCCGGTCGAGCCGGCCACGTCACAGATCCCGGTCGTGGCCCAGACCGCGACGTATCCGGCCATGCAGCAGCAGCCGACGCCGCCGAGCATGCCGGCCATGCCCATGCAGCAAGCGGCGCCGACCGCGCCGCCGGCGCCCTCAGGTCCGCAGCTGGACTGGGCTGCGATCGTCGCCGAGCTCCAGGCGATGGCCGAAGACCAGCTGGGCAACCGCGCGCGCAAGGTGAAGGACATCCTGGGCGCGGCCGACCCGTCGATCGCGGGCATCGAGGCCGCCATCGACCAGGTGCCGAGCATCTCGCTCCTCTTCGTCGACTCGTCGCGTCTCGAGCAGCTGGCGCAAGAGATGAGGGCGCGGCTCAAGAGCCACTACTAGTGCGCAGGGGGATCAGGATCCCCTGGGCCGTCGTCATCGTGTTGGTCACAGCTCTGACAGGTGCGGTCGCGTGCGGAGGCGCGCCCGCGCAGATCGTCGATTACTCGCCCCTGCGCGGCGCCAAGGACGTCTCCACCGTGGCGCCCATCGCGATCACGTTCGACCACGATGTCAACCAGGCCTCGGTGGCGAGCAGGCTTCACCTCGTGCCGGCGACCAGCGGGCACATCAAGTGGATCAACGGCCACCAGCTCGAGTATCAGCACGAGAAGCTCGAGACCGGGACGACGTACGACGTCGTGCTCGAGGCCGGATACAGCGACCTGGCAGGCAATGCGTACGAGCTGCGCCACCACTGGTCGTTCGACACCGAGCAGGCCCCCACGTTCGCGAGCTCGACACCATCTGATGGCGACACGGGCATGGACCCCGCCGACTACATCTCGGTCACCTTCACGCGCGCGATGCTCGAATCGACCCTGGCCGGCGCGATCGTTTTCACGCCGGACCTGAGGTTCAGCGCCCACCTGGACCCCACCGACAATCGGCGCGCGATCGTCGCGCCCGACTCGATCCTCCAGCCGAACACCAGGTACAGGATGCTCGTCACGCCTATCGCGGAGGACGCGGACGGCAACAACCTGGACCACGTCACGGCGATCACCTTCACCACCGGTGCGTCGCGACCGCTTCATCACTGGGTCGCGTTCGCGGCCCAGAATCCCGCCGGGACTTCCGGCGGGCTGTGGATCGTCAACGAGGCCGGGATCCCGCGGCAGCTGCTCGAAGATGCGACTCTGCGCGCCTACAGCTGGTCGCCCGACGGGCAGCGGCTGATCTTCGAGACGGCCGGCGGATGGTCGACGTTCGCGCCGGGTGAAAGCACCCAGTCGCTCGGCTTCACCGCCACGTGGGCCGCCGCGCTCGCCGCGGGTGACGGCTACGTGTATCTCAATGCGGGGGCGTCGCTCTACATCTCGCCGCAATCAGGAGCCGATTACGTCATCGGCGGGTCGGTCTCCACGGTCGCGGTCAGCCCCAGCGGCGAACGGCTGGTTTTCGCCGAGGGCCAGTCCGACGGCACCACGCGAATCTGGGGGTACGACGTCGGACTCCGCTCTCGCTATCTGCTCGCCTCTGAAGCGACACCCGTCAGCGACGTCAGCTGGGCGCCGAACGGCAACCGCATCGCATACCTGAGGCACGACGCCGGGACCACGACGCTGCGCGTGCGCAACCTGAACGGCACGGGTACGTTGGGCACGCTCGTCCAGGGCAATTTGAGCGCGCCCGCGTGGCTGCACGACAGCGATCACGTGGTCATCGCCGCGACCGTCACGGGTGACACCGGGCCCGTGACCAAGGCCTTCGTCATCAACGCGGCGTCGCCCCCGGCGGCACTGACGGTAGGTCTGGGACTGCCGGCGCTGCCCGACGTCGTGGATGTGAGCAACCCGGTGCCTTCACCGGACGGCCATCAGCTCGCCTTCATAAGCGGCAACCAAGTGTGGCTGATGAACGCCGACGGGACCAGGCCGACCGCGCTCACGCGCTTCGACCCTGAGCTCTTTCCTTACTCGTGCGTCATGCCGGCATGGACGCGGCTGTGAACATGGCCGCCGGTCACGCCGGTCGCGGCCTTGCTCTCGATCACTGACGTGAAGAGCTCTTCGAGCCGGTCGGCCGTGCGCGACCACGAGAAGCGCTGCGCGAGCAGCTGGCCGCGACTGCCCATCTGGCGCGCGAGCTCCGAGTCGGCGAGCAGCCTGGCGATGCGGTCCGCGTAGTCACGCGGGTTGTCGCCTGTGACGAGGAAGCCGGTCACACCATCACGCACGACCGAGCGGAGGCCCGACACGTCTGACGCAACCACCGGGCAACCGCACGCCTGCGCCTCGAGACCGACGAGCCCGAACGACTCGGTGTACGACGGCATCACGCAGACGTCGGCCGCGGCGTAGAAGTACGGAAGCTCGTGATGAGCGACCGAGCCAACGAACTCGATCGCGTCGCGAACGCCGGCCCCGGACGCAACTCCCTTGAGCCGCTCCTTCTCGCTTTCGTCCGCGTCACGCGAGTCTTCGCCGAGGACGAGGAGGCGCACACCTGGCACGCCCCGCGCGCGCAAGTCGGCCACGGCGCGGATGGCGATGTCGACTCCCTTCAGCCTTTCCAGCCGCCCGACGAAGAGCACAAGCGGACCGGCGCCGGCCCCGATCTTCGAGCGCGCCTCCGTCTTGGCGATGGGCCGGAACGTAGCCAGGTCGACGCCGGGCGCGACGACCTCCACCCGGTTCGGGTCAGCGCCGTACGCCCGCACCAGCTCCTGGCTCTCGTCCACGGTGGACGCGACGAGCAGGTCGGCGCAGCGCGCGATGTCGCCCTCGACCGCGATACGCAGCGGGGGCTCGGGGCGCGCGCCGACGGCCAGACGCTGGTTCTTCACCAGGCCGAGCGTGTGCGCGGTGTGCACCCAGGCCGGCGCGAGCCGCGGGCGAAGCACACAGGCGACCTCGCCGGACAGCCAGTAGTGCGAGTAGACGACGTCGTACGTCGAACCTTCGGCCAGCGCGTGGCTGAAGATGCGCGACGCGAACTGTGGAACTTCGCGGTACAGCGAGTACTTGTCGAGGTCGCGGCCCGCGTCCAGATAGATGACGCGCGAAAGGGGCGCGAGCCGCTCGATCTTGGGGTCCTCGTCCGACTGGACGCGCGTGAAGACGTCGGTGGCGATGCCACGATCGCTGAAGGCGGCGCAGACCTCGCGGACGTAAACGTTCATGCCGCCGTTGGCCTGCTGGCCCAGCGGCGCCGTCGGGGAGGTGTGCATGGAGATGACCGCCACGCGCATGCGCGCGGCGGAGGCCGGAGTGAGCCCGGTGGGCTCAGCCACGGTACGCCGATCTCGCATCGAGCCAGCGCCTGGAGACGCAGGTGAACCCCGATCCGGAGACCGGCGAACAGGAACCCATATAGCCGTAAAACCTACGAGCTTCTGGGCTATTCCCGCAGGAGGGCGGGGCAACCGGCAACGGATAGAATGGCCGGAGATGCGACTCCGCCAAGGTCTGCAGCGGTACGGCATCGTGGCCCTGGCCGTGCCGGCGCTGGTCCTCCTCACCACCATCTCGACCCTGGCCGACGCCTCTCCGTCCCCCTCCGGATCGCCGAGCGCGCAGCTGCCAGGCGACCCGACCAACGGCCAGAGCGTGTACCAGCAGAACTGCACGACGTGCCACGGCGGCAGCCTTGAGGGCAACATCGGGCCGGCGCTCAACCCGATCGCGCACCTGCCGGGAGTCTCGAACCCCCTCGATCCGACCTACTTGATCGACACCATCACGAACGGCCGGAAGCCCGCGTCTGGGCCCGAGATGCCGGCGTGGCAGGGGAAGCTCTCGCAGAAGGACATCCAGGACGTCGCGGCCTTCATCATCCAGCAGAACTCGGTCGGCGTCGGGAACGCGCCGTACCCGCCGGGTGAGCTCGCTCAGCGCACGATCTTCTGGGTCGGCGTCGGCATCATCGCGATGCTCTTCGTGACCTTCCTGCTCGCCCAGTACAACATGCGGTGGATCGCGCGCCGCGCCGCGGCGCGTCGCAACAAGTAGGAGCGACGGTAGAAGCAGCGGACCCGTCGCGTCTGGAGGCGCCGCCCAAACCGATACCAAGCGGCGGCGCACCGAAGGTCCTCATCCTGTTCAGCGACACCGGCGGCGGCCACCGGGCAGCGGCCAAAGCACTGACCGAGGCGCTCAAGCAGCTCGACCCGACCTGCGTCGTCACAATCGCCGATCCACTCATTGCCCAGGGACCGGCGGTCGTGCGCAGGCTCGCGTCCCTCTACTCGCCGGTCATCCAGCGTTCGCGCGCCACCTGGGGGGCGGTCTACCACACGAGCAACACGAGGCCCGCGTTCGCGGCGATCAAGGCGCTGTTCGGCCCTGGCGTGCGCAAGGCTGTGGCCGAGCTGATCCGCAAGCACGACCCCGACGTCGTCCTGTCTGTGCACCCGCTGCTCAACCACATGAGCCACCAGGCGATCCAGCGCAGCGGCCGGCCGCGCGGTTTGATGACCGTCATCACCGACCTGGTCGACTTCCATCGGGGATGGACGTTCAGCCAGGCGGACCTCGTGGTCGCGCCGACCGACGTGGCGCGCAAGGTGGCCATCCGCCGGCGCGTGCCGAGCGACCGCGTGAAGCTGCTCGGCCTGCCCGTCGACATGCGCTTCCGGCCGTCGGCGCCGGGTGAGAAGCAGGCGCTGCGCCGCCGGTTCGGGCTCGACGAAAACCGCTTCACGGTGCTCGTGATGGGGGGCGCGGCGGGTGTCGGCGGCCTCCTCAACCAGGTCCGCGCCCTCGCCTGGGATCCGCACCAGTGGCAGCTCATCGTCGTGTGCGGGCGCAACGAGCGACTGCGCGCCCAGCTTTCTCAGCTCCGGTTCGCGACCCCGACCCTGATCCTGGGCTTCGTCGACAACATGCCGGAGATCATGCGTGCGTCAGACGTCGCCGTGACCAAGGCGGGGCCCGGCGCCATCGTGGAAGGGCTTGCCACCGGGCTGCCCCTGATCATCAACGGCTTCCTGCCGGGGCAGGAGACTCCGAACGTGGATTTCGTCGTCGAGTCCGGGTTCGGCGCCTACGCGCCGCGCGCCGCCGACGTCCTCGAAGAGGTTCGAGTCCTTGCCGAAGGCGGTCCGACGTGGCAGACGATGTCCCGTCGTGCGCGCGAGCTCTCGTATCCGTACGCCTCCCAGGACATCGCGCGCGAGTGCTTGCTGCTGGCGGGGCGCTACAAGGCGTCGGCGCAGGCCAGCCTGTAGGGGCACAGCCGGCACTTTCTGCGCTCGGGCTGCGCATCGAACCGGCCCGTGCCAATCCTTGCCGCGACGTCGGTCGCGACCGCGCGCGCCTCCTCCTGGAGCTTTGCAACTCCGTCGAGCCGCACGGCCGAACCCTGCGCGAGATAGACGACCTCGAGCTCGATCGGGTCGAGCGCCAGCGCCGATGACGCGCCGAGCGCGTACAGCGCCACCTGCAGGTCGCGACGCGAGCGCGGCAGCGGCCGGCCGCTCTTGTAGTCGATGATCAGCCAGCCTCCGTCAGTGTGGTCGACGCGGTCGATCACGCCGTGCAGCGTGAACCCGTCGACCGGGGCGGAGAACTCACGCTCCACGAGCTCAGGCGTCCTGGCGAAGCCGCCGCCCGCACGAAACGTCTCGAGCTGCTCGAGCCCAAGACGCCGAAACGTATCCGCGCGCCGCTGATCCGGGAAGGCGATCGCGTCCCACGCCGCGGCGTGCAGGTCCCGCAGGCGCTCCGTCGTGATGTCGGCGCCGGCTCGCCGCTCCTCGCCCGCGCGGCGCAGAACCTCGTGGAGGATGGTGCCTTGCACCGCCTCGGCGCTCTGCAAGACGGGCAGCTTCTGCACATATCGAAACCAGTACTGGCGTGGACAGTCGCGGAAAGCCTGAATCGAGCTGTAGGAAAGAATGAGGCCCTTTGCCCCCTCCCTATTCATGGGGAGAGCTGGGGTGGGGCCGGTGGTACCTGGAAGGTCGTGTTCGACGCATGCCCCTGAGGCCCGCACCTCGGCGATGAATCGCGACTCCCTCCAGCGCCGCCCGCCCTCGTAGTGCGCCGCGCGGGTCAGGTATAGCCGCTTGCGCGCGCGTGTCATGGCCACATACAGGAGGCGGCGCTCCTCGGCGATCACGTCCTCGCGTCCGCGCACGAGCGGCTCGAGCACCGCCGGAGGAAGCTCGAACCTCTGCGAGCGACCGGACTGCGGCAGCCGGCCCTCGACCAGCGACGGAACGAACACGACGTCGAACTCGAGACCCTTCGCCTGGTGGATCGTCATGACCGCGACCGCGTCGCCGGCTCGCTCGGCCGCGGCCTGCGCCTCGTCCTCGCCCGACAGCAGCACGAGGTCGAGGTGCTCCATGTAGGCGACGAGCGATCGATCGGTCACGGTTTCGCAGTGCTCGGCCATCAGCTCGGCGAAACGGCTGACGTTGGCCGCCGCCTCCGGCGTCGCGGAGTCCAGGTACCGCGTGCGATTCATCAGCTCGAAGAACAGGTCGCGTACATCCAGTGACCGCGCCAGGGCGGCGAGCTCGGCGCGAAGCTCGTCCGAGAGTTGAGGCGCGCGTTCGCGCACGCGGAAACCCGCGATCGCGTCGCCTGGGTCTCGGAGCACGCGCAACATCGCGATGACGTCCCGGGTCTCCGGCCGGTTGTACAAACCGTGCCCCCCGACGACGAAGTGCGGCACGCCGGCGGCGGCAAGAGCGGCGGCGACGGGCGTGGCGATGGCGTTGGTCCGGCAGAGCACCGCGATCTGGGCGAGCGCGACTCCCGACTCGGCCAGACGTCTCGTCTCGGCGGCGATGGCAGCGACCTCGCCGGCGCCATCGTCACACCTCCACAGCTCCACGCGCCTGCCGGGCCGTGTCGCGGACAGCTCCTTGGCGAGCCGCTCCGCGTTGTTGCCGATCAGGGCCGCCGCCGCCGCCACGATCTTCGCCGAGCTCCTCAGGTTGCGGCCGAGCGTGACGGTGCGGGCTTCCGGGAACCTGTCGAGGAAGCGCTCCAGGCTGGCGCGCGACGCGCCGCGGAAACGGTAGATGCTCTGGTCGTCGTCGCCGACAACGAACGGCGTCCGGCCCTGTGCCACGAGCTCCACGAGACGTTCCTGGGCGAGATTCAGGTCCTGGTATTCGTCGACCAGGACGTGTGGGTAGCGCCGCCGGTACTCGCCGGCCACGCGCGAATCGCCCGCCAGCAGCGCCACCGAACGCTCGAGCAGGTCGTCGAAGTCGAGCAGGCCTCGCTTCCGGCACTCCCGCTCGTAAGTGCGGAAGAGGCGAACGCACGCGCGCATCAGCGACGCGCGTTCTGCGTCTTCAGAGCCGGCCGCCCACTCGTCCAGCCGTCGCAGCGGCACCAGCTCCTGCTTCAGCCGCTCGAGCATCTGCAGCGCCGGCGCGACCAGGTCGTCGGGCCGCTCGTCACCCACCAGCGCCGAGTCGCCAAGCTCCCACATGAGCTCGCGCGCCAGGATCCACCGCTCGGCGCCGGTGACGATGCGGAAGCCTGAAGGCACGCCGACCCGCCATCCGTCGGCGCGCAGCCAGCCCAAAGCGATCGAGTGCACCGTGCCCACCGCCGGCGCGTCGGCGCCGGTCAGGCTCTCGATGCGCTGACGCATCTCCTGCGCGGCGCGATCCGTGAACGTCATGACCAGGATCGAGGAGGGATCCGCGCCCGCCGCGACCAGGCGGCGGAAGCGTTCGGCGATGACCGCCGTCTTGCCGGTGCCCGCGCCCGCGATGACCCGGACCGGCGTCCCGCCGGCCGCCACGGCCTCTCGCTGCCGGGCCTCCAGCCGCATCACGTGGGCGTCGACCGGCCGATGCGCACGCGCAGGATGCGGACCCGCCGGCCGAGGTCCATTCCGTTCAGGCGGGCGATCACGGCCTCGGCGTCGAGCCGCAGCTGGTGGGCCAGCGCCGGGCTCGACGTGGTCACCATCAGCACGCCCGAACGCAGCTCCACGTCGTCGCACAGCCGAGCCGGTTCGGGGCCGATCAGGGCCCGAAATTCGGCCGCCACCCGTGTCCCCAGCATCCGCGCGCCGCCCGGTTGCTTCCGGACGACCCGAGGCAGGATATTGCCCAGCTTATCCACAGGCTTCGATTCGCCCCGAATTCACGCTCCAGACCCTCGCCCCGGCGATCAGGTCGGCGGGAAATGGGCCCATCTCGGCCGAGGTGATGATCACCTGGCCCTCACCCGCCACCCGGCGCAGCAGCGCCGCCCGCCGCTCGGCGTCGAGCTCGGAAAGGACGTCGTCGAGCAGAAGCACGGGGCGTTCGCCCGCCCGCCGGGTCACCAGCGCGGCCTCGGCCAGCTTCAGGCTCACGACTGCGGTCCGCTGCTGGCCCTGCGAGGCGTAGCTCCGGGCGTCCCTGCCGTCGAGCTGGATGAGCAGGTCGTCGTGGTGGGGACCCACCGTGGTGGAGCCCCTCCGCAAGTCGTCGGTAAGCGACTTTTCCACAGCGCCCGCGAAGTCTTCCGGTGGCCCCAGGTAGGCGACCTCCAGGCGCTCGCCGGCCGCGATTTCGGCGTGGCTTTCGGCAGCGTACGGAACCAGCTCGCGGACGGCGCGCGCACGTGCCCGCGCGATCTCCGAGCCGTACGTCACCAGCTCGACGTTCCATGCCTCGAGCTCGTCCGCCGCCGCCTCGCCGGCCGCGATCTTCTTGAGCAGGCTGTTGCGCTGCTCCAGGACACGGCGCAGAGCCGCGAGCGCGCGGGCGTATCCCGGCTCGACCTGGACCAGCATCTGGTTGAGAAAGCGCCGGCGCTGCTCGGGCCCCGCCTTGACGAGGCCGAGGTCGTCCGGCCAGAACAGGGTGACGCGGAAGTGCCCAGGCAGGTCAAACCCGCGGCGGCGGACCCCGTCCACCTCGATGACGCGCCGGACGCGCTCGCCCTCGCCCCGCTCGAGGTCGATGGTGACCTCGATGGCGCGGCCGGCCGACACGACCTCGGCGTGGATGCGGGCCGCCGGCATCACCGGGCCCAGAAGCTCCACGTCCCGGCGCGCCCGCGGCGACGACGACAGCGCGAGCATCGCCACCGCCTCCAGCAGGTTGGTCTTGCCCTGCCCGTTGGCGCCCACGAAGACGTTGACGCCCGGTCCGGGCACGAGGTCGAGGCGCGCGTAGTTGCGGTGGTTGTTCAGTTGTAGGCGCTTGAGCTCCACGGCGGAAGCTCGTTCAGGACATGGCCACCCGCACAGGCATGATCACGTAGAGGTAGTGCTCCTTGCCCGGCGGGCGGATCAGCCCCGGGCTGAGCGGACCGTCGAAGAGCAGCTCGACCTGGTCTTCGCCGATCACCCCCAGGGCATCGAGGACGTAGCGGGCATTGAACGCGATCTGGATCTCCGATCCATCGACGTCGGCCGGCATCTCGGCCTTGCTGTCCCCCACCTCGTTGGTGGTCGCCGACAGAATGACGGCGCCGGATTGAGCCTTGACGCGGATGACGTTGGCGCTGTCGCGAGCGAAAAGCGACACGGCACGCACGGTCTGTGTGAGCTCAGAGGTGGCCAGCCTGACCTTGGTCGAGCTCTTGCTGGGGATAACTTGTGCGTAGTTTGGATACTTGCCGTCGATCAATCTCGAGGTCAGCTCCGAGTTGCCGGACTTGAAGAAGATCTGGTTGCGGGCCTTGGAGATGATCAGCTCCACCTGCTCGGTCTCCCCCTTGAGCACCCGCGACAGCTCGGCGAGCGCGCGCGCCGGCACGATGAGGCTGGCCTCCAGGTCGGCGCCGCCGCCTGCCGGTAGCTTGCGCACCGCCAGCCGGTGACCGTCGGTGGCGGCCAGAGTCAGGTTGCCCTGCTGCACCTGCACGAGGACGCCGGTGAGCACCGGGCGGGCCTCGTCCGTCGAGGCCGCCATCTGCGTCTGCTCGACCGCTTTGATCAGCTCGTCCAGCGGAACCTGGAGCCGGTCGCCTTCGTCGGGTCGCGGCCCGGGCGGGAACTCTTCGGCCTCGATGCACTTGATGTGCGTGTCGAAGCGCGCGCAGCGCAGCGAGAGGGACTGCGACGCGCCGTCGAGTGTCATCTCGAGGTCTTCGTCCGGCAGCGTGCCTACGAAATCCGTGAGCAGCCGGGCCGGCGCCGTGGTGCTGCCCTCCATCGCCACCTCGGCCGGCACGAGCTTACGAATGCCGATCTCGAGGTTGGTGGCGCTCAGGGCCAGACCTTCAGGGGTGGTCTCGATGAGGATGTTGTTCAGGATGGGCAGCGTCGTCCGGCTTGAGATGGCGCGCGAGACGACCTGAAGCGCCTGCCCTAGCACTGAGGGTCTGCACGTCACCTTCATCTGGGTTGCGATGGCTTTGGCACTCACGAAAGTTGTCCCCCGTTGTTTCCGGTCTTGCTGATTGATTCAGTCCGTAACGGATAACAGTAAGCGCTGTGGGTATTGGGGAAATAGAGATCCTTAACAGATCGAGCCTCGCCGTGGATAACCGCCGGAGAGGCGGTGGGCAGAGGCCTTCTGGCTGTGGCACTGGTGGGGAACAGCCGGCGCCGGGCCGACAATCCAACGGCTTTCCCAACCACCTCGGAAGAAGATGTGGACAGGCGCATCACTCGGCGTAGAGACGTTCGCGAATGGCCTGGACCTCGAAGCGCAATCTCTCGTCCTCCTTCAGCTCGTTGGCGATCTTCTCGATCGAGTGAAGCGCTGTCGTGTGGTCGCGGCCTCCGAACGCTTTACCGATGGCCGGGAGTGACGACGGCGTTTCCTCGCGAACCAGGAACATCGCCACCTGGCGGGGGAAGACGATGTGCTTGTCCCGACGCTTGCTCTTCATGTCCTCGAGGGTGACGTTGTAGAAGTCGGCGACCAGGAGCTGGATCCGGTCGACGTTGATCGGCTTGCGCGTGCCGGCCGGGATGATGTCGGCCAGCAGCCGAGCCGCTTCGTCCTCGTCCACGGATCGCTGATGCACGGCGGCGAACGCCTGCACGCGCGTCAGGGCGCCCTCGAGCTCGCGGATGTTGCGCTGGACCTTGTGGGCGATGAAATTGAGCACTTCCTCGGGCACGAGGCTCGTGTGACCGCCGAGCTTGGAGTGGAGGATCGCCAGCCGGGTCTCGAAGTCCGGCGGCTGGATGTCGGCGATGAGGCCCCACTCGAAACGGGAGCGCAGCCTGTCCTCCAGGGTGGGGATCTCCTTGGGCGGGCGATCGGACGAGATGACGATCTGCTTGTTGATCTCGTGGAGGGCGTTGAACGTGTGGAAGAACTCTTCCTTCGTCCTGTCCTTGCCGGCGAGGAACTGCACGTCGTCGATGAGCAGCACGTCGACGGTGCGGTACTTGTGGCGGAACTCGCCCATCCTCGCGGTGGCGATGCTGCTGATGACCTCGTTGGTGAACTGCTCCGACGTCAGGTAGACGACACGCTTGCGCGGAAAGCGGTCGTGCACCTCGTGACCGATGGCGTGCATCAGGTGCGTTTTGCCGAGTCCGACGCCTCCATAGAGGAACAGCGGGTTGTAGCTGTCGCCCGGCGCCTCGGCCACCGCCTTCGCCGCGGCGTGGGCGAACTGCGAGTTGTGGCCCACCACGAACGCGGAGAATCGAAAGCGCGCGTTGAGCTCGGATGGCGCCGGCGCGACGTCGGCCTGGGCGCCGTTCTCATGTCCGTTTTCACGACCATTCTCGTGACCGTTCTCACTGACGCCGTCCTCGCCGTCGGTCGCGGCGAGCGGGGGACGGTGGCTGCTCGGCGAGATGACGAAGTCGATGCCCACCTCCGCGCCGGTGACCGCCTGCAGCGTCTCCTGGATGAGGCCGGAGAAACGATCTTCCAGCCAGTCCTTGGCGAGCTTGCTGGGAACGCCGATGCGGAAAGTGCTGCCGTCGGCCGACACGACCGAGGTGTTCTTGAGCCACATGTCGTACGTGCGCTTGGCCAGCTGGAAGCGGAGCTCTTCCTGCACCTGCGACCAGATTTGATCCTGGTTCAAATCACGCCCTCCCCCCGTCGACCGCCCGTTCTCCGGCTCAGCATCAGAAAGCGCACCAGGGCGCCGATCCTCGCCTGGGAACAACGGGCCGTCGACTTTTGCAAATGCTGTGGATAAGCTGGGTCAAACCGGGGGTCCCTGCTCGCAGCCTGCGCGCTCGCAACCCGCTGGTACTGGCCCGGAATCGCGCGCCCACGTTCAACCGAATACCTTCGTCTGCTCAGGACCGCCTCCCTGTGTCTGTGGATAAGATCGGGGCAGATTTCCACAGGCTGGGGCTGTGCGCCAGTCTGAAATCTCCCTTCCGATCGATGTGTTTTGTGGAAGCGGTGTTGTGGGCTTTAGCCTATGCCGGTTCGGGGATAAGGCTCAGGCACCAGTGGGAGATTTGTACTGGGATGTCGGGAACGACGCGCTGGTTGTGCTTCCGGGCGCGCATTGTAGCACCGGCCCTGGAGCGTCGCAAGGCATTCCGGGGATGCGATGAAGTGATAGCCACGATGTGGCCCAAGGACGGCGTCGGGGAATCACCGCCACCGGCGTTCGGTACACTACCGCGGTCTTCATGAAGAGAACATTTCAGCCGAAGAAGCGGTATCGCCGCCGCGTCCACGGCTTCCTTCGCCGGATGAGCAGCAAGGGCGGGGCGCACGTGCTGCAGAACCGCCGCCGCAAGGGTCGCCACCGGCTGACCAGGTAGCCGTCCCTCCGTGGAGAGGCGGTTCCGACTGCGCCGTAAGGCCGACTTCGACGCGGTCATGCGCGGCCGGCGGGTCTACAGCGGCAGGGGCCTGGTCGCGCTGGTCGCGCCGGCCGGCGGTCCTGAGATGCGCGTCGGGGTGACCGTGAGCCGCCAGCTGAAGGGGGCCGTGGATCGCAACCGCGCCAGGCGTCGGCTGCGCGAAGCCGCGCGCATGTCGTTGTTCGAGGGCGATTCGGGCGGCGGGCGGCGGGGAATACGATATGACGTGGTCCTGATCGCCCGGCCCGCCGCGCTCACCTTGCGGTTCGCCGACCTTAAGAAGGAGACCGAACAGGCGGCTCTCCGGCTGAATGAGCGCGACGCATGACACGTGTGATGCTGGCCGCCATCCGTGGTTACCAGATGTCGTTTTCCAAGGTGCTGCCGCCGTCCTGCCGCTATTACCCGTCGTGCTCGCAGTACACCTACGAGGCGGTGCAGCGCTACGGCTGGTGGCGCGGAGGCTGGATGGGGGCGGCGCGAATAGCGCGGTGCCATCCGTTCGCCAAAGGCGGCTACGATCCGGTCCCCTGATTACCTTCTAAGAGAGGGCACGCCATCCTTTTTCTGAGCGGATCGATCACAGACGTCTTTCTTCCCATCGTCCAGCTATGGGAGGCGGTGATCGAGCACCCGCTCGGGTCGCTGCTGAGCTGGATGTACGAGCAGTTTTCGGGAGTGCCCTTCATCGCCACGATCGGGGCTTACGGGGTCGCGATCATCGCGGTCACGATCCTCATCCGCCTTGCGCTGGCGCCTCTGCAGCAGTTCCAGCTCGTGACCCAGCGCCGCACCGTAGCCGAGCAGCGGAAGCTCGCCCCCGAAGTCGCGCAGCTGAAGAAGAAGTACGGCAAGGACGCCCAGAAGCTGAACGCCGAGATGATGAAGCTCTACCAGGAGCACGGCGTCAACCCTCTGGGCGGGCTGGTCGGCTGCCTGCCCCTGATCATCCAGATCCCGGTGCTGACGGCGCTTTACTGGGTGTTCCGCAACGCCCACGTCACCTCCCCGCACTTCCTGTTCGTGCCCAACCTGCTGGCCTACCCCACGCAAGTCCCGCTGCTCGCGGGTGTGCCCATACCGGCCATCGCGTACCTGATCTTTCCGCTGCTCGCGGCGGCCACCACCTTCGTCCAGTCGAAGATGCTGCAGCAGCCGCCGGCGCCCAACCCGACCGAGCAGGAGCTGCAGACCCAGCAGATGCAGCGGATGATGGTCGTGCTCTCGCCGCTGATGATCGGCTACTTCGCCCTCCAGGTCCCGGCGGGCCTGGGGCTCTACTGGTTCGTCGGCAACTGCGTCAGTATCATTCAGCAGAGCTTCGTGGTCGGGTGGGGCAACCTGTGGCCGAGGGGAGGCAGCGCGGCCGCTCAACCGATCATCCAGCCGAGAGGAGGCGGACCGCCCAAGAGCGGCGGCGGCCCTACGAGCAACGCGAAGCAGCTGCCCAGACGGGTCCAGGGCGGGCAGTCCCGCCAGGGCGGAAACAACAAGGCCAAGGACGCCAAGAGACGAGCGTCCTGAGCGGGCGCTGGGGGTAAGGACTAATCGAGATGAGGTCGACAAGACGATGAGATCTGCAGAAGGTCGAGGACGAACCCTCGACGAGGCGGTGGACGCGGCCCTGATCGAGCTGGGAGAGTCGCGGCGCAACGTCGACGTGAAGGTCCTGCGCGAGAACCCCGACGAAACCGTCGTCGAGGTGACGGTGATGGACACCGCGGCGGCCGAGTCGCCGGCATCGCCCCCCAACGGCAAGGCCGAGACGGTGCGCACGATGCTCGAGGGCTTGCTCAAGCACATGGGCGTGCGCGCTTCGGTGCAGGTGCGTGCGGGAAGCGAGCCCATCACGCTCGACGTGACCGGGCGCGATCTCGGCGCGCTGATCGGCTGGCGCGGCGAGACTTTGCGCGCGCTGCAGTCCGTCACGAACGTGATGGCCGGCAAGCACCTCGACGAAGGCGAGCGCGTCATCGTCGACGTCGAGCGCTACCGCCAGCGCCGGGAGCACACCGTGCGCGAGATCGCGCTGCGTGCCGCGCGCCAGGTCAAGATGACGGGCGACGCCATCACGCTCGACGCGATGCAGGCTTTCGAGCGTCGCGCGATTCACCTCGCCCTGGAAGGCGATCCCGACGTGACGAGCTCGAGCATCGGCGAGGAACCCGACCGGCGCGTCGTCGTCGGACCGCGCAAGCCGGCCGACGCCTAGCGCAAATGTCGGGCCGGTCCGCCGCCCAGCGGATCCGGAAGGCGATAGCGGTGGTGAACGCGGTCGCCGACGGCGCGGGCGATGAGGAGATAACGCCGACCGAGATTGCGGAGGCGATCCGTGACTGCCTGGAGCTGGCGGAGGTGTCCGCGGTGCCGAACGTCCGCAAGTATCTCGGCGAGGCGCTCGACGCGACGTCGGACGGCATGCCCGCGGACTTCGTGGCGATGACGCTGTATGCCGCACTGGGCGCGCTGCAAGAAGGACAACCGTCCTGAGCTCTTTGCATCGGGTTCGGGTCCTCGCCGGCGGCGCGCGGCTGGTCACCGCGTCCATGCCGCAGAGGCTGTCCGCGAGCCTGGTGCTCATGTTCGGCGCCGGCTCGCGACTCGAAGACGAGCGGCTCGCCGGTGTCTCGCATTTCATCGAGCACCTCTGCTTCAAGGGCACGACGCGACGGCCCACGCCGAAAGAGATAGCCGACGCGATCGAGGGCATCGGCGGCTTCATCAACGCGTCGACCGACAAGGAGCTGACGGCTTACTGGGCCCGCGTGCCGGCGGAGCACATGGAGCTTGGGTTGGACGTGCTGTTCGACATCGTCTCCAACTCGAAGCTCGCGCTCGCCGACATCGAGCGCGAACGATCCGTGATCCTCGAAGAGCTGAAGTCGTACCAGGACCAGCCGCAGGAGCACGTGCAGAACCTGCTCGAGGAGCTGATCTGGCCGGGCCACGCGCTCGGCCGCGACATTGCCGGCACGCTCGATTCCGTCGCCCACCTGACCCGCGACGACATCCTCGAGTACGCCAACGCCCACTACCGCCTGCCCAACCTGGTGGTCGGCGCCGCGGGCATGGTCGAAGACTCGGTGGTTGCGGACGCGGTCAGCGCGCGGCTAGCCCTACCGCTCGACTCCGACGGCGCGGTCGCGCCGGAGCCGCCCGGACCGCTGGGCAGCCCGAACCTGGTCCTGCGCCGGCAGCAGACGGAGCAGGCACACATCTGCCTCGGCGTGAGGGCGCTGAGCTACATGCATCCCGACCGCTACGCGCTCGACATGTTGAACACGGTGCTCGGCGAGGGCATGAGCGCCCGCCTGTTCCTCAACATCCGCGAGCGCCTGGGGCTCGCATACGACGTGCACAGCTTCACGCAGAAGCATCGCGACACCGGCTACCTGGGTCTCTATCTCGGCGTCGATCCGAAGAACGCGATCCGCGCGCTCGAGGCCGCCATCGCGGAGATGCGCAGGCTGGCTGACGAGGACGTGGAGCCGGAGGAGCTGGCGCGCGCCAAGGAATTCACGAAGGGCCGGCTCCGCCTCGACCTCGAAACCACCAACGGCGTCGCCTTCTGGCTGACCTACCAGCAGCTTGTCATGGGCACCATTCGCACCATCGAAGACGAGCTCGCGCTGGTGGACGCGGTCACCGCCGCGGACATCAGGCGCGTGGCGAAGGACGTGCTCTCAGGTCCGATGCAGATGGCCGTCATCGGGCCGTTTGCGAAAAGCGCCGGCTTCCGCGCCGCGATCGGAGCTTCCTAACCGACGTAGATCGTGCTCGTCTCCAGCGTCGGGACCTGCGTGTAGATGTTGCCGAAATGGTTCAGCGGCCAGATGCGGAACCACGCCCGGCCGTCGATCCTGTCGCGCCCGATCGGTCCGAAGGTGCGCGAATCCTGCGAACGGTTGCGGTTGTCCCCCATCACGAAGTAATCGTTGGGAGGGATCAGCTCCCCGCTCGGCCCGCCCCACTCGGTGTTCACCGTCCAGGCCTCGGGCAGGTATGGCTCGTCGAGCTTGTGCCCGTTGATGTAGACGATGCCGTCATGGATCAGCAGGCGCTCGCCCGGCAGGCCGATCACGCGCTTGATGTAGTCGGTGGTGCTCAGCGTCGGCGGTCGCAGGATGACGATGTCGCCGCGCTGCGGCGGATGCAGCTTGTAATCGATCTTGTTCGCGATGAGATAGTCGTTGTCGTCAAGGGTCGCGAACATCGAAAGTCCCTCGACGTGAACCGTCTGCACCGCGAAGCTGATGCCGAAGTAGAGGATGACCGCGAGGACGATCACTTCGAACAGCTCTCGAATGATCGAGGCGCCCGTCGAACGGGCGTCGTCGCGCGGGGCAGCAGCAGGGCGGGTCGACATCTTGCTTGGAGTTAGGTGACGAGCTTAGCGCAGACCCGTTCCAGCTCTTCGCGACTGGAGTAGCGAACCTCGACGCGGCCGCGGTTGGCCGTTCCTTTCATGCGCACAGGCAGCCCGAGGCTGCGTTCGATGTCTGCGGCAAGCGCGCGCAGCTCCGCGCTTTCGCCTCGCGCCGCCCGCCGCGGCCGGTATGTGCGCACCCAGTTCTCGGCCTGGCGGACCGATAGCCGCCGCGCGAGCACGACCTTGAGCCCGTGTTCCTGCCCGGCGACCGATTCGAGCGCCACCAGTGCGCGCGCGTGGCCCGCGCTGATGGCGCCCGCGCTGACCGCCGACTGCACGGCGGGGCACGCGTTGAGCAGGCGCAGCGATTGCGTGACCGACACGCGGTGCTTGCCAACGCGCTGCGCCACGTCCTCGTGAGTCAGCCCGAACTCCTCGGTCAGGCGATGAAGGCCGCGCGCCTCCTCGATCGGATCGAGGTCCGTGCGCTGCAGGTTTTCGATGAGACCGAGCACCAGCTGCTGGTCGCCGTCGGTGTCCGTGCGCACGACGGCGGGCACGCTCTGCAGTCCGGCCATGCGCGCCGCGCGCCAGCGGCGCTCGCCGGCGATGAGCTCGTATCCGTCGAGGTCCCTGCGCACGAGGAGCGGCTGCAGCACGCCATGTTGCCGGATCGACTCGGCCAGCTCGCCCAGCGGCTCGGCGTCGAAGCGCGCGCGCACCTGCACCCGCGACGGGCGGATCTGGTCGATGTCGATCATCTGCGGCACCATCGCGCGACCGTCGCGCGACATCGGGATGAGCGCTTCGAGTCCGCGACCGAGTCCTCGAAAACGTGGCTGCGTCATGGCTGCTTTCTCCTTGACATGAGCTCGTGCGCGAGCTCGCGGTACGCGGTCGCGCCGCGACACGTGGGGTCGTACTGGGTCACCGGCTTGCCGTGGCTGGGCGCCTCGCTCAGCCGGACGTTGCGTGGGATGAGCGTCTTGAGCAGCTCGTTGGGATGCGATCGCCGCACCTCGGCGAGCACGTCCCACGCCAGCGTCGTGCGTGCGTCGAATTGCGTCATGAGGATGCCGCCGATCTCGAGGTTGGGATTCAGCTGCGAGCGCACCAACTGCTGCGTGTAGAAGAGGTGGCGCAATCCCTCCAGCGCGAAGTACTCGCACTGGGTGGGGATGAGCATCTGGGTCGCGGCCGCCAGCGCGTTGAGCGTGAGCAGGCCGAGCGATGGCGGACAGTCGATGACGACCAGCTCGACGCCCTCGGGCGCGGCGGCGAGCGCCTTGCGCAGGCGCGTCTCGCGCTCGGTCATGCCGGCGAGCTCGACCTCGGCGCCGGCCAGGTCGACGTGCGAAGGCACGAGCTGAAGGTCAGGGACCGCCGTCGCCACCGCGGCCTCGCTGAGCGTGCACTCGCCGGCCAGCACGTGGTAGATCGTCAGCCGGGCTCGGGCCGGGTTGAGACCGAGCCCCGACGTCGAGTTCGCCTGGGGGTCGAGGTCGAGAAGCAGCACCGGGTGACCCATCTCGGCCACCGCCGCGCTGAGGTTGATGGCGGTGGTCGTCTTGCCGACGCCGCCCTTCTGGTTGACGACGGCCAGCACGGGAAGTGGGGATGAGCCCAACATGTTGGGTGCCGCCGCGGTAGTGGTGACTATATCTTGGGCCATGGCTGGAACGTGGAGTGAAGCCGCTGACTAGATTCTAACGCACCGCCTCCTCTTCGACGCTCTCGGGCTGCGATTGCGGTCTCAGTCGCAGCTGCACCAACGACACGGCAAGGAGCACGGCGGCCAGGGCGAAGACACCCATCCGATACGTGCCGGCGAACGCCAATCCGACCAGCAGGTTGTACGTCGTGTGGCAGGTCATGCTCGCCGTCGTGTTCAGGTACTTGCGAATCAACCCGAGGCCGATGGCGAGCACGAGGATCGCGACCAGGTCGATCGTCACGCCGTAGTTGATGTGGAGGGCGGCGAACAGGACCGCCGTCGCTATGAGGCCGAACCTGGGCTGCAACGCCCCGCGGAAAAGGAGGTCCTCGCAGATGCCCGGCAGCAGCCCGATGGCGAGGATGCCGGGAGCGCCGAAGAGTCCGCCGTACTCATGGGCGTTCGACCGGTCAACCTGGCTCGCGAGCCCCGGTGTCAGGACGTGACTCAGCCAGTCGGCCCCAAGGCCGATGCCCCAAAACGCACCGGCGGCACCGAGGGCCAGCGTGATGTGCCACCACGCCGGCGCGACGAGACCGAGCCGGTCGGATGACTCGGCGAGCGAGCGCCGCATCCAGATCCCAACACCGGCGTAGGCCATGATCAGATACGGCGCTTCGTTGGCCGCCAGGTCGCCGATGGTCAGAGGTGGCAGCGAGTTGACGGTCGCGAACACGTTGCTGAACGCAAGCGACGAGACCTGCGCGCCGAGCAGGATGACCGCGAGCACCAGCGCGTACGAGTGAACTGGATTGTCGGCATCGACGGGCAGGAATCGGGCGAGCCGCTCGCGGACCGGCTTGGCGGCCATCGTGGCGGCGACCACTCCGGTGACCATGATCCCGATGTCGACGCCCATCGGGTTTCCGACTGCGCTCCCAGGCGCCGTCAGGTCGAACGCGCCGAAGAGGAAGGCACCGCCGGCCGTGAAGCCCGCGAGGATGGCGATGGCGTGATGCGCCCATCGCTTGCCCACGGCCGCGTTGGCGGCGACGACGAGTGGCAGCGGCACGAGCAGGGTGACCGCCGCCCCGGCGGCGTCGAGGTACGGGCCGAAGGTCAGCCCGAGGTCCTCGTCGCGGGCGGCCCGCCGGTCGTGGTGCGGCCCTCAGCCTCCAGGATCGGCCTGATCAGGTCGAGCGGGATGGGCAGGATCACGGTGGTGTTCTTCTCCACGCCGATCTCGACCAGCGTCTGCAGGAACCGAAGCTGCAGGGCGCCCGCCTGAGACGAGATCACCTGGGCGGCGTTGGCCAGGGTCTGGGAGGCCTGGAACTCGCCGTCGGCGTTGATGATCTTCGCGCGCTTCTCGCGCTCTGCCTCCGCCTGCTTGGCCATCGCGCGCTGCATCGTGGACGGCAGCTCCACGTCCTTGATCTCCACGCGCGTCACCTTGATGCCCCACGGCTCGGTCTCGTCGTCGATGATCTTCTGGAGCTTCTGGTTGATCGCGTCCCGCTCGCCGAGCAGCTCGTCGAGTGTGGACTGGCCGAGCACCGCGCGCAGCGTGGTCTGCGAGATCTGAGAGGTGGCGTTGATGTAGTTCAGCACCTGCACCACCGCTCGCCTCGCGTCGACCACCTGGAAGTAGATGACCGCGTTGACCTTGGTGGTCACGTTGTCGTTGGTGATGACCTCCTGCGGCGGGACCTCGAGCGTGATCACGCGCAGGTCCATCTTCACGAGGCGGTCGACGCCGAACGGGATGATGAACCGCAGGCCTGCGGGCTTCAGGTCGATCAGCCGGCCGAGGCGGAACACGACGCCGCGCTCGTACTCGTTGATGATCCGCAGGCTCGAGAACAGCACCACGAGCGCGAGCAGGACGATGACCCCGACGACGACTAGGGTGCCGATGTCCACCTTTATCTCTCCTTCTTGTCCGTGCCGTTCTGGTCGTGCTCCACGGTAGCGGTTTCCTGCGGCACGACCTGCAGGCGCAACCCTGTCCGCCCGACTACCTTGACGGGGGTGCCGGCCTGGATGGGCTCACCGGTCGTGGTCGCCCGCCACAGCACGCCGCCGATCGAGATCATGCCCTCGGGCGCGATGTCCTGGCGCGCTCGGCCGGACGCCCCGACAAGGGTCTCGGCCCCGGAAGCCATCGGCCGGCGGCGGGCCGCCCAGACTCGCTGCACGAAGAAAACGAAGAAGCCGAAGCTGATCAGGCCGAGCAGGGCGATCAGGATCGGGTTGACGCCGAGGCCGACCGGGCCCGTGTTGACCAGGAAGGCAAGGCCGAGCACAAGGGCCAGAACTCCGCCGGCGCTGAGGATGCCGTGCGTGTTCGCCTTGATGTCGGCGATGAACAGCCCGAGCGCGACGATCAGCATCAGCGCGCCGGCGATGTTCACGGGCAGGTTGGCCAGGGAGACGACGGCCAGCACCGCCGCGATCCCGCCGACCACGCCGGGCAGGATCGCTCCCGGCGAGGAGAGCTCGGTGATGATGCCGTAGGACGCCAGAAGAAGGAGCAGCGCCGCGACCGTCGGGTCGATCAGGGCGCCGAGGAAGACCTGCCAGAACGGCATCGGCTGGTCCGTTATGAGCGCCTGCCCAGTGTGGATCGTCAGTGTTCCGTTCGGCCTTGTCACTTCGCGCCCATCCAGGGTCGCGAGCAGGGACGGGATGTCGTCGGCAATGAGATCGGCGACGTGCAGGCGCACCGCCTCGTTGGCGTCGATGTTCGCGCTGTGACGCACGGCGTCCTCCGCCCAGTCGGCGTTGCGGCCGTGCATCGAGGCGAGGTTGCGCACGCGGGTGACCGCGTCGTTGAGGACCTTGGTGCCGAGGTCGCCGGTGAGGTCGGCGCCGGTGGAGTTGATCGGGTGGGCCGAGCCTATGTTGGTGCCGGGCGCCATCGCCAGCACGTCGGCCGCCTCGGACACGAAGAGGCCCGCGGAAGCCGCGCGCGCGCCGCTCGGGTAGACGTAGACGATGGTCGGGACTCTGGAGTTGAGCAGGGACGTGACGATGTCGTCCATCGAGGTCGAGATGCCGCCCGGCGTGTTGAGGATCAGCAGGAAGGCGCTCGAGTGGTCCGCCTCGGCGTTCGCCACCTCGTTGGCGACGTAGGCGGCGGTGATGTTGTTGATGTCGCCGTTCAGCTCGGCCTGGAGAACGTGTGGCACGGCGGCAGACGCGCCCTTCGGCAGGAGGGCGAGCACCGCCAGCACGGCTACGGCCAGTCGGGTCAATCGCACGCCACGATTATTCGACGGACGGATGTAAAACGTGGAACATGTCGCCAGGAATCGCTCTCCCGCGGCAGCGGGACAGGGTCGGGGTGAGGGCGTTAGTAGAATCGGTTTGAGGTGAAGAACCATCTCGACTCGGCGGAGCAGGACGAGCTGCTGCGCCGCGCCGCCGGCGGCGACAAAGGGAGCCAGGAGCGCCTGGTCGCGGCCTTCATGCCGACGGTCGTGCGCATGGCGACCGCCCGCGGGGAGGAGGGTCTGCCCGTGGGCGACCTGGTGCAGGAAGGCTCGATCGGGTTGATCGAGGCGATCCAGACTTTCCCTGACAGCGGCGAATCAGACTTCAGGCGATTCGCCGAGGCGCGCATAGCGGCCCAGCTGACGGTCGCGATCGACGCGGAGGCCGCTGCCGTGCGCGAGGCCCAGCAGCTGGTGACCGCCTGCGAGGACTACGACCGTGTGGTGATGGTGCTGAGCCGCGAGCTGCACCGCGAGCCGACCGAGGCCGAGCTGGCCCAGAAGCTCGAGTGGACCGCGGAGCGCACCCGCTACGTGGCGCAGGTCGTGGCCGAAGCGCGCCGCCGTCACGACGAGGAGCTGCTGCAGTACATCGACCCGGAGGCCGTTGAAGTCGAGGTCGACGGCGAACCGGACATCGATCCGACCTTGAACTAGCCGTTGGCGAACCGCACGCCGCTGTACGACCGGCACGTCGCGCTCGGAGCGCGGATGGTCGACTTCGGCGGCTGGGACATGCCCCAGCAGTACACGTCCATCAAAGACGAGCACCTGGCGGTGCGCAGGGCCGCGGGCCTGTTCGACGTGTCGCACATGGGTCGTCTGAACGTCGTGGGGGACGGGGCGAGCGATTTCCTGAACATGGTCGTGACCAACGACGTGTCGCAGCTGGAGGCGGGCCACGCCCAGTACAACCTGATGTGCAACGAGGCCGGCGGCGTCATCGACGACCTCGTCATCTACAAGAGCTCGGCGACCGACTTCATCGTGGTCGTGAACGCGTCCAACCGAGAGAAGGACGTGGCGTGGCTGCGTAGTCATCTGCCGAAAGGCGCGTCGATGGAGGATCGGACGCGCGACGTCAGCCTCATCGCGTTCCAGGGCCCACGGGCCGAGGAGCTGCTGCCGCGCGGGACCAGCGACACAACTGGTATTCCGTACTTCGGTTTCACGAAGGGCTCGATCGCCGGCGCCGAGGGCCACATCTCGCGCACCGGCTACACGGGCGAGGACGGGTTCGAGCTGTTCGTGCCGACCGCGCATGTCGGTGAGGTGTGGGACGCCATCCTGCAAAACGGCAAATCGGCCGGCGTGCTGCCGGCGGGGCTCGGCGCTCGGGACGCTTGCCGGCTGGAGGCCGCGCTGCGCCTGTGGGGCAACGACATGGACGAGACGGTCAACGCGTACGAGGCCGGCCTGGGCTGGACGGTGAAGCTGGACAAGGGCGACTTCATCGGCCGCGAGGCGCTGCTGAAGGCCAAGGAGTCCGGCCCCGCGCGGCGGATGGTCGGGCTGTCGATGAAACCGGGCGACATCCCGCGTCACGGCACGGCCGTGCTCAAGGCCGGCACTCGCATCGGCACGGTCACCAGCGGCACGCACTCGTTCTTCCTCGAGCACCCCATCGCACTCGCGCTGGTGGAAGGCCCATCATTGCGGGCTGGGGATGTGGTCGCGGTGGACGTGCGAGGCCGCGAAGCCCCGGCCGAGGTGACGAAGCTGCCGTTCTATCGCGGCTCCGCGCACTCGGTGACCGCGCCCGCGCGCAACTGAAGAAGGGGAGAGTGGTCGATGGCTGACCGGCGCTATTCGAAGACCCACGAGTGGGTGACGGTCGACGGCAAGACGGCGACCGTCGGCATCTCCGACTTCGCGCAGGCGCAGCTCGGGGACGTCGTCTTCCTCGACCTGCCCAAGCCGGGTCGCAAGCTGAGCCATGGCGAGACCTTCGGCGTGATCGAGTCGGTGAAGGCCGCGAGCGACCTGTACTCGCCGGTCAATGGCACGGTGGCCGCGGTCAATGAAAACCTGACCGCGCACCCCGAGCTGGTGAACTCGGATCCGTACGGTGAGGGCTGGATCCTCAAGGTCGACCTGTCGGGCGGCGTGCCGGCTGACCTGATGGACGAGGCCGCCTACAAGCAGGCGGCGGAGGCCGGTCACTAGTTGCCCTACCTCGTCCACTCGCCGCAGGAGCGCGAGGAGATGCTGGCGGCGATCGGAGTCGAGTCCATGGACCAGCTCCTGGTCGACATCCCGTCCTCGCTGCGCATCCACGACCTGAAGCTCCCGCGCGGACTGTCCGAGTTCGAAACGATGGCCGCGGTCCGGGACCTGGCGGCCGCCAATCGCGTCTTCGCCGACCGCCTGACCTTCCGTGGCGGCGGAGTTTACAAGCGGTTCATCCCGACGGCCGTCGCCGCGGTGACCGGCAAGCCGGAGTTCTACACCGCGTACACGCCCTACCAGCCGGAAGCCAGCCAGGGCACGCTGCAGGCGATCTACGAGTTCCAGTCGCTCATCGCCGAGCTGACGGCGATGGACGTCGCCAACGCCTCGCTCTACGACGGCGCGACCGCCGTGGCGGAGGCCGCCATGATGGCCCGCGTCCACACGGGCCGTGACGAGATTCTCGTCGCGGGCTACGTGCACCCGGAATACGTCGAGGTCCTCCGCACCTTCAGCGAGGGCCGCGGCATGAAGGTCAAGAAGGGCGATCAGCCGACGAACAAGACGGCGGCGGTCGTGTTCCAGCAGCCGGACTTTCTCGGGTTGCTGGTGGACGCGAAGGGTCTCACCGAACGCGCGCACTCCGTGGGCGCGCTCGCGATCGCGTCCGTCGATCCCATCAGCCTGGCCATCCTCGCGCCTCCCGGCGAGTACGGCGCGGACATCGCGGTCGGCGAGGGGCAGCAGCTCGGTCTGGCGGCGAGCTACGGCGGCCCCCACGTCGGGTTCATCGCCTGCACGAAGGACCTCGTCCGGCGGCTGCCGGGCAGGCTCATCGGCAGCTCGCACGACGCGCAAGGGCGCCGCGGCTTCGTGCTCACGCTCACGGCCCGGGAGCAGCACATCCGGCGCGAGAAGGCGACGTCCAACATCTGCACGAACCACTCGCTGTGCGCCCTGGCCGCGGCCGTCTACATGACCTACATGGGCGAGGCGGGGATGCGCCAGGTCGCGGAGGTCAGCTTCCAGCGCGCGCACGCGCTGGCGGAACGGCTGGCGGCGCTTCCGGGCTGGGAGATGGCGTTCCCTGAGCGCCAGTTCCTCAACGAGTTCCCGATCATCGCCCCGAAAGCAAAGCCGCTGCTGCGCAAGCTGGCGAAGAAGGGCATCCTCGGCGGCCTCGAGGTGGGGCGCTGGTTCCGCGAGCTGAAGGGCGTCCTGACGTTCACGTGCACCGAGGTCAACGACCCCGCCGCCATCGACGCGCTCCTGGAGGCGCTGAGCGCATGACCGAGCCACTCTCGTTCGAGCTGAGCCGCGCCGGCGCCGAGCCCCCGCGCCTGCCGGCCGCCGGTGTGCATGCGCCGCGACCCGCGGACGTGCTGTCCAAGGACGTGCTGCGCGCCCATCCCGCCGACCTGCCCAGGCTCAGCGAGCCGGAGATCATGCGCCACTACAGCCGCATGGCCTCGCTGAACTACTCGATCAGCGAGCAGTTCTATCCGCTCGGCAGCTGCACCATGAAGTACAACCCGGTCGCCAACGAGGCGGCCGCGGCGCTGCCCGGGTTCGCCGGCCTACACCCGTACCAGGACGAGGACACGGTGCAGGGAGCGCTCGAGCTCATGCACAGCCTCGAGCGGGCGCTGTGCGCGGTCGTCGGGGTCGATCGCGTGACCCTGCAGCCGGCCGCCGGGGCGCACGGCGAGTGGACGGCCCTGAGGATGATCCAGGCCTACCACCGCTCACGCGGGGACAAGCGCACCGAGGTGCTCGTCCCGGACTCGGCGCACGGGACCAATCCCGCCAGCGCGGCGCTGAGCGGGTTCCAGGTCGTCGAGGTCCGATCCGGGCCGGACGGCCGCATCAGCCTGGCCGACCTCGAGTCCAAGCTCTCCCCTCGTGTCGCCGCCCTGATGCTGACGAACCCCAACACCTTGGGCCTCTTCGAGCGCGAGATACTGGATGTTGCGGAGATGGTCCATGCCACCGGCGCCATGCTTTACTACGACGGCGCCAACCTGAACGCCTTCATGGGCGTCTGCCGGCCCGGCGACATGGGCTTCGACGCGGTCCACATGAACCTGCACAAGACGTTCACCACGCCGCACGGCGGCGGCGGCCCGGGCGCCGGCCCTGTGGGCGTCAAAGCCGAGCTGGCGCCGTTCCTGCCGCACCCGACGATCGAGCGGTCCAACGGGCACTTCACGCTGGACTTCAAGCGCCCGCAGTCGATCGGCCGCGTGCGGAGCTTCTACGGCAACTTCGGCATGCTGGTCCGCGCCTACACGTACATCCTCGCCATGGGCGGCGACGGCCTCACCCAGGCGTCGCTGGACGCGGTGCTGTCGGCGAACTACCTGCGCAAGCAGGTCGAGGGAGTGCTCGACCTTCCGCACGAGGGACCTTGCATGCACGAGTTCGTGGCCAGCGCGCACAACCTCGCGCCGCAGGGGGTGAAGGCCCTCGACGTGGCCAAAGGCCTGCTCGAGCGCGACTTCTACGCGCCCACGGTCTATTTCCCGCTGGTGGTGCCGGAGGCGATCATGGTCGAGCCCACGGAGACCGAGAGCAAGGCCACGCTCGACGCGTTCGCGGGCGCCTTGAAGGACATCGTTCAGCAGGCCCGGACCGACGCCGCCGCGCTGCACGCCGAGCCTCGTAGCCTGCCCGTGGGACGGCTCGACGAGGTGGGCACGGCGCGCCAGATCACGGCCTACCTGACCGGCCAGAGCGAGGACCCGGTTTTGAGGTGGAAACGGCCTGCGAAATAGGCCTGTTAAGACCGGCCCCGCGGGCCATTTTCGTATTCGAAATCCGGTAAAATCAAAGACCTGAAACTCTCCCCAGTTGTTGCCCACGATTTCTCCACGCTGGGAGGCCTGAGCTAACCCCTGATGGCAGTCCGAAAACCCCTGCCTGAACCTACTCGCAGGCCCTCTTCCAGCGCGGCCGAAACGGCCTACACCGCCGAGCAGATCCAGGTCCTGGAGGGCCGGGAGCACGTCCGCCGGCGGCCGAGCATGTACATCGGCTCGACCAGCACGACAGGGCTCCACCACCTGGTCTACGAGGTGGTCGACAACGCCGTCGACGAGGCCCTCGCGGGACACGCTCACCGCATCGTCGTCACCCTTCACGCCGACGGCAGCTGCGAGGTCGACGACGACGGGCGCGGCATCCCGGTCGACATTCACAAGAAGGAGAAGCTGTCGGCCCTCGAACTCGTGATGACGCGCCTCAACGCCGGCGGCAAGTTCGGCGGCGGCGGGTACAAGGTCTCGTCCGGTCTTCACGGCGTGGGCGTGTCGGCCGTCAACTTCCTCAGCGAGAAGCTCGAGGTGTGGGTACACCGCGGCCGCGTCCACCACCAGGCCTACGAGCGAGGCATACCGAAGGGACCGGTCAAGGTCGAAGGCAAGACGGACCGCACTGGCACCATCGTTCGGTTCTGGCCCGACCCGCAGATCTTCCCGGACACCAACTTCGACCACGAGACCATCCGCCACCGATTGCGCGAGATGGCGTACCTGAACAAGCGCCTGGAGATCGTGCTCGTCGACGAGAAGCTCGAATCGGCCGCGACCTTCTACTTCGAGGGCGGCATCGTCTCCTTCGTCCGCGCGCTCAACCGCGGCAAGGTCGTCGTCAACTCCGCGCCCTTCTACGTCGACCGCGAGATCGAGGGCACGCAGGTCGAGGTTGCGCTGCAGTACAACGACACGTTCGTCGAGAACGTCATCGCGTTCGCGAACACCATCCACACCATCGAGGGCGGCAGCCACCTCACCGGCTTTCGCTCGGCGCTGACCAATGTCCTCAACCGCTACGCGCGCAAGGCCGGCATCCTCAAGGAGTCCGACCCGAACCTCACCGGCGAGGACGTGCGCGAGGGTCTGACCGCGGTCATCAGCGTAAAGGTGCTGGAGCCGCAGTTCGAAGGCCAGACGAAAGGCAAGCTCGGCAACGCGGAGGTGCAGGGCCACGTTTCGCTGGCGCTCACCGAAGGGCTGACGCAGTACCTCGAAGAGAATCCGTCCGAGGGACGGCGCGTGATCGAGAAGTCGCTCACCGCCGCGCGCGCACGCGAGGCGGCGCGCAAGGCACGCGACCTCGTGCAGCGCAAGAGCCTGCTCGAGTCGAGCACGCTGCCCGGCAAGCTCGCCGACTGCTCAGAGCGCGACCCCGCGCTCAGCGAGCTCTACATCGTCGAGGGTCTTTCCGCCGGCGGCACCGCCAAGGGCGGGCGCGACCGCAAGTTCCAGGCGATCCTTCCCATGCGCGGCAAGATCCTGAACGTCGAAAAGGCGCGCCTGGACAAGGTGCTGAGCTTCGAGGTCATCCGCGACCTGATCACGGCGATGGGCGCAGGCATCGGCGACAACTTCAACATCGAGAAGATCCGCTACCACCGGATAGTGAGCATGACCGACGCCGACGTCGACGGAAGTCACATCCGCACGCTCCTGCTCACGTTCTTCTTCCGCCACTTCCCCCAGGTGATCGACAAGGGCTACCTGTACATGGCACAGCCGCCGCTGTACAAGGTTTCGAAGGGCAAGCAGGTCGTGTGGTGCCGCTCCGAGCCCGAGCGCGAACGCGCGATGAAGTCGCTCGGCAAGAACGCCGAGGTGCAGCGCATGAAGGGACTTGGCGAGATGAACGCCGAGGAGCTGTGGGACACCACGATGAACCCGGCGACGCGCGTTTTGCTGCGCGTGACGGTCGATGACGCGTCGTCCGCCAATGAGGTGTTCGAGAAGCTGATGGGTCCGGACGTGGAGCCGCGCAAGAAGTTCATCCAGGCGCACGCCAAGAGCGTCCGGAACCTCGACATCTAGTTGTAGGTAGTCGCATGCGCATCGCCGTCGACGCCATGGGCGGCGACAACGCGCCGGAGCAGGTGTTGCTGGGAGCAAGCCAGGCCGCCAGCGAGTTCGGCATCGACATCTCCGTTGTCGGTCTGCCCGGCTCGGTGCAGCCATTACTCGAAAAGCACCCGAGGCTCGTGCTCGTGCCGTGCACGCAGGTCATCGGCATGGACGAGCACCCGGCGCAGGCCGTGCGCGCCAAGCCTGACTCGTCGATGGCCGTGTGCGCGCGCCTGTGCAGGGATGGCAGGGCGGACGGCTGGACGTCTGCGGGCAACTCCGGGGCCATCATGGCCACGGCGTTGTTCGTGCAGGGTCGAATCCGCGGCGTGGAGCGGCCGGCGCTCGGCTCGATCATCCCGACGCGCGAGGGGTTCGCGTACTTCCTCGACGTCGGCGCCAACGTCGACTCCAAGCCCGAATACCTCGTGCAGTTCGCCACCATGGGCGCCGTCTACGCGCGCGAGATGATGGGCCGCGACGCCCCGCGCGTCGGCCTGCTCAGCAACGGGGAGGAGGACGGCAAAGGCGACGAGCTCGTCCGTGAGGCGAGCAAGCGCTTGAGGGCGACGATGCGTGGGTTCGTGGGCAACGTCGAGCCGAAGGACCTGTACAACGCGAAAGCCGATGTGGTGGTGGCGGACGGTTTCGTCGGCAACGTCGCCATCAAGATGGCCGAGGCCACGGCGGAGTTCCTGTTCCGCAACCTGCGCGACGAGATCCCCCGCACGACGCGCGGCAAGCTGGGCGGGCTGCTCATCCGCGACGGGGTGCGCCAGCTGCGCGCGCGCATCGACTGGAGGGAATTCGGCGGTGCCCCGCTGCTCGGCATCGACGGCGTGGCGGTGATCGCCCACGGTCGCTCTGACGCGCGCGCCATCAAGAACGCCATCCGCGTGACGCGTGAGGCGGTCGAGAATCAGCTCGTCGGTAAGATTCGGGCAGAGGTGGGCAAGTGACCAGAAAGAACGGGCGCACGCGCGTCGTCGTCACCGGCATGGGGACGATCAACCCGCTCGGCAAGAACCTCGACGAGTACTGGGACGGCCTCATCGAAGGCCGCAGCACGGCGCGCACCGTCGAGGGCACGTATCCGACCGACAAGCTGACGACGAAGTTCGCGTGTGAGATCCGCGGCTACGACCCGACCACCTATCTCGACCGCAAGGCCGCTTCGCGCATGGCCCGTTTCGCACAGATGGCCGTCATCGCGTCCACGATGGCGCTGGACGACGCGGGCCTCGACGTCTCGAAAGAGGACAGCTTCCGCGTGGGGGTCGACCTCGGCACGGGCATCGGGGGCTTCATCGAGATGACCTCCGGCGCCGCCGCGTTTGCGCAGAAAGGACGGCTCATCAACCCGCTCTACGCCGCGGTGATCCTGCCGAACATGGCCGCCGCCTCGGTGGCGATGCACTTTAGGATCCGCGGTCCCAACACCACGATGACCACGGCATGCGCCGCGTCGACGCACGCGATCGGCGACGCGCTGCGGATCATGCAGCACGGCGACGCGGACGTGATGCTGGCGGGCGGCACGGAGGCCGGGCTGTGCGAGGTCGGCATTTACGCGTTCGACGTCCTCAAGGCACTCTCCACGCGCAACGACGCGCCGGAGAAGGCCAGCCGGCCGTTCGAGCGCGACCGCGACGGCTTCGTACCAGGCGAAGGTGCCGGAGTGCTTGTCCTGGAGACGCTCGAGCACGCGACGAACCGCGGCGCTCGCATCTACGGCGAGGTTCTGGGATTCGGCCTCACGTGCGACGCGTTCCATCAGGTCGCGCCGGACGAGACCGGCGTCGCGCCGGCGCGCGCGGTGACCCTGGCGATGAAGGACGCGGGCGTCGAGCCCACCGACATCGACTACATCAACGCGCACGGCACGTCCACGCCGCTCAACGATGCAGGTGAGACGAAGGCTCTGAAGATCGCGCTCGGCGAGCAGGCCTACAAGATCCCGATCAGCAGCACCAAGTCGATGATCGGCCACCTGCTCGGCGCGGCCGGCGCGGTGGAGGCGATCGCGACGATCCTCACCATCAACCGCGGCATGATCCACCCGACCATCAACTACGAGAACCCCGACCCGGAGTGCGACCTCGACTACGTGCCCAACACGGCGCGGCGCAAGGAAGTGAACATCGCGATGTCGAACGGTTTCGGCTTCGGCGGCCACAACGCGGTGGTCGTTCTCGGCAAATACGAGGAGTAGTCAGTGGCTGACGACCCGAACCTCGGCACCGTGCTGACGCGAAACCTCCAGGAGGAGATGCAGACCTCCTACATGGAGTACGCGATGTCCGTCATCATCAGCCGGGCCCTGCCCGAGGTCCGTGACGGGCTGAAGCCGGTGCAGCGCCGAATCCTGTACGCGATGCAGGGCGCCGGCGCGACGTCAGGCAGCCGCTATCGCAAGTGCGCCTCCTTCGTCGGCGACGTGCTGAAGCTCTACCACCCGCACAGCAACGACGCGGTGTACGACGCGCTCGTGCGTATGGCGCAGCCGTTCTCGCTTCGTTACCCGCTCATCGACGGCCAGGGCAACTTCGGCAGCGTCGACGGCGATCCGCCGGCGGCCATGCGGTACACGGAAGCCCGGCTGTCGGCCATCACGGGCGAGCTGATGGCCGACATCGAGAAGCAGACGGTCGACATGATCCCGAACTACGACGGGTCCGAGACCGAGCCCGTGGTGCTGCCGGCGCGCATCCCCAACCTGCTCATCAACGGCGCCACCGGCATCGCGGTGGGTATGACCACCAACATCCCGCCGCACAACCTGCGCGAGGTGTGCGCGGCCGTGAAGCACCTGGTGGACAACCCCGAAGCCACGGGCGAGGACCTCTTCAGCTTCGTCAAGGGCCCGGACTTTCCGACCGGCGGCCTCATCATGGGCACGAGCGGCATCAAGGCCGCGTACTCGACCGGCCACGGCCGCATCATCGTGCGCGCGCGGCACACGTTCGAGCAGGCGTCGAACGGTCGCGAGCGCATCATCATCGACGAGCTCCCCTACGCGGTGAACAAGGCGACGCTGCTCGCCAAGATCGCCGAGCTGGCGGAGGAGCGCCGCATCGAAGGCATCGCCGGGTTGCGCGACGAGTCCGACCGCCAGGGTATGCGCATCGTCATCGAGCTGAAACGCGAGGCGCAGACCTACACGGTCATCAACAACCTCTACAAGCACACGCAGCTGCAGCAGTCGTTCGGCGTGATCATGCTGGCCATCCACGACGGCCGGCCGGTGGTGCTGAGCCTCAAGCAGGCGCTGCAGCTCTTCATCGAGCACCGGCGCGACGTCGTCCTCCGCCGCACGCGCTTCGACCTCGAGAAAGCGCAGGAGCGGGCGCACATCCTCGAGGGCTTGAAGATCTGCCTCGATCACCTGGACGAGGTGATCAAGACGATCCGCGCGGCATCGGATACGGAGACGGCCGCCAACCAGCTGCAGACGAAGTTCGGGCTGTCGGAGCGCCAGGCCCGCGCGGTGCTCGCTCTCACGCTCGGCCGCCTGACGCGCCTCGAGCGCCACAAGATCGACGAGGAGTACGAGGAGGTCATCAAGACCATCGCGTACCTCGAGAGCATCCTCGCCAGCGATCGCAAGGTGCGCCAGCTCATCAACGACGAGATGGACGAGCTCATCAAGAAATACGGCGACGACCGGCGGACGGAGATCAGTGAGCAGGAGGCCACCGAGCTTTCGGCCGAGGACCTCGTGCACAAAGAGGAGGTTGTCGTCACGCTCACGCACCGCGGCTACGTGAAGCGGCAGCCTCTGCGCGTGTTCCGCGCGCAGAAACGCGGCGGTGTCGGCCTCAAGGGCGCGCGTCCCACGGCCGGCGGCGAGGCGCCCAGCGGCACGCGCGAGGAGGACTACGCGGAGCACCTGCTCACGACGCATACGCACGCGTCGATCCTGTTCTTCACGCAGAGCGGTCGCGTGTTCCAGCTGCGGGTGCACGAAGTGCCGGAGCGCGAGCGGCAGGCCAAAGGCATTCCGATCAACAACCTGATCGACATCGGGGGCAACGAGCACGTGACGGCGGTCTTCATCCGGCCCGAGTCGGAGACCGACGCGCACTACATGCTGATGGTCACGAAGAACGGATACATAAAGAAGACGGCGCTGCGCGAGTACGCGAACGTGCGCCGCAACGGCCTGATCGCCATCAACCTGCAGGAGGGCGACGAGCTCGACTGGGTCACGCCGACGAGCGGCAAGGACGAGATCATCATCGCCACCGCGCTCGGCAAGGCCATCCGCTTCGGCGAGAGCGAGGTGCGCGCCATGGGCCGGGACACGCAGGGTGTCATCGGCATCAAGCTCGGCAAGGGCGACACGGTGGCGGGCATGGGCGCGGTGACCGCCGACGGCGACGTGCTGGTGATCACCGAGCGCGGCTACGGCAAGCGCACGCCGGTGGCGGAGTATCCGATGCACCACCGCGCGGGCCAGGGCGTCTTCACGCTCAAGGTGACGGATCGCGTCGGCAAGCTCGCTGCGATGAGGATCGTGAACGACCCCGAGGAGGAGGTCCTCATAATCAGCGCCAGCGGCATGGTGCTGCGCACGCCGGTCGGCGCGATCTCGCAGATCGGCCGCCAGACCCAGGGCGTGATCGTCATGCGCCTGACCGCCGACGACCCTGGCGTGGTCGCCATCGCGCCGGTGGGTGCGGTGGAAGAGGCCGACGGCAAGGAGTGATACTCAACACGATCGGCCCGTTGCTCCTGGTGCTCGGCGTGGCCGTGATCGTGGTCGAAGGGACGGTCGCGGGCGTCTGGTCGATGCGTCTCGCCAAGCAGGGCCGGGCGCTGGCGACGATGCTGCAGCGCGAGCAGGCGCTGGTGCGGGAGGACGTCGAGCGCCTGCGCGCGACGCTCGAGGAGACCCGCCGGCTTTGGGAGCCCTGGCGGCGAGCCCTGCGCTGGGTCCGCCATCCGCTCGTGGCGGCGCTCCTCGCCTCTCTGTGGCGACGCGTCACCGCGTAGCCAACCCCCGTCCCCTTAGCCCAAACTGTTGGGCGGCGTGCGCGAGGTCGAGAGCCAGGATCCCATTACGTCCCTGAAGCTGGCGGAAGAGTCGGCGGTCGCCCGCGAGCGGTCGCGGATGGCCCGCGAGCTGCACGACGGCCTCGCCACCGAGCTCGCCGGCGCGATCTCGCTGTTCAAGGTCTACCTCGAAGGTCACCGAGACCAGACCGATCAGACGCTGAGCAACATCTTCGAGATCCTCGAACGGATGCTCAAGCAGGTGCGCGAGACGCTGGCCGAGCTGCGGCCGCGAGCGATCGGACCGGAGGGCCTGGTGGGCGATCTGCGCCACCAGGCCGAAGAGTTCGCGCGGCTTTACGCGATACGCGTCGAGATCGCCACGAACGGCACCGAGGAGATGCTGGCGCCCCCGCAGCGCGAGGTCGTGAACCAGGTGGTCCGCGAGGCGTTGACAAACGTCCGCAAGCACTCCGGTTCGTCGATCTGCAGGGTGCGCATGCACTTCGCGGCGCGGCCTTTCCTGATCGAGGTGTCGGACGAGGGACGTGGCTTCGCATCGTCACAGGCCCACGGTTACGGGCTCGTGGGGATGCGTGAGCGCGCCGCCGGCATCGGCGGAAGGCTCGAGGTCGTCAGCACCGAGGGCCGCGGCACCACCGTCTTTCTTTTCGGCCCGCACTAGCCGACCTCACCACACGCACACCGGGATCCGGTGTGCGGCGCGCTGGCTGAGCTTGCGCTTGACGGAGCTGATGAGGGCGTCGGTCTCCACCTCTCCGGCCTTGATGGCCTGCGCGATCTCCTGGCGCGACATGCCGCAGCTCATCAGCTGCACGACCTCCGTCTCCGCGTCCGTCATGCGGCCGAGAGGTCCGCGCAGCGATGACACGATCGGCGCAAGAGCGTGGCCGAGGCTGGTCGCGTAGCGCACGTCCTCGTCGGAGTACCAGTAGTCGCGCCGGCACCCGAGTACGAGCAAGCCGATGGGGCGCTGCCCCGCCTCGCCGATGGGCGCATACATGATCGCCGGCCAGTCGAGCTCCCAGTCGAAACCGGCGGCAGCGCTTGTGTACGGGAACACGGTGTTGACAACCACGGGTCGCTGCTCGAAGAGCGCGCGGCGCGACAGCGGCTGCAGGGGATGAGCCTGCAGCAGCCGCCGCGTTATCTCTGATGCTGCAATCGGTTGCAGCGCCCCTCCGCGCAAGAAGCCGATGACCCAGCGGTCATGGCAAAGGTTTTCGAGGGCCAGCCCGAGCCTACGCCTGGTTTCCTGTAATTCAACGAGCTGGCCCATGCGGGGAGGCTATGCACCGCCGGATGCGGCGGCCTCAGCCCAGCTTCAACTTTTCCTCAGGAATCGCTGAAGTTTCGTGCTAGGTTCGCTGCCGGGGATGGGAGCGCCCGCCAGGTTGCTCGTCGTCGACGACGAACCGCGCACCGCCGAGGTCACCGCGGAGCTGTTGCGTCGCGCCGGTTACGCGGTCGACGTTGCGCTCAGCGGGACCGAGGCGCTCACCCGCGTGCGCGCGGAGGCGCCCGACCTGATGCTGCTCGACTACGAGATGCCCGACATGGATGCGCCGGAGGTGCTCGACGAGCTGCGCTCCGGATCCGATCGCGTGTCGTTCCCGGTGATCATCCTCACCGGCGCGCGACCGTCGCCGGGCGACCAGGTGCTCAGCATCGAGCGCGGTGCGGCGGACTACATCGCCAAAGGGACCGACCGCCAGGTGCTGCTTGCGCGGGTGCGCGGCGCGCTGCGCGACCGCACACCGTCAGGTCGCGTGCTGGTGCGCGGCCGGCTGCGTGTCGACCTCGCGCGCATGACCGCGTCACTGGACGGCCGCGAGCTCAAGCTGGAAGGCCGGCCGCTCGCCACCCTGCACATCCTGGCCGAGCGTCCCGGCGAGGTCGTGTCGCGCAACGAGCTGCTCGAACGCGCCTGGGGCACCAACTACGCGGGCTTCGAGCACAGCGTCGAGCAGGCCGTACACGAGGTGCGGCGCGCCCTCGGCGAGCCCGGCTGGATCGAGACCGTACGTGGGATCGGATACAGGTTCGCCGCGCAAGCCTGAGCGGCTGGCCGCGCTGCATCGCCTGCGCTCCACGCTCGCGCGGCTGAAGGCCGAGCTCGAGATGGCCGAGGCTGACGGCACGTCGCCGCCGGTCGAGCGGCTGCTGGAAGACATCGACGAGGCTTTCGGTCATCTCAGTGACGCCGAGGAATCCGAGTGGCCGGCGGTCCGCGTGCTGGTCGTGGACGACGACGAGAGGCTGGGCGAGATCACCGCTCGCGGGCTGCGCAGGCTGGGCTTCGAAGCCGACTCGGCGGCGGTGGTTCCCGAGTCATTCGCAGGGGCCGTGCCGGTCATCGACCTGGGCGTCCTCGAAGGCCTAGACGGCGAGCTGCTCGAAGCGGTCCGGGCAGCCCGGCCGATCGTGGTCACGGGCGCGACGGATCGCGCCTCCCGGGCGATGGCCGAAAGGCTGGCCGCCACCGACTACCTTCACAAGCCTGTGGAGCTGGAGGAGCTTTCGGCAGCGATCAGACGGAGGCTTGCCTGATGCCGGATCCGATCACCGAGAAGGACATGACCGAGGCGGCGCTGCGCATGGCGCACGAGGCGGCCGTGAGCTTCATCAGGTCGCTGGACGACTGGCCGGCCAAGGATCCGAAGGGCGACGAGGCGGCGCT
>DASSLR010000045.1:0-20810 GCA_035689345.1 Candidatus Dormiibacterota bacterium
GGGCCGCACCTTGTCGAGCTGCGTCGCCTCCAGAAAGCTCGCGTACTCGGCGGCTCGCAGCAGCGCGGCCGCGTCGACGTCGGTGCCGAGCGGTGCGCGCGTCTTGACATCGATGACGCGGGCCGTGATCGTGGGGCGCCCGAGGCTGCGGGCCACGGAGACCCGATGATGCCCGTCGATCACGTAGTAGCCGTCACCCACCCTGTACACGTCGATGGGCGGTAGCTCGGCGCCCTCCACCATCTCCCGGTAGATGCGCGTCCAGCGGTCGCGCAGGCGCGGCGTCGTCGGGAGAAAGGCGGGGTCGAAGTCCTCCGCCTTCGCGGGCGAGGCGGCCGACCCCACGATCCTGTCGACGGGAATCTCCTGGACGCCGCCGTACGAGCGCCCTTCCGCACCCGCGGCCTCGAGCACCTCTTCGACCGAGGCCAGGCGCCTCGCGCGGCGCGTCAGCGCGGCGCCGACCGCCCTCCGGAACGCCTTGAAGCGCGCGGCATCGAAGTCCTCACGGGCCCGAATGGTTTCCAAAAAGAACGGCGGTTAGAAGAAGGCCGCCTCGGTCTGCGCGTCGAAGAGATGGATCGAGCGGGTGTCCAGCCCGAGCTGAACCGTGTCGCCGGGGTCGACCTTCATGCGTGGGTCGACGCGAGCCGTCACGGTGTCGCCGCCCGTCGTGCCGTAGAGGAACTGGTCGGACCCGAGTCGCTCGACCACGTCGACCTTCACCGTCATCGTGCTGCCGTCGGGGCTCGTGCGGTCGGTCAGGGCCTCGGGCCGGAAGCCGAGCGTGCCCTTGCCCGCGGGCACCGACTTCGGCAGCTTGGCCTCGAAGCCGGACGCCTTGGCCGTGCTATCGCTGGTGGTCACCGGCACGAAGTTCATCGTGGGGGTGCCGATGAACCCGGCCACGAACAGGTTCGCGGGGTGGTCGTACACCTCCCCCGGCGTGCCGACCTGCTGCAGGATGCCGCCGTTCATGATCGCGATGCGATCGCCCATCGTCATCGCCTCGACCTGGTCGTGCGTGACGTAGATGAAGGTCGTCTCGAGCTCGCGGTGGAGCTTCTGCAGCTCGATGCGCGTCTGGCCGCGAAGCTTGGCGTCCAGGTTCGACAGAGGCTCGTCCAGCAGGAACACCTTCGGGCTGCGCACGATCGCGCGACCCAGGGCGACGCGCTGGCGCTGGCCGCCGGAGAGGGCGCGCGGCTTGCGGTTGAGGAAGGGGTCGAGGCCGAGGATCTTGGACGCGTTCTTGACGCGCTTCTGGATCTCGTCCTTCTTCATGTGCTGCATCTGCAATGGGAACGCCATGTTGTCGAACACGCTCATGTGCGGGTACAGCGCGTAGGACTGGAACACCATGGCGATGTCCCGGTCCTTGGCCGCGACGTTGTTGACGACCCGGTCGCCGATGCGAATCTGGCCCTCGGTGATCGTTTCCAGGCCCGCGAGCATGCGCAGCGCCGTCGACTTGCCGCAGCCCGACGGGCCCACCAGGACCATGAACTCCTTGTCCTTGATGTCGACGTTCAGATCTTTGACGACGGTGACGTCGGCCGTGTAGCGCTTGACGACGTGGTCGTATGTAACGGAGGCCATCTTCTTACCCCTTCACCGAGCCGGCGAGAATGCCGCGCACGAAATATCGCTGGAGGCTGAGGAACACGATGAGCGGCACGATCATGGAAAAGAATGCCGCCGACGTGAGCAGGTTGGAACCCTGGCCGAGTGAGGTCGTGAGACCAGCCAGGTTGACGGTCAACGGTGCGACCGAAGCCGTCGAGCCGACGTATATCAGTGCCACCAGCAGGTCGTTCCACACCCACAGGAACTGGAAGATCACGAGCGAGGCGAGGGCCGGCACGGAAAGGGGAAGGATGATGCGGAAGAACACGGTCAGCGTCCCGGCACCATCGATCTCCGCCGACTCGAACAGGTCGCTGGGAAGAGCTCGGAAGAAGTTCGCCAGCAGGTAGATCGCGAACGGCAATCCGTAGCCGGCGTGCGCCAGCCAGAGAGGCACCCACGGCAGCCCAGGGATCCCGTAAGACTCCAGGTTGTCGGTCGTCCAGTGCAGGTGCTGGACGTAGAAGCTCAACACCGGGATGAACGTGAGCTGCAGCGGCACCGCCAGCAGCCCGACCAGGGCCAGGAACAGGCCGTTGCGACCGGGGAACTTCATCCAGGCGAAGGCGTACGCGGCGAACGCACCGATCGAAACAGGAAGGACGGTCGCCGGTATCGAGATCATGAAGCTGTTGAAGAACGCCTGGCCCAGGTTCGTGGTGCTTTGGGACAGGACGTCGGTGTAATTGCTGAGCGTGAACGTGGTCGGATTCTGAAACGCCGTCCACCAGCCACTGGTGGCCTGGCCGGAGAAGGGCCGGAAAGAGCTCACCAGCAATCCGATGGTGGGCACCATCCAGGCTGCGGTCAGGCCGATCACCGCGATGTGCAACGGCCAGCGCGAGATGCGTTCGAGAATCCAGGCCGGTGAGAACCGGGCGGCCGCCGAGGTGGTCGGCGTTGCAGCTGCGACCGTCATCTTCGCGCCTCCACCGCTCGGAACTGTCTCAGGTTGAAAATCAGCACAGGCACGACGGCCACCAGCAGGATGATGGCCACGGCGCTCGCTCCGCCGGAGTTGCTGGCCAGGTAGAGCTGGTTGTACATCCGGTAGGCGAGCACGTCAGTGCCGTAGTTGCCGCTTGTCATCACGTAGACCACGTCGAACGCCTTCAGCGCGAAGATGACCAGGGTGGTCCCGACCACCACTATGGTCGGCATCATCAGGGGCAGGATCACGCGCCGGAAGACGGTGAGCTCGCCGGCCCCGTCGACTCGAGCCGCTTCGAGCAGCTCACCCGGGATGCCTTTCAGAGCCGCCGACAGGATGACCATGGCGAAGCCAGTGATGCCCCACGTGGCGGCGCCGATCAGTGCGAGGTTGTTCAAGATGTTGAAAGTGTCGGTGGGCCACTGATCCTGCAGCCACGAGACCGGGTCGTGATGCAACAGCGTTGTTACCACGGCATTCACCGTTCCCGTCTGGGCCGCACCCGGAGGCTGGTACTCGTACATGAAGTCCCAGATGAGACCGAGGGCTACCGACGAGATCGCCATCGGCATGAAGATCAGAGACTTCACGAACGACTCGTACTTGACGCGGTCGAAGAGAACTGCGAGCACGAGTCCGAAGGCCAGGGTGAAGAGGGTGTAGAAGATCAGCCAGAAGATGACGTTGTTGCGGATGGCGACCCATGCGCCTCCGGTCGGAAAGTCCGCGAACTGCCGAGAGAAATTCCTGAAGCCGACGAAGTTCGTGCCCCACGTGGACGGGTCGAGCACGTCGACCCTGTTGCTTTCCACGCTCTGGATAGCCGTGAGGATCGCCGGGATCAGAAGGTAACCGGCCACGAGGATGAGTGCGGGCCCGACCCATATCCAGGGCCGAACCCGCGGTCGATTCTTGTCGGGCAGCCGGCGCACCAGGTACTCGCCGCCCACGATGTAGGCGGCGAGCACTCCAGGCACGCCGATGATCACGACGAGGAGCGTCGGGATGTCCTGCAGCAGAACGCTGAAGTCCACTCTCTTATCTCCTCACTTGATCAAGAGGATGCGTAAGCGGTTTGTTGGACCTTGTCCAGGTTGGTCAGGATCGAGTCGAGGTTCCCCTGGTTCTGCACGAACTTGAGTACGGCCTGCCATGCCGCCGTCCTCATGTCGGCCGGCATGTTGTCGGTGGCGTCGTACTTCGCGATCTGCGTGCCGACCAGGATCTGAGCAGACTCCTTGGACAGAGCGTCGGGATAGTCGGACAGGGGGGTCTGCTTGTTCGGCGAAAGCTTGCCGCCCGCCTTGACCCAGATGGCCTGCGCGTCTGCCGTCGTCAGGTACTGAAGCAGCTTGCGGGCCTGCGGGGTGTCGTGAAAGAGCCCCCATGAGTCGCCGGCAACGACGTGAGCGCCGGTGTACTGGGAGCTGACGTCAGGCAGCGGGAAGAAGTTGAAGTCGGTACCCGGCTGAACGCTCGGGTTGTCGGAGGTGAAGAACGAGGTGATGAAGGACGCCTGGTTGTGCATGTAGCACTTCGGCGGACTGGTGAACAGCCCGTCGCCGGATGTCTTGAAGCTGGCCGAAGTGATCTCGTTGGCGCCGCCATAGACGTTGGAGTCGTTCGCGCCCAGGATCGTGCCCCACGTCGTGAACGCCGACTTGATCTCCGGTGAGGTCCATTTCTGCTTGCCTGCTACCCAGTTGTCGTACACGGTCGGCCCTGACTGGCTGAGCACGATCTCCTTGATCCAGTCGCTTCCGGCCCAGCCGTCATCGGCGCCGCCGCTCTTGAGCCCGATGCACCACGGAGTCACGCCGCTCGACTTGATCTGGCTCTGCAGCGAGATCAGGTCCGACCAGGTCTTCGGCACCTGGTAGCCCTTGGCCGTGAAGTTTTTCGGGTTGTACCAGACAAGACCTTTAAGCGAGACCCACGAATAGACCTGATACAGCTTTCCCTGGTACGTACCCAGGTCGATCCAACCTTGCGAGTAGTTCTGCTTCAACGCACTCATGTCGAGGACGCCATCCAGTGGGGTCAATTTCCCCTGGCTGGCGAATTGCGACAGCAGCTGCGGGTTGGGTACGCCCGCCAGGTCAGGTGGGTTGCCGGCCGCGACGCGAGTCTTGATGACGGCGGTCAGGTCTCGTGTCGATTCGTACGAGACCTTGATTCCGGTCTGGTCCTCAAACGGCTTGACGACCGCCAGGAAGTTGGCCTGTTCCTGACCGGACCACTCGGCCATGACCTTGACAGTGCCACCCGAGGCACTCGAACTGGTGCCACATGCAACCGCGACGAGCACAGCGCCGATCGCGGTCACCAGGGCACGTGCTTTGATCGAAGCCCCCATGTCAAATCCCCCAGTTGTGGAGAGCGACCCGCTCTCCAATACCAATCGCCGAATTGAATTCCATTCTGATGTCCCACTCTCCATTTGGCAAATCCGGTCCAAGGTCCCCGCTACGCCTTCTTCCCGACCACCTCCTTTGCCGCATGGGGATTCGAGGTGGAAGCCCTCACGATCAAGCGCGTGCTGAGGGGAGGCGGCGACTGCACGTGCTTACCCTGCAACCGCTGGATGAGCAGCCTGGCGGCTATCCGGCCCTTGTCCACGATGGGCTGGCGCACGGTGGTGAGGGCGGGATTCGTCCACGCCGCGACCGGCAGGTCGTCGAATCCCACGATCGAAAGATCCGCCGGCACCCGCACGCCGGCCTGAGCTGCGGCGGTCATGACGCCGATGGCCGTCATGTCGCTCATCGCGAGCACCGCGGTGGGCCGGCGCCGGCCCTGCGCGAGCGTTTCGAAGGCGCGCGCGCCGGCCGCCTGCGAGATGCCCGCGCTGATCAAAAGCGGTGCGGGCGCGCCCGCCTCGTCGATTGCCGCCTGATAACCCGCGAGGCGACGCGCCGCCGTCGGCGTGAGGCCGACCTGCGCCCGCGTCGGCGGGAGGCCGATGACGGCGATGTCGCGATGTCCGAGCTTCAGCAGGTGACGCGCGGCCGCCTCCGCACCGCCTGCGTCGTCGACGTTGACCGTCGGATGGTTGGCCGCGCCGTCCGCGTCCACCAGGACGCTCGGTATGCCGAGGCGATCAAGCGTCTCCAGCGCGCGGTCGTCCGAGCTGAGGCCTAGGCTGACGAAGCCGTCGACCGAGGCCGCGCGGATGGCGCCCTCCAGCGAACCGTCGAGCGGGGGCACCAGCAGCACGCTGAGGTCGTGCTTCTCGCACAGCTCACCGAGGCCCTGCAGCAGCTCGCCGAGGAAGGCGTTGGCGAAGACGGTGCTGAGGCGCTGCGGGATCAGGACGCCGATGGTGCCGCTGCGGCGGAGGGACAGGGCTCGCGCCGCCGGGTGCGGCGCATAGCCGAGGCCGTCGGCCACCTGCAGCACCCGCTCCACGGTCGCGTGGCCGAGCTTCTCCGGGTTGTTGAAGGCGAAGGAGACGGCCGTCTTGGAGACGCCCGCGGCCGTGGCGACGTCGGAGATGGTGACCCTCGTCACGCTGTGGAGACCCCCTGGATCACGCCTCGTGTCCACCTCCATCCGCCCGCCAGGTCGTCGAACTGTCGGGACCAACGCGGGGCTTAAACCGCTTTAGTAAAGCGGTTTAGGGCGGATCGTAGGCCGGATCTTAACTCGTGTCAAGGATCATGTTCAGCGCCCGGAGCGTGTGGAAAACTGCTGGATATGTCTGCGACATTCCCGCCTCGGTTCCTCTTCGGCGCCGCCGTGGGCGCCCACCAGGTCGAGGGCGGCAACGTCAACACCGACTGGTGGTGGTGGGAGCACCGCGACGGAACACCTTGCGTGGAACCGTCGGGCGACGCTTGCGACTTCTACCACCGCTACGCGGAAGACATCGCGATGCTGGCGGGCTTCGGGCTCAACGCGTTTCGGTTCGGCATCGAGTGGGCGCGCATCGAGCCGGCAGAGGGCGAGTTCTCGAGCGCCCAGCTCGACCACTACCGCCGCATGCTGGACAGCTGCCACGAGCACGGCGTGACGCCGCTGCTCACCTTCCATCACTTCACCCTGCCGCTGTGGGTCCACGAGCTCGGCGGCTTCGCATCGCCGCGGTTCCCACGGCTGTTCGAGCGTTACTGCGAGCGCGCGGCGCGGGCGCTCGGCGACCGGATCGGCTACGCGTGCACGATCAACGAGCCGCAGGGCCTCGGCTGGAGCGGCTACGTGCTGGGCATCAACCCGCCGGGGGCGAAGGGCGACGAGGTCGCGGCCAGGCGCGCGGCAGAGCATCTGCTCGAGGCGCACCGGCTCGCGGTGCCGGCGATCCGCGCGCACACGAAGGCGCCGGTCGGCGTGACCCTCGCCATCCCCGACCTCCAGTACGAGGACGGCGCCAGCCCGGGTCGGAGCGGCTTCGAGGTCGAGTCGGCCATCAACGACGAGTTCTTCGCGCTCGCCCGCGGCGACGACTTCATCGGCGTCCAGACCTACACGCGCATCCGCATCGGGCCCGAGGGCCCGCGCAGCCCGGGCTCCGATTGGAGCGGGGTGAGCCGCGAGCTGGCCGAGACCTCTGAGGTGACCCAGATGGGCTACGAGTACTACCCGCGCGCGCTCGGCGGTGCGATCCGGCGCGCATGGAAGAGCACGGCCGGCAAAATTCCCATCCTCGTCACCGAGAACGGGATCGCCACGACGCGGGACGAGCGGCGCGTCGCCTTCATGGCCGAGGCCCTGGATGAGGTGCTCACGTGCCTGGCGGACGGGATCGACGTCCGCAGCTACATCCACTGGTCCCTGCTGGACAACTTCGAGTGGGCCTTCGGCTACCGGCCGCGGTTCGGGCTCGTCGCCGTCGACCGCGAGACGTTCGCCCGGCATCCGAAGCCCAGCGCGCGCTGGCTCGGCGAGGTGGCGCGGTCGGGCCGGGTCCCTACCGTTTCGGCGTCTCGGTGATTTCGCGCAGCCTTTCGATGTCGGCTTTCGGCTTGCGGTCGAACGTGAGGAGGCCGTTGCGCTCCTGCTCGACGTCGCAGAGCTGCGTGTAGCCGAATCCCTCCACCGGGCCGGGCTGGGTCAGCGCCTCGACCATCTCGCGGTAGGTGTCGACGAACTCCTCGGTGTTTTCGGCCTCCGACCATCCGAACCCACCCGAGCGCGCGAGCGCGATGCCCCCGAACTCGCTGACCACGAGAGGCTCGCCCCCGTACTCGTAGCCCGGCAGGTAAAGCGGCTTCGGATGCGCCGCCGCGTCGAGCGCGGTGTACAGGCGGCCGTACCGGCGCTTCAGCGCGTGCGCCGGGTTGTAGTCATGGAGCGTGCACATGTCCGTGTGGGTGTGCTCCCAGCCGTCGTTGGAGATGACGGGTCGCGTGCCGTCGAGGTCGTGCGTGAAGTGGTACAGGCCTTCCAGAAATCGCGATGACACCGAGGGCTCGACGCCCTGCAGGCCGAAGCTCTCGTTCAGCGGAACCCACGCCACGATGCACGCGTGGCCACGGTCGCGCATGACCGCCTGCTCCCACTCCTGGGCGAGCCGGCGCTCGGCCTCGGGCGAATGCTCGTGGAAGTCGGGCATCTCCTCCCACACGAGAAAGCCGAGCCGGTCGGCCCAGTAGAGCCAGCGCGGGTCCTCGATCTTCTGGTGCTTGCGCGCGCCGTTGAAGCCGAGCGACTTCGCGAGCTCGATGTCCCGGCGGAGCGCGGAATCGTTCGCGGCCGTGAGCAGGCCGCCCGGAAAGTAGCCCTGGTCGAGCACGAGCCGCTGGAAGTACGGCTCGCCGTTGAGCCAGAACTTGCCGTCGCGGACCGCGATGGTGCGCAGCCCGAAGTGGCTCGAAACGTGATCGACCTCGCGTCCGGCGCGGTCGTGCAGTACGACGTCGACCGAGTAGAGGTGCGGCGCCTCGGGGCTCCAGAGCTCGCGTCGCGACAGCTCGATGCGGCACGAATCGTGCGTGCCCGACCAGTGGCCGGCCTCCTCCCCGTGCAGCGTGACCGTGACCGATTTCCGGCCTTCGGCGTCCATGTGCACCGTGACGGCGCCCGCACCTGCGTCGGGCTCGATACGCACCGCAGATCCGAGCGAGCGCGCGGGCAGCGGCTCCAGCCACACCGTCTGCCAGATGCCGATCGTAGCGGTGTAGAAGATCGATTCCGGCCTGGGCGTCCAGTACTGCTTGCCACGCGGCGTCGTGCGGTCGCCCAGTGGATCCTCGGCGCGGACGACGAGCTCGTTGTCGCCGGCCCGCACGACCTTTGATATGTCGGCGGCGAACGGCGTGTGCCCGCCCTCGTGCGTCGCGACCTCCTCGCCGTTCACCCACACCGTCGCCCGGTAGTCGACCGCGCCGAAGTGCAGCAGCAGTCGCTCGGCGGGCGGCGCCTCGAACCGGCGCCGGTACCACACGACATCGCCGGGGTTGGGGTCGGCGATGCCGGACAGCTCCGACTGCGGGCAGAACGGCACGTTGATGACGCGGTCGAACTGACGCTCGTCGCCCGCTCCGAACTCCCATTCGCCGTTGAGGTTGACCCAGTCGCGGCGGCGCAGCATCGGCCGCGGGTATTCGTCGCGCGGCGGTCTCTTAGCCGCCAACCCGAGACCTATCATGCGGGGGGATGCGAGCCATGCAGCGCGCGACGGGCCTCGCCGGTGTGCTGCGCTCGGTCGTGTCCGACATGCAGTCGGCGTCGGGGGCGGACATCGTGTCCATCTTCCTTTACGAGGAGTCCACCCGACGCTACTACGCGCCGTTTGCCACCGGCCAGCCCCAGGAGAGCCTGCTCGACTCCCTCGCCGACATGAGCGAGCAGCTCGGGCGCTACGCCGACGACGCGAGCCACGGCAAGGTCCCTGATGACCTGGGCGTGCACAACTACGGATCGACGGTCTGGCTCACCGTGACGCGGCGGCCGCTGGTGGCGCGCGACGCGCCGTCGCAGATCGACAGCACGTTCATCCGTCGCTACCAGGTGCAGTCGACCATCGGCCTGCCCATCAACGCGGGCGACCACCTGCTCGGCCTCATCTACCTCAATTACCGCGAGCGCGACCGCGTGCCCGACGACGCGCGCGTCACCGAGCTGCAGAAGATGGCTTCAGCAGCGGGCGAAGCAGTCGAGTCGGCGCTGGCCGCCGCGAGCCGCGCCGCGCTCGACGGCCTCGGCCGGCTCACGGCGCTGCTGGCGGAACCCGCGGGCGACAAGCAGGCTCCCGACATGAAGGAGCTCCGCCGCGTCCTTTCCATCGCCCTCGCCGACCTGCTGCTTGCGAGTGAGCTCGACGCCGCGGCCATCTACCAGTTCGCGCCGCACCGCACGAGCCTCGAGCTCGTGACCGCGCACGCGCCGGTGGCCGCGCCGGTGCGGGTGGAGCGCGGCTCGCACGAAAGGTGGGAGCCCGCGCTGAGCGAAGCCGTCGCGCGCATCACCGCACCGTCCGACCTGCATCCAGTCGCGGTTTCGGCGCTCGGAAGCGACAACGAGCCGCACGGATACCTGGTCGTGCTGAGCCGCGACAAGCTCGCGACCGTGCGCCGCGCGCCGGCCACCGACGTGCTGCTGCGCGCGGGCGCCGAGCTCATCGGCGGGGCGCTCGCCCACCAGCGCCTCATCGACGGTCTCGAGCACGGCAACCGGTTGCTTGGCGCGCTCGGCGACATGACTGCCGCGATGCTGCGGCCGGGATCCGGGCGAAAGGAGGTGCTCGAGGCGGTCGTGGGGCACCTCACGGACGCCTCGGTGCCGGAGTTCGACTTCAACTTCGCGACCATCTACCTGCTCGACCAGCAGCCGGACGGCGCCGAGATCGTGAGACTCGCCGCGGGCGCGGCCACGACCGCGGCCATCGAGGCCTCGGAGACCGGCGCCGGCACAAGGGCGGCGAAGCGCGTGCCGCGATGGGCGCTCGAGGACGAGCGCCTGCTCGCGACCGACGACGTGCTCGTGTATGTCGCGCGGACGTGGCGGGCTGTGATCGTCGGCCCGCTCGAGCCACGCGGCCAGTCATCCCGCGGCGACGTCGTGAGCGGCCCGATCCTCGGGCCCGCGACCTGGGTGCAGGTGCCGGTGGTGCGGGCGCGCGGCGGAGAGATCGCGCGCGTGGCCGCGTGCCTGCTGGGCGATTCGGAGCTGGACCGCGACCGCGACCCGTCGAAGCCTCCTTTCACGCTGGCGGGCGAAGTTTTCGAACAGGGCGGTCACGCCGACCTGATCCGGATCTTCCTGCCGTTCGGCTCGGACCAGCACGCGCGCGCGTCGGGCGTGCTCGAGGTCGGGTATCACCGCTCGTACGATCGCCGGCCTGACTGGGGACAGATCGAAGCGCTGCGCGCCGCCGCGGGCCAGGTCGCGTCCGCAGTCGAGACCGCCCGTCTCTACGAGGAGGCGCGCCGCCACGCCGAGCAGCTGGAGCTCAGCGCCGACGTGAGCCGCGCGATCGCGTCGTCCATCGACCTCGACCAGACGCTGACGCTCGTCGCCCACAACCTGGCTCGCCTCGTCGACGCGTCGATGTGCCAGATCGCGCTGTACGAGGAAGACCAGGAGGGCTGGTACGGCGCGGCCGCATCCGACCAGGAAGACCTGTGGCGCCGGCAGCGCGGAGAGCGCACCGAGCCCTCTTTCCTCTTCGACCTGCTCGAGCATCCCGAGCCATTGGTGATCGAAGACGCGGGCGCCAATGACCGCGTGCCGCACGCGTACGTGAAGACGTTCGGCGTGCGCTCGCTGCTGGCGCTGCCCTTGATCGCGGACGACCAGCCGATCGGCGCGGCGATCCTGGCCGAGCGCACGCGCATGCACGCGTACAGCCCCGAGGAGGTGCAGCGCGCGCAGGGCCTCGCGCTGCAAGCGGCCGTCGCGATCAAGAACGCGCGCCTGCATGCCCTGGCGGAAGAGGAGCGCCACCTGCAGAAGGACTTCGTGCTCATCGGTTTCGGCATGTGGGGCCAGAAGGCCTACCACCACCTGCTGACACTCAAGCAGTTCTTCAACTTCCGCACGCACGTCGTCGAGCACGAGGCGCCGGGCGCGCGCGAGCGGCTCGCCGGCGCGGACGAGGAAGTGCGCGGCCACGGCGACGCCTTCTACTGGGACAGCCCGGCCGAGCCCGCGCACGAGCAGCTCGAGCGCGAGCTCGAGTCGAGCTCGTACGTCATCACCTACATCGCCACGCCCGCGGCGACGCACCTGCCGACGCTGAAGTCGTATTACGACCTGAGCGACGTCGTCCTCATCGAGAAGCCGCTCGGCTCGCCTCCCGAGGAGTACCGCGAGTTCCTTGACACCGCGCCTGGCGGTGTGGAGATCGTCGCCGCGGACCACTACTACTTCAAGCTGGAGGTGCGCCTGCTGCAGATGCTGCTGGCGGAGGAGCGCACGCTGCGCGCATTCCTCGACTCGGTCGAGGAAATCCGTGTCGAGATCCTGGAGGAGCAGCCGCTGGTAGGCGCGGCCGCCGACATCGGCGTCATCGCCGACCTCGTCCCCCACGCGTTCGCGATCATCTCGCTGCTCACGCCCATCGACCGCATCGAGCTCGACGCGAGCGCGCCGCTGATGCTCGGCAAGCACGAGGGCTTCACCGGCCAGCGCGAGAGCTACGCCCGGGTGAACGGTTCGTTCCCCTATCACGGGCGCTCGGTGCGTCTCGTGATCGACGTGGGCAAGGGCGCCGACAACGCGAAGTGGATCCGGCTGAGCGGCGAGCGCCGCGCCGCGGGCCGCAGCCCGAGCTACAAGTTCGACTTCGGCCGTGGCGAGGCCATCGACGGCACCCAGGCGACGGTGCGCGCGGCCATCCGGCGCATCCGCGAGCCCGGCGTGCCGGACAGCGCGCACCTCAACATGCTCCGGCACGTCATCGAGAAGCGGCACCCGGCGGTCGGCATCCTCTCGATCCGCGAGGCGATCCGCGCCAACCAGCGCGTGCGCGAGCTCGAGGCGCTGGCCACGGAGCTCCTCGCGCGCGGCGAGTGGACGAATTACGCGCTGGGCACACGGCCGCTCTTCGAAACCGCCGGCTCGACAGCGGGCGCCGCCTCCTGAAGAACTTGCGAGGAAGTTGGCAGGCAGGTAGCTCGCCAATGCATCGGCCCATTTCCGCCGAGCGCCCTGCGGGCGCTGACGCCGGCGTCAGGGGGCCCGGCGCTTGTCGTCGCGCAGCTGCACGAGTGCGCTCCTCCTCGCGCCACCCCTTCCTTGGCGTCGGCGGTCTGGGCCGCGCCTTGGCGCACTAGTGCCCGCCAACTTCCTCGCGGCTAAAAGGGTCGTCCTCAAAGAGAACCAGGTCTTCGCCGTGTCCGCGCGCAACGGCTCGATGCACCACGACAGCCCGGACGGCCATGGCGTGTGGATGGACGACACGCGCTACCTGTCCGACTACCGAATGCTGCTGAACGGCGAGGAGCCCGAGGCCGCGGGTCTCACCTCCGAGGGCGGCGTGCTCGAGTTCGACCTGACGTCGGGCCCGCTCCGAATTCACATCGAGCGCTTCATGACGGGCGGGCTTCACGACCGCGTGACCATCACCAACCCCGGCAACGTCTCGTTCGGCGCGAACCTGAACCTGATGTTCGCCGCCGACTTCGCGGCGATGCTGCGCGTGCGCGGAATCCTTCCGGCCGCGCCTGCCCAGCAGGTCGCCGAGGTCTCGGGCTGGGGTGGTTTCGTGCTGCGAGAGGCCTCGAGCGACGTGCACGTGACGCAGGTCTCGATCTCGCCGGACGGAAAGAACCACCGGGTAGAGCTCGAGCCCGGCCAGCAGTTCGTGCTCCGGGTCGACGTCATTCCGCGCAGCGCCGGTGAGGTCAGGGACTTCGACGCGGGCCTGCAGGAGGTGCGCAACTCTTACGGGGCGTGGAACGCGGAGTGCGCGCATTTCGAAACCGACAACGCGACCCTCAACGAGCTCATCGAGCAGAGCCGCAACGACATGCGCATGCTGTGCGACGTCTATCCGACCGGCATCTACCCGACGGGAGGGCTGCCCTGGTTCGCGGTGCCGTTCGGACGGGACGCGCTGTTCACATCGATGTTCGCGCTGCCGATGAACCCGAACATCGCGCGTGGTGCGCTGCACTTCCTCGCCGAACACCAGGGACGAGTCGAAAACGCTGACACCGAGGAGCAGCCCGGCAAGATCCTGCACGAGGTCAGGCGCGGCGAGGTCGTCGACAGTGGCGTGTGGCCGCACATCCTCTTCGGCACCATCGACGCCACCCCGCTCTTTCTCTGCGCGCTGGCTGAGACGCACGACTGGACGGGCGACGACGAGCTCCTGACCGCGTTGCGGCCCAACGCTGAACGCGCGATCGGCTGGTGCTTCAACTCCGGCGACACCGACGGCGATGGCTGGATCGACTACCACGGCGCGCGCGCGAAGAACCAGGGCTGGAAGGACTCGGACGATTCGCTCACCCATGCCGACGGCTCGGCTCCGCCGCCGCCGGCCGCGCTGTGCGAGGTGCAGGCCTACCTGTACCGCGGTTTCCTCGGCATGTCGCGCGTGTGGGCGGAGCTCAAGCCTCGGTACGAGGAGCTCGAGCGCAAGTTCAACCACGACTTCTGGATGGGCAGGTCGAAGTTCATCGCCCAGGCGCTGGACGGCTCGCACCGCCAGGTCGAGGCGATCACGTCGAATCCGGGGCACTGTCTGTGGGCGGGGATCGTGTCTGGAGGCCGCGCGAAAGAGGTCGGCCAGCGGCTGATGCAGGCGGACATGTGGACGGGCTGGGGCGTGCGCACGCTGTCCGACAAGGCAGTCAACTACGACCCCTGCAGCTACCACAACGGCTCGGTGTGGCCGCATGACTGTGCCCTGGTCGCCGCAGGGCTGCGCCGCGCGGGCTGCGACCGCGAGGCGGAGCAGCTGGTGCGCGGCATCCTCGAGGCCGGGATGTCGTTCCCGGACCGGCGCCTGCCCGAGCTGTGGTGCGGCAATCCGCGGCAGCAGGGCGATCTGCCCAACGACTACCGGAACAGCTGCAGCCCGCAGAACTGGGGCGCTTCGTCGACCTTCTCGCTGCTCTCCACGCTGCTCGGGCTGGAGGCGGACGCCCCGCACGGCAGGCTGCGCATCGCGCCGCTGAAGACCCAGCTCTTCAGCCGCATGCAGGTGACCGGCCTGCACTTCAAGGGCGAGAGGATCGACTTCGTGGTCGAGGGTGACCGCGTGAAGATGGGCCAGGTCCCGAAAGGCATCAAAGTCCAGACCTGATGGCCCGCCGGCACCACCGCCAGCCCAAGGATCGCAGCATCGAGGCCGAGCTCAAGTTCCGGCTCGGTGGGCCGGGCGACCACGCGCGGCTGCGTTCCACGCTGCGCAGGCTCGGCGCGAAGCTCGAGGGCAGCTACGACGAGGAGAACTTCCGCTTCGAAGGCCGCGGCAAGGTGACGCGGCGCAACACGCTGCGGCTCCGCGTACTGGACGGTGGGCCTCGCGGCGTGCTCACGGCCAAGGGACCGGCGCAGTTCGTGGCCGGCGTGAAGGTGCGCGAGGAAACGGAGACGGTGGTGGAGAACGCCCACGCAACGCTTGATCTGCTGCAGCAGCTGGGTTTCCGGGTGCTCGTCGTCTACCGCAAGCACCGCGCGGTGTGGAAGCTGGGTTCGATCGCGGTCACGCTCGACCGGCTCGACTTCGGCCATTTCGCCGAGGTCGAAGGTCCCCTGGAGGAAGTGCCGGGCGTGGCGCGCAGCCTGGGGCTCGACCCCGGCAAGGCGGTGAAGGACAGCTACTCGGTGCTCGCACGCAAGCACGCCGCGGACGAGAAGAAGAAGAAAGCGAAGGCGGCGGCGGCGCCGGACTCCGCCGCCAGGACAGCCTGAATAACCCGCGATTGCACACAAACGCGTGGAATGCGAGCTGAATAACCCGCGATTGCGCACAAACGCGTGGAACTCGTAGGACTAGACCGGCGGCGGCTCCAGCCTGAGCTCGTAGCTTTCGGCGTCGAACTCGCCGAGGCCGCCTTCTGGTCGCCAGTCCAGGGGACCGATGTGGACGAAGCCTAGCTTCTCCGCGACGCGCCGGCTCGCGAGATTTTCACGTCCAGCCCAAAGCACAAATCGCTTCACGACCAGATTGCGCGTCGCCCAATCGAGCAGGGCCCTGCAAGCTTCAGTGGTCAGCCCCCGGCCGGTGTGACCGGTGCGCATCCAGTAATGAAGCTCGAGACTGTCATCTCCCACCGCGTTCAAGCCGATGACGCCCAGGACGGCGCCGCCCGACCGCTCCAGCACCGCGAACGTCAGCGCCGTCTGATCCTCCCGATCCTGCTTCGTCTCGGCCAGCATCTCGCGAACAGCTCCGATCGTGGGCTCGCGAGCCCAGGGCATCCATGGAAGTAGCTCGGGGCGTGACGCCAACGTGGCCTCGAAGATGCCCTCGACGTGCTTCGCGTCGAGCGGCTCGAGGACGAGCCGCTCGGTCTCGATCAGGTTTTGGCCGGGCCGACCCACACCGTCTGCACGTTGACGAACTCGTGCATCCCGAACGTTCCGAGCTCGCGCCCGTAGCCGGATTTCTTGACGCCGCCGAACGGCAGGCGCGCGTCGGACGCGACCATGCCGTTGACGAAGACGAGGCCGGCCTCGACCTTCTCGGCGAAGCGCTCGGCCCGCGCCACGTCGGCTGTGAACACGACCGATCCGAGCCCGAACTCTGAGTCGTTCGCGGCGGCAAGTGCTTCTTCTTCGTTCTTGACGCGGATGAGCGCGGCCACCGGGCCGAACGTCTCCTCCTTGAACACCGGCATCTGGCGCGTGACCCCGCCGAGGACGGTCGGCGCGTAGTAGTTGCCCTGGCCGTCGAGGCGCTTGCCGCCGACCAGCACCTTCGCGCCCATGGCCACCGATTCCTTGACCTGACGGTCGAGCGCGTCGACCAGGTCCGGGCGGGCGAGCGGCCCCACCTGGTTGCCGCGGTCACTCGGATCGCCGACTTTCAGCGCGCCGACGGCGCTCACGAATTTCTGCTCGAACTCGTCGGCGACGTCGTCGACGACGATGAAGCGCTTAGCGGCGATGCAGCTCTGGCCGTTGTTCTGGTTGCGCGCGCGGCACGCCACGGTCGCGGCGAGCGCCACGTCGGCGTCCTCCAGGATGACAAACGGATCGGAGCCGCCGAGCTCGAGGACGGACTTCTTCAACATCTTGCCCGCCGTCTCCGCGACCTTCGCGCCTGCGGCTTCCGAGCCGGTGAGCGTCACGCCCGCGACGCGGCGGTCGCTGATGATGCGGTCGACGGCGGCCGAGCCGACGAGCAGCGTCTGGAAAACACCGTCGGGAACGCCGGCCTCCTTGAAGACCTCTTCGATCGCGAGCGCGGCCTGCGGCACGTTGGACGCGTGCTTGAGCAGCATGACGTTGCCCGCGGCCAGCGCGGGCAGGCCCGCGCGGAATGCCTGCCAGAACGGAAAGTTCCACGGCATGACCGCGAGCACGACGCCGAGCGGCTGGAACCGCACGTAGCTCTTCGAGGCGGTGCTGTCGATCGGCTGGTCGGCGAGCAGGCGCGCCGCGTTGTCGGCGATCCAGGCCGCGGTCCACGCGCACTTCTCGACCTCGCCTTCCGCCTCGACGATGGGCTTGCCCATCTCGGCGGTGAGGATGGAGGCGTAGCGCGCCTTGTCCGCACGCAGCACTCCGGCCACCGCGCGCAAGAGCCCCGCCCGGTGCTCGACCCCGGCGTCGCGCCAGCCGTGCCGCACGTCGTAAGCCTTGGCGATGGCCGCCTCGACCTCGGCCGCGCCGGCCTCTTCGAACGTCGCGAGCTCCCGGCCGGTGGCCGGATCGATCGACTTCAGCATGACCGTCCCTCCTTCCGTGGGAAAGGGTAGCTACACTCGGAATGTGGCTGAGGGGGCATCGGCCAGCTCCCTGCAGGCTGGGTACCTGGAGCTGGCCAGCATCGTGCGCGCGCTGCATGGCGACTGGTCCGCGCCCGCGGCGGGCTATGACGGCTGGACGTGCAAGGACCTGCTGGCGCACCTGTCCAGCACGGAGGCTTCGCTCGCCTCGGTCGCGGAGTCGGCCACGAAGCCGCGGCCGGAAGGCGCCACGCCCTTCGACCCCGACCGCTGGAACGCTTCCCAGACCCGCAAGCGCGCGGACAAGGACGCGCAGGAGCTGCTCAACGAGTTCGACATGGGCACCACGAAGCTCGTCGAGGTCCTTACGGACATGGACCTGGACAAGAAGGTGACGATCGGCGCCTATCCCGATCACACGGTCGGCGACGCGCTGGCCGAGATGCTCGAGCACCAGCGCAAGCACCTGCAAGACCTGCGGGACGCGCTGCACGCCCACCCGGAGTTGTAGCTCAGACACAGTCGCGCGCCGTGGCCAGAACTTAGGATTTCCCTCCCATGGATCCCCATCCGAACTGGAGCCGCGTGGGCTACCAGGGCGAGCCGGGCGCGTACTCGGAGGAAGCCGCCATCGCGGTGCTGCCGCAGGCGACGACGCTGGGCTTCCCCACGTTCACCCGGGCCTTCGACGCGCTGGCCTCGCGCGAGGTGGACGCGGCGGTGCTTCCGGTCGAGAACTCGCTGGGCGGCATCGTCCAGGAGGTCAACGATCTCCTGTGGGAGCGCAGCGGCGTGCGGATAAGCGGCGAGGTCGTCCACCCGGTCCGGCACTGCCTGCTCGGGCGTGGCGAGCCCGTGGTGCGCGCGCTGTCCCACCCGCAGGCGCTGCTGCAGTGCCGGAAGTTCCTCGAGGCTCGCGGCATCCAGGCTGTCTCGTTCCACGATACGGCCGGCGCGGCGCGCGCCGTGGCCGAGGGGATGGTGATGGGCAGCGCCGCGATCGCGAGCGCGGCGGCGGCGAAGCGCTACGGGTTGAAGATCCTGGCCGAGGGCATCCAGGACGACGACTCCAACCAGACGCGTTTCGTCATCGTCGATCGCGGGGCGCCGGCGCAGCCTGGTGCGGGGTTGACCAAGGCGTCGCTCGCGTTCATCGGCGCGCACAAGCCGGGTAGCCTGGTACACGCGCTGACGTGCTTCAGCGATCGCGGCATCAACCTCACGCGCCTCGACTCGAGGCCGGTGCCAAACCAGCCGTGGCAGTACCGGTTCTACGTGGACTTCGAGATCTCCGACGCGGACGCGGCCGCCGAGGCTTTGCAGGCTTTGGCGAGCGAGGCGACCGAGGTCAAGCTGTTCGGCAGCTATCCTGCGGCCGAATGATGAGTGCCACCACGCCGCCACGACCACGTACCGCGAGGAAGCGCAAGCCGAACCGTTTCGAATCGCGCGTGTTCCCCGTCGAGACGATCGAGCTCGACGGGGTCGAAGAGAGCTTTCTGCGCGGTGGCCGTCATCTGTTCAACCTGCTGCCCACCGCGCTGGCCGGGATCAAGCAGATCGGCGTGATCGGGTGGGGCTCGCAGGGGCCGGCCCAGGCGCAGAACCTGCGCGAGTCGCTCGAGGGCACGGGGATCAAGGTCGTGGTCGGATTGCGCGCGGGCTCGGAGTCGTTCGAGGACGCGCGCGCCGCGGGATTCTCGGAAGACGACGGCACGCTGGGCGAGATGTTCGATGTCATCCGCTCGTCCGACCTCACGATCCTTCTGATTTCTGACGCGTCGCAGGCGCAGCTGCACGGGCGCATCTTCGACGCGCTCAAGCCCGGCTCGACGCTTGGCCTGTCGCATGGCTTCCTGCTCGGATTCCTGGAGACTCTCGGCGAGAAATTTCCTTCGACGGTCAACGTCATCGCCGTCTGCCCGAAAGGGATGGGGCCGTCGGTGCGCCGGCTCTACGAGCAAGGACGCGAGGTCAACGGTGCGGGCATCAACACGTCCTTCGCCGTCGAGCAGGATCTCGACGGGCGCGCGACGGACATCGCGCTGGCGTGGTCGGTCGCGCTGGGCGCGCCGTACACGTTCAAGACCACGCTGAAGTCGGAGGTCGTTTCCGACCTGTTCGGCGAGCGGTCGATCCTGTTGGGCGCGGTGCACGGAATCGTCGAGGCGCTGTACCGGCGCTACCTGGACGACGGCGCGACGCCCGAGGACGCCTTCGATCGCGCGTGCGAGTCGCTGACGGGGCCGATCCGCGAGACGATCTCCAAGCAAGGGCTGATCGCGGTCGACGAGCAGCTTTCTCCTGAAGGACGCCGTGACTTTCGCCGCGCGTACGACGTGACGTACGCGGCGTTCAAGGGCCTGATGGCCGAGATCTACGACGAGGTCGTCAGCGGCAACGAGATTCGCTCTGTGGTTTCGGCCGCCTCGCGCTTCGATCGGTTCCCGATGACCCGCGTCGAGGGGTCACCCATGTGGCAGACCGGCGCCGTCGTGCGCCGCGGCCGCGCCCATCACACACCGCCCCTCGATGGATTCACGGCCGGCACGTACTGCGGCGCGATGATGGCGCAGGTCGACACGCTGATCGAGAACGGACATCCCTACTCGGAGATCGCGAACGAGTCGATCATCGAAGCGGTCGACTCGCTGCTTCCTTACATGCACGCGCGCGGCGTGGCGTACATGGTGGACAACTGCTCGACCACGGCGCGGCTGGGCACGCGCAAATGGGGACCGCGTTTTCAGGCGATGCTGGAGCAGATCGCCTTCCCGTCGATCGCGGCGCTGGAGGACACCCCGGATGAGCCGCCGGAGGGGTTCCTCACGCACCCGGTGCACGAGGTGCTGCATCAGCTGGGCGAGATGCGGCCGGCGGTCGATATCTCAGTAAGCTGACCGCCGCGGCCACCAGCAGCAGGTTGCGGGTGGCGATGGCCGCGAGGAACGGCACCGCGTAGTCGTGCGATGTGAGCTCGGGTGGCTGGTCAATGAGGCTCGTCAAGTAGTACAGCGTCGGATAGATCAGCGTCGTCAGGACGCAGATGAGGATCCAGATGGGGTCCATTCCCAGCTCCATGGCGACCAGTGGCACGACCCACAGGACGTACTGCGGGCTGAAGACCTTGGTCGTAATGAGCAGCAGGCAGAGGATCGCGAGCGCCGCTCGTCGGAGTGGCAGCGGCCCGGAGAGGATGAACAGGCCGCCCCCGAGAAAGATCGCTGCGAAGACTACGGTCACCGGCGGCGCGACGGAACCGGTCAGGTTGAACGAGTTGAAGGTGTGGTCGAAGTAGGCCGGATGGCCGAGCAGGGACGCGAGCCACAGAACCGTGCCCGCCACCGATTCGACCTGGACGGGGCGGTCGAGCGCGAATCGGTATGGGTCGAGCCAGTGCGGCCCGGCCAGCGCCGCGGAGATGACGACAGCCGCGCCCACAGTGGCGACGAAGCCCAGGGGAGGCA
>DASSLR010000046.1:0-39082 GCA_035689345.1 Candidatus Dormiibacterota bacterium
CACCGATCGGGCCTCCTCGAAGAGCTCGACCAGGCGCGGGTCGTCCGCTTCGAGGTGACGGCGCAGCCGGGCGAGCTCGGCGCTGATCGCGTCCAGCACGGCCACCATGTTTTCGCGATTCGTCTCGGCGATGCTCGTGTAAAGCTCGGGGTCGCCGGCCGCGAGGCGGCTCATGTCGCGGAACCCGCTGCCGGCGACCTCCGACGCCTCGGGCCAGTCGGCGGCTCGAGACAGGGCGAGCACGTAACCGACCGACAGCAGAAACGCGGCATGGCTCACGCCCGCGACCAGCCTGTCGTGGGCGGCCGCGCTCATGACTATCGGGTGCGACCCGACGGACTCGATGAGCTGAACCACCGCCGGGTCGCGGCGCGTGAGGATCCAGGGAGCGCCCTGGAAGATCGCCGGGTCGGCGGCGTCGATGCCCGACGTTTCCTTGCCGCACATGGGGTGGCCGCCGACGAGGTCCACCCCGGCGGAAGAAGCCCAGTCCATGACCGCGGTCTTCGTGCTGGCCATGTCCGTCACCACTTTGCCCGCCGTCTTCCCCGCCAGTCGCTTGAACACATCACGCATCGAGCGCAGCGGCGCCGCGATCACCACGATGTCGGCGATGTCGACCATGCTCAGGTCCGAGTGCGCGACCTCGACGACGTGGCGGTCGACGGCTTTGCGCAAGGTCGAAGCGTCCGGGTCGCTGCCGACGACCGTGTGACCTTTGCCTTGCAGCGCGAGCGCGAACGAAGATCCCATGAGGCCGAGGCCGACGATGGCAATCGTCGGCAATTCAGGCGAGCTGTCTGGCCATCGCGCCGAGCAGGCGCCGGAGGTCGGCCATCAACCGGTCGAACGCCGCGAAGTCGAGCGACTGCGCGCCGTCCGAAAGCGCCTGGTTCGGCGTGGGATGCACCTCGATGATCAGGCCGTGCGCCCCGCCGGCCACGGCGGCGAGCGACATCGGGCCGACCAGCGAGTGACGGCCGGTCGCCTGCGACGGATCCACGATCACGGGCAGGTGCGACAGCTCGCGCACGAGCGGCACCGCGTTGAGGTCGAGGGTGAAGCGCGTCGCCGTCTCGAAGGTGCGGATTCCGCGCTCGCACAGGATGACGCCGCGATTGCCCTGCGAAAGCACGTACTCGGCGGCGAGCAGCCACTCCTCGATGGTCGATGACATCCCGCGCTTCAGGAGCACCGGCTTGCCCGATCGCCCCGCCTCCTGCAGCAGCGCGTAGTTCTGCATGTTGCGCGTGCCGAGCTGGAGGATGTCCGCGTAGCGAGCCACCATCTCCACGTCGGCCGGCGACACGACCTCGGTCACCACCTTCAGCCCTGTCTCGTCGCGCGCCGCCGCCATCATCTTGAGGGCCGCCTCGCCGAGACCCTGGAAGGAGTACGGCGACGTGCGTGGCTTGAACGCGCCGCCGCGGAGGACCTTCGCGCCCTGCGAAGCCACGTGCCGCGCGGTCTCGAGGAGCATCTCCTCGCCTTCGACCGAGCATGGTCCGGCCATGACCACCACCTCGTCCGCCCCGATCCTGACGCCGCCCACGTCCACCACCGTGTTCTGGGCGCGGAACTCCCTGCTCGCGAGCTTGAAAGGCTTGGTGATCGGGATGATCTCGTGGATGCCGCTCAGGTGCGAGAACGCCTCGCGGTACGCGTAAGCGTTGGCGCCGATCACACCGATGAGCGTCCGCTCCTCGCCGCGCGACAGCTCGGTCTTCAGCCCGATCTCGTGCACGCGGTCGACGACCGCCTGCACCTCCGCCTCTTTCGCGGTGTGGGCCATGACGATGATCACCCTCGTGAAGCCTCCAGGTCGGCGAGGATAGCTTTGGCTCCGCGCAGGTAGGCGAACCGCATCGCGGTCTGCGGTCGCTCCGTGTTGTACAGGATCAGCACGCGGATGCACATCGGGATACCACGCGGGTTGGGCGGCCTCACGTTCATGTCGTGGCCGCACAGCAGCGCCACCTGCGTCCATCCCAGGCGTCGCGCGGCGTGCGCGGGGAACTCGGCATCGAGGTCGGTCGTGGTCGTCAGGAATGCGCAGCCGATGTCGTCAGGATTGAGGTCGTTGAGACGGACGAGCTCACGGAGCAGCTCCTCCGTGGCCTCGGTGATCGCCTCGGCGGTGTTGGCGGTCGCGGTGGTCGCGCCGCGGATTCCCCTCACCGGCATGCTTTCAGCAGACCTTTGATCAGGGGCATCGGGTCGCGGCCGGCGTCGATCTCCGCAACGACGGCGCTGCCGACCACGGCCGCGTCCGCGACCCCTCGCAGCGCCTTCATGTGCTCGGGGCGGGAGATGCCGAAGCCCGTCGCGATCGGAAGCTCGGTCCGGTCGCGCACGTTCTTGACCACGTCCTTCAGCCCGGGCGGCAGCTCCTTGCGCGCGCCGGTGATACCGGTCAGCGTCACGCAGTAGACGAAGCCGCTCGAACGCTCGCAGATCGCGCCGATCCGGTTCGGCGCGGTGGTCGGGGCGACCATGAAGACGGTGTCGAGCGAGGCGGCGCGCAGCCAGCTCGCCACCGGCTCGGCCTCCTCGATCGGCATGTCGGGCACGATGACGCCCGCGACCCCGGCCTGCGCCGCGTCCGCGGCAAAGCGGCGCGCGTCGTGGGCCAGGATCGGGTTCACGTACGACATGAGCACGACCGGTGCTCCCTCGCCGGAGACCGACGCGGCAAGCTCGAGGCAGCCGTCGACGTCCATGCCGTGCTCGAGGGCGGCCTGGCCGGCCTTCTGGATCACCGGCCCGTCGGCAAGCGGATCGGAATGAGGCACCCCGAGCTCTAGCGCGGCGACGCCCGAAGCGGCGATGCGCTTCGCGATGTCGAGCGACTTCTTCCGCGTCGGATGACCAGCCATCACGTAGACGACCAGCTTGAGGTCGCCGTCGGCGCGCACCGCCTGCTCGAGCCGGCTACTCGTAGCTTTCAACCGAGTCCATGTCCTTGTCGCCGCGTCCGGAGAGACAGACGAGGATGCGGCCGCCGGGTCCGAACTTGCGGGCCAGCACGCCCGCGTGATGCAGTGCGTGCGAGGGCTCCAGCGCGGGCATGATGCCCTCGAGCCGCGTGCACAACTTGAAGGCCGCAACGGCGTCCTTGTCCGTCACCGCGACGTATTCGACTCGCTCGTTGTCACGGAGGAATGCGTGCTCTGGCCCGACGCCAGGGTAGTCCAGGCCCGCCGAGACCGAGTGCGTCGGCGTGATCTGGCCGTCACCGTCCTGCAGGATGTACGTGTACGTGCCGTGCAGCACGCCGGGGCGGCCGCCGACGAGCGAGGCCGCGTGCTTGCCCGACTTGATGCCGGTGCCGGCCGCCTCGACGCCGATGAGCATCACGTCGCGATCCTCGAGAAACGCGGTGAACATCCCGATCGCGTTCGACCCGCCGCCGACGCACGCGATGACCGCGTCCGGCAGCTTGCCGTCGGCTGACAGGTACTGCTCGCGCGCCTCGTCGCCGATGACGCGCTGGAGGTCGCGCACGAGCTCGGGATACGGATGCGGGCCGACGACCGAGCCGATGATGTAGTGGGTCGTGCCCACGTTGGTGACCCAATCGCGGATCGCCTCGGACGTCGCATCCTTCAGCGTCTTCGTCCCGCTTGAGACCTCTCGCACCTCGGCGTCGAGCAGTCTCATGCGCCGCACGTTCATCGCCTGGCGGCGCATGTCCTCGGTCCCCATGTAGACCGTGCAGTCCAGGCCGAAGCGCGCAGCCACCGTGGCGACCGCGACCCCGTGCTGGCCCGCGCCTGTCTCGGCGATGAGCCGCTTCTTGCCCATGCGCTGCGCGAGGAGTGCTTGACCGACCGCGTTGTTGAGCTTGTGCGCGCCGGTGTGGCAGAGGTCCTCGCGCTTCAGGTGGATGTGCGCGCCGCCGAAGTGCTCGCCGAGACGCGTCGCCGCATAGAGCGGGGTCGGCCTGCCCACGAAGGCGTGCCGGTGTCCGGCCAGCTCGAGCTGAAACTGCGGGTCGGCCTTGGCCTCGTGCCACACGCCCTCGAGCTCCTCGAGCGCGCCCATGAGCGTCTCGGGCACGTACTGGCCGCCGAACGGCCCGAAACGTCCGCGGACCGGATGGCTCACGTGCCGGAGGCAGCCCGAGCTGCCTTCACGAAGGCCCGCATCTTCTCGCGGTCCTTCACGCGGACCGCTGATTCGACGCCACTCGACACGTCGACGCCGTAGGGCTGGAACCTGCTCACGACCGTGCCCACGTTACCCGGTTCCAGTCCGCCCGCGACGAAGACCCGTCGCTCGCGGATCAGGTCGCGCGCGAGTTCCCACGCCCACGTGCGGCCGGTGCCTCCGCGTTGGTCGGCCGACCACGAGTCGAGCATCAACGGGTCCGGCCAGGCGCCCGCGTCCGGGATGTTTTCGCCGCGGACCTTGAGCACTTTCATCAACGGGCGGCCCGCCTCGAAACCGGGCGCTTCCGAGCCGTGCAGCTGCAGCAGGTCGAGGCCGACGTGCTCGGCGACCTGGCGCACCTCGTCAGGACCCTGGTCGATGAACACGCCGACGATCGTGGGCCGCCGGTCGAGGCCCTCGACGATCGCGCGCGCGAGCTCGGGTTCGATTCGCCGCGTCGAGGAGCAGAAGTGAAACCCGATGAGGTCGGCCCCGGCTTCGATGGCGGCCTGCGCGTCGGCCGCGCTGCAGATGCCGCAGATCTTCACCTGGACCATCAGGCGTCGCGCAGCTCGCGGATGACTGCGGCGGGGTCGGCCGCGCGCATGAGCGCCTCGCCGACCAGGACGGCGGAGGCGCCGGCAGCACGCATGCGGCGCGCTCCGTCCGCGCCGTGGATGCCGCTCTCGGCGACCAGCGTCACGTCCCCGGGCAGGCGCGGCCGCAGGCGCTCCGTGAGCCCGAGGTCGACATCGAAGGTGCGCAGGTCGCGGTGATTCACGCCGATGAGCCTCGCGCCCGCGGCGACGGCCGTGTCTGCCTCCTGCTCGTCGTGCACCTCGACCAGCGCGGCCAGGCCCTGCGCGCCGGCGGCCGCCAGCAGGTGTGTCAGCGCCTGGCGCGACAGAGCGGCGACGATGAGCAGCACCGCGTCGGCGCCATGCGCGCGCGCCTCCAGCACCTGGTAGGGGTCGGTGATGAAGTCCTTGCGCAGGATGGGCAGCATCGAATGCGCCCTCGCCGCCTCGAGGTCGGCCAGCGATCCGCCGAAGGACTCCTCCTGGGTCAGCACCGACAGCGCCGCGGCGCCGCCGCTCGTGTACGCCTGCGCGAGCTCCGCCGGGCGGTAGTCCTGCGTCAGCACGCCCATGCTCGGCGTGCGGCGCTTCATCTCGGCGATCACCGCCAGCCGGTCGCCGTGCAGCGCGCCGGCGAAGTCGCGCGGCGAGTATGCGGCGGCGCGCCGCTCCACCTCCCCCACCGCGACCATCGCCTGGCGCCGCCCGGTGGCTTCGGTCGACTCGGCCACGAGCCGAGCCAGCAGGTTCACGCCTGCGAGATCGTTGCCCACCGCTGCAGGACTTCGCCCGCGCGCCCTGAGTCGATCGCCTCCGCGGCGACGCCGAGCCCGTCCTTCCAGTCCTTCGCGATCCCCGCGGCGCGGAGCGCAGCCGAGGCGTTGAGCAGGACCACGTCGCGGCGCGGTCCCTTGGCGCCGGCGAGGACCTCGCGGGCGATGCGCGCGTTCTCTTCGGGACCGCCGCCGCGCACCTCGACGAGCGGCGCCTTCCGCAGGCCGAGCTCGGCGATGTCGAGCTCGTACTCGCGCCGCGCGCCGTCGATCTCGATGACCTGCGACGGCGCCGACAGCGACAGCTCGTCCATGCCGTCCTCCGAGTGGAAGACGATCGCCCGCTCGACGCCGAGCCGCAGCAGCACGTCGGCCATCTTGCCCGCGATCGGGCCGTCGGCCACGCCGAGCGCCTGATAGCGCGCGCCCGCGGGGTTGCAGAGCGGGCCGAGGACGTTGAAGACGGTGCGCACGCCCAGCTCGCGCCGCGGCACGCCCGCGTAGCGGAACGACGGGTGGAAGATCGGCGCGAACAGGAAGCCGATCCCCGCCTCGTTGATGCATCGCGCGACGCCTTCCGGCGAAAGGTCGACCTTGACGCCCAGCTGCTCGAGCACGTCCGCCGAGCCGCACATGGAGGAGGCCGCGCGGTTGCCGTGCTTGGCCACCCGGGCGCCCGCAGCGGACGCAACGATGGCCGCCAGGGTCGAGATGTTGAAGGTGGCAAGGCCGTCGCCGCCGGTGCCGCACGTGTCGAGCAAGTCGCCGTCCACGTCGATCGGAGTCGACATGTGGCGCGCGGTCTTGGCGAAGCCGGTGAGCTCGTCGACCGTCTCGCCCTTGATGCGCAGCGCGATGACGAAACCCGCGATCTGGACCGGGGTCGCGTCCCCGCGCATGATCGTCTCGAAGGCGGACGCGGCCTCCGCCTCGGTGAGCGACTGGCATTTGACCAGTTTCGAGATGGCGTCGATCACGACCCGTTCACCTTCGCTGAACGGCGGATGAAGTTGGCCAGGATCTTCTTCCCTTCCTTGGTCAGCACGGACTCGGGGTGGAACTGCACACCGTAAGTCGGGTGCCTGGCGTGGCGCATGCCCATCACCGTGCCGTCGGCGGTCCACGCGGTCACCACGAGCTCATCGGGAATCGACGAGCGCTCGACCACGAGTGAGTGGTATCGAGTCGCCTCGAACGGGTCGCTGACGCCGGCAAGCACGCCGGAGTTGTCGTGCCGGATCCACGAAGTCTTGCCATGCGCGGGCTCATTGCGCACGACCTTGCCACCGAACGCCTCGCCCATGCACTGATGGCCGAGGCACACGCCAAGGATCGCGACCTTGCCGCTGAGGTCGCGGATGGCCTGCGTCGAGACCCCGGCGTCCGCCGGCGCGCCAGGGCCGGGCGAGATGACGACCCCGCTGTACGACGACAGCTCGCCCGGCGAGACCTCGTCGTTGCGGAACACATCCGGCATCGGCCCGAGCTCGGCGAGGTACTGAACGAGGTTGTACGTAAACGAGTCGTAGTTGTCGATCACGGCGAGGCGAGGCTCGTTCATCGCATGTCCTCCGCCATCTCCACGGCCTTGAACATCGCTCCGGCCTTCTCGAGAGTCTCGTCGAACTCGCGCTCCGGCCTGGAGTCCGCGACCACGCCCGCGCCCGCCTGCACGAACACCTCGCCGCCTGCGACGACCAGCGTGCGCAGCGTGATGGCCATGTCGAGGTTGCCGCCGAAGCCGACGTAGCCGAGCGAGCCCGCGTACACGCCTCGCTGGTCGGGCTCGAGCTCCGAGATGATCTCCATCGCGCGGATCTTGGGAGCGCCCGACACGGTGCCTGCGGGAAACGCGGCGCGCAGCGCGTCGAGCGACGTCTTCCCGTCGTGAAGCTGGCCGCTCACCGTCGACGAGATGTGCATGACGTGCGAGTAGCGCTCGACCTCCATCAGGCGTTCGACCTGGACAGTACCCGGGCGGGATACGCGGCCCACGTCGTTGCGCCCGAGATCGACAAGCATCACGTGCTCCGCGCGCTCCTTGAGGTCGGAGAGCAGCTCCTTCTCGAGCCTGGCGTCCTCTTCCGGATTGCCTCCGCGCCGCCGGGTGCCCGCGAGCGGACGCGTCTCAACGCGTTGTCCCTCGACCTGCACGAGCTTCTCCGGCGACGTGCCCACGACGTGACGGCCGCCGCCGAGCGAGATGAAGAACATGTAAGGCGACGGGTTGATGGCGCGCAGGCAGCGGTACATGTCGAAAGGCCGCGCCGCGAGCGGCTTGCGGAATCGCTGCGAGACGACGATCTGGAATGCGTCGCCCGCGAGGATGTGCTCGCGAGCGCCATCGACCATCGCGTGGAACCTGCCGGGCGACATGTTCGGTTCCCACGCGACGCCGTCCGGGCCAGGGGGCTCGAGCGCCGGCGCGTCGTCGGCCAGCCGCTTCTCCATCCGGTCGATGCGCGCCACCGCCTCGTCGTAGTCCTCGACGGCCGGCCGGTGAATGGTCATGAGCTTCAGCCGGCGCGTCACGTGATCGAAGACGGCCAGGTCCTCGGCCTTCAGGAACGCCGCCTCGGGCATCGGCGGCGCCGGGCCGTCGGCGACCGGAAGGTGCTCGAAGTGGCGGGCGGTCTCGTAGCCGAGGTAGCCCACGGCGCCACCGTGGAAGCGCGGCAGGCCCACCACCGGCGCCACCGACTCCTGGGCCACCTGGCGCAGCGCGGGCAGGGGATCCGCGTCCCCGAGGTCGAGCTCGACCGGCCTCGAACCGATGAACGAGTAGCGGGCCAGCCGCTCGCCACCTTCCACGCTCTCGAGCAGGAACCCAGGCTCGCCCGCCGGGCAAAGCAGCGTGTACGCGCGGACAGGCGTGAGCATGTCGGCGAGGACCTCGCGGTAGACGGGGACCAGCGGGTGGTCCGCGGCCAGGGCCCGAGCCTCTGCCCGGGTGGGAGTGCACTCTCTCATCTTTCTTGACTCGCCTCTTCTCTTCTGGGGATCTCGCCCGATTCCCTCAGGACCGGGCCGGGACGGTCAGGTTAACAGATCACCGCTGGGCGCCGGCCGCGGAACGCGCCAGCCTCCGCCCGTTCCAGATTCGAGGGCGCGCAAGGCGTACGCCAGCTCGATTTCCAGCACCGCCAGCTCCAGCCTGACGTACTCGGCCCGCACCACCATCACCATGCATGACGGGTTGACCAGGATCGGCTCGATCCATCCGGCCGGTCGGCGCAGCTCCAGTACGGTGGCTGACGGCGGCAGCACGACGGGGCGCCGGAGGATGCTGAACCGCGGCTTCCAGGTGGGCGGTCCGACGCCGACCGAAAGCCACCCCGCCCGCCAGCGCTTTGGATAAGACGGGGCGTCCGCCCGGAGGGAAGCGTGAAACGTGACCGGCCTGCCGGCCTCGACCGCTCTCCGGTGCTGGGAGGCTCGCCAGGCCATCCAGACAGTCACCGCAACCATGCCGGCGATCCCGACTGCAACCGTTTGTAGAAGATCGGTCAGCCACAGCGGCATCTCGACCTAGGATCCGCGAGCGGCTTTCATCTCGCGCTTGACCTCGCGGGCCTTGGCCATGGACTCCGGCGAATCCACGTCGGCGACCGTGTGCCATGAGGCGGCGTGCTCCTCCCAGCCAGGTGGCTTGACTCCGAACTTCTTGGCCAGGACCGAGATCATGATCCGCGTCTTCATCTCGCCGAACCCGGGAAGCCTCGAGATGCGCTTCGCCAGGTCGTCTCCGTCTCTGGCATCGCGCCAGACAGCGCCTGCGTCGCCGCCGTAGTCCTTCACCACTGCCTGGGTCATGGCCTGAACGCGCCGCGCCATGTTGCCTGGGAAGCGGTGCAGAGCCGGCCGCTCGCGGAAGACTTTGTCCAGCTTGTCCGGGTCCATGCTCGCGATCTGCCGGGCGTCGAGGCCGCCGAGCCGTTTCTTCAGCTCGTAAGGCCCGCTGAACGCCTTCTCCATCTTTACCTGCTGGTCGAGCACCATGCCGATGAGCAGGGCGAGCGGATCGGTGTCTAGGAGCTTGTTCGCTTCTTCGTTTTCGGTCCAGACGATCGGTGACATCAGCTCAATCCTCTTTTTGTGCACAAATGCGCTTTATTCGCCAGAGATTTCGTGCTTTTGTGCGCAAAAACGCGAAATCACCCCGGTCCACCTCCCCTCTTCTGAACGAACTGGTACCCAAAACGTCCTTTCACGCACAGATGGCCCGCGGTGACGCTGTGGTCGAGCGGTGACGTGACCTTGACTATCGAGTTGTCCTGCACGTGCAGCTCGAGCATGCAGCCCACGCCGCAGTACGCGCACACGGTCTCGGTCACGGTCTGCTTGCTCTCGTCCCACGTGCCGGCCTGGCGCATGTCGAACTCGCTCTTGAACATCAGCGCGCCCGTCGGGCATACCCCGATGCAGTTGCCGCAGTACACGCATGCCGAATCGGGTAATGGAGTCGTGAACTCGGTGGAGATGTGGGCGTCGAAGCCGCGGCCCGCGACGCCGAGCGCGAACGTGTTCTGCGCGTCCACGCCGCAAGCCTCGACGCACTTGTAGCAGAGGATGCAGCGCGAGTAGTCGCGCACGTAGAGCTCGTTGTCGACTTTGACCGGCTGCTCGACCCTGGCGGCCGACGGCCCGAAGCGCTCCACGTCGGCGCCGTAGCGCTCCATCCAGCCTTGCACCTTCGGCTCGGTCAACGACATGTCCACCGAGGAGCCGAGAAATTCGAGCACGAGCCGGCGGCTGTGGCGGACGCGCTCGCTGTCGGTCTGGATCTTCATCCCCGCCTCGAGCCTGCGCGAGCAGGCCGGCACGAGCACTCGCGAGCCCTCGACCTCGACGACGCACACCCGGCAGACGTTCACCGGCGTCAGCGTCTCGAGGTAGCACAGCGTCGGCGTATCGATGCCGAGGCGGCGGCACGCCTCGAGGATGGTCGTGCCCTCCGGCGCCTGCACTTCGTGGCCGTCGATGCTCGCGGTGAGCATCCGCTTCGGCAGTCCGACGAATGCGGCGGTCGCCATCAGCGGACCTCGATGAGCGGAATCGCCGACTGGATCGCGCTCGCCGCGGTCTGGCCGAGGCCGCAGATCGAAGCGTCGCGCATCGCCTGCGCGATGTCCGCGAGCAGCCTGACGTCGCCGTCGTGGCCGTTGGGAGAGGCCAGCATCCTCTGCAGTATCTCCTCCTGCCGCTTCGTGCCGACGCGGCACGGGACGCACTGCCCGCATGACTCGTGTCGGAAGAAAGCGGCGATGCGCAGCAAGATCGCGGGCAGGTCGGCCGTGTCGTCGAGGACCATCACCGCGCCCGAGCCGAGCGTCGCGCCCGCGGCTCGGGTGCCTTCGAAGCTGAGCGGCATGTCGAGCTGCCCTTCGGTCACGAACGAGCCGGCCGCGCCGCCCAGCAGCACGGCCTGGAGCGTGCGGCCATCGCGCAAACCGCCCGCCTGGTCGATCAGCGCCCGAAGCGTCGTGCCCATCGGGACCTCGTAGACGCCGGGCTGCCGCACGTGCCCGGACAGGCAGAAGAGGCGCGTGCCGGTCGACTCCGCCGTGCCGGTCGCCGCGTACGCCGCCGCGCCGCGCGTGAGGATGTCGAGCACGTTGACCAGCGTCTCGACGTTGTTGACCAGGGTGGGTTTGCCGAACAGGCCCGCCTGGACTGGAAAGGGCGGCTTGTTGCGCGGCTCGCCCCGCTTGCCCTCGATCGAGTTGAAGAGGGCGGTCTCCTCGCCGCAGATGTAGGCGCTCGCGCCACGCCGAACCTCGATGTCGAAGCGCGCCCCGGTACCCGCTACGTCGTCGCCAAGGAATCCGCGCTCGCGCGCCTGCCGGACCGCGTTCTCCATCAATGTGCGCGCGAGCGGATATTCGCCACGCACGTACATGTAGCCGTGCTCGCATCCGGTGGCGAGCGCGGCGATCGTCATGGCTTCGACCACCGCGAACGGGTCGCCCTCCATCAGGACGCGGTCCTTGAAGGTCCCGGTCTCCGACTCGTCGGCATTGCAGACCACGTAGTGAGGCCGCGCCGGCGTGCGGGCAACCGCATCCCACTTGCGACCGGTGGGAAAGGCGGCCCCGCCACGCCCCAGGAGCTTCGCATCGCTCACCTCGCGGATGACCGCCTCGGGTCCGATCTCGATGGCGCGGCGCAGCGCGCTGTATCCGCCGGCCGCCCGGTAGCTGTCGAAGCTGGTCGGGTCGACGACACCCACGCGCTTCAGCAGCGACATGCTGGACCTGGGGTTTGACCCGGCATACGAAGGTGGCGGCGCGCCACCCAGCACGTCCCGCAACGACGCCACCGTCGCGCCGGTCACGCGACCGTGCCCGTACATCGATCCCGCGCGCTCGACGATCGCCGCCGGCGCGCTGTCGCACAGCCCGAGACATGGGCTGCGGTACCACGCGGCACCGCTGTGCGAGCCGGCCTCACCCGAAGGACCGAACGTAGACTCGAGCGCGGCGCAGAGCTCGTCGGCGCCCGCGCACTTGCACGCGACGTCATCGCACACGTGCACCGCCAGCGGCGGGCGCTTCTCGGTGGCGAAGCGGTCGTAGAACGTGACCACCGCGTACGCGTCAGCCGGCGGCACCGACAGCCGCCTGCACGCGTACTCCATCCCGCCGCGGCTCACCCAGCCCACCCGGTCCTGCAGTGAGTGCAGAACCGGAAGCAGGAGGTGCCGGCGCGACCTGACGTCACGCCCGCCGCGCGCGAAGTGATCGTCGTGCGGGCTGCGCTCGCCGCCCTCCCACAGGGAGTCGGGCTCGCCGAGCACCGCGTCGACGGCTTCTATCTCTTCGGCGGTCGGAGGTCCCCCGGTCGTCCGAATCTGCAACTAAGCCGGAACCCTCGAACCGAGCTTCTCAACCCGGATCGCGCTCGCCTTGAACTCAGCGGTGCCCGACTTGGGATCGGTGGCGTCGATGGTCAGCACGTTGGTCGACACCTGGTCCGGGAAGTGCAGGGTCATGAACGCGAGCCCCGGCCGGAGCGACGCTTCGATGAGGACGGGGACCTCGACCGAGCCGCGCCTCGAGCTGGCGCGCACCACCTCTCCGTCGGCGATGCCGAGACCCGACGCATCCGCCGGGGACAGCATCAGGGCTTCGCGCTGGCGCAGCGGCGAGGTGTATTCGCCCGTCTGCACGCCGGTGTTGAAGGAATCGAGGCGCCGACCGGTGGTGAGCCGGATCGGGAACTCTGCGGTGAGCTCGTCGACCGGCGGCTCGAACTCGACGGCGCTGAACGGCGCGCGCGGGCCTTCGACCGGTTCCTTCCAGAGCCTGCCGTGCAGGAACTGCGAACCCGGATGCGTTTCGTCGGGGCAGGGCCACTGGATTCCGCCGAGCTCTTCGAGGCGGCGATAGGACATGCCCGCGTGCATCGGCGAGACCTTGCGCAGCTCGTCCCACGCCTGCTCGGCGGTCGGGTGGCCCCAGTCACAGCCGAGCCGCGCGGCCATGTCCGAGATGATGTCGATGTCATCGCGCGCGCCCTCGGGCGGGTTCAGCGCGCGGCGCACGCGCTGCACGCGTCGCTCGCTGTTCGTGACGGTTCCCTCCGATTCGGCCCACCCGGCAGCCGCCGGCAGAACCACGTGTGCGAGCTCGGCCGTCTGCGTGAGGAAGATGTCCTGCACGACCAGGTGGTCGAGGCCGCTCAACAGGCGCACCGCGCGTGTCTGGTCGGCCTCAGAGCGCGCCGGGTTCTCGCCGACGATGTAGACGGCCTTCATCTCGCCATGGTCCATCGCCTCGAACATCTGGCTCAGGTGATAGCCCCGCTTCGGCGGGATCGGCGCCCCGCCCCACGCCTTCTCGAACTTCGCGCGCACGGCCTGGTCCTCGACGTCCTGGAACCCCGTCAGCTTGTTGGGGATGGCGCCCATGTCGCCGCCGCCCTGCACGTTGTTCTGGCCGCGAAGCGGGTTGAGGCCGCAACCGTAGCGGCCGACCTTGCCGGTGAGCAGGGCGAGGTTGATGAGAGCGAGCACGTTGTCGACGGCGTTGTGATGCTCGGTGATGCCGAGCGTCCAGCAGATCATGCCCCGGTCGGCTCGCGCGTAGGCGTGCGCGACCTCTTTGATCACGTCGCCCGGAACGCCGGTGTCCTTCTCCGCGCGCTCCAGCGGATAGGCCTCCACGCAACGCGCGTACTCCTCGTAGCCCGTCGTGGCTCGGGAGATGAACTCCGTGTCGGCCAGGCCGGAGTGGATGATCTCCCGCGCCATAGCGTTGGCCAGCGATATGTCGCTGCCCACGTCTAGCCCCAGCCAGAGGTCCGCGAACTCGGCGCTCGTCGTGCGCCGCGGGTCGACCGCGATGAGGCGCGCGCCGTTCCGCACCCCCTTCAGGACGTGGTGGAAGAAGATCGGGTGCGTCTCGCGGGCGTTGGAGCCCCACAGGATGATGAGGTCGGTCTCCTCAGCCTCGCGATAGGAAGAGGTTCCTCCCCCCGCCCCGAACACTGTCGCCAGACCGACGACTGAGGGAGCGTGTCAAGTCCTGTTGCAGCTGTCGACGTTGTTGCTGCCCATCACCGAACGCGTGAACTTCGACGCGATGTAGTTCATCTCGTTGGTGGTCTTGGAGCAGCTGAACATCCCGAAGGCGTTCGGACCCTGCGCGCGGGCTTTCGCGAAACCCGCGGCGGCCCTCTCCATGGCCTCGTCCCACGTGGCGAGCCGCAGGCTGCCGTTGTCGCGGACGAGCGGCTGGGTCAGACGCTCCACTGCAGGCCTAGGTTAGCCCTTCTTTCCGTTCGACTCCACGAACCCGCGGATGCGCTCGAGGCCGAGCTTCAGCTCGTCCTCCGACTGCGTGTAGGCGAGCCGGATGAAACCCTTGCCGGCCTCGCCGAACGACGTCCCGGGCAGCACCGCGACGCCGGCTTCGTCGAGCAGCCGTGAGGCCAGCTCACGCTCACCGAACCCGGTGCCCTCGATGTTCGGAAACGCGTAGAACGCGCCCTGGGGCATCTTGCAGCGCACGCCGGGGATCTCGTTCAGGGCGTTCACGACCAGGTTCCGCCTGTGCTCGAACACCTTGACCATCCGGTTCACCGCGTGCGCCGACTCGGGCGTGGACAGCGCCTCGATGGTGGCCATCTGCGTGAAGCCGGCGGCGCACGAGGACGAGTTGATCATCAGCTGCTCGAGCCTGACGGCCAGATCCTTCGGCGCGACCGCGTAGCCCAGCCGCCAGCCGGTCATCGCGTACGACTTGGAGAGCCCATCCATGAGCACGGTCCGCTCGCGCATGCCCGGCTGCGACATCGGCGACACGTGATGAAATCCGTAAACGAGCTGGCTGTAGATCTCGTCCGACACGACCATCAGGTCGTGCTCGCGCGCGATGTCGCACACGGTCTTCACGTCCTCTTCGGTGAGGATGCCGCCTGTCGGATTCTGCGGCGTGTTGATGATGATCATGCGAGTCTTCGGCGAGATCAGCGCGCGCAGCTCGTCGAGGTCCATGCGGAAGCCGGTCTCCTCGCGCAGGGTCACGTGCTTCGGCACGCCGCCGATGAAGTTCACCTGCGAGTGATAGGCGGGATAGCCAGGGTCCGGCATGATCACCTCGTCGCCGGGCTCGATGGTCGCGAGCAGCGTGAACAGCAGCACGTTCTTGGAGCCAGGAACGAGGACGACCTCGGACGCGTCGACGTCGCACGTGAGCATGCGCGACACGAATCCCGCGACGGCCTCGCGCACCTCTTTGATGCCCGCCGCCTGCGTGTAGTGCGTGAAGCCACCCTGGAGCGCCGAGATGCCGGCCTCGATGATGTTGTCCGGCGTGGCGAAGTCGGGTTCGCCGATCTCCAGGTGGACGACCTTCCTGCCCTCGGCCTCGAGCTTGCGCGCTCGCGCGAGCACCTCGAATGCGCCCTCGGTGCCGAGTCGCGACATGCGCTCGGCGAACTTGATGGTCATCTGGACCGAATCCTAGTGGACACCGAGTAACAGCCCGCCGTCGACCCCGACCGTCTGGCCGGTGACGAAACCGGCCTGCTTCGAGCAGAGAAACGCGCAGATGGCGCCGAACTCTGCCGGGTCGCCGAGGCGGCCCATGGGGACGTTGGCCGCGGACTGCTTGATGTACTGGTCCACATCCATCCCTGCCGGCGCCAGATGGCGGATGCGGTCGGTGAGGATCGTGCCCGGCGCCATGCAGTTGACCGTGATGCCGTCGGGCGCGACCTCGGCCGAGAGCGTCTTGGCCATGCCGGTGACCGCCGCGCGCTCGCTGTTCGACAGCACCAGGGTGGCGATCGGCTGGCGCACGCTGATCGAGGTGATGATCACGATCCGGCCCTGCTCTGATTTCTTGAGGTGAGGCAGCGCCTGCTTGATGAGGCGCACCGCGCTCATGAGCGTGAGCTGGTGGGCTGCGTCCCAGTCTTCGATGGTGGTGCCCTGGAAGTTCGCCGCGCGTGGTCCGCCGGCGTTGACCACCAGGATGTCGAGGCCGCCGAGGTTCGCGACCGCCGCGTCGACCGCGCTCTCGGGCCCGCCTGGTTTCGACACGTCGGCGGCGTGCCAGCCCGCGGCGCCGATCTCGCGGGCCACCTTCTCGAGCAGCGCGCCGTCGCGCGAGCTGATGAAGACGCGAGCCCCTTCACCCGCAAGCGCCTGTGCGCACGCGCGGCCGAGGCCTTTGCTGGAGGCGGTGACGAGGGCGCGGCGGCCTTTCAGCCCGAGGTCCATGCCCTCAATTTTGAGGCGCAGCCGGGAAGAGCCTCTCTACGCGGTCGTGTTCACGTACCAGTCGGAGACGTACTGGAACCGGTCGGACGGTTCGATCACGCGGTTCAGGTGCACGCCGCGCACGCGCGTCGACACCGCGTAGTCGTAGTGCGCCGAGTAGAGAAAGATCGCCGGCGCCTGGTCGGCGATGAGTGACTGGAAGTCGGTGTAGGCGGCAAGTCGCTCGCCCTGGTCGACGGCGGCTCGGCCGTCCTCGAGGTCCTTGTCGATGAGGCCCCAACCGTGCGCATACGCGAAGTTGAGGCTGCCCCTGTCCGCGCCCGAGTGCCACAGCGAATAGAGGTCGGGATCGGGCCCGACGTCGAACACCACGAGCGCCATCTGGTAGTTGCGACTCAGCAGATAGTTCTGGATGAGATCGGACGGCGGCACGGGCTTCACCTTCACCTCAACGCCGATGCCGCCGAGCTGATGCGCAACCGCATCCGCGATCTCGCGGTTTGGAAACGAATCCGAGACGACAAGGCTCACCTGGAACGGAAGGCCGGACTTGTTCGTCCGCACCTGCCGGCCCGCCGGAAGCGTCCAGCCCGCCGTCTCCAGCGCGCGCGAGGCCGCGAGCTGGTCATACGGGTACTTGCGCGCGGCGGATTCGGCGAAAGCCCAGTCGCCGGCGGGAATCGGGGTCGGGTCGACCTCCGCGTGCCCGCTCAGCACGTCGCTGATCACCGAGGCGCGGTTCACCGCCTGCACCAGGGCACGGCGGACGTTGACGTCGCCGAAGTACGTCTTGCCGTCGCCGTCGGGGTTCATGCTCACGAACGCGTTCGTGTACGTGCGCGCGTCCATCACGGTCACGTCGCTCGCGTTCTGCAGCGCGTTCAGCTCCTCCGGCTCGAGGCCGCCGACCAGGTCCGCCGCGCCCGAGCGCACGGCCAGGATGGCCGCTTGCGGGTTGTTCGCGGGGTAGGTGCGCATGACCAGGTGGTCGAGGTAAGGCTTGGGCACGGCGTAAGGGTTGCGGTCGAGCGTGATGCCCCGTGAGTCGATCGACGCGACCATGAACGGCCCCGTGCCGATGGCGCGCGTGCCGCTGTACGCGCTGGCCGCGATCTGGGGCGGCGCCATGCCGTTGAAGAGGTGCTTGGCGATGATGCCGATGCGCAGCGCGAGCGGGAACGCGGCGCTGGGCGCGCGCAGGGTGAACACAACCTGGTTGTCGCCGGCCTGCGCCACGCCGAGCTGCCGCCAGAAGGCGGCGCCGGGAAGGTCGTACTCGGGGTCCTGCAGGACCTTGAACGTGAACAGGACGTCGTCCACGGAGAAGGGCTCGCCGTCCGCCCACCTGATCCCGTCGCGCAGCGTGAACGTGTAGCTCAGGTGGTCAGGCGAGATCGCCCAGCTGCTCGCGAGCAGGCCGACCACCCGCTGGTTGCCGTCGACGGTCGTCAGGCCCTGGTAGATGACGCTGTCGACGTCGCGCGTCGTGTCGTCCTGCTCGTACAGCGGATTCAGGGGGCCTGGCGATCCGACCAGCGCCTCCACCGCAGTGCCGCCGCGGGCGGGCTTGGGGAGCGTGGCGATGGGCTGACACGCGGCCAGCGCCAGCGCGGCCAGCAGCAGCCCGATCCCCGCCTTGCGGGCCAACCGGAGAGGCCCTACTTGAGCTCCGTCACCCAGATGTTGGCGACCGAGCAGATCAGGAAGGCGAAGACGACGACCCAGGTGGTCCAGTAGATCTGACGCTCCAGGCCGCGGCGCGTCCGATAACCTCCACCCAGCCCATCGCCTCCGCCTCCGATCGTCCCACCCAACCCCGTGGCCTTGGGAGTCTGCACCAGCACACCGGCCACCAGCAGGACAGCGAGCACCACTTCGATGATGACTAGCGCGTTCTTGACGTTGGTCATGAATGAACTCCCGGATTCTACCGGCGAGGGGGCCGGCGGGAAGGGACGTCCGGATCGGTGAGGTAGCGCTGCACGGTCGGACCGAGCCACGTCGCGATCTCGTCTGCGCTTGCCGAAGCGAACGGTTCGACCTTGATGACGTAGCGCAGCATCGCCAATCCGATGAGCTGGCTGGCGGCGAGCGTCGCGCGCAGCTGGGGCTGGTCCAGCTCGATGGCGGCCGCGATGCGAGCGAGCACCTCGCGGCTCACGAACTCACGCAGCTCGGCGGCCGCGCGCTCGCTGCCGACCACCGAACGGATGAGAGCCAGGATGGGACTGCCCGCCGGCGAGTCCCACGTCTGGAGGAAGAACCTCACGAGTCGCTCGCCGAGGCCGTCGAGACCCGGGGCGAGCAGCCGGGGTATGAACTCGGCCGGATCGACGGGAAACTCGATCGCCGCCAGGAATAGCGCTTCCTTCGAGCCGAAGTAGTGAGAGATCAACGCGGGATCGACGCGCGCGCTCGCCGCGATCGCTCGCGTCGTCGCGCCGTCGTAACCCACTTCGCTGAAGTGAGCACGCGCCGCGGCGAGGATCGTCTCCCTGGCGCCTCCACCGCCCGGGCGCCGCCCCGTTCTTGGCACCGCGCTCAGTGAGCCGGCGCTACAACCGGCTTCGGCGCACGCCGCGTCAAGCCCGCGGCGATGGTCATGAGCAGCAGCCCCGCGGCAAGCCAACCGACCAGGACCAGCTGGGGCGTGCCGACCCCCTGGCCGCCGAAGTACAGCGCTCCCCGAAGCGCGCTGTAGAGCTGCCCCGCGGGCATCCACGGCCCCATCCATCTGTACGCGTCGGGCAGAAAGTTGCTGCCCGCCGGACCGCCGGACGAAACCAGGTCGAGCAGCACCGCGATGAGCGCGGCGAGGCCAAGCCCGGGCAGCCCGAGCAGACGAGCCGCTCCACCGATGACGGTGCCTACCGCCAGCGACGCCAGCGCGAGCAGGGCCGCCACGGACACGATCCCGGCCGCGTCGTACGGCCAGTCCGAGATCCAGTCGACGACCAGCGCGCCGGCGGCTGCCGCCACCAGGGCCCACACCGCCGTCACGCCGAGCCACGCCGTCACTCCGCGCTCGCGAGCTCGCACCAACAGCCCGACCCCGACCACCAGCGTCGAGATCAGCGTCGCGAGCACCAGGAAGAAGAGGACGAGGCCGTGCGCGTCGCCACCGGCGAAGGGGTGCACGACCTCCACCGGAACCGGACCGCCGCCGGCCTGAGAGGCGAGCGCGGCCCCGAACACCGTGGTGATGACGCCGGTGTTGGCGTCGCCGGCGGCGCCCGCCACGATGATCCTGGGCGTCTGTCCCAGGAGGACGGCGCCATCGATGGTCCTGCTGTCGAGCGCGCTCCGGGCGGCGTCCTCGGAGTCGTACGAGGTGAAGGCGAAAACGCCCGGCGCCTTCGCGGACAGCGCGCCGGTCACCTGGCTGACGGCAGGTGCCGGGCCGACGACCCCGACCGCGATGTCGCGCGGCCTCGGATCCCGGATCGCCGTACCGATCAAAGCCAGCAGCGTCACGAGCACCAACACACCCGCGACGACCGGGGCCACCAGCTGCTCCACGGAATGCCTCGACATCACGTCCACCTCCCGTAATTCATCGCGTGATGAATTCTACGGCTGGTGAATTATGCCGTCAAGAGGCTATTTGTAGCGCTCGGCGACCGCCTTCCAGTTGATCGTGTTGAACCACGCGGCGACGTAGTCCGGGCGCTTGTTCTGGTACTTGAGGTAGTAGGCGTGCTCCCACACGTCGACGCCGACGATCGGGGTCATGCCCTCCATGTAGGGGCTGTCCTGGTTGGGGTAGCCCTTGATCGAGAGCTTGCCGCCCGAGTCGGCGATCAGCCAGCCCCAGCCGCTGCCGAACTGCCCGACCGCGGCCTTGGTCAGCTGTTCCTTGAACGCGTCGTAGGAGCCGAACGTGCTGTTGATCGCGTCGCCGAGCCGGCCGGACGGAGCGCCGCCGCCACCCGGGCCCATGATCGTCCAGAAGATGGAGTGGTTCGAGTGGCCGCCCGCGTTGTTGCGCAGGACGTTGCGCACGTCCTCGGGCACCGAGCTGATGCCGCGCAGCAGGTCCTCGACCGACTTCTTCGCGAGCTCGGGATGCTTCTCGAGAGCGCCGTTCGCGTTGTTCACGTAAGCCTGGTGGTGCTTGTCGTGATGGATCTCCATGGTCTTGGCGTCGATGTGCGGTTCGAGCGCGTCGAAGCCGTAAGGAAGTGGCGGAAGCTCATAAGCCATACGAAACGATTCCCCCTTTCAGAAGCGAACGACCGAATACAAACTCAGTCTAGCCGCGCGAGGTCTGGGCCTTCACCTCGGCCGCCCGCCGCTCGATCTCGGCGGCATCACCGAGATAGCGCCACGAGTGGACGCTGAAATCCGAGCGCAGGTCGTAGACGCGCGGGACGCCCGTCGGAATGTCGAGGTCGACGACCTCCTGCTCGCTCAGGCCGTCCAGGTGCTTGACCAGCGCGCGCAGGCTGTTGCCGTGCGCCGAGACGAGCACGCACCGCTGCGTGAGCAGGTCCGGAACGATCGCGTCGTACCAGTACGGCAGCATCCGCGCGACCACGTCCTTCAGGCACTCGCTGCTCGGCAGAAGCTCGGGCGGCATGGCGGCGTAGCGCTCGTCGCGCGCCGGGTGGCGCTCGTCGCTCGGTTCGAGCGCCGGCGGCCGCACATCGTAGCTGCGCCGCCACAGCTTCACCTGGTCGGCGCCGTACCGCTCAGACGTCTCCTTTTTGTTGAGGCCCTGCAGGGCGCCGTAGTGCCTCTCGTTCAAGCGCCAGCTGCGGCGTACCGGGATCCACGTCCGGCCCATCTCGCCGAGCGTGAGGTCGGCGGTCTGGATGGCGCGGATCAGCACCGACGTGTGCACCACGGTGGGCAGCAGCCCTTCGCGCGTCAGCAGGCGGCCGGCTTCGCGAGCCTCGGCCTCGCCCCTCTCGCTCAGGGGCACGTCGTGCCAGCCGGTGAAGAGGTTCTCGAGGTTCCAGGTGCTCTGGCCGTGGCGCAGCAGGACGAGCGAAGCCAGGCCCTTAACGGTTATGGCTGTACACCTCGTTCGTGACCCTCACGATCTGCGCGAACTCGTCCGCCTTCAAGCTCGCGCCGCCGACGAGGCAGCCGTCGCACAGCGGCAGCTCCACGTAGGACTCAACGTTCGCCGCGTTCACGCTGCCGCCGTAAAGGACGCGCACCTTCCGCGCCGCGCCGGCGCCGATCAGCTCGCCCACCACCTTGCGGATGAGGCGCATCGTCTTGTAAGCGTGCTCGGGGTCGGCGTTCTTGCCCGTGCCGATCGCCCAGACGGGCTCGTACGCGACGACCAGGCGCGACGAGTCGTCCGCCGAGCAGTTGGCGAGGCTTGCCTTGACCTGCCCGGTCACGATCTCGTCGCTGCGACCGGCGTCGTAGTGGTCCTCGAGCTCGCCCACGCAAACGATGACGTTGAGGCCCGTCGACAGCGCGGCCGCGGCTTTGCGCGCGACCATGTCGTCCGTCTCACCGAGGATCACCCTCCGCTCCGAGTGACCGACGATGACCCACTGGCACCAGCCGCGGAGCATGGCCGGCGAGACCTCGCCCGTGTACGCGCCGGAGGTTTCCCAGAAGCAGTCCTGCGCTCCGAGCGCCACTCGAGATCCTTCCAGCACCTCGGCCACCCCGAGCAGCCACGGGAACGGCGGAAACAGCGCGACCTCGACGTTGTCGGCCGCCTCGGAGGACACGCCGAGGATGCCCTTGACCAGGTCGACGGCCTCACCGCCGTCTACCGGGTTCATCTTCCAGTTGGCGGCCAGCAGCGCCTTGACAGTCGTGGTCGCTGTTGGCAACTACGCCTCCTTCAGAACGGCGACGCCGGGCAGCTCCTTGCCCTCGAGGTACTCGAGGGTTGCTCCGCCTCCGGTCGAAACAAACGAAAACCGACCGGCCAGACCCAGTGCGTCGACAGCGGCGGCCGTGTCGCCACCGCCGACGAGAGTGTATGCGCCTGACGACGCGATGGCCTCACCTACAGCCTTTGTTCCGGCGCTGAAGTCCTTGACCTCGGTGATGCCCATGGGGCCGTTCCAGACGATGGTGCCGGCGCCCTGCAATCGCTGGGCGAACAGGTTCACCGACTGCGGGCCGATGTCGACCGCGATCCAGCCAGGGTCGACGTGGTCGGAGGAGAAAACCTTCATCGGCTGGCCGGACAGCGTTTGCTGGGTGGCCACCAGGTCGACCGGGAGCACGAGCCGCTGGCCCATCGTCTTCCAGATCTGGTTGGCCGCGTCGAGCGCGGTGTCGTCGATCAGGCTGTTCCCGGTCTCGTGGCCCTGGGCCTTCAGGAACGTGTTGGCCATCGCGCCGCCGATGATCAGGGCGTCCACTTTCGTGGCCAGGTTGTTGAGCAGGCCGATCTTGGTCGACACCTTGGCGCCGCCGATGACGGCGACCAGCGGCCGCTTCGGGTAGTCGAGCGCCGCGTGGAGCGCGTTGAGCTCCGCCTCCATCAGCAGGCCGGCGTAGGCGGGCAGGAAGTGGGCGACGCCGACGACCGACGCGTGGGCGCGATGCGACGAGGCGAAGGCGTCGAGGACGAAGATGTCGGCGAGCGACGCCAGCTGCTGAGCGAAGGTGGGGTCGTTCGCCTCGTCCTCCGGATGGAAGCGCACGTTCTCGAGCACGAGCACCGAGCCGGGCTGCATGCGCGACACCGCGGACTGGGCCTGCGGGCCCACGCAGTCGTACGCGAATTTCGCCTCCGTCCACAGCGCGCGCCCGAGCTCCTGGGCCACCGGGCGGAGCGACAGCGACTGGTCCACTCCCTTCGGGCGGCCGAGATGCGACATGACGATCACGTAAGCGCCGCGCGACTGCAGGTCCTTCAAGGTGGGCACCGCGGCCTTGATGCGCGTCATGTCGGTGATCTGGCCGTTATTCATCGGCACATTGAGGTCCTCGCGGACGAGGACCCTCTTGCCGGACACGTCGACGGACGCGATCGAAGCCTTCAGAGCGTGCTCGCCATGTACGCGATGAGGTCGACCATGCGGCAGCTGAAGCCCCACTCGTTGTCGTACCAGCTGACGACCTTCGCCTTCTGCGGGCCCAGCATCAGGGTGAGCGGAGCGTCGACTATCGAAGAGTGCGAGTCGCCCTTGAAGTCGGACGACACGAGCTCCTCGTGGCTGACCGACAGGATGCCCTTCAGCTCGCCGCTGGCGGCCTCGTCGAACGCGGCGTTGATGTCCTCGACAGTCGTGGACTTGCCCAGCTCCACGCTGAGATCAACGACGGAGACGTCCAGAACCGGCACCCGGAACGACATGCCGACGAACTTGCCGGTCAGGTCCGGGAGCACCTCGGCGACGGCCCGGTTGGCGCCGGTCGAGGTCGGGATGATGTTGTCCGCCGCGGCCCGCGCGCGGCGGAGGTCCTTGTGCGGCAGGTCCTGCAGCCGCTGGTCCGCCGTGTAGGCGTGGATCGTCGTCATGAAGCCGCTCTCGATGCCGAACGAGTCGTGCAGCACCTTGGCCAGCGGCACGAAACAGTTCGTTGTGCAGCTGGCGTTCGAGATGACGTTGTGCTTCTTCGGGTCGTAGCCCTTGTGGTTGACGCCCATCACGACCGTGAAGTCCTGGTGCGTCGCCGGCGCCGAGATGATGACCTTCTTCGCGCCGCCACGGTCGACGTGCACGCGGGCTTTGGTGGCGTCGGTGAACAGTCCGGTGGACTCGACCACGATGTCCACGCCGAGGTCCTTCCACGGCAGCTCGCCGGGGTCCTTGATGCTGAGAAACTTGATGCTGCGGCCGTCGACGTTGATGGCGTCGTCCTTCGACGACACCGCCTCCGGCAGCGTGCCGAACGTCGTGTCGTGCTTCAGCAGGTGGGCAAACGTGTGCGCGTCGCCGATGTCGTTGACCGCGACGAAATCGATGTCCGCGTCGAGCTTGAGCGCCGCGCGAAAGATGTTGCGGCCGATGCGTCCGAAGCCGTTGATGCCGACCTTTACAGCCATGCTGGCGAGCCCGCTCCCTTCTATCCGCTGTCGAAGACGGTCTAAATGTTAGGCCGACCTTCGAGCGTGGTCGGGCGGCTCAGCCGGGCCGCTCATCTGCTGCAGGCGCCGCAGGCGGTGATTGACTGCCGACTTCGAGAGCTTCATGCGCTCGGCTAGCTCGGCGAGGTTGAGCTCCGGGTAGGCCGCCCTCCAGCGCGCCATCTCGCGCAGCGCCTCCGGCAGCGCGTCGATGCGGCCCGCGGCCTCCAGGCGCTCGATGGCCGCGGCCTGCCGCAGCCCCGAGCCGATCGCCTTGCCGATGTTGGCCGTCTCGAAATTGAGACGCCGGTTGACCTGGCCGCTCACCGAGCGCACGACGCGAACGTTCTCGAACTCCATCACGGCCCGGCTCGCGCCCATGAGCGACAGCAGGCGCACGATGCTGTCGCCTTCCTTCACGTAGACGACGTGCTGACCGCCGCGTTCCATGACCCCCGCCGGCACGCCGGCATCCGTCGTGAGCGTCGTGATCGCATTTGCCCACGACTCGCTCGGGGCGACGAACTCGAGGTGGTAGCGCGAGCTCGGCGCGTTCACCGAGCCGCAGCCGAGGAACAGGCCCCGGAGCAGGGCCTTGCGATCGCACGCCGCATCCGGCACGGCCCGCGCCGCCGACTGCATGAACGCGTTCTGCAGACCGTGTGGCAGCGACAGCTCGATGAAGAAGACCATTCGCTTCTTCGTCCTCACGGTCTGGTACTTCGCTTCCATGTGGCCGACGGCGCGGCCGAGCCGCACCACCTTGCGCGCCACCGCGTTGCGCAGCAGCGAGAAATACGCCACCTGGCCGTCGGCTCCGCGCCGCAGCAGGCGGCCTCGGGATCCGAAGTAGACGCCAAGCAGCTCGCTCAGCTGGCAGCAGGGGCGGGCCGGCAGCAGTCCGGCCAACTCGTTCTTGACGTCGGCCGAAAATGAAATGGGATCACCTCCAGGATCCGGCGATCCTCTCCCCCTCGTCCAGTCTATACATATGCTCTGGGGGCTTAGCAAATGGCCGAGATGCGCATGATCGAAGCGGTGCGCGCCGCCATCACCGAGGAGATGGAGCGCGACGAGCGAGTGCTCGTGCTGGGCGAGGACGTGGGCCGCAAAGGTGGCGTCTTCGGCGCCACCGACGGGCTGTACGCGAGATTCGGCGAGGCGCGAGTCCTCGACACGCCGCTCGCCGAATCGGGCATCGTCGGCATCGCGATCGGCGCCGCGTTGAACGGCCTGATCCCGATCGCCGAGATCCAGTTCGCAGACTTCATCCACCCCGCCTTCGACCAGATCGTGAGCGAGGCCGCGCGCACGCGCTACAGGTCGAACGGCGACTGGTCCGTCCCCATTGTCATCCGCGCGCCTTTCGGAGGCGGCGTGCACGGAGGCCTCTACCACTCTCAGTCGATCGAGGCGTTCTACGCCCACGTGCCCGGGCTGAAGGTGGTGATTCCAAGCACACCCTCGGACGCGCACGGCCTGCTGAAATCGGCGGTGCGTGACCCCGACCCGGTGCTCTTCCTCGAGCACAAGAAGGTCTACCGGCTCGTGACCGAAGAGGTGCCGGACGGCGATCACCTGCTGGCGATAGGTCCCGCCGCCGTCCGCCGCGAGGGATCACGGCTGAGCTGCTTCGCCTGGGGCTTGATGACCCACTACTGCCTGCAGGCGGCGGCCGAGCTCGAGGGCGACGGCATCAGCGTCGAGGTCGTAGACCTGCGCACGCTCGCGCCGCTGGACCGCGAAACGATCGTGGCCTCCGTGCGCAAGACGGGCAAGGCGATGGTCGTGCACGAAGACAACCTGACGGGCGGTTTCGGCGCCGAGGTCGCGGCGACCATCGCGCAGCACGCGTTCGACGACCTGGACGGACCCGTCGTCCGTGTCGCCGCGCCGGACATTCCGGCCATGCCCTTCAACTCCCCACAGGAAGAGTTCTTCATGCCCAGTCCCGAAAAGATCGTGAAGGCGATGCGCGACCTTGCCGCGTACTAAGAAAGCTCAACCCCGCGCGCTCCCCAAGATCACCGACGAGGAGTACCGCGCCCGGCGCGAGGCCGTAACCGCCGGCATGGAAGCGATGCACCTGGACGCGATGTGCGTCTTCTATCCCGCGCGTGTCGCCTATCTCACTGGCTTCCACCACGTGCCCACGGAGAGGCCCATCGCGCTCGTGCTCGGTCCCAACGCCTACACGGCGATGGTGGTGCCCGCGGTCGAGAAGGAGCACGCGGAGTCGATCGCGGGCATCGACCGGCTGGACGTCTACTTCGAATACCCCGGCTCCGAGCATCCGATGGAAAGGCTCGGCGTGGCGCTCGCCGAGGTGGGCGCGCAACCGGAGCGGATCGGCGCCGACCACGACGGCTTCGTTCCCTACTGGGGCTACCGCGGGCCGGCCCTGTCCGTCATCACAGGCAAGCCGCCTGTCGACGCCGAGATGCTCGTGGAGTCGCTGCGCAGGGTGAAGTCCGCGGCCGAGATCGAGTGCATCCAGCTCAGCTGCGAATGGGCCGCGCGAGCTCATCGGCGCATGCAAAACGCGATCGTGACGGGCAAGACCGAGATGGAGTGCTATGCCCCGGCGGCCGTCGAGTCCGTGGCCGAGATGGTGCGCGAGATGCCGGGCTGGCGGCCGCGCGGTTTCTCCTCCAACGAACTGCCGGCGATGTTCGTGGCCGGCCGTTCCACGGCGATGCCTCACGGCTTCGTCCGTGGCCACGGTGTGCAGGCCGGCGACGTGCTCGTCACGGGTGCGGGCGCCGACATCGACGGCTACCACAGCGAGCTCGAACGCACCATGTTCATCGGCCCACCCACCGGCGCGCAGGAGCGGGCGTTCGACGCGATGCTCAAGCTTCAGACCCACGCGATCGAGACGATGTCGCCCGGGGTGCCGGCGGCCGAGATCGAGCTGGCCGTGGTCAGGCTGGCGGAGGAGCTCGGCGTGCGCGACGAGCTGCGCCACCACGTCGGCCACTCGATCGGCCTGGAGGCCCACGAGGCGCCGTTCCTCGACCGCGGCGACGAGGCGGTGCTCGAGCCGGGCATGGTGTTCACCGTCGAGCCCGGCGTCTACCTGAAGGACGTCGGCGGGTTCCGGCACTCCGACACGGTGCTCATCACCGAGGACGGCCGCCGCGTGATGACGGATTACCCGCGCGAGCTGAAGGACCTGATCATCAGCGCTTAGCGGAAAGGCACCCTCCCCCTCTCAGGGGGAGGGGTCAGGGGTGGGGGCGCTCAGGCGCCGGCGGCGGCCAGGCGGACGTGGCTGCTGACGAGGTGCAGGACCGGCACCCCGTGCAGGTTGCGGTGCCGCACCCGGGCCAGCGCGACCGGGGGCAGCACGTCCTGCTCGCCCTGGACCACCACCGTCTCGTGCGGCCGCACCTCGGCCCACACTCGCGCGATCGCATCGCGCGGCAGGCTGCCGGGCACGTAGACGTAGCGCCGGCTCGGCACGTCCTGGCGCGAGCTGAGCTCGGCGCGCGTGAAGGCGTCCTGGGCCGTGTAGTCCTTGAGGTACGGGTCGCTCACCTCCCACAGCTCCGCCGGCCCTGGCGGCGCTGAGCCGCGATAGAGGAAGACCACGCGCTTGCCGTGTGCCGCGGCGACGCCCTCCTTGATGACGACGTCGGCGATGTTCTGGTCGCGCGGCAGCAGCACGAGCACGTCGGCAGGCCGGCGCTCGAACTGCAGCGCGATCGACTCCGCGGCCATCTCCGGTCGATACGGCACCGGGAATACCGCGGGCCGGCGGGCGCGCCCACGGCGGTACGTCCACAGGCCGACCACCAGTCCCACCAACGTCAGGCCGCCGCCAAAAACTGTGGCGTCCGGCTTGGCGAAAAGGTTGACCACCCACGCGACGACCGGTAGTGCGGTGGTGATCACGCCGATCACAAAGACCGTCCGAGGCCACGACCCCCGGGTGATCTTCAGCTCGCGCCGGCGGATCACATCGAGCGCGACGTTGGTGAGGATGATCGAGCCGAGCAGGCCGAATGCGTAGAGGTTGCCGAGGAACACAGCAGTGCCCGCGGGATTACTCGAAGCCACCAGCACGATGGCGACCGGAGGCACTGTCGCCGCGAGGATGGCGACGTGCGGAGTGCGGCGCCACGCGTTCTGCAGCTCGATGACGCGCGGCAGGAATCCCATCCGCGTCAGCGCGAGGAAGACGTGGTATCCGCCGATGATCGCGGTGTTGGTCGCGAACATGAGCAGCACCGCGCCGGTGACCGCCACGTAGTCCGCCACGAACTGACCCGAGTAGCGGCCGGCGAGCAATGAGAGCAGCTGGCTGCTGTTGGCGGTGTTGTTGGGATCCGGCACCAGCACCGTCTGCCACAGCGACAGGATCGGGCTGGTGATGAGCATGAGGACGATCACAAGCCCCATCGTGCGGTAGGCCGTCACCCGCCGCGGCGATCGCATCGCCGGCGCGATCTGGGCCACGCTCTCGAGTCCCGAGAATGCGAGGAACGCGGCGCCGAAACCAAAGATGTAAGTCATCGGCGTCAGCGGCGGTGGCCCCTGGCCGACGAGCTGGAAGCTGTGGATGATCCCCGGCATTCCCAGCTGCACTGCCACCAGCACGACCACCAACAGCTGGCCGGCAGCCGCAAGCAGCGCGGCGATGAAGCTCGCGGTCGCGCTCTCGCGGATGCCCATGAAATTGAGGAAGGCCAGACCTGCCAGCGCGATCAGCGTGCCCGGAAGCCCGTTTCCCCAAGCCACGGTCGGGATCACCACTGCGAGGTACATGACACCTGAGAACGCGCTCAGCGCAGCGGTGAGGTAGTAGTCGACGATGATGAAGCAGCCGCCGAGAAGGCCCAGCAGCGGGTGCAGCGCGCGCGACGCGATGGTCACGACGCCGCCGCCCTCGGGATTGCGCCACGTCACCTCGGCGTACTTGAGGGCGAGCAGCACGAACGCCACGGCGGTCATGGCCACGAAGATGGCCGTGCGCCTGTCGTACCCCTGCGAGGAGACGATTCCGGGTACGTAGTAGATGGACGTGCCGATGTCGGCGAAAACGATCGACCAGCACAGCAGTGGACCGAGGTTGGCGGCGTGGACCTTGATCCGCCGCGCGCCGAGGCCGTGAGCGCGACTCACGGAGCGGAACGCGCGCGCAGGTCGCTCAGATGCCGGCGGAGGCTCTCCAGGTCGTCACGCAGCTGTCGGACGGAGCGTTGGGCCGCCCAGTCCCCCATGTCGATCGCGCTCACCGACGCCAGGTAGATGTCCGCTCGCTCCAGCTGCCTGATGGCGGTTCTCAGGACCGATCGTTGCTGGCCGCCGGAGCGGTGATCGGGCATCTGCACGATCGCGTTGCGCATCGATTCCCACGCTAGGAAAAGCCCTGTGAGGAGACCGTTTGGACGTCGGCGATCGCCGTATGAAGTCTGTATGGGGTTGGCGCGGAAGGGTTAATGTCGGGTCCTGTGAGTTCGGATTCGGTCGCCAGACGGGGCCGGAGACCGGGCGACCTCCGCGTCGTCATCAGGCGTCCCGCCAAGCTGCCGCGCACCCTCGGCGCGCCGGCGCTGTTCGCCGCCTGTTACGGCAACGTCGGCTCGAGCATCTACTACGCGCTGGGGGTCACCGCGGCTTACGCCCTCGGCCTGACGCCGCTCGCGCTGATCCTCGCGGGGTTCATCTTCATCACCACCGCGCTCAACTACGCGGAGGGCACGGCGGCCTTGCCGCACGCGGGCGGCAGCTCCAGCTTCGCGCGACGCGCATTCAACGAGCCCATCGGGTTCCTGGTCGGCTGGATCCAGCTGCTCAACTTCGCGGCGACCGTGTCGATCTCCGCGTACACGGCGATCTCCTACCTCGGCGTGTTCGGCAAGTACCTGCCGCTGTTCCAGACCTTCCAGCAGCCGATTCCGCACGCGCTCGCGGCGGTCACGCTGACCGGCCTACTCATGATCTTGAACATCGTCGGCATCCAGGAATCGAGCGCGATCAACGTGTTCCTCGCGATGCTCGACCTGGTCACGCAGTTTGCCCTGGTGATACTCGGCGTCTGGCTGCTGCTCCACTGGCAAACGGTGATCGACAACATCAAGTGGGGCGTCGCGCCCACGTGGGGCAATTTCCTCGCCAGCATCTCGCTCGCGATGGTCACCTACACGGGCATCGAGACCATCTCCAACCTCAGCGAAGAGGCCAAGAATCCCGGCAAGAGCGTGCCGCGCGCGTACTTCGGCGTCATCGTCGCGGTGCTCGCGGTCTCGGCTGTCCTGCCCACGGTGGGCATGAGCGTGTTCCCGGTTCACCTCAACGAGCACGGCGCCTACATCACCGACCTCGCGGTCACGTGGAAAGACGACCCGGTTGCCGGCATCGTCTCCAAGTTCCCGCTCGACTGGCTCGCCTACTGGGCCGGCATCTGGGTCGGCATCCTGGCTTTCACGATCCTGATCATCGCCACCAACGCCGGTCTCATCGGCATCTCGCGCCTGAGCTACTCGCTGGCGCAGAACGACCTTTTCCCGAAGGCGTTCTCGAGCCTGCACCCGCGCTTCAAGACGCCCTACGTGTCGATCATCGTCTTCGGCATCGTCGCCGCCGCGCTCATCCTGCCCGCGCAGATCGACCTCCTCGGCGCGGTGTACGCGCTCGCGGCGACCTTCGCATTCGCCACCGCGCACCTTGCGGTGATGCGGCTGCGTTTCGTGGAGCCGGACCTCTACCGGCCTTACGAGATGCCGTTCAACATCCCTTACGGACGAGCCAGCATCCCCGTGCTTTCAATCGTCGGAGCGCTCGCCATCGGCACGGTGTTCACGCAGTTGATCTTCCAGAACATCTCCAACTCCACCGGCGTCTTCCTCGTCTGGCTGGTGCTCGGAGCCGCGGGCTACGTCTGGTACCGGAAACGTCGCAAGGAGCCGTGGTGGGAGCCGCTGGAAGTCCCGCCTCCACCCGACCGCGAGGTGGCGCGAGGACCTATCGAGCCGCATCCGACCGCGGCCCGCTACCGGCTGGGCAGGCGCGAGAAGGTTCTCGCCCACGCGGCTCCGCTTCCCGAGCGGCACGTACGGCGCCGTCGACGGCTGCTTGGGGTCCAGCTGTTCTTCGCCCGCCACGGGTATGTGCGCGGCGCGCTGATCGTCACGGTGTTTGCGGCAGTGAGCGGGCTGGCGGTCGGCGTCGACCTCTCCTCGTACGACCCGTTCGGACCCGGCCTGGGGTGGTCGCCCGGCATCGTTCTCATGGCCCTGTTCTCGGCCTATCTGCTGAACCGCGGCCGCTCCGAGACCTAGCCTTCGAGCCGGTAGCCGACTCCGGGCTCGCTGACGATGTAGCGCGGGTTGGATGGGTCGTCGCCGATCTTCTTGCGAATCTGGGCCACGACGTAGCGCGTGTTGTACCTGTCACCGACCGCGTACTCACCCCACACCTGGCGCAACAGTGTGTTGTGCGTGACCGGCTTGCCCGCGTGCAGCGCGAGGTAGCGCAACAGCTCGTACTCGGTCGGCGTCAGCCGCACCGCGCGGCCCTTGACGGTCACGCTCCGCCGCGCGAGGTCGATCTCGAGGTCGCCCGCCTTCACGACCGGCTCGCCCGCGGAAACATCCGCCTGCCGGCGCAGCACCGCGCGTATGCGAGCTACCAGCTCCTCGGTCCCGAACGGCTTGACCACGTAGTCGTCGGCACCCGCGTCGAGCGCGCGCACTTTGTCGCGCTCGCCCGGCATGACGCTCACCACGATGATCGCCGCGCGAGTGGCGGGGCGAAGCTTGCTCAGGGTCTCGAAACCGTCCATTCCGGGCAGGCCCAGGTCGAGCAGCACCACGTCGGGGCGCCACGCGGCCGACTCGCGCAGAGCTTCCTCCCCGCTCCCCGCCGTGCGCACGTCGAACTCGTGATACTGCAGGCCCGCGCGCAGCGCGCGCTGCATCTCGAGCTCGTCGTCGACCACCAGGACGCGACCGCTCATTGCGAGTGCGTGCTTGCCAGGCGCGCCAGTGGGAGAGTGAAGGTGAAGCGTGGACCGCGGCGCATGTTCTCCGCGCGGATGGTGCCGCCGTGCGCCTCGACCACCCGCTTGCAGATCGCGAGGCCGAGCCCGGTACCTGTCGCGCGCCGTGTCCAGAAAGTGTCGAACACGCGATCGAGGTCGGTCGGGGGGATCGCCGGACCGTCGTTCTCCACCCACGCCTCGAGCTTTCCGTCGCGCGACGCCGCGCCGATGCCGATGCCGCCGCCGGCGGGCGACCATTCGGCGGCGTTCTCGAGAAGATTCGTCAGCACACGTCCGACCTGGGTCTCGTCGACGTCGACCGCCGGCAGGTCGGCAGGTGCATCGACCTCCAGGTCGTGACCCTGGAGCTCTGACCGTACCTGGCGCACCGACGTGCCCACGAGATCGGCGAACGAGTGGGGCTCGCGGTGCAGCTCGACGCCCGCTTCCAGGCGCGACAGCGCGAGCATGTCGCCCACCATGTGGTCGAGCCTCGTGGCCTGGCGGTCCATGTCGCGAGCCAGGTCCTGCTGGTCGGAGGCCAGGCCGGCGCCGGGCGCCGCGAGCGCTGTGAGGCCCGCCCGGAGCGACGCGATCGGGCTCTTGAGCTCGTGCGACACGGACGAGAGGATCGCGGCCTTCAGCCGGTCCGAGGCTTCGAGACCACGCGCCCTTTCCGCCTCGAGGGCCGCGCGCCGGCGATCGAGCAGCAGGCCCGCGAGCCCGATGAGCGCCGCCAGCATCCTGAGGTCGGCCTCCGCCGGACCGTCCGCGTCGAGCTCGACGACGGCGACGCCGCTGTCCATGGGCAGGTACGCCGGGTCGGTGCGGCCAGGGTGGGTGCGCATCAGCCGGACCGTGCCCTCGCTCACCGAGATACCGACCGCGCGACCTGACTCGAAGCTCCAGGCCGCCTGGGTCAGCTCGTGGGCGGTCAGCTCGTCACCGCTCAGGTGTGCGGCCTTGCCACCGGCGACCGACGCGAGCCCGAAGCGGCGCACGCCCGGCACCGCCCGGGCGCGCTCACACAGCAGCGCGAGCGCCCTGGACGCCTCCGGCGAGCGCAGCGCCGCGGTCGCAAGCTCGTAGAGCGCCCGTGACTGCGAAGCCATGGCCTCGGCGGTCGCCTGCGTGCGGCGCAGCGACGCGGCCAGCTGGCTGGTCACCAGCGCCACCGCCAGCAGGACGAAAAGCTCCAGGAGCTGGCTGGGACCGGCGACCGTGAACGTGCCGACGGGCGGAACGAAGAAGAAGTCGTACAGCAGGAAGGCGGCGACGCTGGCCGTGACCGCGGGCCACCTGCCCCAGCGTGCTCCGAGCCAGAGGACCAGGAGCAGATACAGCGCCGAGAGCCCGCCGACAGACGCGTACACCTGGACGAGCGCGATGCCACCGGTCACGGCCGCAGCGCCGAGCACGGCGACGGCGAACGGCACGGCGCGACGCGCGTTCACGGCCGTCAGCTTACGAGCGCGAGCTCTTGCTGCCGGTTGGCGTACCCCGGGTGGGAGGGATGCGAGACGCGGTACCAGGCAAGGGTTTCCGCCAGGGCGTCTTCCAGGGCCGAGGGCTCGAAGCCGAGCTCGGCCCGGGCGCGGTCGATGGCGTAGCCTGCCGCCCGCCTCGGATTGGGGCCGTAGGGGCTTGCGCCGTCCGGCAGATCTGCGAACGGGACCGGGCGGAGATCGGCCGGCTTGCCCATGGCCCGGGCGATGCCCTCGATCAGATCGCGCAGGCTGACGCCCTCGAAGCCCACGTTGTAGGCGCGGTGCTCGACCCGCTTGCGCGGATCGCAGGCCAGCGCGCACGCGTAACCCACGTCCTTGACCCACGCGAGGCCTGCCTGCCGTTTGTACGTCTCCTGGGGCACGAGCACCGGGCCCCCGTCGTCCACGCGCTGGATGTAGGCGGCGATGCGCAGCGAACGATCGGCTGCGCCGAACACCGCGGGCGGGCGCACGACCGCCCAGGGGAAACCAGCCGAGCGCGCCAGCAGCGTCTCGCACCAGCGCTTGCCGCCGGCGTAGTCCAGCTCGGCCGGCGGTTCGCCCTCCAGAGGATGAAAGTCGTCCTCCACGGCGGGACGGCCCTCCACGTCGGGATAGATCGACCCGCTGGAGACGAACACGTATCGCTGCACGCCGCCGATGCGGATCATGGCGTCGACCTGCGCCGGCTCATAGCACGCAAGGTCGAGCACGACGTCGGGCTGAGCCGTCTCCAGGGCACTCTTCAGCTGCGTCTCATCGTCGCGGTCGAACGCGACGTAGCTGGTGAAGGTGCCGTAAGGCCGGTCCTTGCGGCCCGCGGCGATCGTCTCGATGCCGCGGCGCATCAGCTCCTTGCACGCGGCTGTGCCGATGAAGCCGCCACCGCCGAGCACCAGCGCTCGCGTCATTACTTATATGTCGCGGGTGACAAAGTCGACGTCGATCGTGTCGATGGCGCGCAGACGATTGGCCATCTCCGAGGCGAGCACCACCGACCGATGCCGGCCGCCGGTGCACCCGAACGCGACCAGCAGGTGCATGCGCCCCTTCTCGTGATAGAGAGGCAGCAGCTCGCGCACCAACCGTTCGAGATCGTCGAGCAGCTTCTTCGCCGGAGGCTGCTTCATCACGTACTCGACGACCGCCTGGTCGTGGCCCGTGCGCTCACGCAGCTCGGGATCCCAGTAGGGGTTGTCCAGGAAGCGCGCGTCGATCAGCAGAGCCGCTTCCGCTGGCACGCCGTTCTTGTAGCCGAACGCCAGGCACGTGACGAGCGGCCGCCTGCGACTGCGCAGGTGCTCCGCCAGCTCAGGAAGCTCGTTGGACTCGACCCGGTGGTGCGCGCGCTCATATGTGCCCTCCGCCTCGCCATCGGCCGCGCCTTCGTGCACCAGCACGTACTTGAGCCCGATCCGGTCCGCGTCGCGCAGCAGCTCCGCCCCGCCCCCGACGACGCCCAGGACCGAATCGCCCTCCGGCAGCGTGGCGAAGTCGCGAAGGCGGCGAAAGCCCTTCGCCTCGAAGATCTCCAGGTCGTGTTCGAGGCGCTGAGAATCCGAGACCCCGAGAACTACGAGCGTCATAGCGTCTCTTTCAGGCGCCGCGCCAGCTTCTCCGGGACTCCCACCGCCACGATGTCCTCGACGGGCGCATCGCGGATCGCCTGCACGGAGCCGAACTGGCGCAGCAGCGCCCGCTTGCGCGCCGGCCCGATGCCCTCGATCGAGTCGAGCGGTGAGGACAGCGCCTTGCGCGACCTGACCTTGCGGTGATGCGTGATGGCGAATCGATGCGCCTCGTCGCGAATGCGCTGGACGAGGAACATTCCGGGCGAGTTGTGCTCCTGCACGATGGGCTCGGCGCGCCCGGGCGCGAAGATCTCTTCCCTCTCCTTGGCCAGCGCGAAGGTCGGGATGTCGGCGAATCCCACCTCTTCCATCACCTCGAGGGCCGCGCCCAACTGCCCCTTGCCGCCGTCGATGAGGATCAGGTCGGGACGGCTGGTGAACGAGCGATCGCCCGCGGCGTCCGCGTCCTCGCGGCGCAATGACGACTCCAGGCGCTCGAGCCGGCGGCGCAGCACCTCCTGCAGCATCGCGAAGTCGTTCGGCCCCGGCACGTAGCGGATGCGGAAGTGGCGGTAGTGATCGTTGCGCGGTCTGCCGTCCTCGAACACGACCATCGCGCCCACGGCCGAGTCGCCCTGGATGTTGGAGATGTCGTAGCACTCGATTCGCTTCGGGGGCTGCTCGAGCTCCAGGGCCTCGGCGAGGGCCGCAAGCATCGGCTCGGTGCGGCTGCGGTCGTAGTCAGCCTGGATGCGCATCTGCTCGAGCTCCTGCGCCGCGGTCTCGGCCAGCTGCGTGACCAGCGCGCGCTTGCGCCCGCGCTGCGGGACGTCGATGCTGACTGGTCCGCCACGCCGCTGCGTGAGCCAGTCGCGCATCAGGTCGGGATCCTCGACCGGCCCGGGCACGATCACGCTGCGCGGCACGTGGGTGGCGCTCGTGTAGTACTGAAGCAGGAAGCTGCGCAGCAGCTCCGACTCGCCGGCGTCGCCGGCCCCGTCGAGGGGATGGCCGTCGTGGCCGACCATCTTGCCCTGGCGCACGTACGCGACCTCGACGAACACGTCGTTTCCCTTCCGCGCGTACGCGATGAGGTCCTGGTCGTCCCGACCGTGCACGAGCACCTTCTGGCGGTCGGCGATGCGCTCGATGGACTGCAGCTGATCGCGATATCGCGCCGCGTTCTCGAAGTCGAGCCGGTCGGCCGCGTCGCCCATACGGCCCTCGAGCTGGCGGACGAGCACGTCGGACCGGCCCTCCATGAACAGCGCGACCTCGTGGATTCGTGCCTTGTAATCCTCGGGACTTATCCGCTTCTCACACGGACCGGGGCACCGCTTGATGTGGAAGTCGAGGCACACCTTGCCCTGCTTGAAGATCTCGTCCGAGCACGTGCGGAACGGCAGCAGCTGGCGGATCGACTTGACGGTGCCGCGCAGCGACTGCGCCGAGGTGTAGGGACCGAAGTACAGAGCGCCGTCGTTCTGCACGCGCCGCGAGTAGTGGACGCGCGGATACTCCTGGGTCACCGGCAGCTTCAGGTAGAGGTAGTTCTTGTCGTCCTTGAGGCGGATGTTGAAGCGCGGCCGGTAGTTCTTGATGAGATTGCACTCGAGGACGAGCGCCTCGACCTCGTTTGCGCACTGCACGAACTCGAAGTCGTAGATGCGGCGCACCATCTCGTCGACGCGCGCGGTCTGCGCGTAGCCGGGCGTGAAGTACTGGCGCAGACGGTCGCGCAGGCGCAGCGCCTTGCCGACGTAGATCACCTGCCCGCGCGTGTCCCGGAACAGGTACACGCCGGGCTCGTCAGGCACCGCGCGGAGCCGCTGCCGGATCGCCTCTTCCTGCTGTGTCGCCACCGTCGTGTTGGATTGTAGGAACGGGGTTAGACTGCCCTCGTGAGCACGCCTCCGAGCGACCTCCCACCGCCGCCTTCGTCGCCTCCGCCGCCACCCTCCACGCCCCAGACCCAGATCGTCGGCCAGCAAGCGGCTCCATCGAGCACCGTGCCGCACACGCCGGGCCTGCAGCCCCAGGGCGTCGGGGCGGCCGGTCAGACCAACACGCTCGCGGTCGTGAGCCTGGCGGCGGGAATCGGCTCGTTCTTCGCGCACATCATCCCGGGCGTCGGCGGCTTCACGGTTGCGCTGGTTGCGGCGATCACCGGCTACATGGCGCGCAACCAGATCAAGCAGACGGGCGAGGCGGGCTACGGGATGGCGACGGCGGGCATGATCATCGGGATCGTGCACATGGCCCTGATCGTGGCGGGCGTCGTGGTGCTCGTCCTGATCTTCATCTTCGGCATCGCCCTTTTCGGCATCGCCGCGTCGCACACGTCCGGCTAGGGCGGGACCGCCCGCAGCAGGCCTTCGCCGGCCTGCACCAGTCGCCATCGACCTTCATGCAGCAGACGGTGATGCCGCCTGCACATGAGGACCAGGTTGAACAGCCTGGTCGCGCCACCGTCCGCCCAGTGCTGGATGTGGTGCGCGTCGGTCCACGCCGGCGGCATGTCGCAGCCGGGGAACCGGCAGTGCTTGTCGCGCGCCGCCAGGGCTCGCCGCATTGCGCCGGGTACCACTCGGGAGGTCTGGTAAGGCTCGCCGTTCACGATCGGGGTGACCGAACAGTCGCAGGCGATGCGCCGCGCCGTCTCGGCGTGGATCGGGGTGCTCGACCACTCCATCTCCGCCGCCGGTGAGCCGGGCTCCTGGGCCAGCGTCGACATCTCGACGTTGACGGCGATGTGCGGCTTCTGCCCGCCGCTCTCTGGAAGGTTGCCGCCGTCCAGCTGCCTCCGCGCCAGCTCGATCATCGCGTCGGCGCGTCGCTGCTGCGGCGTCCGCTCGTCGTCCTCGGCCGGCGGCCTCAGCACCGACATCAGCGCCGCCTTCAGCGTGGCGCCGTCGTCGGCGCCGAACTGGCCGTTGAGGAAGAAGATGCCGCCGAACGTCTGGCTGAGGTTGAGGAACCGCCTTTCGTCTTCTTCGTTGGCGTCGCGCAGGACGCCGCCATCCGGCTCGAGGCAGTAGCGCAGCTGCATCGTCGCCATCCGCAGCCGTCCTGGGTCCACTTCCCTGGCCGCCGGGACCAGGATCTCTTCTCCGTCCTCCGGCCACAGCTTGCCCAGCCGCTGCGCCGTCCTGGCGATGAGGGCCGCGTGCTGGTAGGAGATCTCGCCATCCGCCAGCGCCTGGCTGGTGACGGGCAGCGACTGCATCTGCCTCGCCACCTCCACCCGATCCGAGGCCGCCGCGTGCGTGAGGTGGCAGTTCCAGCGCAGCCAGGCCTTGGCCGAGAGGCAGCCGTCGACTTCGAATGCCCTCGTCTTGTCCAGGCGATGCACCCGGCGCTGGATCTCGGCGTCGACAGCGCTGCGGTAGCGGAAGAGCTGCTTCAGATCCTCCCTTACCGAGTCGGGAGAGGCCTCAGAAATGTCCTCGGCCCGAAGCCGTTCGAGGCTGCAGCCCACCATAAGACGATGGTACGAAAATTTGTTCGCCCTGTCAAGCCCAAATCACAAATTAACTTCAACCCCGCCGCCCCAGAGTCCCCCAGGCCCTTTTCACAGTCCGTCCCTTAACGCTTGGACGAGCCGCTGAATATCCCCTTCGTCGTTCCACCACCCGACCGAGGCCCGCAGCCACCCGCCCGGCAGGTGCCGGATCACAACCCCCCGCGCGTACGCGGCCTTCACGACCTCGGCCGGCGGCCTCAGCACCGACATCAGCGCCGCCTTCAGCGTGGCGCCGTCGTCGGCGCCGAACTGGCCGTTGAGGAAGAAGATGCCGCCGAACGTCTGGCTG
>DASSLR010000047.1:0-11979 GCA_035689345.1 Candidatus Dormiibacterota bacterium
GTTCAGCCAGCCCGTCGGCGTGCCCACGTCCGGCACGATCGTGCGCAGCGACACGGGTGGCTCGTGGCTCGCCGGCGGCTACGCCATCGGCCAGCTGGTGACGGTGGACGGCGCCGCGGTCGGGACGGTCAGCGGCGTCACTGCCTCCACGCTCAGCCTGACCTGGCTCGCGACCCCGTTTGTCAACCTGGTCGGGGCGGCGCCGGCGGTCCACGTCGTCTCCGTGGCGCAGGCCCAGGTCACCGTCGACGGCGCCGTGGTCGGCGACCTCAGCGTGAACAGCGGCTCGACGCTTTCGCTCCGGAACACGACCGGCGCGCTCGGTTCGATCGATGCGACCAGGCTCCACGTCGTCTCGGTCGGCTACTACGGCAACTACGACAACGTTGTCATCGGCGACATGGGCGTGGTTACCCAGGACGTCGCCGGCCCGCGCGACACCACCAGGCCGCTGCCCACGACCCCGCAGGAGATTCAGACCACGCTGCTGGCGCGGACCATTCGCAGCGTCGAGCCCGACAACGGCGCCAACGACACGATCTACGGCAACGGCGGCGACAGCATCCTGATCGGCGGCTCCGGCGACGACAGCATCGACGGCGGCCCAGGTCGCGACCTGATCTTCGGCGACCACGTGCTGCTCGATCGGTCGAGCTCGGTCACGCCGAACGCCAACTCGCAATGCACCACACAGCTCGGATGCTTCAGGAGCCCGCTGTTCCAGAACCTCAAGAACACGGAGCTGTACCTGAGCGGATCGCAGGTCACGACCACCAACCTCGCCAGTGAGGGCGCCCTCCAGAACGACACCAAGTGGCAGCTCGACCCGCGCGGCCACACGAGCTGGGGCGACTACGCCATCACGCTCGGGTACGTCGACCCCGCCGGCGGGCAGGTGCACAACACCTACTACGACCAGGTGATCGACAGCTCAGTGTTCGCCGGCAACGACTACATCGCTGGCGGCGGTGGCAACGACATGATCTTCGGCGAGCTCGGCAACGACACGATCCAGGGCGACGGCTCGGTCGACTACATCGCGCATCCGTACGTCACCGGGACGCAGGGCGGCACCGCGAGCCCGTACGGCTACGCCTCGACATGCACGAACGGAGCTCACCCCGGCACGGCCACCTTGATTCAGCGCGTCGGCGCCTGCCGTGACGTCAGCACCGCCGGTAATGCCAGCAACCCCAACAACAACGCCCTGTTCATCAACCCGTCGGTCGACCGGCCGGCGAGTGACGGGGCGGACTACATCGAGGGCGGCGGCGGCAACGACGTGATCCTCGGCAACGGCGGCCAGAACGACATCCTGGGCGGCAACTCGGACTACTTCGGCCGCTCGGGCACCTGCACCGCCGCCACCGAGACGACGGCGTCCGCGGCCGGCACGTGCCCGCGGCCGGACGGCTCGAACCTGATCTTCGGCGGCTCGGGCACGCAGCTCGACCGCGGCGGCATGGCCGACACGTCGATCGCCGGCCACGACACCAACTCGAGCGTGATCGTGGCGGACAACGGCGAGATCATCCGGATCGTCGGCAGCGATGTCTCCGGCGGCGTCCGGCTCGACGCGACTGGCTTCGCGCGCTTCAACTACGACAACTACACGGACTCCGACGCGACCGGCAACCCGCGGCCGCTCTGGCAGCAGTCGCACATCGTCGTTCGCGGCGTCACTCTCCTGGACTACACGCCGGGCGGCCCCGACCTGGCCTCGCAGGGCGGTCCGCTGGTGTCAGGTGACATCGGCGGCATGCCGGTGGCGCAGGTTCTGTCCGCCGCGGCCCTGGCCGCCGACGGCATCGCCGCGGGCTCGCTCCAGATCGGGTCCGAGATCCACGCCGAGGCGGGCGACGCGTTCATCTACGGCGGCCCAGCCGACGACGTGATCTATGGCGGCGGCCAGAACGACACCATCATCACCGGCTACGCCGACAACTGGGTGTCGGGCGGGCGCGGCGACAGCTGCATCATCGGCGGCGGCGGGCGCTGCCTGGTCAGCCGCGTGAGCAGCACCTTCGGCGAGCCCCTTTACGGAATCGCCGCGACGCCGGCCGCCAATCTCAGCCAGCTGATCACGACCCCTGGCAACGTCCAGCAGGCGGTCATCAACTTCGCCGGCGCCCTGCAGTACGTCGCCGAGATGTATCCCTACACGTGGGACCCGGCCTCACTGGGCGGCACGCTCGGACCGAACCCGACCTTCGCCACCGAGTCGACCTGCAAGCCCAACCAGATCTGCCTGCTCTACAACCCCAGGTTCGGCCACAACATCATCTACGGTGGCTGGGGCAACGGCGTCGTCCACGGCGGCCCCGGCAACTCGGCCGTCTCGGGCGCCGAGGCTCCGGTGCTTGGCTTCACCGACAACTTCAGCCTCTGGGGCTCCGGCAGCCCGACCTCGCCCGACACCTTGGGCCTGGTCGCCGACTTCGTGCTCAACAAGGCGCCGATCGAGACCGACTTCTACCACCCGTTCAACCCGGGCAACCCGGCCGGCTGGATGCCGCCCGTCGACCCGCCGAACGGCAACCAGGGCCGCGGCTTCAACATCGGCAAGTCGCTGTACTTCGACCCCGAGAACCCGCGCCGCCAGGTCAACCTCTACTGGGACGGCACCAACGTCGTCAATCCCACGCCGAGCGACTCCAACCCGCTCGTGTGCGGGCCGGCGGGACCGAGCTGCCTACCGTTCTTCCTGACCTTTGATCCGACCGACCCCGCGATGCCGCTCGACAACACGTGGGCGCCCAACAACACCAGCTGCTCATCAGGGCAATGCCTCGTCGAGCCGGTGACCGGCGACAAGGCGCTCTTCGGCGACCTGGGCAACGACTACATCGTCGGCGGCATGGGCCGGGTGCGTGTCTACGGCGGCTGGGGCTACGACCTGATCGACCTGCGCGCCTCGACGTTCGAGAATGGCGGCCTGAACGACGGGCCTGTGCCCAACCTGGTGCACAACGCCGACGGCACCCTGGCGAGGGACGCCACCGGCCATTACGTCCTGGACACCAGCGCGACTCCGAACTTCGGCACGCCGGCCTGGGAGGCGCTCACGTTTGGCGGCGCGGGCCAGGACATCCTCTTCGCGGGCACCGGTGGCGACCGGCTGATCGACTGGGTCGGCAACCACAACAGCTTCTACGTGCCGTTCTCCCAGTTCGGGATGCCGACCGTGAGCCGCACGCTGCAGCCGTTCATGCCCGAGTTCCTCTACGCACTCTCGAAGAGCGATGGCGCCGACCCGCTGCTCCAGGTGCGGTTCGCGGGCTACGACGACCGGTACATGGGCCTGACGTCACGCAACGGTGAGCCATTCGGTGAGATGGGCCTGGTCCTGCAGCACGACACGGCGTGGCACGAGCAGGTCGGTCCGCCCTTCAACGAGATGCCCGAGAACCTGGGCGGTGTCGGCAATGACGTCCAGAAGACCGCGAACGTGCTGGCCTTCCACTCGCCGGGGACGTGCCAGGCCAAGCCTGCGGCCAATAACCCCTGCGTCAACGGCCAGGCCCTGGCGCTCTCGCTGCCCTCCGGGGCCGGCGTCAACCTGCCCTCGGGCACCAACACGCCGGGTGCGGGCGCGGTGCCGTTCGAGGTCAGGGGCAACCCGGGCTCCTCGGTGAACTGGAAGTTCAGCGAAGGCGCGAACACCGTTTCCGGCACGGGCACGGTCGGGGCGAGTGGGAGCTTTGGCGGGCTCGCCAACCTCTCGGGCTTCCCCGACGGCACGATCACCGTCACGGTGACGCTCACCACGAACGGGGTGGCCAGGACGCTGACCGGGACGATGGGGAAGAACAGCGTCGCACCGCCTGCCCCGACGGTGACGTTGTCCACCTACGTCAACATCGCCAACAGCACCGGTTACACCCTGAACATCACCGGCCAGGCCGGAAGCATCGCGAACGTCGTGATCACCGACGGCGGCTTGCCTCTGCCGAACGTGGCCAACGGCATGGACATGATCGGTTCGACCGGGACGCTGAGCCTTCCGGTCGACGCGTCGAACCTCAAGGACGGAATCGTGTCCGTGTCGGTGACTCTCACCAACGGCGCCGGCGACAGCGCAGCATGGACCGGCACGGCGACCAAGGACACCGTCGCGCCCGTGCTCACCGTGTCAGCCCCGTACTACATCAACATGGCGAACGTGAGCGGATACCAGCCCGTGTTCACCGGCGAGACGGGGACGACGGTCGGCTACTCGATCACCGACGGCACGACCACCCTGACAGGCAACAAGTTCTTCAACGGCAGCAACAAGTGGCAGCCGAGCATGTCCCTCACGTCGCTGCAGGACGGCGCCGTCACGCTGACGGTCACGGAGACCGACGTGGCCGGCAACCCGACAGTGGTCATAAAGTCGCTGTTCAAGGACGCGACCCCGCCCGCCGGTGGGTTCTACATCGCGGGCACCACCATCAACGGTGTGACGGCGACGAACACCCGCGCACTGGCTCTGACCCTTCCCGTGACGGCCGCCTCGGGCATCGCCAGCTACGCCATCTCGACCAATGGCGGAGCGACATACGGGCCTGCGCAGGCCCCCTGGGTGCAGCCGCAGGTGACGTTGGGGGCCGACGGCCTCTACACGATCGCCGTCCAGGTGACCAGCAAGGCCGGCAACACCGCGACATTCACACAGCAGGTGCGGCTCGACACCACCGGTCCGGCAGTCAGCTACTCACTGACAGCACCGACCAACGGGACGTCGTATGACGTGGGCAAGCTGGTGACCCTGACGTTCAGCGCCAGCGATGTCGACAACGTGGCGTCAACCGCCGCGGTGCTCGACGGCACGACCGCCATCGGTAACGGCACCGCCTTCAACACGGAGACGCTGGCCGCGGGCACGCACACGATCGTCATCACCGCCAAGGACGGTCTCGGCAACACGTCGACCACGACGGTGACGATCACGGTGCACGCTACGGTGTCCGGGCTCACGACCGCCGTCAACGACGGCCGCGCGGCAGGCAAGATCACCTCGAGCACGACGCAGACGCAGCTGCTGTCCTACCTGAGCAGCGCGCAGTCCGCACTGAATCTGAACAACCACGCGTCCGCCAAGACCAGCCTGGCCTCCTTTGTAAGCCTCGACCAGGCACAGAGCAGCATCACGGTCTTCCCGCCTTACGATTCGCTGCTGGCCGGCTGGGCCAACGACCTGATCGCGACGCTCTAAGACCGGCCGAGAGCGCGCCGCGCCTCCTCCACCGACTCTCTGGCCCACTGGATCGCCTGCGGGTTCTCGGGGTAGCGCAACCGCACCTCGAGCGCTCGCTGAAACGCGTCGAGGGCGGCCTCGCGGTCGCCTGACTCCGCGTACTCGACGCCCAGGTTGTTGAACAGCGGTCCCAGCCAATAGGCGACGTCGCGATCGGCGCTCGCCTCTGCGATCTCGATGCCGCGCTGAGTCCATTCGAGCTTGCCGGCCCGGTCGGGTGCTGCGATCGCGGCCATGTGCGCGGCGTCGGCGGCCAGGAACTGCTCGCCCGCGGTCATCGCGCCGTCGAACGCGGCCACGAAGAGCGGCATCGCCGCCACGGGGTCGCCGGCCGACCGCAGCAGCCGCCCTCTCTCCAGGTCGATCCGAATGCGCGCCGGCGCGCTGGACCCCGCGAGGCGTTCAGCGCGCCGGAGCACAGCCTCGCCTGCGCGGAACTCGTCGCGCAGCCCTTGCAGGCGCGCGAGCTGGGTCAGCACCTCAGCCCGGCCGCCGTCGTCGGTCTCCGCATCGAGCTGCGCGCGGAGGCGAGCTCCGGTCGCCTCGAGGTCGTCGAAGTCCCAGAGCTTGCGCAGCCGGTCGCCCATCGCTCAGCTGCCATATTCGGACTGCGTCGCAGGGTTGGCTCGGCTTCGCCGAGCCATGACTCCGCAAAACAGCCCGGTCTCCGCGCGTCGCGGGGCGCAGGGGGTTCTCGCAAGGGGGACTTGTCCCCCTTGCGAATGCTTTCGCAGCCTGTCTCCCATGGCAGTCAAACTTAACCGCCATGTTCGGGCCGGTCATCGAGGGCAAGGTCGTCAAGCTGCGCCCGCCGCGGCCCGACGACGCGCCGTCGATGATCACCTGGTTCGAGGACATGGAGGTCACGCGCTTCATGGCCCTGCACCACCCGCCGAGCCTGGCCATGGAGAACGAGTGGCTGGACCGGATGGCGAAGTCGCTCGACGATGTCGTGTGGGCCCTCGAGCACCAGGGCCGTGCTGTCGGCGCGACCGCCATCCACGCGATCAACTGGAAGTACGGCTACGGCACGACCGGCACGACCATCGGCGACCGCTCGCTGTGGGGGAAAGGCATCGGCGGAGAGTGCATGAAGCTGCGGGCGCGCTACGCGTTCACGCAGCTGCCGCTGCGCAAGCTCAAGTCCGGCTACTACGAGGGCAACGAGGCCAGCGCGAAGGCCCAGGCGGCGGCGGGCTACAAGGAGGTCGGCCGCTGGCACAAGGAGCATTTCATCGATGGGAAGTGGGTCGACCACGTCCTGACCGAGCTGCTCCGCGAAGATTGGGAACACTCGAACTCGCTATAATTCGCGACCTGCCCTAGACAGTAGGTGGCTCGTGCCGGGCGCGATCCTTAATTGCCTACCGAGGCTCCGGAAGTGAAGGACACGAACGATCCTTCCTGCCTCGCGCATGTCACGGCAGGGAGGATTTTTTATTTGCCGAAAGCCAGAAAAGAGCAGAAGGCCGAGCAGGTCGACGAGATAGCGGAGAGGCTGAAGAAGGCCAAGGTGGCGGTCCTGACGGACTACCGCGGCCTGACGGTCAGCCAGCTCCAGGACCTGCGCACCCGCCTGCGCGGCGGCGAGGTCGAGTACCGCGTGATCAAGAACACGCTCGCGCGACGCGCGGCCGAGGCCGCCGGCGTGCCGGCGCTCCAGTCCGAGCTGAAGGGCCCGGTCGCGATCGCCTTCGGATACGACGACCTCGGCGTCCCCGCCAGGCTCATCAACGAGTTCGTGCGGGCCACCAGGCTCAAGCTCGACGTCGTCGGCGCCCTGGTGGAGGGCAGGGTCTTCTCCCCGGAGCAGGTCAAGCAGCTGGCCGACCTGCCGTCGCGGGAAACCCTCATCGCCCAGCTGATGGGCACGCTTCAGTCCCCGGTCGGCCAGCTCGTCGGCATCATGCAGACCCCTGTGCAGCAGCTCATCGGAGTGCTGAACGCATACAAAGAGAAAGTGGAGGCGGCGTAAGAGTCATGGCAACCAAGATCACCCCGAAGGATTTCGTCGAGGCGCTCAAGGAGTGGAGCATCCTCGACGTGGTCGAGGCCGTCAAGGCCATCGAGGACGAGTTCGGCATCAAGGCCGCGGCCCCGGTCGCGGTGGCGGCGGCGGCTCCGTCCGCGGGCGCGGGCGGCGATGGCGCGGCGGCCGAGGACGAGCAGACCGAGTTCACGGTCACGCTCACCCAGGTCGGCGAGAGCAAGATCAACGTCATCAAGGCCGTGCGCGAGCTCACCCAGCTCGGCCTCAAGGAGGCCAAGGACCTGGTCGACGCGGCGCCGAAGCCGGTGCTCGAGAACGTCAGCAAGGCCGACGCCGAGAAGGCCGTCGCGCGGCTGAAGGAAGCCGGGGCTACCGCCGATCTGAAATAGCACAAGGGGGGCAGGCCCCCCTTGCGGGGAACCCCTCGCCCCGCGACGCGGAAGGGACGTTATCTGCGCCGAGCGGATTTCGCCGCGCGGCGGCGGAGCCGCGGCTTGTTTCGCAAGGGGGACAGGGCCCCCTTGCGAGAGCTCCCTTCGTCCCGCGACGCGGGGTGGCCAGGCTGATTCGCGGAGTCATGGCTCGGCGAAGCCGAGCCAACCCTGCGACGCTGGGCCGGCCGGTCCCGGCGTAGGGGCTGCGGCTTCTCTTTTGTCGCCTGCCTTCGGGCGGGTTCGCGGCCGGGCGGTTGCTCGGGTTCGCGGCCGGGCCTGATGTCGGGGATGGCCCGAACCGTCGGGCGACCCTTGATGAGCCGGATCGGCTCCCCGTGATGCGTGCATTCGAGCGGCCGCCCGCTGACCAGCGAGTACCGCGCGTTTCGCTGGTCGACGGCGACCTTGATTCTCCGGCCCCGGAACATGAGCCGAAACGTGAGCCGCTCGATCGCGGGCGGCAGGCGCGGAGCGAACCCCAGCGCGTCACCGTGGTGGCGCATGCCTCCGAGTCCCGCCACGGCCGCCTGCCACGCTCCGGCGAGCGAGCCCATGTGCACGCCTTCGCGCACGTTGTGCTCCAGGTCGTTGAGGTCCATCAGTGCGGCCTCGCCCAGGTAGTCGTAAGCCAGCTGCAGGTGGCCGACCTCAGCGGCCATGATCGCCTGCGTGGACGACGAGAGCGAGGAGTCGCGCACCGTAATCGGGTCGTAGTACGCGAAGTTCCGAACCTTCTCCTCATGAGTGAACGCGTCGCCCCGCAGGTGCATGGCGAGCACCAGGTCGGCCTGCTTCACGACCTGCTTCCGGTAGAGGTCGAAGTACGGGAAGTGGAGGAAGAGCGGGTAGTCCTCCGGCTTGCAGCGGCTGAAGTCCCAGGCCTCGTGCTCCGTGAACTGGCTGGCCTGCTCGTGGATGCCGAGGTCGCCGTTGTAGGGGATGAACATCGCGTCCGCGGCCTTGCGCCAGGAGGTCACCTCCCCGCGGGAGACCTTCAGCCGACGCCCGACAGAGGCCTGGCGGCCCACCGCGCCCGCAGCGGCACGAAGGTTTCGCTGCGCCATCAAGTTCGTGTACAGGTTGTTGTCGGCCAGCGCGCTGTACTCGTCAGGACCTGTTACTCCGTCGATGCGGAACCGGCCTGCGCGGTCGAAGTGGCCGAGCGACGCCCACAGCCGGGCGGTCTCGATCAGCAGCTCGGCGCCGTGCTCGGCCTCGAACGTGGCGTCGTCGGCGGCGCTGGTGTAGCGCAGCACGCCGTCGGCGATGTCCGCGTTGATGTGGAACGCGGCGGTGGACGCGGGCCAGTACCCGGAGCACTCCTCGCCGTGGATCGTGCGCCAGGGAAACGCGGCGCCCTTCAGGCCGAGGTCCCTGGCCCTGTCCCGAGCCAGATCGAGGATCTGATGGCGCCAGCGCAGGACGTCCGCCGCAGCCTCGGGCACCGTGTAGATGAGCGCGGGCAGGACGAACGTCTCGGTGTCCCAGAAAGTGTGGCCGTCGTAGCCGGGGCCCGTGAGGCCCTTGGCCGGGATGGCGCGCTGCTCGGCTCGCGCCGACGACTGCAGCACGTGAAACAGCGCGAACCGGATCGCCTGCTGCAGCTGCAGGTCGCCCTCCAGCTCCACGTCGGCCCTGTTCCAGAACTCCTGCAGGTAAGCCTTCTGTGCGGAGACCAGACCGCGCCAGCCGTCGTGCATCGCGGCGGCCAGGGCTCCGTCGACCTGCGCCCGCAGAGCCTGCACCGACCGCTCGCCCGACCACCCGTACGCGACGTACTTCACCAGCCGGAGCGGTCGCCCGGCTTCCACGCGCGCGGTCAGCGTGATGCGCGCGTGATTTTCGCCGCACATGACCGCGATGCGCGTGCCACGTGGCGCGGAAATCTCGTGGTCCATGCCCGCCGCGACGCGAAGGTTGCTCGACCGCGTCCTGTGGATCAGGACCGCCCGCAGCTCCCGCTGGCCGTGATACTCGTGCTCGAGCGGAGACTCGGGCGGCGAGCCGGCTCGTGGATCCTCGCGCCCGGCGGCGGGCGCGCCGGTCACCTTGGCCAGCAGCTCGGACTGCAGCACGATGTCCGCCGGTCCGTCGAGCGGCTCGACCTCGTACCGGATGGCGGCGATCGCCCGGTGGGCCAGCGACACCATGCGTGTGGAGCGCACCCTGACGGCCTTGTGCGCGGGCGACTCCCACTCGACGACCCGCTCCAGGAGGCCGGTCCTCATGTCCAGCACCCGCTCGTGCGAGATCAGCTTCCCGTAGCGGATGTCGAAGGGCTCGTCGTTGACGAGCAGCCGGATGATCTTGCCGTCGGTCACGCTGACCAGCGCCTGGCCCGCCTCGGGGTAGCCGTAGGCCGTCTCGGCGTACGGAAGGGGGACGGCCTCGTAGAAGGCGTTCAGGTACGAGCCGGCGATGACGTGCGGCTCGCCCTCGTCGAGGTTGGCCCTCCAGCCTATGTGTCCGTTGGCCAGCGCGAAGATCGATTCGGTCTCGCCCAGCAGCTCGAGATCGAACCGCTTCTCCCTCAGTGCCCAGGGCTCAACGTCGAAACAGTCGCTGAGCTTCACGACGGCGCCCCCAACAGGTCGGCGAGGTCGGACACGACCACATCGGCACCGTGCCGGCGCAGGTCGTCGGCCTGGCCCGTGCGGTCGACGCCGACCACCAGTCCGAACGCGCCGGCGCGCCCGGCTTCGACGCCGGCAAGCGCGTCCTCGTAGACCGCCGCGCCCTCGGCCCCGACGCCGACCATGCGCGCGGCCTCGAGGTAGGTGTCGGGCGCGGGCTTGCCGTGGAGGTGCTTCTCCTCGCCCACGTTGCCGTCCATCTGGGCGTCGAACCGCCCGTCGAGACCGGCGGCCTGCAGGACCTGCGTGCAGTGCTTGCTCGACGTCACCACAGCCACCCGAAGGCCGGCCCCGCGGGCGGCGTCCAGGTAGCGGACGGAGCCCTCGTACGTCCGGACGCCGTCGCGCTCGATGATGCCCACGAAGAGCTCGTCCTTGCGGGCGGCGATCTCCTCCACGAGCTCGGGCGTCGCCTCGACGTGCCTGGCGGCGAGGAAGGAGCGGACGCCGTCCGTCCGGGGCTTGCCGTCCACGTAGGCGTCGTAGTCGACCACGGCGTCGAACGGGATGCCGCGCTCCTCGAACACCTGCTTCCAGGCACGGGCGTGCTGCTCGGCGGTGCGCGTCAGCACACCATCGAGATCGAACAGGCAGGCCGTGATCGTGGAGGGCAGGCCCAATCTCACCTCTCTAGAGTGAACGCCCGGCGCTCTTGCCGGGGCCGCGGGAGCCCGCTCCGGCGGGGGGTAGTCCGCGGGTCGACGGGCAGGCCCGCCCGTGCGCCCTCACCCCGGGCCCCCTCTCCCCGCAAAGGGAGAGGGGCGTCCCATTTAGTGCTATAGTCGGCCGGTTCCAGCCAGTCGGCTCGACTGGTCGTGCTCTGGCGTCCCACAAACGTGCCCGTTCGCTGTACAATAGCCGTTCGTGCACGCCCGGCCGCTCATCTTGCCTATTTCTTGAGCGCGCCCTTTTTTGCCTTAAGGAGCAACGAATGATCTCAGAGATGAGAGCGCCCTCGCGTCTCAGCTACGGCCGCATCCCCAACCTGGTGGAGCTGAAGGACCTCATCGCCACCCAGGTGGAGTCGTTCCACTGGTTCAAGAACGAGGGCCTGCGGGAGCTCTTCGACGAAATCAACCCGATCACCGACTACACCGGCAAGAACTTCGAGCTGAAGTTCCTCGACTACGAGTTCGGCCAGCCCAAGTTCTCGGTCGAGGAGTGCCGCAACCGCGACATGACCTACGCGGCGCCCCTGCGCATCAAGACCCGCCTGACCATCAAGGAGACGGGGGAGATCAAGGAATCCGAGGTCTACATGGGCGACTTCGCCATGATGACCGACGAGGGCACGTTCATCGTCAACGGCACCGAGCGCGTGGTGGTGTCGCAGCTGGTCCGCTCGCCCGGCGTGTACTTCACCGCCGCGGAGGACCCCAACACCGGCCGCAAGCTGTTCGGCGCCAAGCTCATCCCCAACCGCGGTGCGTGGCTCGAGATCGAAACCTCGGCCAAGGACCTGCTCACGGTCAAGATCGACCGCAAGCGCAAGGTCCCCGTGACCGTGCTGCTCAAGGCCCTCGAGCTGCCCCAGATGAAGGGCACCGAGAACGACCGCGAGGCCCAGCGCCGCGCCATGCAGGAGCTGTTCGGCGACGTCGACGACAACCCCGAGCACAGATATATGGACGCGACCCTGGAGAAGGACACGACGACCAAGACCGAGGACGCCCTCCTCGAGCT
>DASSLR010000048.1:0-8029 GCA_035689345.1 Candidatus Dormiibacterota bacterium
CGATGCGCGGCCACGCCCCCAACGCCGAGGCGATGGTCGAGGGCGCTTCGGACTGCGTGCTGAGGTTGTACGTAAAGGTCTTGCCGGTGGGCTTCGTCGCGAGCCCCAGCCCGCAGTTGCTGCAGGCTGCCTCCTCGACCAGGAAGAGCGTCGTCGCGTTGAGAAAGACGGGCGACGAGCGCACGTTGCCGAGCTGACCTCCTGACCTACCTCCGTGGCCGTAGATCCACACGTGCGGCAGCCCGTTCGCGTCGCGCACCGTGTAGGCGACGTTGTCGTCGCCGGCATCTGTGTCCGGCAGGATCCAGGCCTGGGCCAGCGCAAACAGCTGCGTCACGCCCGACGCCGGGTTCCATTGTTTGACCTCGGTTTTCGAGGGCTCGCGGAAGTAGAGGGTGCTGCCGCTGTACGACCAGGCGGCCATGGTGCCCGCGGCCTGGGAGTAGGCCAGCGTCCCGTCCTTCGTCTTCCTTACCTGCAGCTGGGCCCCACTGCTGGTGAAGGTCTGGACCAGCGCGAAGTACTGGCCGTCCGCCGAAAAGCCGACGAACTCGCCGTCCTCGGTGAGGCTGACGCCGCGCCCGGGCACCGGACCGAGCGTGGCGACCGCGCGGTCACCGCCGCCGCTGAGGAGGTGAAGGGTCACCGCCTTGGAGTCGGACGTCACATAGGCGAGCGAGCTTTCGTCCGGGCTCCAGGCGTGAAGACCGTCCATGAACAGGCCGCCGTTCCAGCTCGCGACGACGGTCGGCGTGCTCCCGGCGAAGAGGTCGAGCGTCAGCAGCATGCTCGGACCGGGCTGGCCGGGCGTCTGCGTTGCGCTCCACGAGATCATGCGCTGGGTCACGAGCTGCGGCACCGAGGTGCCGCTGATGGTGCAGATGGCGCGAGGGTGCGTCGCGTCGGTGACGTCCGCAAGCACGGTGGCGGGCGAGCCCTGCATCGTCAGCACGGCCTCGTGCGCGGTCGGCGAGCCCGTGCAGGCGGCCGTCATGTTGGCCCACGTGGGAATGTGCGTGCCCTCCGCGGTCGGTGACGGTGTTGGCGACGGGCTGGCCTCGGCGGACGGTGAGGCGGACGCCGTGGGCGACGCGGACGCCGTGGGCGACGTTTTCACCGCTGCGGTGCTGGTCGACCCGCAGGCGGTCGCGACCGTCATGAGGACGACCGCAAGCATTCCTACCCTCATGCTCACGAGGCGTTGGAACGAGGCTGGATGGACAGGGGTTACGGGCCGACCCGGGGACACAGGCGCACAAGGATACGGCCAACCGGCGCCCGGCCAGGGTGTTTGCCCCGGTTAGCTCGCGGCCTGCTTGAAGGCTTCGCGCACCAGGCGCTTGACGGCAGGCTTCTGCGCGTCGGCGGGCGATCGCAGGGTGACGAACCTGCTGTCCTTGCCGCTGCCCTGGAGCAGCCCGCTGCCGTCGTCCAGCTGCCGGCCGCGGTAGAAGAACATCGCCGCGTGGTTCGTGAACGTGCCGATGCCGACCACCGGCTTGCCGGCGACCGCGTACCGCACCAGCTTCCACATCATCGACTTCGAGCGCGGCTGCGCCATCCGATAGAGGATCACCTCCGCGGTCGGGGCCGTGGCCTGGACGACATGGATCGCCGACTCGACGATCGGTCGCGTGGTCGGCGGCAGCACCTTCAACTCCTCTGCGGTCAACACGTTTCCAGCCTAACCTGACGCGCGTGAGCGATCCGGCCGCGCGCAAGAAAGGCCTGGTCGTCATCCACCTCGACGGCCTGAGCCTCAATCGCCTGCGCCAGGCGCTCGAGCGCGGGCACATGCCGTTCGTGAAGCAGCTGATCGACACCGAGGGCTACGAGGCCCTCGGGTATCGCTGCGGAGTTCCCTCCACGACGCCGTTCGCCCAGGCGGGAATCCTCTACGGCGACAACTCGGAGATCCCCTCGTACCGCTGGTGGGACAAAGAGGCGGGGCTGCTGGTCGCGTTCGGCTCTGGCTCCACCTTCAATCGCGTGGCCGGCCGCTACTTCGCGGGCCGCACGCCGCTGACCGCCGGCGGGGCCTGCATCGCGGCGCTGTACCGCGCCGGGGCCACGGATCGATTCGGGCCTCCCTACGAGGAACGCCACGTGCCGGAGCGGCACGATGCCGGCGGGCGCGTCATCGCTGCGTTCCTGCTGAATCCAGTGACGCTCTATTTCTGGATCCGGCACGGCGGGCTCGCGCTGTTCCGCATCGCCTCCGAGTACCTGCGCGCCCGGTTCTCGCGGCGCCGGACGGCGGACACCTTCGTCATCGCGGACATCTACCACGAGGTGGTCGTGCATCACCTCACACGATTCGCCTTGCTGCAGGCGATGGACGAGGGACTGCCCACGATCTATGCGTGCTTCTACACGTACGACGAGGCCGCGCACGCGTTCGGTCCCACCGATCCCGACACGCTGCGCGTGCTGCGGCACATCGACAGCACGATCCGCCTCGCCTCGGCCAGGCGGCGCGGCAACCGCGCGGGCGTCGATTACGAGATCGCGGTGCTTTCCGACCACGGCCAGGTGGAGACGACACCGTTCGCCTCGACCGACGGCGAGAGCCTGGGTGCGAAGATCGCGCACCTTCTGCCTGGCCACGTGGTGACCGAGCATCGTGGGCAGCGGTTCGACACCGCCGGCGAGCGCGTGGAGATCACCTACTCCGGCGGCCTGGCGCACATCTATTTCGCCGACGTGCCGGGCCGCATGGATCGGGACGCGCTCGACGCCCGCCATCCCGGCTTGATCGAGAAGATCGCGGCCCTCGACCGCGTGGGAATCGTGATGGTCAAGGGCGAGCTCATCACCCGCGGCGGCCGCTTTCCTCTGTCAGAACCGGTTGCTGCAGAAACAAGAAGCCTCCTGGAGAGATTCGACGACGCCGAGATCCTGGCCGCGCAGCTTCGCCGCTTGAACGGCTTCGAGCGGTCGGGCGACATCGTCGTGTTCGGCGCATACGACGGTGACAAGCAGGTCAACTTCGAAGACCAGGTCGGAGGCCACGGCTCGATCGGCGGCGACCAGCTGCACCCGTTCCTGCTGGCCAAGAAGGAATGGCGCCTGGACACATCACATGTGACCAATGCGTCCGACCTGCACCCGTTGCTGGTCGCGGTCCGCGACCGGCGCTAGGCCTTGAGGACTACGACCGGCCGCGTCTTCACCGCGGTCATCGCGTTGGTGTAGCCCAACGCGAACATCAGCGTGTAGGTGCCGGGCGTCGCATCGGCCGGGACGTCGAAGAGCATCTGGAATATGACCTTTGCGCCCGGAGCCATAGTGCCGGCCGGTCGGCAGTTGAGCCTGTAGAAGTGCTTGCCTCCGAGGGGAGGGCTGCCGTGCACGACGTCGGCGAACAGCTCCTCCTCGTAGTTCGGACAGTTCGCCGCGAGGATCTTCGGCTGAGTCGTGTTGTTCGTCAGCGTGACCAGGTACTCGAAGCGCTTTCCCGGATACGCGCCGCTCTGCACACCAAGCGCGATGGCCGGCAGGGGCGGGGGCGCAGGCATCTCCACTGGCTGCGGCACCGATTGGAAAGTGCCCACTCCCACTCCCTGGCACGTATACCCCGCGGGAGCCGGTTCCGTGAGGGGCACGGTGAGGCCGCCCGCCGGCATGGCGATGCGCACGGCTGCGACCGATACGCCCGCCTGTCCAGGGCATGCCTCCGGCTGGCTCACCCAATCGATCGTCAGGCTTGCCTGACCCACCTTGAGCGCGGTATGGGGCTCGGGGGCCGGGCCCTGGGCGACGTAAGCCGGGCCGGTCAGGTCAGGCGGAAAGTACGGCGCCGTGGCCTTGAATCCAAGGTCGTTCCCGGCGCTGTCCAGCAGCGTCACCGAAGGAGTGCCGTCGAGGTAGCAACCGCCGGCCGTCTTGGCCGCGAAGTCGATTGAGGTCACCACGTGTCCCGTCGCGCCCTGGCTGCCCATGTCCACCGCCAGCAGCTCAGCGCCGGTGCACGCCGGCGTGCCGGGCGGGACAGGGTACGGTCGCGGTGAGGGCACCGCCAGGGGCGTGAGGTCGGCAGGCAGCGGCAGCCAGGGAATGACCTGGGTTGGCGTCGACGCGGCCCCGAGCGGATGAACAGGACCGCACCCGGCCAGCACCAGCCAGAGCCCCGCCGCCACGATCGTCCGCCTGGTCATCAGTGATAGATACGACCGCGGCGGGGCGAGGGTTACGCCGCCCGCCGTGTACTAGGCCAGCACCAGCCGTGCACGAAACCGGTCGCCGGCGCCCTCGGACATGTAGTGCAGCATCACGCCCGAGGCCGCCGCGACCGCCATGGTTACGCGGAAGGTATTCCCAGTCGCGTCAGGTCCTGGTCTTGCGTGTCTGCACGAACAGGAGCCAGATGCCGATGAACACGAGAATCATCGGCGACCACAGGCCGAGGACCTTGAGAAAGCCCTCGTTGTTCGTGGCAAGCCCGCCCGCGACCAGGAACATGATCCCGCCGGGGATCACCGGCCAGAAGCGGACCATCGTGGCGGTGACCAGCGCGTCGACGGCGTAGATCGCCAGAAATCCCACGGCCAGGCCGAATACGGCGTACGTCCCCAGGTCGGTGTCCGAGGCGCCCGCCAGCTGCCCGGCGAAGACGCCGGCTCCAAGGCCGCTGAGGATCCCGGCCGGGACGAGGAAACCGTACTTGCGGGTCACGGCGTAGGCGGCCGCGAACGCAACGCCGATCGCCAGGACCACCAGGCCGCCACCCAGGTTCCCGGCTCCCGCCAGGTTGGCGACGAGCATGAGGGTGCCGATCGCGATGAGCAGGAAGGCGCCGACGTAAGGCGTGGAGACCCGTGGTGTGTGGGTCGGTTGAACCTGCATTTTGGAATTCACCTCCGACACCATCGTTGCCGCCGCCGGCTTGGCGGAACAGGGCCGGAGTACCTGCAGAACGGGGCCACAGTACCATCCGAAGCATGCCGGTTCGCACCGTCGTCCAGCGCGGGCCCAAGGGCAGGAAGTCGGTGGCGTTCGCCGTCGACTGGCCCGGCTGGAGCCGCGGGGCGAAGACGCCTGAGCTCGCGCTCGAACTCCTCGAGTCGTATCGCAAGCGCTATCGCCCGATCGCGGTCAGCGCCAAGCAGGCGGCAGACTTCGACGCCGCCGGCAAGCTCAAGGTGGTCGAGGACGCGGTCACCACCGGGTCCACCGACTTCTGGGGCATCTCCTTTGCGCCATCCAGCCTCGAACGCGAGCCTCTGAAAGAGGCGGAGCTCGACCGCAAGATCGCCCTGCTGCGCGCGTGCTGGGGATTCTTCGACGCAACGGCCGCGCGGGTCTCCGCCGAGATGGCCAAAGGCCCACGTGGCGGCGGGCGCGACCGCAACCGGATCATCCGCCACACCATCCGCACCGAGAGCGAGGACTTCGCGAAGAAGGTCGGGTTGCGGATCCCGGAGGAAGGCGCCCTGGCGCCCAAAGCGCTCCGCGACTACCGAGAGCGATACATCGCGGCGATGAGGGCATACAACGCGGGCGAAGGCAGACGCATGAAGTCGTGGAACCTGCCTTTCCTCATCCGCCACAGCGCCTTCCACACCATGGACCACGCCTGGGAGATGGAGGACAAGGACCTGACCCCCGCTAAGGGCCGCCGATCGTGATGTGCAGGCCGCCGGGGCGCTCCATCTGGCCGTAGACCGCCACAACGGTCAGCGCGAGGCCGGCCACCAGCAGCACGAGTCCACACGCAATGGTCGCGAGCGCGCGCAGCGTCCGATGCTCGAGACCGGTAGGCGGCGTCGTCACCTCGCTGAGGCGGGGCGGCCGGATGTATTCGGCGATCGGACTGTATCTCGTGACCCAGACGAGAGCGAGCGAACCGATCAGGGTGAGCACGATCTGATTACCGAAGGCGAGCAAGATGCCTCCGAGCCCGCACAGCAGGACCGCGTTCAAGCAGCCGGCGATCACGTGGTGCGCGGCCATCTTGTTCTTGGCCCGCGCGATCTCTCTGACGGTCCCGATGGCAAACGCAAGCGGCAGCGCCGACACATAGATCAGGAGAAGCTGGCCTGGAACGCCCCCCTGGGCTAGAAACGCCAGGTAGGCCAGCACGCCGAAGATCAAGACGTGAGCTCCGAGGGCGAGGACGTGGCCGGCAAACGAGCGGTGGGGCGGATTCGTGATGCCGAGCTCGCTGACTATCTGCGGCTCCACCGCGGGGCGATTCTATCGGTGGCTGCTGATCATCGTGAAGGCGGCAAGGCCGCAACGAGCGCAGCCGCGCCGATGATCGCGAATGTGCCGATGAGCTCGAGCCGTCGACGCCGAATGAGCACAGACGTCGCCACCAGGGCAACGATCGCGACCTTCAATATCAGCGCGCGCCCGTAGTCCGTCGCGATGAGCGCGGACAGCTGCACCGTGTGCGCGAGCGCGAGCACAGCGCCGGTGGCGGTCGCGGTCGCGAACGTGACCAGCGCGTAGCGCGCGAAGCGCGAGTCAGGCCTGGTGACATAGGCGGCGAGCCCGCCGACCCAGAGGCCCATCGCGCCGACATGAACAGCCGCCAGCGCCTGACCCAGCCCAGGCAGGCCAGGGATGGCGTGCGCGCCAAGGCCGTCGATGACCGCGTCCGCCGCCCCGATGGCGAGCAGCGGCCACGAGCGCCCGGTCGCCAGCACCGTCCAGGCGAGAAGCGCCGCGCCGAGGCGCAGTCCGACCAGTCGCCCGAAGCCGGACCCGAGGACCGCGACCGCGGTGTCGCCGTCGAACGAGAGGCTCGCCAGCTGGGCGACCACCGCGAGGGGCTCGGCGACGACCAGCAGGAGCACGCCTGCGCCGAGAAGGCGGCCGAAGCCTGGCGAGCGCGTGAGCACGCGATAGCCCGCGACGCCGAAGACGAGGGCGAAGCCCGCGAAATGGATCCAGTGCGCGAGGGCTTGAAGCGCCAGGCCAAGCGGAGTGGACGTCCCGACCTCGCCGGTGCTCAGCAGCGTCGCGTATGGATTCGCTGTCGGCGCACCTACGCTGAACGCGAAGGCGCCACGAGAGGGATGGGTGTCGGCGGCGAAGACCTGCCAGCTGACGACGAACGTTCCCTGCTCCGTCGTGCTGATGGGTGCGGTGAGCGCTGAACCGTGAACGCTCAGCGTGCCGGCGACCTGCGCGCCGCTCGGGGCATACACGCGAAGCCCCGGACCGGCAGGCGTGACCGGCTCCGTGAACAGCAGCGTCACCGTCGGGGGCAGGGACTGCAGCCGAGCGTCCGGTGCGGGATCCGACTGCACGAGCTGGGCGTGCGCAAGCGCTCCCTGCGGCAGCAGGGCAAGTGCGGCGGCGATCAGGAATAAGCCGGCTCGAGAACCTCGACGCGTCCGGGACGCGGCCGGGCGATGCGCAGGACGAGCCCGGCGGCGAGCAAGCACAGAAGGCCCGAAAACATGAAAGCGATCTGGTAGTCGCCGAAGACTGTGCGCACCGCGCCGGCGGCGAAGGCGATCGTCGCCGCTCCGATCTGGTGCGCCGCAAAAATCCACCCGTACACAATGGCGAAGTTCTGCTGTCCGAACACCTTGCGCGCGAGCTGCACGGTCGGCGGCACGGTCGCGACCCAGTCGAGTCCGTAGAAGACGATGAACAGGATCAGCCCGAACTGCGGGCTGCCGAACACGTAGGGCAGCGCGAGCAGAGACAGGCCGCGCAGGCCGTAGTACACGAACAGGAGCTTGCGGCTGTCGAAACGGTCGGTGAGGTAGCCGGACGCGAGCGTGCCGACGACATCGAAGACGCCGATCACCGCCAGCAGGCTAGCCGCCGTGACCTCGGCCATGCCGTGGTCGATCGATGCCGGGATCAGGTGCGTGCCGATGAGCCCGTTCGTGCTAGCGCCACAGATAAAGAAAGTCCCGGCCAGGAAGCGGAAATCGCGGTCGCGGATGCCGACGCCGAGGGTGGCGACCGCGCGCGCGAACGGGTTGCCTTCGACGCGCACGGTCGGCCGCACCGCCACCCCGTCGTCGGGCGCGCCGTACGGCCGCAGCCCGACGTCGCTCGGGAAGCT
>DASSLR010000049.1:0-65940 GCA_035689345.1 Candidatus Dormiibacterota bacterium
ATCGACCAGCCATAGCGGTCGCGCGACTCGTCGACGTCGAACGTCAGCGCGTCGCGCGGTATCCGTTCGCGGAGGAGGCCGAACAGATACACCTTGGTGACGTTTTCTTCATCGACGTCGACCCTCATGCCCAGCACGTACCCGGCCCATACCAAGCCGATTGCAGCGATCCCTGCGGCCCAGGGCAGACGGCTTCCCCAGTCCGGAGGCTGAACGGAGAAGCCGTACGCGAAGGTCAGAACCCCCACGCCGGTGACGAGCACCGGCCACGGCAGCATGTACAGGTACTGCCACATGCCGGGACGGATCGTGCGGGGTTGGTCGTATCTCAACAGCAGCGGTGGTGCGGTCGCGGAGCCGGTTTCGGCGCCGTGCCCTTCTGCGGCGGGTTCAGGATGTCACTCCACGTCGGCTCGAGCGTGCGCATCTGCTCCAGCGTTTCGTCGAGGCTCCAGTCGACGCCGAGGAAGCGGGCGTAGTTGCCGCCGAGCATGCGCGCGATGTCGTTCTGCGCGACCTGGGGATCGTCGCCCGCGGCGCGGTTGACCAGCGCCAGCTTCGGCAGCAGCGTCTCCGGGAACTCGAACCCCGGGTAGTCGGTCGCCCAGCAGATCCGGCTGAGCGGGCATCCCATCTGCCGCGCGCGCCGCAGGAAGCCGTAGGTCTCGCGCTGGTCGAGCGTGCTGTTGAGAAAGCTCATGTCCAGGTAGACGTTGCGGTGGCGCGAGATGAGGACGAGGCACTCGTCGACCCACGGATGTCCCGCGTGGCACACCAGCAGCCGCAGGTTGGGAAACGCGCGCGCCACGTCGTCGAGCAGCACCGGCCAGCCGTACAGCAGGACCGTGTCGCCGACCGGCGTCGTCGACAGGTGGACCATCACCGGGATGTCCAGCTCGGCGGCTTTCGCAAAGATGGGGAACGCCAGGTCGCGGTCGTTCGGCGCCCAGTGGTCGTACATCGGGTAGAGCTTCAGGCCGGCCAGCTTGAGCTTCGTGATCGCGCGTTCCAGCTCGTCGACCGCGGCCTTCACGCCGCGGTGCTTCGGATTGACCGCCGACATGCCGATGAAATAGTCGGGGTGCTTCCTCACCAGGGCGGCGATGTAGTCGTTGCCCTTGTCGATGTCGGGCGGACCCTCGACCCCCGTGACCCCCTTGATGTCGACGGTGCCTCGAGCCTCGTAGCGGGTGTACTGCGAGGGCGCGACGGCGAGGATGGTGCACCGGTCGACGCCGACGCCGGCGTGGTCCTTGATCAGCGTGTCCGGGTCGATCGGCTCCCACAGGTACTCGAGGCCCTTCCAGTCCTCGTCCCTGGGATCGCGGTCTTCCGGCAGCGAGCCGCGCGACTGGAAGTAACCGAGCGTCATCTCTTTGATGAACCGCTCGTAACCGGGGTAGAGGCCGGCGGCCAGGACGTGGTTGTGGGCGTCGATGATCACTGGTTCACCTCCAGCCGGCGATACGTCTCGGCCCAGGGACGCGCCTGCTCGAAAGCTGCGCTCGCGGCGAGCAGCGTCTCGTCGGCGAAGCGTCGCCCCGCGACCTGGAGCCCGACCGGAAGCCCGTCGCGTGAGAGCCCGGCAGGGATGGATGCCGCCGGGTGCCCGGTGAAGTTGTACGGATAGGTCATGCACCAGCCGATCCACGGGTCGACGCGCTCGCCGTTGATCTCGCTGGGCCCGAGCGTGTTGCCGTCGGTCGCGTTGTCCACCGGGAGGGCGGCGAGCGTCGGGCTGGCGATGAGGTCGTAGGAGTCGAACACGTCCTGCAGCGCGTCGAGGGCCTCGGTGCGGATCACGTCGTCGCGCCGGTAGTCCAGCGCGGTCAGGCGGTGGCCGAGATCGAGGCTGTCCGCGAACTGCGGCGGGACCTGGTCACGGTGCGATCCACGCAGGTCGATGCCCGTGCTCAGGGCGAGCCCGTCCGCCGACTCCGCCGCGCGCACCGCGCTCTGCCTGAGCCAGCAGTCGCAGAGCTCCTCCTGGCTGCGCGTGAACTTCACCTTGACCTCGTCGACGATCGCACCCGCGCCTTCGAACGCGCGCACCGCCTCCGCGGTGACGCGCGCGACCTCGGGATCGACCGGAAACACGCCGAGATCGGGCGACCAGGCGACGCGGAGCCCCTTGATCGAGCGCCGCGTCGCCGCCATGTAGTCCGCGCCGTCGGCGGGCAGGCTGTACGGGTCGCGGTCGTCCGGCCCGCTGATGGCCTGGAGCATGAGCACGGCGTCCGCCACCGACCGCGCCAGGGGGCCGGCGTGCGCGAAGGGGACCGCGAGCATGAACGCGTCGGGTCGCCCGACCGCGGCCACGCGGCCGAACGTTGGCTTGAACCCGTAAACGCCAGACCACGCGGCGGGGATGCGGATCGAGCCGCCGCCGTCCGAGCCCTGCGCGAGCGGCGCCAGCCCGGCCGCGACCGCCGCGGCGCTGCCGCCCGAGGACCCGCCTGCGTTCTTGCCGATGTGGAACGGCGTGCTCGTCGGGCCGAAGAGGTAGTTGTCGGTGATGCCCTTGTGGCCGAACTCCGGCGTGTTCGTCTTGCCGAGGACGATGGCGCCGGCGCGCTCGAGGCGCGCGACGTACGTGGCGCTCACCGTGGGGACGTAGTCCTTGAACGGCTTGCAGCCGAAGGTGTTCGGCACGCCGGCCTTCAGGTCGAACAGGTCCTTGATCGCGATCGGCAGCCCGAGCAGCGGCGGCTTCGGGTCCTGAGACGCGAGCAACCTGGCGGCTTCCTGCGCCCGGCTTCTCGCCTCGTCGCCGAGCACCAGCACGTAGGCGTTGAGGCGCTTGTTGAATCGCTCGATGCGGTCGAGGAAGAAGTCGACCGCCTCCAGCGGCGAGATGTCACGGCGCGTGATGCGCGCCAGAAGCTCGGTCGCAGGCATGTACGCGAGCTCGTCGTGAACCTTCATCGCGCGACCTCCCTGGTGATTGCCGCCAGCGCTTGCTTGACCAGAGATCGCACGATCTCCGGTCCCTCGGACGCGATCCGTTTCGCCGGGAACAGCGACGAGCCCATGGCCACCGCCGCCGCGCCCGCCCTCAAGTAGGCGCCAGCGTTGTCGGGTCCGATCCCGCCGGTCGGCACAAGGCGCGCCGCCGGGAACGGTTGCAGCAGAGCCGCCATGTACGCCGGGCCGCTGGGCTCGGCAGGAAAGAGCTTGAGCATCTCCGCTCCGAGCCGCAGCGCGAGGTCGACCTCGGAGGCGGTGAAAACGCCGGGCAGCATGGGCACGCCGGAGCGCATCGCCGCCTCGAGCAGCTCCGGGTTGAGCCCGGGCGCGACCAGGAACTGGGCTCCCGCGGCGACCGCGGCGTTCAGCTCTTCCTCGCGCCGGACCGTCCCGGCGCCGATCACAGCTGTGGGCCTCGTGGTGCGCAGGCGCTCTATGGCCGTGGCCGCCGTGGGCAGCGTGAACGTGACCTCGACCGCCTCGAGGCCGGCGTCGATGGCGGCCGTTCCGGCGGCGACGGCCATGTCGAGATCGTCGAGCCGGACGATGCCGATCAGCCGCGCGATCTTCATCGACCCACCTCGCGTCCCTCGCGCGCCAGCAGACCGGTCACGTCGGAGGCGTCGAGCCGGAACAGGTCACCGCGAAGGCTCATCTTCAGCGCGCTCATCGCCAGGCCGCGTTCGAGCCCGAGCTCGAGCGATCCGTCGATGAGGCCCCAGACCAGGCCGGCGGTGAACGCGTCACCGGCGCCGACCCTGTCGACGGTCTCGACGCGATGACCGGCTCGCTTGATGGCGACATCCTCGCCGACGGCCACCGCGCCTTCCGTGCCGAGCGTGAGCACCACCGTCTCGACCTGGAGCTCGGAACGCAGCTGGGCGGCCGCCTTTTCGCCGGTCCCCTGCACCTGGAACAGGTCGCGCGCGTCTTCCAGCGTGCAGATGACGAGGTCGGCCAGCTTCGCCGCGGATCGCGCCGCGGCGGCGGCGGGCTCGCGCTCCCACAGCTTCTGCCGGTAGTTCACGTCGAAGGTGACCTTTCCACCCTGCGCGCGCGCGTCCGTCATCGCGCGGTGGGCGATGTCGCGGCACGAGGCCGAGAGCCCGAGCGTGATGCCGGACACGTGAAGGAACTGTGTGTCGCAGGCGGCACGCCAGTCGAAGTCGTCGACTGACGCTTTCGCCATCGCCGAGTGCGCGCGGTCGTAGGTCACGCTGATGGGGCGCGGGGCGGAGGCGAGCTCGACGAAGTACAGGCCGAGCCGCGCGTTGGCGACCCAGCGCACGAGGGATGTGTCGACTCCGGCGGCGCCGAGCGTGTTCACGATGCGGTGGCCGAGCGGGTTGTCGGGCAGGGCCGAGACCCAGGCCGACCTCAGGCCGACGCGAGCGGCGGCGTAGGCGACGTTCGCCTCCGAGCCCGCGACGTGCACCTCCAACGCCGCCGCGTCCTCCAGGCGGTCGCCCGGACGCACGGACAGCCGCAGCATGGCCTCGCCGAGCGTGACCAGCTGGTGGTGCACCGCGGCGCTAGAAGTACGTCATGACGGCGTCGATGACGCGGTAGCCGTCGTCGACCAGCGGGATCAGGCGCCACTTGTCGAAGGCCGTGCAGGGATGCGAGATGCCGCAGCCGACGAGGTCGCCGACGCGCAGGTCCTCGCCGGCCTCGACACGCAGGTATGCGTGCTGGTCGTTGGTGTTGAAGATGCTGGCCGCGTGCGCGAAGCGGCGCGGCGCCTCGCGACCTCGCTTGACGTACCGCGGCACCGGGAGCTCCAGGTCGTAGGGCACGTCGCGCTTGCCGAAGCCGAGGAGCGCGAGCCCAGGCTCAGGTGTCGAGAGCACGACGCCCCACACCTCGAAGGCCTCCTCGAGCGGGTCCGTGCCCTTCAGCCGCGAGCCCATCGGCGACGCGTCGTGGTAGTGCACGGCGTCGTGGGTGAGGTAGCAGCCGCTGCGCAGCACCGGCCGGACCGGGCGCGTCAGCTGCCACGGACCGCCGAGCCCCTCGATGACGCGGTCGAAGAAGGCGCTGCCGCCCGCGCTCAGCACGATCTCGCTTGCCTTGGCGAAGTGACCGGCCGAGTCGAGCACGGAGACCAGGCCCCGGATCCGCGCCAGCAATGCATCCACCAGCTTCAAGGACTCGGCCATGGTCGGGCCGTGGATGATGCCCTCGAAGCACTCGACGCCCGCGAGCGTCACGTGCTCGGACGACTTCACCGCCTGCGCGACCGCGCGCGCCTGCTCCTCGGTCCGGCAGCCGGTACGTCCACCTGCGAAGCCCAGCTCGAGGAGCACCTTGAACCCGGGAGCGCGGTCGAGAGCTTTCACCGCGGCCACCGAATCGACGAGGCAGTAGAACGCGAAGTCAGGATCGCGCTTCATCTCATCGGCGAGCCATGCGATGGAAGAAGGCTCGACCAGCTCGTTGGCGAGGATGATCCGGTCCGCGCCGAACGCGCGCCACAGCCTGGCCTGCCAGGTGGTCGCCGCCGTGATCGCCCACGCGCCGGCCGCGAGCTGCATCTGCACCAGCTGCGGCGCCATCGAAGTCTTCGCGTGCGGCGCGAGCGAGAAGCCAGTGCGGTCGCACAGCGCCGCCATCTCGTCGATGTTGTGGCGCAAAGCGGACGCCTTGAGCAGCATCACCGGCAGCATGAAATCGCCGTCGAGTGCGTTCCACCCGCGCCCGCGCACGTCGCGCACCTTCACGGGTTCGCCGGCGGGAAAGGACTTGTAGCGCCAGTCGATCACCTCGTTCAGGGTGCGGTCGAGGTCGAGCTTGGTCGTCTTGGAAGTCGAGGCCATTACTGCATCTCCTCCAGCGCTTCCTGAGCCTGCAGGACGCGACCGTACTTCATCGCCAGGGTCTGCAGGCTTGCGCGGTGCAGCTCCGGCGCGTACGACGAGACGGCGTCGGCGATCACCGCCGCCTGGAAGCCTTCGTGAAAGGCCCCCCGCGCGGTGTCTTCCACGCAGATCTGCGTGACGGTGCCAGATATGAGCACGGTGTCGACGCCGCTCGCGTGAAGAATGTCGGTCAGCCGCGTGCGGTGAAACGCGTTGTAGCCGTACTTGTCCACCTGGTGCTCGCCCGCGAGCGGCTCGAGCTCGTCGATCACCGCGATGCACTCCCGCTCGCCCTCGATGTCCGGATACGAGCGCATGAAGCCCGGCCAGCAGCAGCACGTCGGCGGGGCGATGACCTGCGACCACTTCCACATCAGCGTCGGGTTCGGCCCCGCCACGAAACGGGTGAACACCACCGGCCGCCTGTGCTCGCGGAACCACGCCAGCAGCTCCTGGTTGGTTTCGATCGTCTCCCGGGCGTCGGGCACCTCCAGCGGCGCGCCGACCCGGACGAAGTCGTTCTGCATGTCGACCACGATCAGGGCCGATCGGCCCCGGTGAAGCTCGAACGGAAGGGAAGCGCCGTTGCCGCCCATCACCAGGGTGACGTTAACATCCGACGATCGACACCACAGCCTTCGCCTTCGCGACCGATCTCGTCGACGAGGGGATGGACACCGTCCTCGACAACATCGCGGGCCGCGCCGGCCTGGGCGGGGTCACCGTGGCCGCCGCCTACCACCACGGCCGCGACATCTTCCCGCACAACCCGAAGCGCAAGGTGCACTTCCTGGAGGGAGGGACGGTGTTCTTCCAGCCCGATCCGGACCGTTACAAGGGCCGGGTCCTGCAGCCCGTCGTCAGCGGCCTGGCGCAGGAGACCGACGTGCTCGCCGAACTGTGCCGGGCCACGGCCGGGCGCCGGCTGCGGGCTCGGGCATGGACCGTGTTCCTGCACAACTACACGCTGGGCGAGGCCCACCCCGAGTGCTCGAGCCTCAACGCGTTCGGCGACCGCCATCTGACCGACCTGTGCCCGAGCAACCCCGAGGTGCGAGCGTTCGCGGCGGCGCTCTCCGCGGACATCGCATCCAAGGGCGTGGCCGCCGTCGTCGCCGAATCGCTGCACTTCCACGGGCTCGAGCACGGGTTCCACCACGAGCGCTACTTCATCGAGCTCGGTCCTCTGGGCCGGTACCTGCTCGGCCTGTGCTTCTGCGAGCACTGCCTGGCCGCGGCGCGGGCGGACGGCGTGGACGGCGAGGGCATCCGTGACGCGGCGCGGGCCGAGCTCGAGCGCAGGTTCGCCGGCCAGCCCGCGCCTGAGCCGGCGGAGCTCGACCGCGCGCAGGTCGAAGCGTTTGCGGGCGGTGAGCTGGGCGGCTACCTGCGGACCCGCGCCAACAAGGTCGCCTCGCTCGTGGCCGAATGCGCGCAGGCGGCGAGATCGGAGGGTGCCGATTTCGCCTTCATCGACCTGTCCGGCGCGATCAAGGGCTACGCCACCGGCCGACCGCAGGGAGCGCCGGCGCCCGACATCGCGTGGCAGTTCGGTATCGACGTCGCCGCGATCGCCAGGGCGTGCGGCCAGGTCGAGGCGATCGGCTACGCGGCCGACCCGGAACGGCTGCGCCTCGACCTCGATGCCTACCGAACCCTGGCCGGCTCCGACCGGCTGTCGGTGATCATGCGGCCGATGGCGCCGGACTGCGACTCCGCCGCGAACCTCGCCGCCAAGCTGGCCGTCGCCCGCGACGCCGGCTGCGTGGAGGCGGGTTTCTATCACTACGCGTTCATGCGCCTGGAATCGCTCGACCTGATCCGCGAAGGCCTAGCTGCGGCCGGTGATCCGGCCCGGTAGCTTTCCCGTCGGCCGGCCGGCATCGACGACGACCTCGCCGTTGACCAGGACGTGCGCGATGCCCGCGGGACTCGCGCGCCCGTTGTCCCACGTGGAGCGATCGGCGAGTGTGGCCGCGTCGAACACCGTCACATCGGCGGCGCGGCCTTTCTGCAGAACGCCGCGGTCGCGCAGCGAGAACCGCTCCGCGGGACGGCCCGTGATCTTGTGTACCGCCTGCTCGAGGGTGAGCGTGCCGTCGCGCACGTATTCACCCGCGATTCGCGCGAAGGTCCCGTAGCCGCGCCGGTGCGGCCGGCTGCCCATGTAGATGCCGTCGGTCGAGCCGATGTACAGCGGGTGCGCCAGCGACCGCCTGATGATGCCCTCGCCGTCGATCGTTGTGGGCCAGTGGTAGACGGCGAGCGCGCGACCCGCGTGACTCGCGAGCAGGTCGAACATCGCGTCGACGTCCTCCTGCCCGTTGCGCTGCGCGAGCTCGCCGATGCTGTGACCCTCCAGCTCGCCTCCGGCCTCGACACAGCTCAGCGTGATCGTGCCGCGTTCGGCGATGCGGGCAGCCGTCTCGTCGCGCAGGCGGGCGCGCTCGCCGCGATCGGTGAGGCGGTGCATCGATGCGTCGTAGCCGCCGGCCTGCGCCCACTCGGGCAGCATCATCAGGAGGTGCGTGCACGCGGCGGTGTACGGGTACATGTCGAAGCTGACGTCGACGCCCGATGCCTGCGCCTCGTCCAGCAGCCGCGCCGCCATGTCGTCGATGGCGAGGTGTGAGATGTGCACCTTGACGCCTGACCGGCGGCCGATCTCGAAGCTCTCGCCGCAGCCGCGCTCGAGGCGCATCCAGTAGCCGCGCTGGTGCGGCGCGTAGACGCCGCCCTCCGCAGCCACCAGCTTGCAGAGCTCGACCAGCTCGGGCACGGGCGAGAGCGCACCCGGCTGGTACTCGAGGCCGGCGGCCATGCCCACCGCGCCGGCGTCGAGCCACTCGGTGAGATGGCGCTTCATCGCCGCCAGCTGCTCGGCCGTCGGCTCGTCGCCGCCCCAGCCCATGGCCGCGACCTTGATGGCGAGATGCGGCGCCTGCGGCGCGAGGTTGTTGGGGATGCGGTTGCGGAAGATCGAGAGGTAGCCGGCGACCGTCGTCCAGTCCCAGCCGATGTCGGGGTCGCCGTAGAACACCTGCAGGTAGTCCTTCACCTCGCGCAGGCGCGGCGGCGTCAGCGGCGCCCAGCTGAAACCGTCCGGGGACATGAGCTCGGTCGTGACGCCGTCGAGCACTCCGGCGAACTGGTCGATGCCACCCAGCCGCGCCAGCTCGGAGTGCACGTGCACGTCGATGAAGCCCGGCGCGACCACGAGCCCGCCGGCATCGATGACGTGCCTGGCGGAAGCACCGTCGATGCGGTCGACAGCGGCGATTCGATCGCCTTCGATGCCGACGTCGAGGCGGGCGCGCGGCGCCCCGGTGCCGTCGACGACCTCGCCGCCCTTGATCAGGACGTCGAAATCCACGACCTATTCCTCGAGCTTTTCGTCTTTGGCCTCGGTCAGCAGCTCGCGCGTCATCTTGTAGTTGCCGGCGAGGAGGCCGCCGTCGACGGTGAGCACGGTCCCCGTGATCCAGGACGCGTCGTCGGAAGCGAGGAACATGGCCGCGTTGGCGATGTCCTCCGGCTCGCCGACTCGCCCCAGCGGATACCACTTGACCAGGCGCTGAAACACGACAGGGTCGCGGTCGATGCGCTCCTGCCAGATCGGCGTGCGGATGGTCCCGGGCGCGATCGCGTTGCAGCGGATGCCGTGGTGGCCGTAGCGCACGGCGATGCCCTGGGTGAGGTTGATCACGCCGGCCTTGGCCGCGCTGTAGGCCTCGTTGCCCAGCGCCGACAGGCCGTTGACCGACGCGATGTTGACGATCACGCCTCGGTGCCGGTCGATCATCGAGGGCAGCACCGCCTGGCTGCAGAGGAACACCGACTTCAGGACCACGTCCACGTCCCGCTCCCAGGTGGGCTCGTCGATCTTGAGCACGTCGTCGCCCTCGGCGATGGCGGCGTTGTTGACCAGCACGTCGACCGGCCCGAGCTTCGACGTGACCGTCTTCACCATCGCCTTGACGTCGGCCCCCTTGCTGACGTCGGCGCTCACCGCGTGGGCGTGACCGCCGATCTCGCGCGCCACCTCGTCGGCCTTCTCGGCCTTCCAGTCGATGACCGCGACCTTCGCGCCCTCGGCGGCGAACTTGTGCGCCATGACGCGCCCGATGCCGGAGCCGCTGCCCGTGACGATGACTACGCGGTCGCTGAACCTCACCTCAAATGGCGATCACGCAGTCGACTTCGATGTCGAAGCCTGGGAGGTCCGACTGGATGGTCGTGCGCACCGGGTACGGCTCGCGGAAGAACTCGGCGTAGACCTTGTTCATGGCCGCGAAGTGCGACATGTCGCGGAGGTAGACCCCGACTCGCACCGCGTTGGCGAGCTCGGCGCCGGCGGCCGCCGCCACCGCCTGGAGGTTGCGAAACGTCTGCCGGGCCGCGTCCTCGAACGGCGTCTCGATCTTCGAGCCGTCCGGCCGGAACGGGCCCTGGCCGGCGAGGAACACGAAGCCGCCGCTCTTGATCGCCTGCGAGTACGGTCCCGCCGGCGCGGGCGCATCTTCGGCCCGAAACGGAGTGCGCTCGGTCATGTCAGCACGGGCAGGATGACCCGGCTCGGGTGCTCCGAGTCGTGCAGCACGGCCTGGACCGCCACGCGGCGGTCGCTCAGCTTCTCGGTGCCGACCGGGTTGCCGGTGTTCAGGTTGCGGTCCCAGTGCGGGAAGTGGCTCGAGGCCACCTGCACGCGCACGCGATGGCCGGCCTTGAACACGTGCGCGCACGTGCCGACGTCCATCACGAACTCGTTCACCTTGCCCGCCGGGATCGGGCGCGACCTGTCGGTGCCTCCCGCGAAGCGCGCCCGCTGGATCGTCTCCTGGATGTTGATCGAGCGGCCGGACGGGTCGACGTCGCACACCTTCACGACCCAGTCCGTGTCGGCCTGGTTGGTGGCGGCGAACAGGTGGGCGGTGATCTTGCCCGCGACGAGCCGGTCCTTCGCCATCGGCTCGCTGCTGTACACGAGCACGCTGTTCCACGACTCGACCGCGCGCTGGTCGCGTGGTCCCATCGGCGCGACGAAGTCCAGGCAGCACGAACGGCCGCCGGCGCTCACGTTGGGCGTCGCGGGGTCGTACGAGTAGGCGTCCGGCGATTCCGACGAGCCCGGCGACTCCTCGCTGAGGTAGCCGTCGCCGCTGATCGAGTTGGCGCGCGAGCGAGCGCGCAGGTGGAGCGACCACGGCGTCGCCTTCGGCGGCCAGTCGTCGAAGCCTTCCCAGCGGTTGGCGCCCGAGAGGAATACGGCCGCGCGCGGACGCTTGGGCGGATCGGCGTCGCGCAGCCACTGGTTGAAGAACTCGAGCTGGGTCGCGTCGACGCCGTTGCGTCCTTCCGGGCCGAAGTCGACGTCCCCGAACGCGGGCATCCACGGCATGTGGTACCACGGGCCGAGCACGAGCCGGGTGTCGTTCTTCCTCGGTCCGCGCCGGAAGCCCGCGTAGTTGGTCATCGTGCCTTCGAGGAACACGTCGTACAGGCCGCCCACCGCCATCGTGGGCACGTCGATGCGATCGAGCTTGTCCGTCACGTCCCACTTCGACCAGTACGCGTCCTTGGTCTCGTGCTCCAGCCAGTCGCTGAAGAATCCACCCGGCGATCCGGGTGTGAGGTTGGGGATGGCCGACAGCGGCAGCCACCAGTAGTAGTCGTTCATCTTCGCGTACATCGCGGCGAGCGTCGGCTCGAGGTCGGGGTCGCGCCGCCGGGCCACATCGTCCGCGAGGAACGTCGCCCACGACGCGTTGAACGCGAGCGCGAACGCGCCGTTGTTGTAGGCCCAACCTTCGTAGAGATCCGGGCTCGTCATCGCCGGCACCATGCAGCGCAGGCCGTCGTGCTTGCGCGCGGCGATCTGCAGCTGCGTGTGGCCCGGATAGGAGAAGCCGTACATGCCGATGCGGCCGTTGGAGAACGGCAGCGAGCCCAGCCACGCCATCGTGTCCTCGCCGTCGTCGCCTTCGTGCTCGAACGGTGTGAACTCGCCGCCCGAGGCCCATCGCCCGCGCACGTCCTGCACGACCGTCGCGTAGCCCTGGCGCGCGTACCACGAGGGGTGCGCGTAGCACAGGTCCTCGCCCTGGCTCTTGTCGTATGGCAGGCGGATGAGCAGGACGGGGTGCTTGCCACCACCGGCCGGCCGCCACACGTCGGCCTTCAGCACGGTGCCGTCGCGCATCTTCGCCTCGAGCGTCTCCTGGACGATCGTCTCGCTCATGACTTTCATAGGATTCCGTGCTCCTTGAACACCGCGCGCAGGTTGGCGCCTTTGCGCAGGATGTCCCGAATCTCGTCTTCGCCCTCAACCTTCTCGAAGGCGAGCCGAACCACCTCGTCCTCGACAGCGCTCGGCACCACGACCACGCCGTCCTCGTCCGCCAGCACGAGGTCGCCGTTGGCGACCGAGACACCGGCGACGGGAATCGTGCCGCGGATGGCGATCACCTCAAGGCGGCCCTTCGAGTCGGCCGGGCACAGGCCCCGCGCGAACACCGGGAACTTCATCTCCGCGATGCCCCAGAGATCGCGGCTCAGACCGTCGACGACCACGCCGCGGCCACCCTTGGCCCGCGTGTGCGTGCTGAGGAGCTCGCCCCAGATCGCCGCGTTCGCGCGGCTCTGCACCGTGCCCACCACGACCTCGCCGGGCACGATCCCGTCGAGCAGCTCCATCAGGTTGTCGTAGGGGTTGTCCGGGAGCTTGCTGACCTCGACCGCGAGCATCGTGGCGGCGCGCCCGACGACGCGGGCGCCGTTGTAGAGCGGCCGCACCTCGTGGTCCATCACCTGCTGCCGGTAACCGAGGTCGTCGAGGATGTCCGCCAGCACCGAGGAGTACAGGCGCTCGGAGATGCGGTCGAGATATTCCTTCTCGTAGTTCATCGCGCCACGGCCTTTGCCTGGATCGCCTCGGCGAGCCTCGCGGCCTGGTCGATCACCGCCTCCTGGTGCGGCTGCAGTTCCTGACCGCCCATCGCCCCGAGCAGCGGCAGCAGCGGGTCCTCGAGGCCGGTGCGCACGCCGGCGAGCTCCTCCATGATCGCGAGGCCGCAGTACGGAACGTACGCCGGCGAGTAGCCGCCCTCGTGGCACGCGACGAGCCGTCCGCCGCACACGTCGCGCGCCGTCGCCAGCATGACCTGGGTCAGCTGCCGGTAACCGTGGCTGGTCATCATCATCGAGGCCAGCGGATCCATCGCGCTCGCGTCCAGCCCGGAGGCGATGACGATGAGCTCGGGCCGGAAGCTGCGCAATGCCGGAGCGACGACCCGCTCGAACGTGGCGACGTACGCTCCCACGCCCGAGCCGGCGGGCAGGGGCACGTTGATGTTGAAACCCGCGCCCGCGCCCTCGCCGGTGTCGGTGATCGCGCCGGACGCGGGCGGGAAGTTGTTGTCCTGGTGGATGGAGATGGTGAGCACGGACGGGTCCGAGTAGAAGGCGTGCTCGGTGCCGTTGCCGTGGTGCACGTCCCAGTCGACCACCGCCACGCGCGAGAGGCCGCGCGCCACCTGGGCGTGTCGCACAGCGATGGCCACGTTGGCGAAGATGCAGAAGCCCTTGCCGGAATCGCGCTCGGCGTGATGGCCGGGCGGCCGCACCAGCGCGTAGGCGTTGTCGGCCTTGCCGTCGAGCACGGCGTCAACCGCGGTGATGCATCCGCCCGCGGACAGGAGCGCGATCTCGTACGACCCGTGCCCGAACGGCGTCAGGTCGCCGGCGTCCCCGCCCAACGCGTCGCTCTCGCGCTTGATGCGGTCGACGTACTCGGGGGTGTGGAGGCGGAGGATCTCCTCCTCGGTCGCCATCCGGGGCTGGATCACGACGAGGTGTTCGAGCAGCCCGCTCACCTCGACCAGGTTCTTGATGCGGCGCTTGCCCTCGGCGCTTTCGATGTGGCCTAGCGGCTGGACGGTCAGGCCGGCGGGCATGACCCACGCCGAGGTCCCGGTGTCGTGCCACATGTACAGCTCGTGCCAGACGAGTCCAGTGCTCATAAGGCTCCCTCCTGTGGAGTCGGGCCGGCTCCAGGGGCGACGGGCGGGCCCTGCGGCTCGGGCGCGAGGTACCTGTCGTACAGGCCGCGCACGACCGGCCACAGGCCCTGCGGGGCGAACACCGCGATGATCGCGAGGATCAGGCCGAGCAGCAGCTCGCGGTAGTCGCCCAGCGCGACCAGGTACTGGTCGAGGCCGATGACGATGCCGGCTCCGAGGATGGGTCCGCCGAACGTGCCCCAGCCGCCGATGACGATCATCGCCAGCAGGTCGATGATCCGCGGGAAGTCGAAGATCGTGGTCGAGATGCCGCCGTTGTAGTGGGTCGCATAGCCGCCGGCGAGCCCCGTGAAGAACGCGCTGATCGCGAACAGCAGGAGCCGGATGCGGAACTGGTTGATGCCGCGGCTCACGCCGTACGTCTCGGAGTCGCGCAGCGCGGTCACCGCCACGCCGAGCGGCGAATGGATGACGCGCCAGATCACGAACGTGGCGATGGCGAACATGAACGCCGCGACGTAGTAGAGATAGATGGTGCGCTGGTCGCCGATGACGTTGTTGCCGAACGAGAACGTCTGCACGGTCACGAGCCCGTAGCCACCGCCGCTGATGAAGCGCGGCCCGGTCACCGTGAAGACGCGCGCGAGCTCGTGGAACGCCAGCGTCAGCAGCACGACGTAGACGCCGCGCAGGCGCAGCGTCGGCAGCCCGATGCCCAGCGCGGCGATCACCGCCACGATCGGCGCGAACAGCACGGCGATGAACGGGTTCCAGCCGAGGCTGTGCACCAGCACGCCGGAGGTCCAGCCGCCGACGGCGAACAGCGCCACCTGGGCGAAGGAGTAGATACCGCCGTAACCCATGATCAGGTTCCACGACTGCGCGACCACCGCCTGGACGAAGAAGAGGATCAGCAGGGTGATCAGGTACGTGCCGATGTTGACGCGCACCAGCACGAGCGGTAGGACGATGCCCACCGCCACCGTCCCGCCGATGGCGTAGACCGGCACTCGCTTCCACGGGGCGGCGGTCTCGTCGAGCTTCGGCCGGGCCACGGCCACGGCGGTCGCCGCGTTCACAGTCGCCGCACCTCGCCGATGCCGAACAGGCCGTTGGGCCTGAGGATCAGCATCAGGATGATCAGCACGAACACACCCGGCTGCGCCCACGCGACGCCGTAGTACACCTCGACGAACGACTCGAAGATGCCCAGCACGAATCCCGCCACCAGGGCGCCGCGGACGCTGCCCAGACCGCCGAACACCGTGACGATCAGAGCCTGGATCATGGGGTTGAAGCCCGAGTTCGGGTTCAGGAAGAAGAACGGCGACAGAAGCACGCCCGCGAGGCCGGCCAGGGCGCCGCTGATGGCGATGACCATGCCGTACGTGCGCTCGACCGGAATCGACATGAGGCTCGCCGCCTCCTGCTGCTGGGACACGGCCCGGATGGCCATGCCCTGGCGCGTGTAGGTCAGGAAGAGGTACACGAGCGCAAACAGGGCGAGGGACAGCACGATCACGAGCACGCCCTGGTACGTGATCTGGACGCCCGACACCACCGTGTAGCCGGGGATGACCGCGGGGACGACCTTGTACTCAGGGTTGAAGATCAGGATCGCAGCCGCGGACACCGCGATGGAGATGCCGACGGTGGCCATGAGCGTCGAGTTGTCGAAGCCTGGCTTGCCCAGCACGGGCCGGATGAATCCAAGGTGCATGAGGTACGAGAACACGGCCGCCACGAGCACCCCGAACGGAAGGGCGATGTAGATCGGCAGGTTGAGGCTCGAGGCGACCCAGTACGCCGCGTACGCGCCGACCGTGAAGATGGCGCCGTGGGCGAGGTTCAGGAAGCGGACCGCGCCCCACACGAGCGTGAGGCCGAGCGCCATGAGGCCGTAGACGGCTCCGAACAGGACCCCACCCCAGATGGCCTGGACCAGCAGCGTCATCCGAGGTAGCTCTCGAGCAGCGCCTGGTCCTTGAGCAGCGCGTCGGCCGGACCCTGGCGCACGAGCGAACCGGTCTCCAGGAGATAGACCCGGTCGGCGAGGCCGGCCACGTGGTTGGCGTTCTCGTCGGCGAGCAGCAGCGCGATACCGGATTCCTTGACCTTGTGGATGCTGGCGTAGATCTGCTCCGTGGTCAGGGGTGCCAGCCCGAGCGAGGGCTCGTCGATCAGGAGGATGCGGGCCTTCGACATGAGTCCGCGCCCAAGGGCCAGCATGCGACGCTCGCCGCCGGACAGCGTGCGCGTCAGCTGCGCGCCGCGCTGCTTCAGCCACGGAAACAGGTCGTAGACCCGATCCAGCCTCTCCTTACGCTCCGCCCACGTCGGCCGGTGATACGCGCCCATCAGCAGGTTCTCCGTCACCGTCATGTCCGGGAACAGGAGGTCCCCCTGCGGGATGTGCACCACCCCGGCCGCGGCGATGACGTCCGGCCGCAGGCGCGTGATGTCCTTGCCCTCCAGCAGGACCTGGCCTGCGCGCGGCGGCAGGAGCCCGGTGATCGCGCGCAGCAGGGTCGTCTTGCCGTGCCCGTTCGGGCCGAGGACAACGACGCCTTCGCCGTCGTTGACGACGAGATCGATGCCGTGCAGCACCTCGCTGCCCGCGTAGCCCGCGACCAGTCCCTTGACCTCAAGCATCGGTGTGCTCGGCCTCCGATCCCACCGGCCGCAGGCTGCCGAGGTATACCTCGATGACACGCGGGTCGCGAAGGACCTTAGCCGGCGCGCCCTGCGCGATCTCCTGCCCGTGATGGATGACGAGGATGCGGCCGGCCAGCGCCTGCACGGCCTTCATCACGTGCTCGATCATCACGATCGTCACGCCGGTCTTGGCCACGATGCGGATGAGGTCGATCATCTGCGCGCGCTCCGACGGGTTGAGTCCGCCGACCGGCTCGTCGAGAAGCAGCAGCTCGGGACGCATCGCGAGCGCCGTGGCCAGCATCAAGCGCTTCCGCGCGAGCACTGGCAGCTGGCCGGCCAGCGCGCGCTGCTGGCCCGCGAGCCCGCAGATGGCCAGCGAGTCGATCGCCCGCCCTCGCGCTTCATCGTTGAACCACAGCGTCGGCGCCTGGCCGGCGCGGCCGAACGTGCTGCCGACGAGCACGTTGGTGAGCACCGTCTGGCTGTCGAAGGCGACGGTCGTCTGGAAGGTGCGCGCGAGGCCGAGCCGGCTGATGTCGTGCGCGCGCAGGCCGCGTATCTCGCGACCCTTGAAGGTGATGGACCCGCCGGTCGCGGGGTTGACTCCGGAGATGCAGTCGAAGAGAGACGTCTTGCCGGCGCCGTTGGGCCCGACGATGGCGAACACCTCGCCGGGCTCAACGGCAAAGCTCAGGTTGTTGACCGCGAGCAGCCCTCCATAGGCCTTGCTGACCTTCTGGCACTCCAGGATGGCCACGGTCTCAGTTTCTGCGGTAGCGGTCTATCTCATCCAGCTGGGCAGCACGAACGTGCCGCTCGTGAACGGCGCCGGGGACACGACCTTCTGCACGCCGTCCTGGATCTGGACGATGATGTGCGGCTGCCCGAGCGACGCGTCGGCGGTCTGGGCGGGGAACTGCACGCCGGTGTGGTCGATGAACGAGATCGACCCGGTGGAGCCTCGCCAGATCACTTTTTCGGACGCCTTGGCCACGGCCTTGTAGTTCTTCGGGTCTCCCGCCCTGGCCACTGCCTCCGCCCACACCTGGACCTCGTCGTAGCAGCCGCCCGCGTTGGCCCAGCCCGGCTGCTGGCCGAACTTCGCCTGGTAGCGGGAGCGGAAGTCGTTGCCGAGCTTGTCGGGAAGCAGTCCGAGCACGGTCGCCCACACGATTCCGTTGGCCGCCGGGCCGGCGAGGTTCAAGTACTCGGGCACGGACGGTCCGTACTGCTGATAGAGCAGGGTCTTGGTCGGGCTCGCGGACCACGCCTTGGCCATGGCCGCGTCGTCCGCCGGCGAGAAGTCGCTGGTGAACAGCACGCTCGGCGCCGCCTGCTTGACCTTGGCGAGGAGCGGGCCCCAGTCGGGCACCGCGCCCTCCGTCACACCGTCGTTCGTGACCTGGGTCCAGCCGAGCTGCTTCATCACGGTGTCGAAACCGGTGGCGATGACGGTGCCGTACGCGCTCTTGCCGCTGATGATCGAGTAGGTCTTGGCGCTCACGTTGAGCTGGCCGGCGCGCAGGGCGCCGTCGACCCAGTAGGCGAAGCCCTGGCCGTACCACGACTCGGTGGGGTCGCACTGGAAGATGCCCCAGTACTTGTCGGGAGCGCTCTTGTACTTGTTGACCCACGCGATCTGCGTGTTCACGTTGTAGTAGAGCGTGCCGGCGTTCGCCACGATGTCGAACTCCGGGCCGGAAGCGAGGTGATAGCCCGAGAAGATGACGTCGGCCTTCTCGACGCTGACCGCGCGGTTGAAAGCGGTGGTGATCTGGTCGGTCGACGAGTCCTTGTCGTCGATGACCACGTAGTCGAGGTGGTAGCCGATGAGCCCCCCGGTCGCGTTGATCTCGTCGACGGCCATCTGCACGCCGTTCTGCATCTCCTTGCCGTCGGAGGCGATGACGCCGCCGATGGGGAAGATGCCGACGACCTTGATGCTGCCGCGCGAGCTGCCCCCGGTCCCAGTGGACTTCGGAGCGAGAGCGCCTCCCGCGAGACCGCCCACGACAAGTCCGCCCACCGCGCCCACGCCGCCGGCGATGAGCTGCCTGCGGGTTACTTCACGCTGAGTTATCGAATCGCCGGCCACGTCAAACCTCCTCTTTTCGTGGACGCAATGCGGAAATCAGGCGTGCGCGCGCGCCGCCTCAACCTTGTAGTCGACCTTGACTACCGCCCCGTTCTTTGCCGCCGACTCGTCGATGGCGAAGCAGACGGCCATCGACTTGTAGGAGTCGTGGATCGAGGCGTGCGACTCGACATTGTTCTCGATGCACTCCATGAAGTGCGCGATCTCGGGCACGAACGGGTGATGCGTGACGTCGCCGGAGTCGGGCTCGATCGTCGGGAACGTCCAGTAGTTGAGGGAGCCCGGGTAGTGCTTCTTGGAGTAGACCCGGTTGTTCTGGACCGTGCCCTCGGTCCCGAACAGGCGGACGTTGAAGATGTACGGCGTGATCGCGTCGAGCACCGTCGACAGCTTGCCTACAGCTCCGTTCGCGAACTTCAGTGAGGCCACGGTCACAGGGTCGTACTGGTAGTTCATGTCGACCTTGGGTCCGGTCGAGAATGCCGCCACCTCGGTGATCTCGCCCGCGAAGTAGCGGATGGCGTCGGCAGCGTGGCAGCCGGCCGTGATGAACGCGCTGCCGCCGAGCGGCATGGCCACCGCCCACGGGTAGCTCGGGTATTCCTTCTTCAGCGGGTGCCAGTAGTCGGCCTCGGCGTAGATCATGTCGCCGATCACGCCGTCCGCCTGGAGCTGCTTGACCGTCATGAACTGCGGGTTCCAGCGCAGGACGAACGATGTGACGCTCTTCACCTTGGCGTCGCTGATCGCCCGGTGGATGCGCCGAACGCCCTCGTAATCCAGCGCGATCGGTTTCTCGATGACCACGTGGCGGCCCGTCTTGGCCGCGCGCTCGATGTGCGCCGGGCGTACGTCGGGCGGCGTGCACGACACGACGATCTTGACGCGGTCGTCGTTGAAGAGCTCGTCTTCGCTCTTGTACTCGTGGGCCTCCACGCCGTGCTGCTTCAACAGCCGGCCGGCCTTGCCCGGCGTCCTGTTGTAGACGCCCACCACCTCGGTCAGCGGGTGGTCGCGAAATGCTTTCACATACTCGCCCGCGACCCAACCTGCGCCGAGAATCGCTACTCCGTACTTCTTAGCCACGGGCGTGCCTCCTCGTTGACGCTGCCCTCCCCAACGTGGACCGTAGGGTATGAGCGCATAGCACCCCTGTCAAGGTTCCAATGGTCTCGAAAAGCCAGGGCCATCGGCCTCTTGTCAGAGATGTACATTTCTGCCGCTTGGCTTACGACAGAAAACAGGGCGGACACAGCGTCGCCCAGGCCAACCGCCCGGACTACCGGCTGGAAATCGGGCGCGCCGAGGTGCCTGTCGGCCAGTCGCGCGGTTTCAAGGTCCTGGATGCGGCGCGGGCCGCGACCCTGGTCGCGTGGGTCGCCACCCTGATCCCGGCGCGCAGCGCACGGCCGGCGGCGGCGGGCGTCGGCGCGGCCGAGTATGTCGACGCGACGGTGTTCCTCGTGCCCGCGCTGCGGCCCGCGCTTCTGCAGGCGATCGACCAGCTCGAGCGTTCAGCGCAGACCGAGCTTCATAAACCATTCAGTGAATGCAGCCCGCAGGAATGCGAGCGCCTGCTGCGGCAATTCGAGGCCGTCGACAGCAGCGACGCCTTCAACATGGTGCGGGACTTCACGTACGAGGCCTATTACGGGCACCCACTCGTGCTGGCGGCGTTGGAGAAGGAAACCGGCTGGAGCAGCATCGGGCCGACGCAGGGCAGCGAGATGAAGCCCTTCGACGCATCGAGCCTCGAGCGCGTGCGCAAGCTGCCGCCGCGCTGGCGGAAGGTCGAGCCGTGACGGATCCTCAGGTCGCCGACGTTCTCGTGATCGGGTCGGGGGCGGCCGGAGCCGCCGTGAGCCTTCGCCTTGCCGAGCACGGCGCTGGAGTGGTCTGCCTGGAGCAGGGCGACTGGCTCGATCGCACGCGCCTGCCCAAGCGCCACGTCGACTGGGAGGTGCGCGGGCGGCGGTTCTGGGCGGCCAATCCGAACGTCCGGCGGTGGCCCGCCGACTACCCGGTCGGCAGTGACGGCGACAACCCGGTCGACATCTACATGTACAACGCGGTCGGCGGCAGCACGATCGGCTTCGCCGGCAACTACTGGCGCATGGCGCCGTCAGATTTCCGCGTCCGCACCCTCGACGGCGTGGGCGCGGACTGGCCGCTGACCTACGACGAGCTCGCTCCCTACTACACGGCCAACGAGGCGATCACCGGCGTGGCGGGCCTGGCCGGCGATCCGTGCGGGCCCCCGCGTGACCCGCTGCCTTTGCCCCCCGCGCCCATCGGCCGGCCCGGCGAGCTGCTGCGCGACGCGTACGAAAAGCTCGGCTGGTACTGGTGGCCGACCGAGCAGGCCATCACCACCGCCGATTACGGCGACCGCCCGGGATGCGCCAACCGCGGTTGGTGCACGTTCGGTTGCCCGCAGGCCTCCCTGTCCACCGTGGACGTGACGTACTGGCCGCGTGCGCAGAAGAAAGGGGTCGAGCTGCGCACCGGGGCGCGGGTGCGCGAGGTGATGCTCGACGAGCGCGGGCGTGCGATCGGCGCGCTCTATTACGACGCCGGTGGTGAGCTGCGCGAGGCGCGCGGCAAGGTCGTGGTGGTCGCATGCGGCGGCCTGGGCACGCCGCGGCTGCTGCTGATGTCCGCGTCGGCCACACATCCGGACGGGCTCGCGAACTCGAGCGGCCTGGTGGGCAAGAACCTGATGACGCACGTGCAGAGCTTCGCTGTCGGGTTGTTCGACGATCCCGTCGACGGCTGGCAGGGGACCTGGGGCGGCACCGTGTCGACGCGCCAGTTCTATGAGACCGATCCCTCGCGCGACTACGTGCGCGGATTCATCATGAGCGGTTGCCGCGGCTGGTCGCCGCTGAACCTCGCGCTGCAGGTGGCGCCCTGGGGCTCAGGCCACCACGACGCCCTCGACGAACGCATCAACCGCGAGGTCGTCATGTACCTGTGCGGGGAAGACCTGCCGGATGCGTCGAACCGCGTCGAGCTCGACTGGGAGCACGTGGACGGGTTCGGCCTGCCCGGCGTGCGCACGACGTACGCGCTCGGCGACAACAGCCGCCGCCTGGGCACCGACATGATCGCCCACTCGCGAACCGTGCTCGAGGCCGCGGGCGCCGCGTCGGTGCGCGACTTCGGGCTGTCGCCAATCTGGGGCTGGCACCTGCTCGGCACCGCGCGCATGGGGGTGGACCCCAGGACGTCGGTGGTCGACGGCGACAACCAGGCGCACGACGTGCCGGGCCTCTTCGTGGTCGACGGCAGCTCGATGCCGACCAGCGCGGCGGTCAACCCGACGCACACGATCCAGGCTCTCGCGCTGCGCGCCGCGGACAGGATCTGGGACCTGCGCCGCGACTGGAGCTAAACCCGCTTTTGTGCACAAAGCGGGGAATTCCTCGCTGAAAACCCGCGATTGTGCACAAAAACACGGAACCGACCGAGTCTCGGCTTAGAGCAGCGCTTCGATCGCCTCGATCACGCGCGGGTCTTCGGGTTTCACCCTCGAGCGGAAGCGCCGCGTCACGGTGCCGTCTCGCGCGATGAGGAACTTCTCGAAGTTCCAGCCGACGTTGCCGGCCTTGCCCGCGTCGTCGGGAGTCTCGGTCAGCAGCGCGTACAGTGGGTGCTGGTCCGCTCCCTTGACGTCGATCTTGGCGAACATGGGAAAGGTGACGCCGTAGTTGACGCGGCAGAATTGCTCGATCTGCTCGGCTGAGCCAGGCTCCTGGCGTCCGAACTGGTTGCAGGGGAAGCCGAGAATCGTGAAGCCCCGGTCGGAGAAGCGCTCGTACACCTTCTCCAGGCCCGCGTATTGCGGCGTGAAGCCGCACTTCGAGGCGGTGTTCACGGCCATCACGACCTTGCCGGCGTAGCCGGACAGGCTCTCGGGCTTGCCGCTGAGGCGGGGCATCTCGATGTCGTAGATCACGCCTACGAAAACGCCGTCCCGAGCAGGGGAATTCCTTTCGGCTCTAGTCGGCGCCCCTCCACGCCTGCGTCAGCTTGACGCGCGTGCCTATGCGCAGCACCGAGTTGGCGTAGATGCGCGCCGCCAGGGCATTAAGAAGCGCGATCTCGCCCAGCGTCAGGATCACCGCCAGGACCACCTGCCAGAGCTGCGCGTCGCCGGTGGCGATGCGCGCCGGCATGAGGATCGGCGCGAACGGCGGAATGATCGACAGCGTTATGCCGATCGGGTTGTCCGGGTTCGCCGTCACCCAGAAGAACACGAGATACGTGGCGACCACGAGCATCGTGAGCGGTGAGGTGACGGAAGGGATGTCCTCCTGCCTGGAGACCAGAGACCCGGCCGCCGCATAGAGCAGCGCGTAGAGAATGAAGCCGAGCACGAACCAGAGAAGGCCGCCGGCAATCGCCGTGGCGCCCACGTTGGGAATGTTGATCGCCTGAAAGCGCCTGGCGGTGATCAGCGCGGTCGCGCCGAGCAGGGCCAGCTGCAACAGGCCGACCAGGCCGATGCCGACCACCTTGCCCAGCAGCAGCTGGCGCGGCCGGACCGTCGCCAGAAGGATCTCGATGATGCGGTTGGCCTTCTCCTCGACCACCCCCTGGGCGACCATCTGCCCGTAGACCACGAGCGCGACGTAAAGCAGCGCCGCCACAAAAACGCCGACCACCGTGCGCTGCGTCTTGATGGCCGCGTCGGGGTCGAGGTACACGAGCTGGATCGAAGCCCTCGCCACCGCCGCCTGCACGGCGGTCGGGTCGGCCCCCGCCGCGGTGAGGGCTCGGTTCAGCGCCACCTGTTTGACGAGGGCGTTCAGGTTCACGGCCACGGTGATGTTGAGGTTGTCCTTGACCGAGACCCGGGGCGAGGCCGGGTCCCCGCTGACGAGCGCGTCGAGCTTGCCGCTACGCACCTCGTCCTCGCCACTCTGCACGTCGGCGATGTTGTGAGTGACGACCTTCACCCCTTCGGTGCCGGCCGCCGCGGTCAGGGGCTGCGACAGCGCTTGCGTCTGGCTGGTGAAGCCGATGTTCACAGTCGTGGTGGCCCGGTTGAACACCAGCGTCTGGACCACGATGTAGCCGGCGAGCAGGGCCATGAACACGATCGTGCCGACGACGAAGAACCGGCTCCGGACGCGCGTCAGGAACTCGCGCCGGACGATGAGCAGGAACGTGCGCACGGGTCCGCTCGCGATGCGGCCGGGATCAAGCAGAGGCAGCAACGCGATCCTCCGTCATCGACTCGCGGAATATGTCCAGCAGCGAGGGCACGTCGCGGCGGAACTCGTGCACCGGACCGGTGGCCAGCGCGGCCTGCAGCACCGCCTGGTCCGGGGTCTTGCCGTCCAGCTCGAGCAGCCAGCGCGTGCCGTCGGTGCGCACGACCCGCACGCCGGACAGCAGGCTCGCCCAGCCGTCGCGCGCCGCGGGGACGTCCACCCAGTAGCGCGTCGGACCGCCGGAGCGGAGCTCGTCCACCGTCCCGCACGCCACCAGGTGCCCGCGCTGGATGATGCCGACGCGGTCGCTGATGCGCTCGACGAGCTCGAGCTGGTGGCTCGAGAAGATGACCGGGACACCCGCGAGCGCGCGCTCGTGCAGCACTTCGCTCATCGCGTCGACTGCTTCCGGGTCGAGACCCGCGAACGGTTCGTCGAGCACGAGCATCATCGGATCGAACACGAGGGCGGCCGCCAGCTGGACGCGCTGCTGGTTGCCGTGGCTGAGCCGCACCACCTCGTCCTTGCCTCGATCCTTGAGGCCGAACCGCTCCAGCCACCGCGCCGTGGACGCGACCGCGGCGGTCGAGGGCGAGCCGTGCAGCTCCGCCATGTAAGCGAGCTGCTCGGCCACACGCATCCGCGGGTACAGGCCGCGCTCCTCCGGCATGTAGCCGATGCGCTTGCGCGTCTCGAAACCGATGGGCTTGCCCGCCCACAGCACCTCGCCGGCGTCGGCGACGAGCACGCCGAGCAGGATGCGCATGGTCGTCGTCTTGCCGGCGCCGTTGCTGCCCACGAACCCGAACACCTCGCCGGGCTGCACGTCGAAGCTCAGCCCGTCGACGGCCAGCAGCGATCCGTAGCGCTTGGTGATGTTGCGAAGCTGCAGGCCCCCCTCAGTCACGGCTGACGAACCTACCACTGTCGCGATCTCAAACGTCCGTTTGGGAGAAATTCACTTAACAGTGTTCAGTCGGACCGATGGGTGATGGCAGAATTTCGGCGCCACGTTCCGCATCAAGAACGAATCCGTGAGGGGCCTCATCCGCTTCGGCCTGCTGGCACTCGTGCCCGTGGTCGCACTCGGGGTCGTGATCGCGCAGGAGCTGAGCGCCGACATCCAGCAGCGCTACCTGCAATCCGCGCGGACGAGCGCCACCCTGATCGCGCAGGCGGGGGTCCAGCCTCTGCTCAGCGAACCCTCGATGACCAGCGGCCTGACCCCGACGCAGATCGCCCAGATCGACCTCCGCCTGCAGGGGGCGGCGCTGAGCGACGAGGTCAGGCGCCTCAAGGTGTGGAACCGGGCGGGCATGGTCGTCTACTCGGACAACCCGGCGCTCATCGGCCGGACCTTCGCGATCGACGACGACCTGAAGGATGCGCTGAACGGCACGGCCAGCGCGAGCGTGACCGACGGCCACGATGAGGAGAACTCGGGCGACAACCTTCCGGGACCGCTGGTCCAGGTGTATGTGCCCCTCGTCTTCAAGGGCGACCTGAACCCGAGCGGCGCGTTCGAGCTGTATCTGCCGTACGCCCCGGTCCAGGCCGCGATCGACTCCGAGTCGCACCAGCTGTACGCGCTCCTCGCCATAGGCCTCGCCCTGTTCTACGCATCGATGTTTCCGATAGTTGCGCTGGCCGATCGCTGGCGCCGGCGCGCCGAGGCCACGGCCATCGCCAATGTCGCCACCCAGGAGCGGCTGAATCGGCTGAAGAGCCAGTTCCTGATCCGCATCAGCCATCAGTTCCGGACCGCGCTCGTCGGCATAGAGGGCTTCAGCGAGGTCATTCGCGACTCGGAGCAGCTCGACCTGGCGGAGGTGAAGGCTTTCGCCAGCGACATCCACAGCGACGCCGAGCGCCTCGACCAGGCATTCGCGCGGATGCTCGCGCTCGACGACATGGAGGCCGGGCGGGTCACACTCGACAGGACGAAGGTCGACGTGAACCAGGTCGTCGCCGAAGTCGTCGAGAGAGCGCACAAGCAGTCGCCCGCAGCCGTCATCACGGTCACGCCCGACCCCTCATCGCCGCTCGTGGATTGCGACCACAGCCGCGTGCAGCAGCTGCTTTCGATCCTCATCGACAACGCGATCCGCTACTCGCACGCGGCGGGGCAGGTGGACATCTCCGTCGTGAAACGCGCGGACGAGGTCGAGGTCGTCGTCACCGATCACGGCCCTGGCATGCCCGCCGACGACTCTGGCGCCGCCGCCGGCAACGGCGCCCGGGGCACCGGGCTCGGGCTGCCGATCGCCCGCCAGATCGTGCGCCTGCACGGTGGCCGCATCTGGTTCAACAGCAAGTCCGGCCAGGGAACGCAGGTGCACTTCACCCTGCCGGTGGCGGCGAGGGAAGAGTCCGAGATGAAGGCGGCGACCCCGGCCTAGCGCTTTCCGACGGCGTCCCTACGATGGGCGCCACCATGGCGCGGTCGCGGTCCAACCCGCTGATCAACCGGGACATGGGCCTGCTGTGGGCGGCCCAGGGACTCTCCTACCTCGGCGACCAGATCTTCGACACCACGCTCGTCGTGTGGATCGCGGCCGTGCTCGCCCGCGGCCAGACCTGGGCGCCGCTGGCGGTCTCGGGCGTGCTGATCGCGGTCGCCATTCCGACCCTCGTCATCGGCCCGCTCGCGGGGGTGTTCGTGGATCGCGCCGACAAGCGCCGGATGATGATCGCGACCGACGGCATTCGGGCCGCGCTGATCCTCGCGCTTCTCGTCTCGACCGGGGTCGTGGGCGGGTTCAAGCCGCCGGTCGAGGTCCAGCTGGCCGCGATCTACGCGGTCGTCTTCGTGACCGCCGCCGCGACCCAGTTCTTCGGTCCAGCGCGCATCGCCCTGGTGCGCGACGTCGTGCCCGAGGAGTCGCGCGCGCAGGCGCAATCGCTGTCCCAGGTCAACGCGAGCGTATCCACGATCATCGGCCCGCCGCTCGCCGTGCCCGTGCTGTTCTTGCTCGGGATCCAGTGGGCGCTGATCGCCAACGCCCTGAGCTTTCTCGTCAGCCTGAGCCTGATCGCGCTGGTCCGCGCCCCGGCTTCCGAACAGCCGAGCGGTGCGGGCGCGCCGCCCAGCTTCTTCCGTGAGCTGCGCGAAGGTTTCGAGTTCGCGGGCAGAAACGTGGTCGTGAGGACACTGCTGGTGTCGCTCTTCATCGTCATGCTCGGCGGCGGAGCGCTCAACGCGCTCGACGTCTTCTTCGTCATCCACAACCTCAACACCTCGGCCAACCTGTACGGATTCATCGGCGCGTCCATGGGCGTCGGCGTCCTGGCCGGCGCGGTGCTGGCGGGGAGGGTCGCCGGGTCCGTCGGACTCAACCGCATGTACTGGCTCTCCCTCTTCTCATTCGCGGTCCTGCTGCTCATCTACGCGCGGCTGACATCTTTCGCGGTGGCGCTCGTGGTGCTCTTCGTCGTCGGGTTCCCCCAGGCCGCGGTCAACGTGGCGGCCGCGCCCATCCTCATGGGCGCCACGCCGCGCGAGCTGCTCGGTCGCGTGTTCTCGCTCGTGAATCCGATCGTCGCGATCGCCGGCATCATCTCGACCGCGGGCGCCGGCTTCCTCGCCACGTCAGTTCTCGCCGGACTCCACGCTCGAGTGCTCGGCTTTCAGATCGGCCCGTACGACACGATCTTCAGCGCCGCCGGGGTTCTGATCCTGGTCGGGGCGCTGTACGCGTGGGTCAACCTCAACCGGGAGAATGCGTCACATGACGAATGAAGTCTTCGAGGCGGTGCGGACGGTGCTGGCCGTGCGGCAGTACGCGGACCGGGACGTCCCGGCCGAGGCGCTGCACCGGATCGTGGAGGCCGGCCGGCTCACCGCGAGCGGAGGCAACGGCCAGCCGTGGCACTTCATCGTCGTGCACCAGCGCGACGCACTGAAGAAGCTCGGCTCCCTCGTCCGGACCGGGCCGTACGTCGCCAACGCGCGCGCCGCCATCATCGTCGCGTACGAGAAGGCGAAGGGCTCGATCGGCATCTCGGACGCGAGCCGCGCGGTGCAGTCGATGATCCTCGCGGCGTGGGGCGAGGGTGTCGGCTCGAACTGGACGGGCTTCTCCGACCTCGACGGCGTGCGTGCCGAGTTTGGTCTTCCCGACACGTACGCGGTCATCGCTGTGATGCCGCTGGGCTACCCGAAGAACAAGGTCGTGGGCAAGAAGAAGCGCAGGCCGTTCGACGAGGTCGTGTCCGGGGAGCGGTTCGGCAGCCCGCTGCGTTGATGGAGGCCAACCACGGCCTCGAGCTGCTGCGCCGGCTGCAGCTCTTCCGGCCACCTGACGGCATGTGGGCGAACCTCGGGATGCGCCTGATCGAAGCCGGCCCTGGCACGGCGGCGATCGAGGGGCGATTCTCGCAACTGGAGCACGGGCGCGCGGAGGCCATCCATCGCGGGGGTGTGGCGGCGATGGCGGACGGTGCGCTCGCGTGCGCCGCCGCCACCCTGGTCGATGAAGGCGAGGTCGCGACCACAGTCGAGCTGCTGGTCGATTTCTTCGAGCCGGCCCGCCCCGGAAACGTGGTCGCGCGCGGGCGCGTGGTCCATCGTTCTGGCCATCTCGTCTACTGCGCCGCGACGGTGGAGCAGGACGAAGCCGTCGTGGCCGATGCCCACGCGACGGTCGCGCTGGTCCGGCCGGCGTGATCGATCTCGACACGCTGCGCCGCGAGGAGTTCCCGATCACGGCGCGAGGCGTCTACCTCGACCACGCCACCCTTGGTCCGCCGCCGGCCCGCCACGTGCGGGCGGTCACGGAATTCCTGGAGCGCATGTCGACGCAGGGGCTCGACGACCTCTTCGCGATCAGCCAGGGCGGCGTCGACGAGGTGCGCGCGAAAGCCGCGGCGCTGATGCACGCGGACCCGACGCATGTCTTTTTCGTGCGCAGCACGAGCCATGGCGCCGGGATCGTGGCCGAGGGCCTGCGCTGGAACGCGGGCGATGAGGTGGTGCTGTACGAGCTCGATCATCCGGCGGGCGTATTCCCCTGGATGAACCTCGCCGATCGCGGCGTGAAGATCAGGTTCGTCAAGGACCGCGGCCGGTTCGGCTTCGAAGCGGCAGACGTGGCGGAGCTGCTGTCGCCAAGCACACGCGTCGTGTGCGTGAGCCTCGTCAACTTCGGTCACGGCGCGCGCGCGGACGTCGAGAAGATCGCTGAGCTGTGCCGCTCGCGTGGCATCTGGTTCGTGGTGGACGCCGTCCAGGCGCTGGGAGCGCTGCGCGTCGACACCGCCGCCCTCGGCGCGGACCTCGTCGTCGCTCACGGATACAAGTTCCTGCTCTCGGGGTTCGGCCTGGGCATCGCGTGCTGCTCGCAGCGCGCGCTCGACGAGCTGCGCGTCAGTCAGATCGGGTGGAACAGCGTCGTGGACCCGTTTAACGTCGAGACCATCCTGGCGTTCAACATGAGATTTCCGCCGAGCGCCAAGCGATTCGAGCCGAGCTTCCAGCCGCTGCCGCAGGTGTTCGGCATGGGAGCGACCCTCGACCTGATGCTCGAGACGGGCGTGGAAAACATCGAGGCGCTCGTGCTGTCGCTGACCGGCAGACTGGTCGCCGGACTGCGCGACAAGGGCTTCGAGGTGGTCGGTCCCCAGGCCTCCCACCCAAGATCGCCCATCGTCTCGGTGGCCCTGCGCGATGAGGCCGAGCGCACGCGCATGGAGCGCGGACTGCGCGAGAGCCGCACCACGTGCGCGGTGCGTGAGTCGCGCGTGCGGTTCTCGCCCCATTTCTACAACACGACACGCGAGATCGACCACCTGCTGAGCTGTCTCTAGTGGCCGACATCGACGAGTTGATAGCGCGCCGCCTCGAAGAGCTCGGCGTGCAGACGTCGGCGGAGGAGGTCGAGGAGCTCGCGGCCGCGTATCCCGCGCTGGTGGCCTGGATGCGCATGGCCGAAGAGCTGGCGCGCGACGAGGAAGCGGAGGACAAGTGACCCTGCACTACCGCTCGCTGCTCGAGGTGAGCCAGGACATGCAGGCGCGCAGGCTTTCGCCAGTCGAGCTGACCCGCGCGACCCTGGAGCGGATCGAGCGTCTCAACCCTCGGCTCGGCGCGTACTACACGGTGTTCGCTGAGCAGTCCCTGGCAGAGGCGAGGGAAGCCGAGTCGGAGATCGCCGCGGGGCGGTGGCGCGGACAACTGCAAGGCGTGCCGATCGCCTTCAAGGACCTGTACGAGCTGGGGCCGACCACCGCCGGCTCGCGGCTGCTCGCGGGCAACGTCGCCCGGCGCGAAGCGGTCCTGGTGAAGCGCGCCCGCACGGCGGGCGCCGTCGTCCTGGGCAAGCTCGCGACGCACGAGTTCGGGCTGGCCGCGGCGACCCTGGCGGACCACTTTCCGCCGGCTCGCAACCCGTGGGACCCGGAGCGCACGCCGGGCGGGTCGAGCACCGGCGCCGGCACAGCGCTGGCCGCCGGCATGGCGTTCGGCGCGTTCGGCACCGACACCGGCGGCTCGGTCCGCCTGCCCGCGGCTTTCAGCGGCGTCGTCGGCTTCAAGCCGACCTTCGGCCTGCTGAGCACGGATGGCCTCATCCCCCTGTCGACAAGCCTCGACCACGCAGGCCCGATCGCGCGCACGGTCGCCGACGCCGCGGCGCTGGCAGGGGTCGCGTTCGACTCGAAAACGGGCGTGCGAGGGCTGCGCGTCGGCGTGCCGCGCGACTTCTGGGACGGGGGCGACCCGCAGGTGCGCGAGCTGGTCGAGGCGGCCGTCAAGTCATTTGCCGGCGACGGCGCTGTGGTCGAGGACGTGCGGCTGGGCTTCGGCGTCGTGCAGGTGATGGCCACCGGTTACCTGGTCACCCTGCCCGAGGCGGCCTCGTATCACCTCGCCAACCTGCGCGCCGGACGCCAGGGCTACGGACACGAGTTCGGCCTCGTGCTCCGGATGGGTCTGCTGGAGCCGGGCCATTCCTACGTGCACGCGCAGCAGGCGCGAGCGCGGATCTCGCACCGCATGGCCGCGGTCTTCGCGTCGCACGACGTGCTCGCGATGCCGACCGTCGGCGCGTTCGCCGACCCGCTGCCCGCCGGCCCGCGACCGCTCACCAGGCGCATCAGCGAGCAGCCGACGCCGCAGTACACGTGGCTGGCGAACCTCTATGGCGGACCGGCCGTGTCGGTCCCGTGCGGGTTCACGCGTGAGGGTCTGCCGGTCGGGCTGCAGCTGATGGGCCGTCCAGCGGACGATGCCACGGTGCTGCGCGCCGCGCACGCCTACGAGCGCGCTTCGGCATGGCGGGACGTGCACCCGCCGCTGTGGCCCTAGGCCGCGACGTGGCATGCTGCCAAACGTGCTCATCGACGTGACGACGTGGAGCCTCGAGACGCACGACCCGTCGGAGCTGCGCCCATCGCCGGCTCCGCCCGACACGGTTGAGCTCCGCCCGGCCATGCAGCCCACGCCCGAGCTTGGCCGCTTCCTGTACACCGCCGCAGGCGGCAACTGGTACTGGTTCAACCGGCTGAGGTGGACATATGACGAGTGGCTTCAGCGATTCGCGCTTCCACGCGTCGAGGTGTGGGTGATGTACGTGGCCGGAACGCCCGCCGGTTTCTTCGAGCTCGACGGAAGCATCGCGGACGAAGTCGAGATCGCTTACTTCGGCGTGATGCCGCAGTTCCTCGGCCAGAAGCTGGGCGGCTGGTTGCTCGGCGAAGCCATCCGCCGTGGGTGGGCGATGGGCACGAAGCGCGTGTGGGTGCACACGTGCTCCCTCGACGCGCAGCCGCAGGCGCTCGCCAACTACAAAGCGCGCGGCATGCGAGTCTTCAAAGAGGTCACCGAGCCGATGGAGGTGCCAGAGGTCACGCCCGGTCCGTGGCCGGGCGCCGGCGTGCGCGGACCGCACATGGTGGTTGTTCCCTCTCCCTCTGGGAGAGGGTCAGGGTGAGGGTCCCAGGTATCCCTCTCCCTTTGGGAGAGGGTCAGGGTGAGGGTCTGAAAAGGGAGAAGGAACATGTCGAAGGTTGAGGAACGTCTCGCCGCGCTCGGTCACAAGCTGTGGGTGCCGGGCGCGCCCATCGCCAATTTCGTGAACGCTGTGCGCACCGGCAACCTCGTTTACGTCGCGGGCCAGGGCCCGCGTAAGGAAGACGGCCAGTACACGTACATCGGCAAGGTGGGGAAGGACGTCGACCTGGCCACGGCCCAGAAGTCGGCGGAGCTCGTGATGCTCAACTGCCTCGGCGTGCTCAAGCAGGAGATCGGCGACCTCGACCGCGTCACGCGCGTGGTCAAGCTGCTCGGCATGGTCAACTGCACGCCCGACTTCACGGACCAGCCGAAGGTCATCAACGGCGCGTCGGACCTGCTCGTGGCCGCTTTCGGCGAGGCGGGGCGTCACGCGCGATCCGCCGTGGGCATGGGCTCGCTGCCTCTCGGGATCTCGGTCGAGATCGAGATGATCGTCGAGGTCGCGTAGGCAGGTGGCGCACATCCGGACGCTCCGCGTGCCCGGGCTCATGGAGCCGATCAGCCATTTTTCGGACGCGGTCCTGGCCGGCCGCACGCTGTACGTGTCTGGACTCGTTTCAACCGACGAGCACGGCAACGTCGTGGGCGAGGGCGACGTCGTTGAGCAGACGCGCCAGATCTTTCGCAACCTGAAGCGCATCCTCGATGCCGCCGGAGCGTCGCCCGCCGACGTGGCGAAGGTGACGATCTTCATGCGCGACGCCGCGCAGCGCCCGCTCATCAACCCGGTCCGCCAGGAATTCTTCGGTCCGCACCGCCCCGCGAGCACACTCGTGGAGATCAGCCGGCTCGTGCGGGACGAGTTCCTGCTTGAGATCGAAGCGGTGGCGGAACTGCCAGATGCCTGACTTCTCCCAGGCGCCCGAGGGCCTTCAGCCTCCGACCGTCATCGACCACATCCTGCTGCCCGTGGGCGACCTGGAAGCGGCCGCCCGCGACCTGCGCGAGCGCTACGGGCTGCAGGCGAATCCTGGCGGCCGGCACGCCACCGGTGGCACGGCGAACTACATCGTGCCGCTGGGCCGGCAGTACCTGGAGCTGATCGCGGTGGTAGCGCCGGACGAGGTGAAGGACAGCCACCTGGGCGCGCGTGTGCTCGATGCGGTGCGCGACGGCAAGACGTTCGTGGCGTGGGCGCTGCGCACGACTGACCTCGAGGCGCTGCGCGCCAGGCTTCAGGGCGAAGGCTGGGAGCTGCCGCAGGTCATCGATGGATCGCGCCGCCGTCCGGACGGGCAGGTGCTGAGCTGGCGGACCCAGGACGTCGAGATGGGCTCGGGACCGACGGCGATCCCGTTCGTCATCCAGTGGACCGTGCCCGACGGCCTGCACCCGGGCCAGGCCGCCGCCGATCACGCCATCGGTGATGTCTCGATCCGACGCGTCATCGTCGGCGCGCGCGACCCGGACGCCACCCGCCGCCGGCTCGCGACGCTCCTCGGAGAATCGGATATGTACGAGGTGCGCTGGGCCGATCGCGACGGCGTCGAGGCGCTGCTGCTGGAGCACTCCGGCGGCGAGAAGCTGGTGATCCGGTGAGCAGGCGACTCGAAGGCCGCGTGGCCGCGATCAGCGGCTCGAGCCGCGGCATCGGACTCGCGGTGGCGCGAGCGTTCGTGGAGGAAGGCGCGAAGGTCGCCGTCAACTCGCGCGACGCGGCCGTGGCCGACCGCGTGGCCGAAGAGCTAGGTCACGGCGCGGTGGGGATCGGCGCCGATGTGTCGACCGAGGCGGGGGCGCAGGCCCTCGTGGGCGGGACCATAGAGGCGTTCGGCCGCATCGACGTGCTGGTCAACAACGCCGGCATGTCCGCCGCGGTGCCGACGCTCGAGCTCGACCTCGCCCGCTGGCAGAAGGTCGTCGACCTGAACATGACCTCGGTCTTCGTCTGCTCGCGCGAGGCTGCGCGTCACATGCTCGAGGCCAAAGGCGGCTCGATCATCAACACCGCCTCGATCATGTCGTTCTCGTCGTTTCCCCGCCGGCTCGCGTACGGAGCGACGAAGGCGGCGGTCGCGATGATGACCAGGAACATGGCGGCCGAGTGGGCGCCGACCATCCGGGTCAACGCGGTGGCGCCGGGCTACACGCGCACCGAGATGGTGGAGAAGCTCGCGACCGAGGGCCGGATCGACCTGGACGCGATCATGCGGCGGACGCCGCTGCGCCGGATCGCCGCTCCCGAGGAGATGGCCGGGGCTTACATCTTCCTGGCCAGCGACGAGGCGTCGTTCGTGACCGGGCAGACGATCGCCGTCGACGGTGGCTGGCTCGCGTACGGAGCGTTCGAGGGAGCCTGACTCAGGGACGCCCTCACACTGACCCTCTCCCGCAAGCGGGAGAGGGGACTATGGCCGCGAGGTCAGCGTCAATCCTTCGATCGGGATGTCGGTCTTCTTGCCGTCGATCACGTCGGCGACGAGCTTGCTGGAACCGCAGGCCATCGTGAAGCCCATGTGCCCGTGCCCGCTGTTGATGAACAGGTTCTCCGGTCCCGCCTGCCCGAGGATCGGCGGGCCGTCCGGCGTCATCGGCCGGTTGCACGCGCGGTAGGTGCCCTTGTCGTACTCCGCGGCCTCCGGCAATAGGTCGTGCGTGAGCTTGCGGATCAGGCGCAGGTCGTGCTCGTTGTACGTCGTCTCGTAGCCGGTGAACTCGGCGCTGGAGGTGACGCGCAGCTTGTCGCCCATGCGGCACCACGCCACCAGCAACTCCTCGTCGACACAGCCGATGCGCATCTTCATCGCGCCGTTGTCCTTGCGGATTGGGAACGTCGAGCTGTAACCCTTCGCCGGCGCGATCGGAAGCGACACGCCAACCGAGCGCGCGAGCTTCGGGCTCTGCACGCCGGCGCTCAGCACGAACAGGTCGCCGCCGAGCGAATCGCCGCCCTCGAGCGCCACCGAGTGCACCTTGCCACCGCTCGCGACCAGCCGTGTCGCCCCCTTGCCCAGGACGAACTTCGTGCCCATGCGCTCGCACACCGCCTGCAGCTCACGCGTGAACTTCACGCTGTCCCCGCTCGAGTCGGTCACGCCGAAGATGGCGCCCGCCAGCTTGTCCTTGACCGGCGCCAGGTAGGGCTCGGCCTCGACGATTCCGTCCGCGTCGAGCACGTCCTGCTTCTGGCCGTGGTCCTGGAGGAACTTCATCTTCTTGACGCCGGCCTCGAAGCGCCTCGGGTCGCGATAGAGGTACAGCAGGCCTTCGTGGATGTCGTCGTAGTCGATGTGCTCGTCGGACGAGATCTGGTCGAGCATGCGCTGGCTGTACCGCGCGAGGCGCAGCTTCACCAGCGTGTTCTTCTCAGCACGCTCGGCGTTGCACTCGCGCAGGAACTTCAGCCCCCAGATCGCCATGCCTGGCGCCTTGAAGGGATTGACGCGCAGCGCGGTGTCCTCGACGGTCAACGAGCGCAGCAGTTCATTCGGCGCCGTGGGTGAGGCCCACGCGAACGAGTGGCCCGGAGCGATCAGCCCCGCGTTGCCGGCGCTCGCCAGGGTCGCAGCCTCCGCTTCCTTCTCCACCACGGTCACCTGGTGGCCGGATTTCGCGAGGTAGTACGCGGTGGTCACGCCGACCACGCCCGCGCCGATGACCACGACTTTCATCTCACGGGGTCCCCGCAAATGCGCGGCGAGCGGCTCCGCCACCCGCGCTGCGGCTGGCATCGCCGGTCCTCGGCATTTGTTGGGTTTTCAAAAGCGCGCCACCGTCATCGCGTCCATCTTCTCCCAGTCCACCTCGACGCCGAGTCCCGGCTTTGCCGGCACGCACACGGTGCCGTCGGGCTGGAGGTCGATCACGTCCAGCATGCCCGCACCATACGCGCCAAGCGGCATCGGGCACTCGAAGTAGCGCGAGTTCGCGGTGGCCCCGATGCACTGCAGGTTCGCCGCCTGGTTGAGCGTGTACCCGAAGCTGTGGATCTCGCAGCGCAGCCCCAGCGCCTCCGCCAGCGCGGCGGCCTTCCTGGTCGCGGTGATGCCGCCGCTGATGAGCGCGTCGATGCGCACGATGTCCCAGGCGCCGGTCGTCAGGTAGTTGGCGGCTTCGTCGAACGTGCGCGTGTGAACCTCCCCGGACGTCACGGCGATGTCGAGTGCCTGCGCGAGCGTCCGGTAGGCGGCGATGTGCGAATCCCGCAGCGGCATCTCGAACCACTCGTAGCCGAGCTCCTCCAGCGCGCGTCCCACGCGCAGAGCCTCGTTCAGGCTGTACGAGCCGACTGCGTCGATCATCAGGGCGATGTCGGGGCCGACCTGCTTGCGGATCGCCGTGCAGAGCTCGATGTCGCGCGCCGGATCGCCCCAGACGTGCAGCTTCACGGCCCTGAAGCCGGAGCGCAGATAGGCATCGATCTCTTTCTGGAACTCGGCGAGTGTCGCGTAGGTCAGTGAGCTGGCGTAGGCCGTGACGCGATCGCGCTGCGCGCCGAGCAACTTGTAGACGGGCAGGCCTGCGGCGCGACCCGCGAGGTCCCATAGCGCGCAGTCGATGACGGCGATCGAGTGCGGCGGGACCATGAGAATGCTAACCTCGTTCAGCCGCTGCCAGATCTTCTCGCGATAGAGGGGATCCTCGCCGATGAGCAGCGGCTTCATCTCGGCGACCGCCGCGTCCACACCGGTCGCGCCAAGGTAGGTCGACGCGCCGGCCACGCCTTCCAGCCCCTCGTCCGTCTTCAGCCGGACCACGACGTTGGCGAGATTCATGATCAGGCGATCCGCGAAGATCATCGTCTTGCCCGCGTCGATGACCTGGACGGAGACGTCGGTGATCTTCATGAGAGGTAGAAGTTGATGCTGCGCGGGCGGAGGCGGATGAGCTCGCCGTCGCCCGGGTGCCCGCCCTGGATCCAGGCGTCCATGTACTCCTTGCCCTCCTCCGGTCCGAGATAACGGTGGGCGAGGGCCGTGACGAACGGGATGCGCTCGGCCTCGGGAAAGCGCTCGATCGTGGCGTCGCCGGTCACCACGACGATGTGGTACGGGCGGTGCTCGGTGGACACCGCGAGTGAGACGCGTCCCTCGCGCGCGAGCGCGCGTCCTTTATATAAGCCCGGCTTACTGCCGATCAGGATCTCCTTATCGCGGTACTCGAACCACACCGGCAGCACCCTCGGGTAGCCGTCGAGCCCGATGTATCCGAGCTGACCGATCAGCGGCCGGCTCAGAAGGTCGAGCGCTCGGGGATCTACTTCTTCTTGTCCCAATCGAAGGGCCATAACACGAAGAAGCCCACGGTCCCGGCCTTGCCGCGGTAGGTCACCTTCTCCCCGTCCGGGATGAGGATGGCTTGACCGGCGCGGGCCTTGACGCTCTTGTCCCCGGTCAGGATCTCCAGCTCGCCCTGCTGCACGAACAGCACCTCGTCGTACTTCAGCGTCCAGTCCGGAAATTCCGAGTCTTCGGTGAACTTCATGTAGCCACCGCCCAGCTGCGTCGTGCCGGCGTGCGTGATCGATCGCGCCAGCTCGAGCCCGGGCACGAGCTGGCTGAAAGGCAGGTCGTGATCGGTGAGCAGCTTGACCGTCATGCCGTCACCGGTTTGAGCTCCGCGCCCGACGCGTTCTCGCCGAGCTTTCCGGCAAGCGTGTCGAGGTTGTGCATCGACAGCTCGTCGGCCGCCTGGCGCGGCGAGATGTGCTGCTTGTCGGCGCGCTCGAGCATGCCCTTGACCGTCTCGTGCATGACGTCGTGCACCTTCTGGAACGACTGGTCGGCGTCCGCCTCGATGACGCCGAGGAGCGTCCACCACCACCAGGCGTTGGCGCCCCCGTTGGCCACGTAGTCGGGAATGACGACGACGCCGCGCTTGTGCAGGATCTCCAGCGCCTCGTCGGTCGTCGGGATGTTGGCGGCTTCCACCACCATCCGCGCCCTCACCTTGCCGGCGTTGGCGGCGGTGAGCACGTCCCCGACCGCCGCCGGCACGAGGACGTCGGTGTCGATGTCGAGCCAGGACTCGCGCGCGCCCTGCTTGTCGTCGGGCCCCAGCGCTTTGCGGTCGACCTCGCCGAGCGCGTTGCGCGACGCCAGCAGGCGCTCGACGTCGAGCCCTTTCGGGTTGGTGATGGCGCCGTTGACGTCGATGACTCCCACGACCTTCGCGCCGTGACGCGCCAGGTAGCGCGCGCTGGATCCGCCCATGGACCCGAAGCCCTGCACCACGGCGCGCATGCCCTTCAGGTCCCAGCCCTTGTACTCCGCAGCCGCGGCCGCGGCCTCGGCGACGCCGTAGCCTCCGATCACATCCGCGAGGCCGATGCCTTCGACCTTGATGGCGAGGCCCTGGGACACGCGGCGGCCCGCCGCGGCCGCGTCGCCGGAGCGGTCGAGCATCGCCTGCACTGTCATGCCGACGCCCTGCTCCGCGAACACCTCGTTGAGAAGTTCCTGCGTGACGCCCAGGTCTTCGGCCGTGCCCCAACCGCTGCGGTACAGCGGCGTCATGGCGCGCACGTAGCGCGAGAGCATGCCGCGCGCCTCCGGGTCGTGCGGGTCGATGTCGACCCCGCCTTTGGCGCCGCCGCCAGGAAGGTTGAAGGCGCCGTTCTTGTAGGACATCGTGCGAGCGAGGCGCTCGACTTCTTCGAGGGTCAAGCCCGACCGCATGCGCGTGCCGCCGCCGGCGAGACCGTTAACCATCCGGTCAATGACCGCGTAGCCCTTGCGTCCCGTGACCGGGTCCGTCCAGATCACGCGCAGCCGCGGTTCCGGGTCGGTCGCCATGCGTAGCCCCTCCTTCGCGATGACGAAATCGGTCAGGTCCACAAGTCTAGACACCACTCTGCTTGACACAAGCGAGAGGCGCTCTGATACTGCCCCCTGTCGGAGGAGTAGTCGCCTGCCGCCGGCGCACTCTCGCCCCGAAGCTGTTCGGGAAGAGGGCGGCGGGCCGGGTTTGCGGTCTCGCGCGCAGGCCCGCCGTACTGAAACTTACGGGAGGTTGTCGATGATCAAACGGCGACTCCTGGCGACCAGCCTGGCGACGCTCGCTGTGTTGGTCATCGGGGCGTGCGGCAGTTCCAGCAGTGCCGGCGGCGGCGGCGTGATCAAGGTAGGAATCACAGGCCCCTTCACAGGGGCGTACGCCGACCCGGGGTCCGCCATCCGCAACGCAGGCGAGCTGGCGATCGAGGACATCAACGCGGCAGGCGGCATCAACGGCCGCATGCTCCAGGCCGTCGCTGAGGACGACTCCTGCGACGCCCAGCAGGGGACGCAGGCGGCGGAGAAGCTGCTGACCGAGGGCATCATCGCCATCGTCGGCGGCTACTGCTCGGGTGCGTCGATTCCCGAGAGCGACATCCTGCACCGCAGTGGTGACCTTCCGTTCATCACCGCTGCATCCAGCAACCCGAAGTTCACCGAGCAGGGTTACGACAACGTGTTCCGCATGGTTAGCCGTGACGACGCCGAGGCTCCGGCCGACGTGAGCTTCATGCACGACTGGCTCAAGGCGAACAAGATCGCGATCATGCACGACAACACGACCTACGCGAAGGGCGTGGCCGACTCGGCCAAGACCGCCGCGACGGCTGCCGGCATGACCGTCACCTACTTCGACGCGATCACTCCGGGCCAGAAGGACTACTCGGCCGCCCTCACCAAGGTCGGCACGGGCAGCCCGGACGTGCTGTTCTACACCGGCTACTACCCGGAGTTCGGACTCCTGGCGAAGGAGTACGTCGCGCTCTCACCGAGCTACAAGCTGAATGGTGACTCGGCGGACGTGGACCCGAGCGTGATCAAGGTCGCGGGCAGCGCGCTCACGAACCCCGGCATCACGATCAACACGCTGCCGACCACCGAGTTCATCCACAACGCGCAGAACGACGCGTTCTCCGCGAAGTACAAGACGAAGTACGGCGCGGCTCCCGGTGACTACTCGTCTTACGAGTACGACGGGATGATGGCGCTGGCCCAGGCGCTCAAGGACGACGGCGGCAGCACCAAGGCCTCGGACCTCAACAAGGCGCTGCACAACGTGAGCCTCGCGCAGGGCACGACCGGCTCGGTCAAGTTCGACTCGAAGGGCGACCGCCCGACACCGCTGTTCCTGGCAGTCCACGCGACCGGCAACCCCCCGACGTTCGCGCCGATCGCGATCCGCCAGAACGGCCAGTGGGTGGCCAGCACCTAACCGCGGTTTCGTAGAAGCGACAGAGTGGGGCGCCAGCGCGGCGCCCCATTTCTTTTTTTGCGCGATTGCACACAAACGCGTGGAAGCGAGGCGATATTTCGCGCGATTGCACACAAACGCGGGGTTCGGCTAGCTCGCCGCCACCTGCTCGAAGCCGCCCAGGTAGGCCTTCTGCACGCGCTCATCCTGGGCGAGGTCCGAAGCCGAGCCCTCGAGCACGATCCGCCCGACCTCGATCACGTAGGCGCGCTGGGCGATGGCCAGCGCCTGGCGGGCGTTCTGCTCGACCAGCAGCACAGAGGTGCCGCGGCTGGCGATCTCACGCACGGTGCGCAGCACCGAGCGGGCCAGGATCGGCGCCAGACCGAGTGACGGCTCGTCGAGCATGAGCACCTTGGGTTCGGACATCATCGCCCGGCCGATCGCGAGCATCTGCTGCTCGCCGCCGGAAAGCGTGCCCGCGAGCTGCAGCCGCCGCTCGGCGAGCCTCGGGAACAGCGCGTAGACCACCTCCTTCCGCTCCTTCACCAGCGCGCGCTTGGAGCGGATCAGGTAGCCGCCGAGGTTCAGGTTCTCCTCGACCGTGAGCACGTTGAAGATGCGCCGGCCCTCCGGCACGTGGCTGAGGCCCAGTCCGACGATCTCGTGCGCGCTCCGCCCGACGAGATTCTTGCCGTCGAAGTTGATGGTTCCGCTGCGCGGCCGGAGCAGGCCGGAGATGGCGCGCAGGGTAGTCGTCTTGCCCGCGCCGTTGCCTCCCAGGATGGCGACGATCTGGCCCGGCTCGGCCTGGATCGAGATCCCCTTGAGCGCCTCGATGTTGCCGTAGAAGACCTTGAGGTTGTTGACCTCGAGCAGGGCCATCGGTGGCGCCTAGGCTCCCTTGGCCCGCGGCATCGGCATGTCGTCCTCGCGTCCGAGGTAGGCCTCGATCACCGCCGGGTCCTCCTGGATGTCGGCCGGCTGGCCCAGCGCGATGAGGCTACCGTGATCGAGCACGGCGATGCGGTCGGAGATGCGCATGACTAGCGACATGTCGTGCTCGATGAGCACCACAGTGATGCCGAGGCCGCGGATCTTGCGGATGATGCCGTCGAGCTCCACCTTCTCGGTCGGGTTCATGCCGGCGGCCGGCTCGTCGAAGAGCACGAGGTGGGGGTGGGCGGCAAGGGCTCGCGCGATCTCCACGCGCCGCTGGTCCGCGTACGCAAGCTCGGCGGCGATGCGGCCGGCAAGGTGCTCCATGCCGACGAACCCGAGCCAGCGCCGCGACTCCTGCAAGGTCCTGACCTCGTCCTTGCGCTCACCCGGCGTGTGGAGCAGCGCTTCCCAGGTCATGGTGCGGTGGCGCGGGTAGAGGCCGACCATCACGTTCTCGAACACGGCCATCTGCTTGAAAAGCCGGATGCCCTGGAAGGTGCGGCCGACGCCGCGGGCGGCGATCACGTGCGGGCGGAGCCCAACGACTGGGCGGCCATCGATGAGGATCCTGCCGGCTTTCGGCTTCTGCACCCCGGTGATGCAGTTGAAGAGCGTCGTCTTGCCGCCGCCGTTGGGGCCGATGATGCTGAAGATCTCGCCGCGCTTGACGTCGAAGGTGACGTTGTCGACGGCGCGCAAGCCGCCGAACTGCTGAACCACGCCCTCTACCTCGAGGATCGGCTCGCCTTCCTTGATCACGCGGTGGCCCGCGGCGGCGTGCCTGGCGTCGCGCTGCTCCATCTGCAGCTGGTGCTCGCGCAGGATCTTGTCCGCGACCTTCGCGGGCTCCTCTATCTCCAGGCCGTAATAGGGCTGCGGTTTCCGCCGGATGCGCGGCCAGATGCCGAGGGCCAAACGCAGGATGATGATCAGCAGGCCTATGCCGAAGATCAGCAGGCGCTGGTCGGCGAAGGTGCGCAGCACCTCCGGCAGGCCGATGACGATGAGGGCGCCAAGCAGAACGCCAGGCAGGCTGCCCGTGCCGCCCAGGACGATCACGATCAGCACGTACACCGACAGCACGAACGTGAAGCTCGTCGGGTCGATGGCGCCGATGCGGGTCGCGAAGAAGGCACCCGCCAGACCACCCCACATCCCGCCCATGACGTAGGCGTACAGCTTCAGCCGCAGCGAGGGGACGCCGACCGATTCGGCCGCGAACTCGTCCTCGCGGATCGCGATCCAGCCGCGACCGAGCCGCGAATGTTCGAGGTGCTGGGCGAAGATCATCGCGATCGCGAGCAGCGCGAGGCCGATGAGCAGGAAGTCGAACTGGGACATGAAGGTGTACCCGAGCGAAAGCCCGCCGATGCTGAAGGTCGGAATCTGCGGGAACGGGATCTGCAGGATGCCGTTGGGACCGCCCGCGTAGTCCCAGTTGTTGAATGTGACCCGCGTCATCTCGCCGAACCCGAGGGTGACGATCGCCAGGTAGTCGCTGCGCAGACGCAGGGTCGGGTAGCCCAGGATCGCGCCGGCGGTGCCTGTGAAGAGGACCGCGAGGGGCACCGTGGTGAAGAAGTTCCAGTGGGCCTGCGTCGTCAGCAACGCCGACGTGTAGGCGCCGATCGCGAAGAACGCCGCGTAGCCGAGGTCGAGCAGGCCTGCGAAGCCGACCACGATGTTCAGGCCGAGGCCGAGCATGGCGTACGTCGCCACGCTGACCAGGACTGAGGTGAAGTAGTCGTCGCCGTTGATGTAGGCGAGCAACCCGATGGCGGCCATGAATGCGATCACGCGCGACCAGTACGGGACGCGATCGATCCGGTTCAGCCACGTGTTGAAGCGCGGGTCGTCGCTCAATCGGCGGTAGGCGAGCCCGCGCAGCAGCGCGACCACGAGGAATCCGATGAGCAGTGTCAGCAGAAGGTCGTCGGCGCTCACATCCGCTCCGCCACACGCTCACCGAACAGGCCGACAGGCCTGATGACGAGGACCGTGATCAGGACGCCGAAAACGATGACGTCCTCCCACTTGCCGGACAGGTAGCCGGTCGTGTAGGACTCGACCAGCCCGATGATCATGCCGCCGGCCATCGCGCCTGGAATGTTCCCGATGCCGCCGAGCACCGCGGCTGTGAAAGCGCGCAGGCCGAGCAGGAATCCGTTCGAGAACTGGATCTGCACGTAGTAGAGACCGAGCATCACGCCGGACGCCGCGGCGAGCAGGGCGCCGAGCACGAACGCCAGGCGGATGACCTGGTTCACGTTGATGCCCATCAGGCGCGCCGCGTCGTGATCGACGGCCAGCGCCCGCATGGCGGTGCCGATCGTCGTGCCCTGGACGAAGGCGACGAGCGCGCCCATCAGGAGCAGGCTCACGGTCACCAGCGCGATCTGCACGAAGGTCACGTGCACCGTGCCGAGGAACATGCCCTCGGCCGGCAGCAGGCTTGGCGGGTACGCCTCGATCCGAGGCCCGAAGATCCACTCGATCCCGTTGGACAGGATCAGAGAGCACGCCAGGGCGCTGATGAGGATCGCGAGCAGCGATTTGTTGAAGAGCGGCTTGTAAGCGATCTCCAGAATCACCAGGTTCACCGCCGCCGTGCCCAGCATCGGAACGACGAACGCGATGACGAGCGCCAATGGCAGAGGCAGCTGCTGCAGGCCAAACGTGACGAGCAGCGTCCAGCCGAGAAACGCGCCCAGCGTCGACAGGTCGCCCTGGGCGAAGTTGATCAGCCGGACGATTCCGTACACGATCGTGTAGCCCAGCGCGACCAGGGCGTAGAACGACCCGACGGTGAGCCCGATCACCGTGTACTGAAGAAAAGCCCCCATCCCTTGCCCTTCCTGGTGTGTACGCCGGCTCGGTTGCGTATCGTACAGGTGGCTTCGGCGACTGCACGCCCAAGTGCGGCGCCCGCCTGAGGGGACGCGATGCAACGCCTTGACGTCGCGGTGCTGGGAGGAGGAGTCGCGGGCCTGACCGCGGCCTACCTGCTGCGTGATCGCGACCTCGAGGTGTTCGACTCGGCCTCACACGTCGGCGGCCGCACGCGTTCGCTCCAGCAAGCCGACGGCATCTGGCTCAACACGGGGGCCCAGTACGTGTCCACCGATCGCATCAAGGTGGTGGAGCTGGCGGACGCGGTGGGCGCGCGCCTCATCACCGACGACAACCTCGAGGAGTACTGGCGCGGGCTGTACCCGCCCGATCCGGACGAGCGGTCGGAGATCGAGAGCGTCATCGAACGGATCACCGAGCAGCAGATGCATCGCCGGCCGGCGACGCTGCCGGAGCTCGACGATCAGCCTTTCGACCAGTGGCTGGGCGATGTGTCGCCGGCGACGCACCGGTTCTTCGACCGCTGGTGCCAGATCATGAACTCTGGCTCGTCGGTCGAGATCTCGCTGTACGGCGCTCTCTGGTTGTGGGGCGACCAGCGCAGCACGCCGTGGATCGACCGGCCTGTGCCGCGGCACGACCGCGGCGACTGCGTGTTCGACGGCGGCACCAACGAGTTCACCAAGGCCCTCGCTCGAGCTGCCGGCGGGCGCGTGTCGCTGCGCTCATGCGTGCGTTCGGTGCGCGCCTCCGACGGCGGCTACACGGTCGACGTCGAGGACGAGCGTGGCGGGCGGCAGGTGTGGGCGCGACAAGTGGTGTCGGCCGTTCCCGCGCCGGTGGCCGCGGAGGTCATCGACGGCCTGCCCGGGTGGAAGCGGCGGGCGCTCGATGCGCTGCGCTACGGGCGATTCATGACCATCAACGTCGTGGTGAGCCCGAAAGACGCCAGGCCGACCCACCACCCGCTGACGGCGTCGCGATCAGATGTCGTGTACAACCTCGACGCGTTCGTAATCAAGACCCCTGGCGACTTCGACGAGCGCGGCGGCTGCTTCCACAACATCGTGGGCGATCCGACGTGCCGCGTGGTTTGGGACGACCCCGACCACACCATCAAGACCGGCGTGCTGCGGGAGCTGTTCCGGCAGAAGCCGCAGTACCGTGAGCGCGTGGTTCGCGTCGAGGTCCAGCGCTGGCCTCACGGCATGCCGCTTTACAGCGTGGGCCGGATGAAGACCTACGACCAGCTGGCCGAGCCGGTGGGCGGCGTGTTCTTCTGCGGCGACTACAGCTGGGCCTCGAACATGGAAGGCGCCGCCCTCAGCGGCGAGCGCGCCGCGGTGCAAATGCAGAGGACAACCGCGTGAGCGTGGCGAGCAAAAATAAAGCCGTGACCCCACCGCAGCGCCAGGTGCTGAAGCCCGACGGCAAGCTCGTCGACGGCGCGCAGCCGATGGAGGAAGAGTTCCTGCTCGAGGCGTTGCGCTGGATGATGAAGTCGCGTCTCTACGACCACCGCGTCATCGGGCTGCAGAGGCAGGGCCAGTTCGGCGTCTACTCGCCCGGCATGGGCCAGGAGGCGTCGATCGTCGGCTCGGCGATGGCGGTCGACCCGGCGCGCGACTGGATGGTCCCGCAGTACCGCGAGCTGATGGCGAGCGTGCACCACGGCCTGCCGCTCGAGGTGATCAGCTCTCAGTACCTCGGCAAGATCGGCCCGGCGCGCATCCCGGACGGCGTCAACGTGCTGCCAACGCAGGTCGCGATCGCGGCCCAGCTGCCGCAGGCCGCGGGCCTCGCGTGGGGACTCAAGCTTCGCGGCAAGGACTCGGTGGTCATCGCTTACATCGGCGACGGCGGCTCGTCCGAGGGCGACTTCCACGAAGGCTTGAACCTCGCCGGCGTGACGAAGGCCCCGATCGTGTTCTTCCTGTCCAACAACCAGTGGGCGATCTCGACCTCACGCAAAGTGCAGACCGCGACGTCCAGCTTTGCGCTGCGCGCCGCAGGCTACGGGTTCGACGGCGTCGAGGTGGACGGCAACGATGTGATGGCGGTCTACGCGGCGACCAGCGCCGCGGTCGACAAGGCGCGCAAGGGTGGCGGCCCGAGCCTGGTCGAGGCCACCACGTACCGGATGAGCTTCCACAACACGACCGACAACCCGTCGCGCTACCAGGACCCGAAGGATTACGAAGAAGCGAAGACGCGCGACCCGATCGAGCGCGTGCAGAAGTACCTGGCCTCGATCGGCCTGTGGGACGCCAAGAAAGAGGAGGCCTGGACCGAGGATCTGCGCGCGGAGAACGACCGCGCGCTCAAGCTCGCGGCCGAGGCGGCCGCGCCGAAGCCTGACGACGTGTTCGCCAACGTGTACAAGGACCCGCCGCCGCGCGTGGTCAGGCAGCGGGCCGAGCTCGCCGAAGGACGAAAGGACTGATGCCGCAGCGGAACATCGTCGAGGCCATCAACAGCGCGCTCACCGACGAGATGGAGCGTGACGAGCGCGTCATGGTGCTCGGGCTCGACGTCGGCAAGCTGGGGGGCGTCTTCCGCACGACCAGCGGGCTCATCGACAGGTTCGGGTCTCAGCGCGTGGTCGACACGCCGCTCGCCGAGGCGAGCATCGTCGGCGCGTCGCTCGGCCTCGCGGTGGCGGGGATGGTGCCGGTGGCGGAGATCCAGTTCCTCGGTTTCACCGCCCAGGCCTTCCACCAGATCGGCCCGCAGCTCGGCAAGTACCGCCAGCGCTCGCGCGGCCGCTACAACTGCCAGGTCACCATTCGTGCGCCTTTCGGCGGCGGCATCCGTTCACCCGAATTTCACTCCGACGCCGTGGAGGCGCAGTTCGTGCAGTCGCCCGGCATCAAGATCGTGATGCCGTCCAACCCGTACGACGCGAAAGGGTTGCTGATCGAGGCGATCCGCGATCCCGATCCTGTGCTGTTCGGCGAGCCCGACCGGTTGTACCGCGCGGGCAAGGCAGAGGTCCCCGACGGCGCGTACACGGTGCCGTTCGGCAAGGCGTCACTGGTGCGCGAAGGCGACAACGTGACGCTGGTCGCGTGGAGCGCGGCCGTGGAGCTGTGCCTGCGGGCCGCGGACGCGCTGGCCGCGGACGGCATCTCGGCCGCGGTGCTGGACCTGCGCACGCTGGTGCCGCTCGACGTGGAGACGCTGTGCACGCAGGTCGCCAAGACCGGGCGGTGCGTGGTCGTGCACGAGGCGCCGCTGTCGGCGGGCTTCGGCGCCGAGATCTCCGCGACTCTGATGGAAGAGGTTTTCTACGACCTCGACGCGCCGGTCATGCGGGTCGGCGCCTTCGACGTGCCGTTCCCGGCGGCGTCGCTCGAGGACTACTACCTGCCTTCGGTGGACCGCGTCGTGAAGGCGGTCAAGAGGACGCTCGAGAGCTAGAGCTCGACGGTCGAGCCCTTGTCCTTCGTGCGCGCTTCCCTGTACACGAGGCTAGCCGCGGCCAGATCCTCGATGGCGTGACCCATCGACTTGTAGACGGTGATCTCTTCGTCTGACCGGCGCCCCGGCCGGGTGCCCAGCAGCACCTCGCCCATCTCGGTGGCCTTCTCGGGGTCCATGCCCGCGAGCTCCATGCATCCCGCCGGCGGCGGGCTGAACGCGGCGCTGCGCGACTCGACGAACAGGTTCGCGGCCTCAGCCAGGTCGCGGTCGAGCTCGCCATGCGGCGCGGCGTAGCCGACCGAGGTGACGTGCGCGCCGGGCGTCACCCACGCGCGAAGGATCACGGGCGTGCTCGAGTGCGTGCACATCGCGATGACGTCGGCGCCCCGCACGGCCTCCTCGAAACCGTCGACCGCGCGCGCCTGCGGGTGCAGCGCAGCGAGCTTGCGCGCGCTGTCGAGAGAGCGCGAGGCGACCCGGATCTCGTCGAAGTCGCGCACGCGCGGAAAGATCTCGAGATGCGCGTGCCCCTGTACGCCCGCGCCGATGATCGCGAGCGCACGAGCGTCCTTGCGCGCGAGATGGCGCGTCGACACCGCCGCCGCGCCCGCGGTGCGGATGGCGGTGATGCGCGTGCCGTCCATGACCGCGACCGGCGAGCCGTTCGCCGGATCGAACAACGCGATCAGCGCCTGGTGGGACGGCAGACCGGCCGCCTCGTTGTGGGGATAGACCGACACCAGCTTCACGCCGAGACCCAGCCCTTCCCCGAACCCGGGCATCGTGCCCAGCCAGCCGGCCGGGTCGACGTTGACCGCTATCCGGCCGGGCACCACAACCTTGCCCGAGCTCAGCGCGCGGAAGCCTTCTTCGAGAGCGTCGAGCAGCCGGTCGAGGTCGAGCAGCTGCGTCACCTCGGCCTCGCTGAGCATGAGCACTTTCATGTCGGCGCGGGGATTGTGTCACTGTCGCGCAGATGGACGCGCGGGGCATCCTCGAGCGGCTCGTGCGCATTCCCTCTGAGACCGGCCACGAGAAGGCGGCCGCCGAGGCCCTCGCGAGCTGGTGCACCGAGGCCGGCCTCAAGGTCGAGATGCAGGAGGTCGAGCCCGGGCGGCCGAACGTTCTCGCCACATGGCGCGGCGCGCGCGGCCCGCACCTGCTGCTCACCGGCCACATCGACACGGTGCCGGTCGGCGACGGCTGGGCGCGCGACCCGCACGGCGCTGAGATCGAAAAGGGCCGCCTCTACGGGCGCGGCGCGTGCGACATGAAGGGCGGCCTGGCCGCAATGCTCGGCGCCATCGTCGCGCTGCGCGCTCGAGGCGACAAGCCGGCGGGCGAGGTGACGCTGGCGGCGGCCGTGGGCGAGGAGGAGGACTCGGCCGGCACGCGCCACATGGTCAAGCAGGGGATCAAGGCGGACCGCGCGGTCCTGTCCGAGCCCACGGCGATGCAGCTGGTCGTCGCGAATCGCGGCCTTCTCAACTACCGCATCGTCGTCAAGGGCGCGTCCGTGCACGCGTCCGCGCCGGCGCTCGGCCGCAACGCGGTGACCGCCGCATCCCGCATCGCCCTCGAGCTGGAAGCGACGGGCGCGGAGCTCGCGAGGCGGTCGCATCCCGTTTTCGGATCGCCCAGTCTCACGGTCGGCACGATGCACGGCGGCACGCGCCCGTACGTGGTGCCGGACCGGTGCGAGATCGAGGTCGACCGCCGGCTCAATCCGGGCGAGACGGCCGAGCAGGTGGTCGATGAGCTGGAGGAAGCGATCGCGCGCGCGAAGCGGCAGGTGCCGTGGCTGGAGGCCGAGATCGTCGCAGGCCCCGACTACGTCCCTTTCGAGATCCCGGCCGATCACTCTCTGGTCCACGCGATGCAGAGGGCGATGGCCGCGGTCGGAGTGCCCGCGCGCATCTCCTCGTGGCGCGCCGCCAGCGACGCCGGCTTCCTCGTCCACGGCGCGGGGATACCATGCGTCCTGTTCGGACCTGGGGACATCGAACAGGCCGCGCACAGGCCCGACGAGTGGATCGATCTCGAGGATCTCGACGCCGCGCAGCGTGTGTTCGAGCACCTGATGCTCAACGGATAGCGAAGGAGTGGCGAATGGCGGCTTTTCCTGAAGAGGAGTACGCGGACCGGCTCGCGCGCACGCGCAAGCGAATGGGCGAGGCCGGCGTCGACGTGCTGGTCATCACCGACCCGGCGAACATGAACTACCTGACCGGCTACGACGCGTGGTCGTTCTACGTGCCGCAGGCCGTCGTGGTGCCGGCGGGCAACGACCCTCCCTATTGGTACGGGCGCGGCATGGACGCGCAGTCCGCCGTGCTCACGACGACGCTGCCGAAGGACCACGTCCTCAGCTATGCCGACGATTACGTGGAGAACCCCGCCAAGCATCCGTTCCAGCACCTGGCGTCGGTGCTCCAGGAACACGGCCACGAGAGCGCGCGCATCGGCTACGAGGGCAACGCCTATTTCTTCACCGCCAAAAACCTTCAGGTCCTGACCGAGTCGCTGCCGCAGGCCAAGTTCACGGACATCGACCTGATGGTCAACTGGGTGCGCACGGTCAAGTCGGAGCGTGAGATCGCCGTCTTTCGGCAGGCCGCGCGAATCATCGAGAACGTGATGCAGGTCGCCATCGACGCCGTCGAGGTGGGCGTGCGCCAGTGCGACGCGGCGGCGCTCATATCGCAGGCGCAGATCCGCGGCACGAGGGAGTTCGGCGGCGACGCGCCGGCCAACCCGCCGTCGATCCTGAGCGCCGAGAACGCGGCCACTCCTCACGCCTCGTGGACCGACCAGCCCTTCCGTCGGGACACGGCCACGTGCCTGGAGCTCAGCGGCTGCCGGCTTCGCTACCACTGCGCGATGTCACGCACTGTCTACCTCGGCAAGCCGCCCGCCGACATGCTGCGCGTCGCGGAGGCGACGAAAGAGGGCTACGAGGCGGCGCTCGCCACGGTCAAGCCCGGCGCGCTGTGCAGGGACGTCGCGGCCTCGTGGACGAAGACCATCAGCAAGCACGGCCTCTCCAAGCCTTCGCGCATCGGCTACTCGATCGGCGTGAACTATCCGCCCAACTGGGCCGACCACACCGCGAGCCTGCGCGAGATCGACGACACGGTGATGGAGCCGAACATGGTTTTCCACCTCATGCTCGGTATGTGGATGGAGGGCTGGGGCTTCGAGCTCAGCGATTGCTTCCGCGTCACCGAATCGGGCCATGAGGTCTTCGCCGACTTTCCGCGCCAGCTGTTCGTGAAAGAGTGACGTCCCCGCTCGCGGTCGTCACGGGCGGGTCGCGTGGGATAGGCCGCGCGTTCGTGCTCGAAGCGGTGAAACGCGGCTACCGTGTCGTCTTCAGCTTCCGCAGCCGCGACGCGGACGCGGCGAACACCGTGGAGGCGGCCGCTTCGCTCGGCGGTGAGGCGACCAGCGTCAAGGCGGACCTCGGGCGATTCGAGGAGGTACAGATGGTCGCCGACGCGGCGCGCGCCCAGGGCCAGGTGAGCCTCCTCGTGAACAACGCAGGCATCGGCGAGGAGTTCACGCTCGAGCAGCTCACGCGCGAAGCCTGGGAGCGGTCGATCGCCATCAACCTGACCGCGCCGACATTTCTGGCCAAGGCTTTCAAGGCCGACCTGATCGCGCAGCACGGCGCGATCATCAACGTGAGCAGCGACGGTGGCGTCGCCGGCTCGCTGCATGGCGCTCCGTATGGCGCCACCAAGGCGGGCATCATCGGCCTGACCAAGACGCTCGCGCGCGAGCTCGCGCCGCACGTCCGGGTCAACGCCATCGCGCCCGGGCCGGTCGCCACGGAGATGTGGTACGCGATCGATCCAGCGGTGCAGGAGCAGGTGATGGAGCGCGAGATGCCGCTGAAGCGCATCGCCCAGCCCGAGGACATCGCGCGTGCGGGCCTCGACATCGCCGCGTGGCCCGACGCCTCGGGCATCGTCGTCCTGCTGGACGGTGGAAGGATCATGTGAGCATGGAAACCACGCGATTCGACGTGGCGGTCGTCGGCCTCGGCGCGATGGGAAGCATGGCCGCGTGGCGGCTCGCGTCGCGCGGCGCGAAGGTGATCGGCTTCGACCGCTACGAGCCGCCGCATTCGATGGGCTCGTCGCACGGGCAGTCCCGCATCATCCGCAGCGCCTACTACGAAGGCCCGGGCTACGTGCCGCTGGTGCGCGAGGCATTCGAGCTTTGGCGTTTGCTGGAACGCGAGTCTGGCGACTCGATACTGACCATGACCGGCGCGCTGATGATCGGGCCGCCCGATTCGGAGCTCGTGTCGGGCTCATTGGTGTCGGCGCGCGAGTGGGGCCTCGAGCACGAGGTGCTCCAGCCGGCCGATGTGCACCGGCGCTTCCCGAGGTACCGGCTGCGCGACGACGAGATGGCGGTTTACGACGTGGCCGCCGGGTTCGTGCGGCCCGAGAAGGCGGTCGGCGCCGCTCTCGACCGCGCCCGCGCGCTGGGCGCCGAGATTCACACGGACGTCGCCGTCGATCGGGTCGAGCCCGGCGTTGTCCAGATCGGCCGCAAGACGCTGCGCGTGAGTCACGTCATCGTCTGCACAGGCGCCTGGAACTCCACCGGCGTCCTGCCGCAGCTCGACATGCCGCTCGAGGTGACGCGCCAGTGCATGGTGTGGTTCCGCCCGCGCACTCCGGCGCTGCACACGCCCGAGGCCGCGCCGGTTTTCGTCCACGGCACGACGGGCGATGCCATCCACGCCTACGGATTTCCGTCGGTCGACGGCGAGACCGTGAAGATCGGCGTCTCAGGCGACCACGGACCCGAGCACCCGGACGCCATCGACCGCGTCGTGTACCCCGCCGACGTGGAACCGGCCGTGCGCTACGCCGCGACCGCCCTGCCCGACCTCGATCCCGAGCCCGTGCGCTCGGTCATCTGCCTGCAGGAGAACTCGCCGGACCGGCACTTCGTGATCGGCACGCTCGAGCGCGGGCTGAGCGTACTGGCCGGCTTCTCGGGACACGGGTTCAAGTTCGCGCCGGTGATCGGCGACGTCGCGGCCGACCTCGCGCTGGACGGAGGCACATCGCGGCCGATCGAGCAGTTCGCGCCGAATCGGTTCGCGAGCCCCCACCCTGCCCTGCGCGCCAGGCGCGACCAGGACGCGTTTCTCGCGCCTAATTTGCGCCCCCAGAGGGGGAGGGAAAAGCGGTGAAGGTCATCGTCGTCGGCGCCGGGCTGTCCGGCCTGGTCGCCGCCACCGAGATCCAGGCCGCGGGCCACGAGGTGATCGTGCTCGAGGCGCGCGACCGCGTCGGCGGACGGGTTTTCACGCTGCGCGAGGGCTTTGCCGAGGGCCAGTTCGCCGACATCGGCGCCGAGATCATCTACCACGGCCAGAACAACATCGCCGACCTCGCGGCGAAGCACGGGGTCGAGCTGAGCGACGAGTTCAGCCTCGGCACCGACGTGCCCGACCTGATCTTCGGCGGCGAGCGCCTCGACCGCGCGGCCGCGGCCGAAATCGTGAACGAGCTGCGCGCGGCGATCAAGAAGACGAAGCCGGCCCACTACGAGTCGGTCGCCCAGTGGTTGCGGCGGGCGCGGGTCTCGGGCCAGGCCGAGCTCTTGCTCGCGGCGATCGCCCAGTCGACTCCGGCCGCGCCTCTGCGCACCGCCGACGCGCAGGAGCTGAACGTCGAGCTCTCCTGGGGCGAGGCGTATCGGAAGATCAAGGGCGGCAACGACACGCTGCCCCGCACCATCGCCAGGAAGGTCGACGTCCGGTTGCGGCGTCCGGTGCGGGTGGTGGGGTGGGGCGGTGGGGCCGTCACCGTCGAGACCGACGGCGAGACCTTTCACGCCGATCGCGTCGTCGTCACCGTGCCGGGTCCGCTCGTGTCCGAGCTCGGCTTCGAGCCGGCGCTGCCGGCGGACAAGGTGCGCGCGCTGCTGCAGCTGCGTTACGGCAACGCGACCCGCCTGGTGGTGCAGTACGCCGAGCGCGACCTCGTGAAGAACGCGATCGGGTCAGGCTGCTTCACCGACCGGATGCCCGGCTTCATCATGGAGCAGACCGTGCACCAGAAAGGCGAGCACATCATCGTCGCCGGCCTGGCGGCGGGCGACATCGAACCTTCAGGCATGACCGATGCCGAGATCCTCGACAGCGTCGACGCGACGATGAGCTCGGTCGTGGGCAAACCGATCAAGCGCGTCTTCGGCTTCGTGAAGAGCTGGACCCATGACCCGTGGTCGCGGGCCGTGGTGCGCGCACCCATCGGCGATCAGCGCGACACCGTGCTGCCTCTCATCGCCGCGCCGCTGGACGGCCGCGTGTTCTTCGCGGGCGAGCACACCGACAACCGGGTCGGCCCGGGCGGCATGGAAGGCGCGATCAAGTCGGGCTACCGGGTGGCGCGTGAGGTGCTGGCGTGACGAAGCGCGACGACCGCGAGTTCCTGATGATCCCCGGCCCGGTCTCGGTCGATGACGAGGTGCTCGAGGCTCTCTCCCTGCCCGTCCGTGCGCATTACGGCGAGGGCTGGACCGAGCTGTACAAGCGCTGCACCGCGGGCATGAAGCAGGTGTTCAGAACGTCGGGCGACGTCCACCTCATCTTCGGCTCGGGTATGGCGGGAATCGAGACGTGCCTCGCGAGCGTGCTTGGGCCGGGCGATGAGGTGCTGGTGGCGACGAACGGCCTGTTCGGCGATCGCATGGCGGACGTCGCGGAGGCCAACGGGATGACTGTCCACCGGGTGCGGCCGGAGCTGGCGCACGCCGTGACCGAGGCGATGGTGCGCAAGGCGCTGGCCGAGCACCCGGGCGTGCGCGCGGTGTGCGTGGTGCATCACGAGACGTCGGTGGGCGTGTTGAACGAGGTACGGGGCATCTGCGGGGCGGCGCGCGAGCACGGGGCGCTGACAATCGTCGACGGCATCTCGTCGGTGGGTGGCGTGCCCTTCGAGATGGATGCCTGGAACGTCGACCTGTGCGTGACCGTCGCCAACAAGTGCATTGGCGGCGCGATCGGCGTGGCGCCCGTGGCGGCTGGGCAGCGCGCCCTGGAGGCGCTGGACGATGGCCGGCCGAAGGCGGCCGGCTGGTACCTGAACCTCGCCACCTGGCGCAAGTTCACGAAGGAGTGGGGTTCGTGGCACCCGCATCCGACCACGATGCCGACGAACGTGATCGAGGCGTTCGACGTCGCGCTGGCCGGACTCCTCAAGGAAGGCGTGGAGAATCGCTGGCGGCGGCTGGCTGCGGCGCGCGACCGCGTGCGCGGCGGGCTGGAGGAGATGGGCTTCCCGATGCTTACGCCGGTCGAGATCGCATCGCCGGTCACGACGGCCTCTTACGGATTGCCCGGGATGGACCTCGCCGACTACTCGGCTTACCTGCTGCGCGAGCACAACATCCACATCGGCGGCGGGCTCGGCGAGCTGTCGGGCAAGATCTTTCGCGTTGGCCACATGGGCCGCGCCGCGGAGCCGGGGGCGATCGACCGCTACCTGCGCGCGACCGCGGACTACGTGGAGAAGAACGGCCTCAGCTAGTCCCAATAGCGGTTTGTGCACAAAAGCGCGTTATGCGGCCGGAATCTCACGCGTTTGTGCACAAAAGCGTCCAAAGCGCACTCTCCGAGGCGGCCGCCGCTAGAGCTTGAGGCTCGCGGGGCTCCAGTCCTCGATGCCCTTCGAGACGGCGTTCAAGAAGCGAGACGCGGCCAGGCCGTCGACGATGCGGTGGTCGAAGGACATCGTGAGGTTCATGATCGGCCGGATCACGATCTCGTCATCGACCACCACCGGTCGCTTGCGGATGGACTCGGTGCTGAGGATGGCCGCCTGCGGCTGGTTGATGATCGACTGACCGGCGACGGAGCCCAGCGCGCCCGTGTTGTTGAGGGTGAACGTGCCGCCGCGCACGTCCTCAGGCTTCAGCTGCTTGTTGCGCGCGCGGTTGGCGATGTCGTTGATGGCGTGCGCGAGGTCGGTGAAGCCCATGAGGTCGGCGTCCTTGATGACGGGCACGATGAGCGCGTCCTCGAGCGCGACCGCGATGCCCATGTTCACGTAGTGATGGAGCACGATGCCCTCTTCGGTCCAGGTGCTGTTGAGGTACGGGTTCTTCAGAAGCGCGTCGCTGACGATCTGCACGAAGAAAGGCACGTAGGACAGCGCGAAGCCGTAGCGCGCCTGGAACTCCTCTTTGTTGGCCTCGCGATACGCCTGCAGCCTGGTGGTGTCGACCTCGCGCAGCGACCAGGCATGCGGCGACGTGCTGACGCTGCGGACCATGTGGTCGGCGATCTGCCGGCGGACGGCGGTGATGCGGACGAGCTCGTCGCCGCGCTCGCCAGTGCGTTGCCGGGCTGCAGGCGCAGCTGGAGCCGGACGCTTTGCGAGGTATGCCTGAACGTCCTCGCGCGTGACCCTGCCGCCGGGTCCGGTGCCGGGGATCTGCGAAAGGTCGAGGTTGTTGTCCTGCACCAGCTTGCGCACCGCGGGGCTGATGCGGGCGCCGTCCGCGGGCGGTGGCGGCGCGACGCGCGCGGGTTCTGGCTTCGCGACGGCCGGCGTCGGGGGCGCCGGAGCCGGAGTCGGAGCGGGCGATGGAGTCGCCGCCGCGCCTTCCACCTCCATCTCGGCCAGCGCCGCGCCGACGGGCACGGTCTGCCCGGGCTGCACTTCGATGCGGACCAGCCGGCCCTCGAAAGGAGACGGGATCTCGGCGTTGACCTTGTCCGTGACGACCTCGACGATCGGCTCGTCGCGCCGCACCATGTCGCCTTCCTGCTTGAGCCAGCGGTCGACGGTGCCTTCGGTGACGGACTCGCCGAGCTGCGGCATCTTGAGTGTGGTGCGGCCCATGCGCTTCTCGGGATTTTAGTGTCGACTAGGATTCGAAGGAACAAGGAGGGAACGAGATGAGCCGCCGCTTCCGCTTCGGCATCTGCACCGACCAGAACATGACGTGGGACAAGACGGTCGAGCGCTGGCGGCTGTTCGAGAAGCTGGGCTTCGAAAGCGCGTGGCTGTGCGATCACCTCATCCAGCCGAGCCGGCCGACAGGCCCCTACTTCGAGGCATGGACGCTGCTCGCGGGCCTCGCCGTCGAGACCACGAAGATCCGCATCGGCATCCTCGTCACCTCGAACACGTTTCGCTTTCCGCAGATCGTGGCCAAAATGGCGACGACCGTCGACCACATCTCGAAGGGCCGCCTCGAGATCGGGCTGGGCGCCGGCTGGTACGAGCCGGAGCACACGATGTTCGGCATCCCGTTCCCGGAGACGAAGGAGCTCGTGAGCCGCTTCAAGGAGGCGGTGCAGGTCGTCGATCTGCTGACGCGCGAGGACACGAGCTCGTTCGACGGCGAGTACTACCAGCTGCGCGGCGCCACCTCGCGGCCCGCCAGCGTGCAGAAGCCGCGACCGCCGTTGGTGCTGGGCGCGTTCGGCCCTCGGATGCTGAAGATCGTCGCCAAGTACGCGGATGTCTGGAATGCGTTCGGCACGCCCGAGGAGATGCGCGAGCGCAACCAGATGCTGGACGACTACTGCCGCGAGATCGGACGCGACCCGGACACCCTCGACCGCTCGCTCTACTACTGGGTGCCCAAGGCCGACCTCGACCCGTGGGTTTCGAAAGACGCTTTCCACAGCGTGCTCGAGCCGTACGTCGAAGCGGGCGTCAACCAGTTCATCCTCGACCAGCCCGGCGACAAGCAGATCAACCAGCTCGACTGGGTCGCGGCCGAAGTCCTACCGAAGTACGCCAAGGAGAAGCCGCGCACGGTTGAACACGTGGCGGCCGGCAAGATCGACACGAAGGACTGGAAGAAGCCCGTCGACCACCTGTGAGCGCAACAGACGTGGCGACCGCCGGTGGCGTGAATCAGGAGGACATCGAAGAAGCCAGGGCGTTCAACGTGCAGCTCGAGGCACTGATCGCGACAGTGCCCACGATCATCGAAATCGGCGCTCCGGAGGCACGTCGACTGAGGCGCGAGGGCAAGGGCATCTTCCCGGCGCCCGTCTTCCTCGAAGAGGCTAGGGACATATCGGTCGAGGGGCGCGGTGGCCGGATTCCTGTCCGCGTGGTTCGCCCGGCCGGGAGCGCGGTGGGCATCTACCTGCACATCCACGGCGGAGGCTGGGCGCTGGGCGCCGCTGACATGCAGGACGTGGCGCTCAAGTCGCTGGCCGACGCGACTGGGCTGGTTGCTGCGAGCATCGGCTACCGGCTCGCGCCCGAGCATCCATATCCCGCCGGACAGGACGATTGCGAGGACGCCGTGCTGCACCTGTTGAAGCACGGCGAGGAGTTGCTGGATGCTCCGCCGAGGTTTGCCATCGGTGGCGAGTCCGCAGGAGCGCATCTCTCCGTGACCACCCTTCTCCGCCTGCGCGACCGGCACGACATTCGGGGCACGATCGCGGCCGCGAATCTCGTTTACGGCGCCTACGCCATGAATGGCACGCCGAGCCAGGTGCTGTGGGGCGACCGCAACCTCGTGCTGTCGGGGCCGATCATCGATTGGTTCCGCAAGAGCTACACCCCAGGTATGACCATGGAGCAGCGCCGCGATCCGGACATCTCGCCGCTCTTCGCGAGGCTCCATGACATGCCGCGAGCGCTGTTCACCGTCGGAACTCTGGATCCGCTGATCGACGACACGCTCTTCATGAGCGAGCGCTGGCGTATCGCCGGCAATGAGGCCGAGGTCGCCATATATCCCGAAGGGGTGCATGCATTCAACGGGTACCCGACTGGACTCGGCCGCAAGGCGAACGCTCACCAGTACGAGTTCTTGCGCCAGGCCCTGACGTAGCCGCCGGCCGAGGCGACGCTTCAGCGCTTGAGGGTGACCTTCCCGGTGCCGAAATCAGCTGGCGCCGAGGTGTGCTCGTGGATGATCTTCCACTCGCCGTCGTGGTTCCTGCGTAGAACCCAGGTGATGCGGTTGTCCATCGCGCGCAGCTCTTTGCCGTCGGCCGAAAGGCCTCGATAAGTCAGGAATGCGTGGGCGGCCGCCACGCCGTCGCCAGCAGTGATCCGGACGTCGTGAAACTCGGGAGATGACAGGTCGGCTCCCAGCGAGCCGAACCACTCGGTCGCCATGGCTCGCCAGTCCGCCAGCCCGCGATAAGCCCACCGGCCCCACATGTCGAACACGGTCACCTCGTCGTCGTACAGGCTGAGGAAGGACTCGACGTCCTTGTCGTGGACCGCGGTCCGGTAACGGTCCAGCATCTCTTCGATCTTCTTGGTGTCGCTCACCTCTCTATGGAATCACCGTCGACGATCTGGCGTTTGAGCGCGCATGGAGACCTATCGCGCGCGGACCGACGTCATCGCCTGCACGCTCACGCCCGACGACCTCAAAGACGTCGGGCAGGCCTGGCAGAAGCTCTTCCGCGAATCGCTCATCGCCCGCGAGGACGTGCCGGGAGGTCTGCGTCTCGAGGTCCATCCCGGCAGCGCCGGCGCTCTCCGCAGCCTGATCGACATCGAACGCGAATGCTGCCAGTGGATCACCTTCGAGCTCGACGGACCGGTGGTGACGATGACCTCGCCTGGCGCCGGCGAAGAGGCGATCCGGGAGATGTGGCAGGCGCGCGGCTAGCGCGAACCCTGCGCCGTCAGCGCGATCAGGCCGATCAGGGCGCCCACCAGCAGCGCCGCGGCTCCGGCCGTGGCGAGCGCGGTCAGTGCCGCTCGTTGCCATGGACGGAGGCCGGCCGCCGGCGCCAGGGCCACCGCCATAGACGACAGCCAGTAGCCGATCTCGGCCCGGGAGCTAGCTTTCGACCCGCCGGCGGCGGTCACCGCCAGGAACAGCGCGACCAAGGCCACGACCGAGACGACCGAGAGCCACAGCGGCCGCACGCCGAGGAGGCTGAGGCCGATGGCCAGGGCGACCAGCGCGATCGCGACCCACGCGAAGCCGTCGGTCCCGACGCCGACCACCCTGGTCGCGCCGTTGGCGGCCTGATAGGAGTAGTCGTGCGGCGCCAGCGTCTGGTAGCCGTTGATCGTGTCGACTCGGTCCTGCGTGCAGGCCGCGTAAAGCGTCGCGAACGGCAGCGCGAACAGGGCGAAGAACGCCCCGTATCCGACAGCAGGCCAGCGCTTCATCTCGTCCCGCACTCTGAGGCGCGGGGATAAGAACCTGATAAGTCGCACGCCCGCCCCCACCCTGACCCTCCCGCGAGCGGGGAGGGGAGATCAGAGCGGGATCAGCTCGAAGGTCGCCTGCTCTGCGAGCGTCAGCGGCTCGGATCCCTGGGACGACTTGACGATCGAGCCGTACTTTTCACGGGCGAGCCGGGACACGGACCGCGCCTCTTCGGGATCGGTGATGTGCCGCGGCTTCACCTTGACGGTCTGACCACCCACGGCCAGGGTCGCCTCCCCGCGAGCCATGAGGTTCTGGGGCCAGTCGCGCGTGAACGCCTGGCCCGAGCGCGCGAACAGCTTCTTGCCATCGGTGATGATCCAGATCGTGACCTTGCGCGGCTTGCCGCTCTTGCGTCCGTAGGTGGTGAGAGTGACCTCCTTCTCGTGGGCGGCAGCCTCCACAACGCCCTTAGTGCTCACGTACTCACTGAACCGGCTTTGACGGCTCGATGTTCTGGTTGAGGCGGAAGACGTTCATCGGGTCGAAGCGGTCTTTGAGCGCCACGAGGCGCGCGTAAACGTCCTCGCCGTACGCCTGGCGCACGCGCTCCTGCGGCTCCTGCATCTGATAGTTGGAATAAGCCCCACCGCCCATGAAGGGCTGCAGCCGCGCGAAGCCGTCGCGCGCCCATTCGATGTTCTCGGTGTCGCGCGTGGCGTCCGTCCACTTCGCGTTGACCAGAAGGTTGTACTTGGCGCCCGCGAAGCTCACCGCGTTCGTGCCAGGAGGCGTGCGGTGGAGGGCGCCGTGCAGGTGCTCGACCTGGACCTGGCTCATCGGCGATTTCGCGGAGGAGAACACCTCGTCCCACGCTTCGATCGCCGCGGGACTCAGGGGGCCCATCCCGTTCGTCTTCCAGTAGTTGCGCACGCCCCACGGCAGGCTGGCGTCGAGCATGCGCTGGGAGTCCACGTACGAACGCGTCGCGAGCCCGTCTTGCAGCAGGTCCGGGCGCGAGCGCAGTGGTTCGAAGACCCGAGACGCGGCCTCATCAGGACCGCTGAAGCACGCGAACACCGAGTCCACCGCGTCGCCGTCGGGTGATCGGTGGACGATCAGGTCGCATGCCAGCTCGTCCGGCGCGCTGTCCGCGAACTCGTCATAGAACTTCATGAAATCGCGGGAATGCACGAAGTCGACCAGGCCCGACACGACGCTGCCGAGCGGGTGCAGGGCGAACTCAAACGCAGTCACCACGCCGAAGTTGCCGCCTCCGCCGCGCAAGCCCCACAGCAGCTCAGGGTTCTCGTCGGCGGATGCGCGCACGCGCTCGCCGGTGGCCGTGATCAGGTCGGCGCCGACCAGGTTGTCGCATGCGAGACCGTGAAGCCCCCGCAGTACTCCGATGCCGCCACCGAGCGTCAGGCCCGCGACTCCGGTGCTGGACACGATTCCGCCAGGCGTGGCGAGGCCGTGCGCCTGTGTCGCGACGTCGAAGTCGCCCCACGTGGCGCCGCCCTGCACTCGCGCCCGCCGGCGCTGCGCATCGACCTCCACGCGGCGCATGAGCGAGAGGTCGATGACCAGGCCGCCTTCGACGACCGAGTTGCCCGCGACGTTGTGGCCGCCGCCACGTACGGCGATCCGCAGGTCGTGCCGTCGCGCCACGTCGAGCGAACGCCTCACGTCCGACTCGTTCGCGCAGCGGATGATCAGCTCCGGCCGGCGGTCGATCATGCCGTTGAAGACCCGCCGCGCCTCGTCGTACTCGGGTATCCCACGCGGGATGACCTCGCCCTCGATCTGGCCGACCTCGATCGCCTTTATGCCGGGTTGGATGCTCGAGACCTCGCCAGAAATCGCGGCGCCAGCGAGCCGACGACCGCCATCAAAACCGCGCCGGCCACCGGCGGCCAGAACGCCGGCGGAATGCGCCCGGTGGCGTCGACCAGCACGCCCGCGGTGAGCGGCCCGACGAACGCGAGCAGGTAGCCCGCGGTGTACATGACCGCAGAGTAGATCGAGGCCTCGCTCTCGTCAGTCGCGATCAGCGGCGGGAGCGCGATCGAGGCCACGAACGCGGCTGCGGTGCCGAGCCCGACCATGAAGACGAGCGGCCGCACGAAGTCCGTCAGGCCGAGCAGCAGCCCGAGCGAGCCGATCACCGACAGGGCTCCGGCGGCCACGTAGAACCACGTCGACATCGCGTACTGCCAGCGGACGAACGTCAGCGCGAAGAACGGGATGATCGGAAACAGGGTCAGGAAGAGATAGGTGGTGGCGATGTCCGCGGCGCTGTGCCCCGTCAGGAGAAACGGGACCCATGTGGCGACCGTGTAGTACACGAGGTTCTGGAACGTGAACAGCCCGGCGACCTGCCACACCCGCGGATCGCGCAGCACTTTGCCCAGGTCGACCGGAGGTGCCGTGCCGCGGTCAGGCGGCGTGAATCGCACCCAGAGCACCGCGCCCACCGCAGCCACGCCCGCCCACACGAGGAACATGGCGCGCCACCCGATGGCGTGGGAGATGAACGGCGACAGCGATGCGCCCAGCACGTTGCCCATCAGCAGGCCGTTCGCGTAGAGGTTGCTGACCCGGGCGATCGCGGTCGGGAACCAGCGGCGGATCAGCACGGCCAGTGGGGGCTGCGCGATGGCGATCGACAGCGTGAGCAGGGCGCTCCCGGCGAACACCCAGAATGCGCCCGGCGGCAGCGCGATGGACGCGCCGAACAACGCGAGGCCCGCGGCGCACAGCGTCACCAGGCGGCGCGCGCCGAACCTCGTCGCCAGCAGCGCACCCGGGATGGACGCGATCCCGAGGGCCAGCACGGCCACCGAGGTGATCGACCCGGTGGCGAAGTAGCTCAGGCCGAGGTCGGCCCGCATCGCGGGCAACGTCGGCGGGATCGCGAACAGCAGGACGCGCAGGTTGAAGGCGGTCAACCAGACCAGGCCGAGCGTGGCGACGTCCCTGCGCAACTGGCCGGCTCAGATCCTCGAGGAGTCGGGAACCGGGTTGTGCTTGCGCACCCAGCGGAAGACGTCGCTCGTCGCGAGCTGGCCCCCGGTCACGTACAGCACGTTGCCCGACACCCAGCCGGCCTCCTCCGAGCACAGGTAAACCGCCGCGGCGGCGACGTCGTCGGGCACGCCAACACGGCCGAGCGGATAGAAGGAGGCGCGGTCGGCGCGCTGCTCCTCGGTGCTGAGCCACGGCTCGGTGAGGCGCGTTTCGACGACGCCAGGCGCGATGGCGTTGACGCGAATGCGATCCTTGCCCAGCTCGTAGCCCAGAACCTTCGTCACGTTCGCGAGCGCGGCTTTGGCCGAGCCGTAGATGCCTTCGGTCGGGGCCGGGAAGACCGCGTCGATGCTGACGATGTTGAGGATCGCGCCGCCGCGGCCCTGCTTCGCCATGTGCCGCGCTGCCGTCACCGCCGCGAACAGCGGCGTGCGCAGGTTGAGCGCGTACATGGCGTCGAAGGCCTCGATCGTCGTTTCGGCCAGCGGCCCGATGGCGCCGGGCATGTCGAGGATGCCGCCGGCGTTGTTTACGAGCACGTCGAGGCCGCCCAGCTGCTCGGCAGCCGCGTCGACCATCTTCACCGCCTTCGCGGTGTCGCCCATGTCGACGACGTGCACGGACGCCTTGCGGCCGTGCGCGCGCACCTCACCCGCCACTTGATCGAGCTCGGACTTGCTGCGCGCGGCGATCGCGACGTCGGCGCCTTGCTGCGCAAACGCGAGGGCGATCGCACGACCGATGCCCCGCCCGCCGCCCGTGACCAGCGCCTTCTTGCCTTCGAACGAGAACATGCGCGACCTCCCTTTCAGATCGAATCGAGCCCCCATGCTAGCCTTCGAAAGATGTCCGAGCGAGTCAGCACGCTGATCGTCGGCGGCGGAATCGCGGGCACCGCGCTCGCGCATTACCTGGCCGAGGAAGGCGAGCAGGGGATCCTCCTGGTTGAGGCCGACGAGCTCGGCAGCGGGTCCACAGGCGGGTCGTTCGGCGGCGTCCGCCAGCAGTTCAGCACTCCGCTGGAGATCGAGCTCTCGCGCCGCGGCCTCGAGTTCTGGCGCACCGCGGAGCGCGTTTTCGATTCGCCGGTGCCGTGGCACCAGAACGGCTACCTGTTCATGAGCGGCAACCCCGACATCGTCGCGAAGCTGGCGGAGGCCGCGGCGCTGCAGAGGTCGATGGGGCTCACGGACGTGCACGTGCTCGACGTCGAGCAGGTCAAGGAGCTGACGCCGTGGGTCGGCACTGGCGGATTGCTCGGCGCGGTGTACACGCCGCAGGACGGCAAGGTGACGCCGACCGACGGTGTGGCGGCGCTGGCCAAGGCGGCTCGCGCGCGTGGTGTCCGCATCCAGGAGCACTGGGACGTGAAGTCGATCGAGCGCTCCGGCTCAGACTGGCGCGTGACCGGTCCTGAGGTCGTGGAGGCCGAGCGGGTCGTCCTGTGCACGGGCTACTGGTCCACCAACCTGCTCCGCGCGTTCGGCCTCGAGCTGACGATCCGCCCGGTGCCCCTGTACGCGGCCATCACCGAGCCGGCGCTCGAAGGCCAGCTCGTGCCGCTGTCGATCGACCTCGACACGGGCCTGTTGATCGAGCGCGAGAGCGGTGGGCTTTTGATCGCCGTGCTGCTCGAGGAGAACCCGCCGGGCTACGGGCACGCGCAGATGCTCGACGACTTCGCCGACCTGGCGCGTGTGCGCGCACCGTCGCTGGCCGACGTGAAGATCGCGAAGCACGTCGTCGCCAACGTCGACCTGGGCGGCGACGGCCATCCGTACGTCGGTCAGGTCGAGGACGGGCTGTGGATGATCGCCGGATTCGGCGGCCACGGCGTGATGCACGCGCCGCCGGTGGCGCGGCTGCTGGCCAAGGTCATCGCGGGGCGGCCTGACCCGACGCTGGACATCTCCGAGCTGGACCCCCGGCGCAAGCCCGGCTCGGCCTCGGAATGGATGGTGGCCTCGAAGAAGGGCTAATCGCCCTCCCCCGCTCGCGGGGCAGGGTTCGGGTGGGGGCTAGCCCTCCTCGTAGTGCACGCCGGTCGGCTCGATCCTGAAGATCGCGCGGCGCTCGCCCTCGAAGAACCACGGGTAGTCCTTGCCCAGGTAGCGGTGCGACAGCTTGTTCATGTGCTCGTGCCATCCGTCTTCCGACCAGGACACGACCTTGCCCGTGATGTCGAGGTGCCGGTCCGCGTTGCGCGGGTCGCCTATCGACAGGGCGACAGCCGGACGCGCCTTCATGTTGTGCGCCTTCACGCGGTCGAGCCGCACGTCCACGAGGATCACGTCCTCGTCGTGGTCGACCCACAGCGGCGTCACGTGTGGTGAGCCGTCGCGTCTGATCGTCGCGAGATAGCCGAGGGCGTCGCCCTCCAGCAGGTCGATCATCGAAGGCGGGATCTTCGCCGCGGCCACGAAGCGAAGCATAATTTCAGCCGGCATGGCTCCAAGCAATGGCCGACCGCCCGTCGCGCCGGACAAGCTCCGGCTCGGCCTCATCCTCCCGACCTGGACGCCACCGGACGACCTTCGCTACGAGCAGATCCAGAACATCGCGAGCGTGGCCGCGGAGGTCGGCTTCGACGCGCTGTGGGTCAGCGATCACCTGCTCCTGCCGAGCAACAACGCCGAGCTCAAACGCCGAGCCGGCGTCGATTTTCCCGACGACCCGAACGTTCCGCTCGAGGGCTACCTCGAATGCTTCACCACGATGGCCGCCCTGGCGGTCGCGATCCCCCGGGTAACCATCGGTTCGTTCGTCGCCAGCACCGGCTACCGCAACGCGGCTCTCATGGCGAAGATGGCCGTGACCATCGACGACATCAGCGACGGCCGGCTCATCCTTGGCCTTGGCTCGGGTGACTCTGAAGGTGAGCATCTGACGTTCGGCTTTCCGATGGAGCAGCGCGTCGGCCGGTTCGAGGAGGCGCTGCAGATCACGAGGAAGCTGTTCGCCAACGAGTCGATGGATTTCGACGGCGCTCACCACCGGCTGCGAGGAGTACGCCTCCTGCCGGGTGCGCACCGCAAGGGCGGGCCGCCGATCATGATCGGCACGCTCAACCCGAAGGCCCGCATGCAGCGCCTCGTGGCGCAGTACGCCGACATCTGGAACGGGTGGCTCGGCTACACGGACGCGCGGCCCGAGTCCGCGGAGAAGCAGCTGCGCGTCATCGACGACGCGTGCCGCGAGCACGGGCGCGACCCGAACACGCTGGTCGCCACCACCGCCGTGCGCTGTGCGATGCCCGGCTCCGGCTACACGCCACGACCGGACGAGCATCCGCTGTCGGGACCCCCGAAAGAGATGGCCGACACGCTGCGCGGACACGCGGCGCTCGGCGTGTCCGAGGTGCAGGTCGCGCTCACGATGGGCGGCCCCGAAGGTGTGCGCGCCTTCGCCCCGGTGATCGACGAGCTCAGGTCGCGCAGCTGAGGCTCGACCACATCGCTTTCGCGGTCTGGGACCTCGCGAAAGCTTCGAAGTTCTGGTCGGGCGTGATGCTGGGCGAGTACCGCCAGGGCGACGCGGACTGGAGCGGCGGCTTCGCATTCACGCAGTTCGCGTTTGCGGGCGGCGGGCGCGTCGAGCTGCTGGCGCCGGGTAACGA
>DASSLR010000050.1:0-7531 GCA_035689345.1 Candidatus Dormiibacterota bacterium
TTCGAGCTTGCCGAGGTCGGAGACGACATCGTCCTCGTCGCCCTGCCACTCCGGGCGCGTGATCTTCGGCCGCGGCAGGTAGCCCGCGTCCGCGTAGATGATGTGATTGAACGTCGCCACGATGCTGCCGAACGTGCCCGGCGCCGTGGCGTTCAGCTGGTCGCTGTCGAGCTCCCGGCAGAACGCCAGCAGCTGCTTGGTCGCCCACGCGTTGTGCCGGAATGCCTCCGCCAGCAGCTCATCCATCTGCGCCCCAGTCTATTGGCTGCGGCGCCTGACCACCCAGAGCACGATCGCGCTCGGAATCGTGATTACGACTCCGAGTGCGAGGGTGACGCCGATCAGCGTCGGCGGTGGCGGGTCGACCGAGTCGATGCTCAGCGCGTAGAACAGCGCGCCGGTGAACAGCGTCACGGCGCCGAAGATGAGCGTGATGACCATGCAGCCGCCGAGCGCGATGCGGCCGCCCGCCGCGAACAGGCTGTAGCCGGAGCTCGCCGCCACCACCGCGGAGATCGCGGCGAATGCAAAGTAGAAGGCGATGCTGCCCAGGTCGGCTGACCAGCGCAGCCCCTGGATCAGCGCCAAGGCGCCGACCAGCGCGCACAGCCCGCCGACGACGAGCCCGATCCACTTGTAGACGGACCCGATCACCTGACTTCGTCAATGGAGATCGACCGCGCGTTCAGCACCAGGGTCTCCGCCGGCGCAGGGCCGACACGAAGCACGTCGCCACTGAGCTGGCGGATCACTCCGTGCAGCAGCTTGAGCGCGCTTCGGTAGCTCTCGTTGCTGCTGTGCACGCTGTCGGTGAGCGACTGCTCGGGGTTGGATTCGACAGTCAGCGTGAAGACGGCGCTCGGCGTGATCGACCGCGGGCCGGCCGGAAAGCCGCCGTCGCGCAGGTGCTCGAGCACGGCGTCCGTGACCCCGAGAGCGACGCTGCCGCTCCAAGCCCGGACGCCACCGCGGTGCCAGTTGCCGAGGCGGACCAGGCCCGACGGCTCGAGGATGAGCACCATCCGCCCGAACGGATCGTCAGGCGCCTCCGGGTTTCCGGTGTCGTAGCGAATCCGCGGCACGAGCGCACGATACTCGCGGCAAGCCGGCGCAGGAGCCCTCACCCTACCCTGCGCGCCAGGCGCGGTATGGACGCGTTGGACGCGCTTGACCTGTGCTCCCGCAAGCGGGAGAGGGGAACGGACGAGAACTAAAAGCCGCGCAGCTTCCTTGGCTTGATGCGGACGGCGACCGAGTATTCGCTCGCCATCTTCGCCGGGGTCCCGAGATTCAGCCGCTGGATCTCGGTCCTGTACTTGGCCATGTAGTCACGGTTCTTGTGGAGGGGCGGCGCGGTGTCGTCGACGGCTGCGGTGCCGGTGAGGACCACGACGCTGTCACCGCTCTTCCTGGTGTCCAGGTTCAGCGACACGTTCGGGTTGCGCGCGATGTTCTTGAGCTTGGCCTGGTTCGGGATGCTGTACATGAGGACGGTGTCGCCATCCCACAGGAACCAGACGGCGTTGGGCTGAGGCGTTCCGTCAGCAGCTGTGGTGGTCAACCAGACGATGCGCTCGGTGCGCAGCCGCCGTTCGGCGGTCTTGCCGAAAGGAGTGCTGGCATCCACGACCTTGTCCGCCGCCACCCGCTTATGGAATCACAGGCACGGTCAGGCCGGCGGCGGGATGGGCCCCAGAGCGGTGCCGTCGGTCAGCAATCGGGTCTCGACGACGATGGCCACCAGTCCCGAGTCGGTCCCGGTTTCGTGCATCTCGCCCTGTTCCCAGAACACCGCACCGCCGGCCGAGATTCCGGTCTTCGGTCCTTCCGCTCCGCGGATCCAGCCCTCGCCCTCGACCACGGCGAGCAGTTGAGCGGTGGTGGCCGGGTGCATGCCGATGAGCCCGCCCGGTCCGAGGCGCATGCATCCGACGTGCAGCTCATCCGAGTGGAACAGGCGCGACATGAGGAAGTCGGAGCCGAACTTCGACACGTGCCGGCCGACGCCCGCGTCGAAGCGGAACGTGCGCGCCAACTACGAGCCCCGCCCAGGTGGGCGGATGAAGCCCCAGTAGCCGTGTGGCACTCCGACCACGACGAAAGCCACGACAAAGATCCAGCCCACGACGTTGAAGATCCCGGCCACCAGCCCGACGAAGCTCAGCGCCGCGCCGATCACGTCGAAAACCAAGTTGGCCCGCATGAACGCGATTCCGGCCGGGCCGCCGGCGTCGTTGCGCATCAGCAGCTGAAATCCGCCGTTGGCGATGAGCGACGCACCGAGGAAGGCGACGAGGAGCTGGCGCGCCTGGTCGCGCGGCGGAATCCCGAGCACAGAGAGCGCGAGCCCGGGCAGCACCACGAAGACGATGCCCAGGAGCACCGTCACGCCGCCATCCACCAGAAAGAGCTGTTTGGGTTTCACCGTCGCAGCCTCGCCGCTGCGAGAATAGGTGGCGCATGAACGAAGCGCAAGGCAAGGTCGAAGCGATCTACATCGCGGCCAAACATGGCGAGCTGCCACACGAGATCGACGTCGCGGTCGCTCACGCCGGCCGCGGCATCGAGGGCGACCGCAACTTCGACGACGCCGATCCCGACTCCTGCAACATCACGCTCATCGAGGCCGAAGCGTTCGCCGATCTCCTCGCGCGGCACGGGTTCGAGATCACACCGCTGGAGTCGCGCCGCCAGGTCGTGGTGCGCGGTCTCGACCTCGGTCAGCTGATCGGTCGCCGCTTCCAGGTGGGAGACGCGGAGTGCGAGGGCGAGGAGCGGTGCGAGCCGTGCAGCCACCTGGCGAAGATGGTCGACACGCAAGGGGTGCTGCGAGGACTCCTGCACACGGGCTTGCGCGCGAGCATCGTCAAGAGCGGAACGATCCGGGCGGGTGACGCGGTCCGGCTGTCGGTGGAGGCCGCGGAACCTATCTAGAAGCGGCTCGCGCCGCAGGCGGCGAGCTTGAACGCACTCGCACGACTGCCGCCCGCGGCATATCAGTCAAACGGCGCGCCAGCCGAACCCGTTACGCGACTTCCCGGCGGCCGCTTGCGGCGACCTCCCGAGGCTTCGGACCGATCATCCGGTCGAATACGACCCGGTACTGCAGGAGCACCTGGCGCATGGCCTCAGTCTTGTCACGCGGACGTCCGTTCGCGGCCGCGGCCGCCTCGTGCCGCGCCTGCTGCATCTCCCGGGGCAGGCGCGCGTGATCGAGTGGGTGGCCGCGCGCGCTGAGAAGCGACATCACCAGCGAGTCTGCTTCCCCGACGGCCCACTGCGGCTCGTACATGAATCGCGCGACGATGCGCTCCCATGCGAGCTGGAACCTGGTCCACACGTTTTCCGGCAGCGGCGCGAGGCGCGGCGGCCGGGACCTGATCGCACGCACGACGCCGATGATCACCGCCAATACCCAGAGGACGATGACCGCGTCCACGATCAGTGTCACTACATTCATAGCGGCACCTCCATCTAAAAGAAACGCCCGACGCGGGCGAAGCCGCCTCGGCTAGGAGGCAACCTCCCGCCGTCGCTGCGTCTCTTCGCGCTCTTCGGGCCGCGCGTATTCCTCGATCACCGAGCGGTAGTGCAGCAGCGCCTGGCGCATGCCTTCCGTGCCGCCCTTGCCCTCATGACCGATCGCCTCGCGGCGGGCCTTGCGCATGTTGGCGGGAAGCTTCTCCTCCGCGAGCGGATGCTCGCGCTCGCCGAGAAGGGCCAGCAGCAGAGCGTCGGCCTCACGCACGGCGTCGTCGGGCGAGTCCACGAAGCGACTCTCGACCTTGTCCCATTGCGTGACGTAGCGCTCGCGGGAGTCGGCGGAGAGAGGCTTGAGCGTCGGCCGGCGCATCCGGCTCGACCGCGTCGCCAGGACGACGGCGATCACGATCACGGCCAGGATGATGATTCCCAATACGACGATCGTCGTTGTGCTCATCGGTTCAGAACCTCCAAATAGGCAACGCCAAGCCCCGCCGGATGGACTGATCCAGATCGGGCGCGAGATCGAACTCAATTGGAATCAGGAGCCGCCGGGGGCCGGTTGAGGCATGCATGAGTACATTCGGCGACTTCAACCGCGGCCTCATCGAGGACATGCGAGCGCACAAGGGCAAGGCCACTTCGGGGCCGTTCGTCGGCCGCGACGTCCTGATTCTCACCACCAAGGGCGCGAAATCGGGCGAGACGCGCGTGACGCCGGTCGTGTATTCGCGCGACGGCGAGCGATACGTGATCATCGCCTCCAAGGGCGGGGCTCCGACCAACCCGAGCTGGTTCCACAACCTGAAGGCTCATCCGCACGTGACGATCGAGGTCGACGGCGAGAAATTCGGGGCGCACGCGCGAGTCGTGGACGAGGACGACTACGAGCGCCTGTACCAGCACCACGCGTCGATCAACCCGGGCTTCCACGATTACCGCAAGAAGACGACGCGGAAGATCCCGGTCGTCGTCCTGGAGCGGGTCTGAAGCTCTAGCGCGACTCCTCGAGGCCCGCGCGCAGCAAGCCGGCGAGGTCCAGCCTGCGGTTGCCCAGGGCGTAGTGGCCGTTCTGATCGCGGTCCCACTCTTCCTTGGGCCGGTCCCAGCAGAGCTCGAGGCCGTTCTCCTCCGGGTCGCGCAGGTAGATGGCCTCGTGCGTGCCGTGGTCGTTGAAGCCGTCGATCGGGTACTCCGCGTCGCGCAGACGGCGCAGCGCGTCGCCCAATCCGGCTCGGGTCGGATAGCGGATCGCCAGGTGATAGAGGCCGGTCGTTCCCGGCGCCGCGGGCCGGCCGCCCTTCGACTCCCACGTGTTGAATCCGATGTGGTGGTGGTAACCGCCCGCTGAGACGAACAGGATCGTCGGCGCCTCTATGACCACGTCGAAGCCGAGGATGCCGACGTAGAAGGCCTTGATCTTCGCCAGGTCGCCCGCGCGGAGGTGAACGTGCCCGATGTCGACCCCGGCCTCGATGGGCCGCGGCGCGCGCTCCACCGGCGCAACCCCCGCCTCGATCCCAGGGTTGCCCACGTACGAGCCGGTCGGGTTTTCCGTTTCAGCCGGTGCTTTCGTCTGCTCTTCCAGGTCCATGACCCTTCAACCTTACGGTCGCGGGCGCAATTCCGGCGGGCGGCGGTGCTTCGCGGCGCGCGAACCACATCACCCAGGCGATGGTCAGAGCGAGCATGACGAACACCGACGTACCTTCGATCCGCACCAGGTCCAGCGGGAGGTGCTGCTCCGAGCCGACCTCGGCGAGGAGTCCATAGATGGCCACGGCGACCGGCAGCAGCACCAGCCGCACGACGCCATCCGCGGACCGCCACGTGCCGGCGGCCCAGACGAATCCCAGCGTGAAGACCTCGAAGAAGTAGTAAGGCCAAACGGTCTTGGCGAGCATCGCGAAGGTGGCCGAGGTGAGAGTCATCGCCGCCAGCAGCCGGCCGCCCTCGAGGCCGCCACCGCGCGCCAGCCAGAGGTTCGTCGCCGCCACCGCAGCCACGACGACCACGATGTCCCAGTGCTGCACGACCGATTCGAGCTGGCTGCCGCGCGTGAGGCTCCACACCGAGCCCGCCCCGACCTGCAGGGAGCCTCGATAGGTGAACAGCGAGTGGACCACCTCATCAGGGTCGGCGAGGAGGAACGGGGCCAGGATCGCGGCCACCGCGCCGGCCGCCGCCGCGAAGAACGCGATCGCACCGCGCAGGCCCCGCCGCACGCCGGCGAGCCCCAGGGGCACGGCCATCAGGACGGCGGAGCTGCGGGTCATGATCGCCAGGCCGAACGCGAGACCCGCGTTGAGCGGGCGTTTGTCCACCCATCTAGCTGCGAGCAGCAGCAACCAGATCTCGATCGGCTGCTCGATGTGACCGTAGCCCGCGACCGACTGCCACGCGAGCGTGTTCAGGGTGAGGATCGAGTACGCGAGCAGCCTCCTCGAGGGATTCAGCCGTGCGCCGCGCAAGCGCTCGATGGTCAGCACGGCCTCGCGTGCCATCAGAAGGATGAACAGGCAGAACACGCCCATCGCGATCGCGCGTCGCTGCGTGGTCGCGTCGAGCCAACCTACTAAGTTCAGGACCACCGCGACGAGGCTCAGGGGCAGCAGCGCGACAGGGCCGTTCGCGTTCGGGTACAGGGCGTGCCCGCCCGCCGAATACACCAGGAGCGGATGGCCCTGGGCGGCGATCTTGGCGGAAGGCCAGAAGAAGATGTCGAGGTCGGTCGGCTGAAACGGCAGAAGGCCGACGCCGAACCACAGCGCCACGTACGGCACGATCCACGCGCGCGGATCGAGCAGCAGGGCAAAGCGTCGGGGCGCCATCGGCGCCCCGATTCTCTTAGATGGCGGGTCCCGAGGTCAGGGTCACCGAGGCGGTGTGCTTGGTGGCGCCGGTGACCCAGGTGATCGTGACCTGGTCGCCGGGCTTGAACTGGTGAAGTGCGTTGCCGAGTGAGTCGGAGGAGTCGACGACGGTGCTGTTCACCCCGGTGATGACCGATCCGGCCGTGATGCCCGCCTTCTCCGCGGGCGAGCCGGCGACGATCCTGCGCACCAACGCCCCCGAGTCGACGCTCAGGCCGAGCTGCGACGCGGTCGTCGCGTCGACATCCTGGACCGACACGCCGAGGTATCCGACCGGGCCGATGTAGATCCCGTCGCCCGCCCGCCCCGCGAGGATCTTGTCGGCGATGTCGGTCGCCTTGCTCGAGGGGATCGCGTAGGCGATGGTGGTCGAGTTCGATCGGAATCCCTGCGCCTCGCCGGCGGTGATGATGCCGATCACCTGGCCGGCGCTGTTCACGAGCGCACCGCCGGAGTCGCCGGGGCTGATCTCGGCGTCCGTCTGGATCATGCCGGTCAGCTGCTCGGCCTGGGAGCCGTTGTCGCTGGCCGTGATCGACTGGTCGAGCGCGGTGACGCTGCCCTGGGTGACGCGCGGCGCGCCGCCGAGGCCCAAAGCGTTGCCGAGGGCGAAGACGGTGTCGCCGACCTTCATGGACGACGAGTCGCCCATGGTGACGGTCGGGAGCCCCGACACACCGTTGATGTGGATGACCGCCAGGTCGTCCGCTGGGTCGACGCCGACCACGGTCGCCGTGTACCTGCCGGACTTGCCCTGGATCGTCACTCTGACGCTGATCGAGCCCTCGACCACGTGGTTGTTGGTGAGCACGTCGCCGGAGGACGTGATGATGAGCCCGGTCCCGGCCGCGGCCGCGGTGCCGCTGGCGGTCTGGATCGTGGTGTTGATGTCGACCACGGCGGGCGAGACCTTCTTCGAGATGGCGTTCAGGTCGAGGTTGGCTCCCGAAGTGCCCTGCTGAACCTTGGGCGCGGTCTGGACCTGCGCCTCCTGGGTGGCCGTGGTGTGGGTGCTGATGGACCTGGCCAGCGTCCAACCGACGCCGATGCCGCCACCTGTGGCGAGGAGGATCGCGGCCACGATGGCCGCGGCCAGGGTGCGCGCGAAGCTGGGGGAAGGGCGCGCGGTGGTGGTGGCGGCGGGCGCCGGCTGAACGGCAGGCTCGGGCGCCGGC
>DASSLR010000051.1:0-4501 GCA_035689345.1 Candidatus Dormiibacterota bacterium
CGACAGGCCGCGCTCCTCGACCTCGCGGTGCAGCTCGTCCCAAAGCTCGCCGTCGCCGACGATGACGAACCGGACGTCGGGGTGCGTCTGGGCGACGGCTTCCGCGGCTTGCAGGAAGAGGTCGTGGGCCTTGATCGGCACGAGCCGGCCGACGATGCCGACCGTCCTGGCGTCGCCGGCGATGCCGAGCTCACGGCGCAGCACGCCCTTCGGCTGATCGGCCAGACCGTCGAGCTCGAGCCCGAGGCGCACGACGGACGTCTTGCCGCGGCCGATGCCCAAACGGTCCAGGTCGGCCGCGACCTCGGGGCTGATGGCCACGAACCGTGTGGTCAGCCGGCCGAGAAACCGTTCGACCGTGAGGAAGAAGGACGTCGTCGCCTTCCCGAAATAGCCGTCGAGGACGTGACCGTGAAACGTGTGGACGCGCACCGGCACGCGCGCCAGCGCGGCGGCGAGGCGCCCCACGGTGCCGGCCTTGGCCAGATGCGTGGCCACGATCGCGGGGCGCTCTTGGCGGAAGTACCTGTAGAGCCACAGGACCGCCAGCAGGTCGCCGAAGGGTGAGATCCGGCGCTGCAGGTGCGGGACGTCGACCACCCTGGCGCCGGCGCGGCGAGCCTCGTCCTCCATCGAACCCTCGCGCTCGTCCGGCCGGCCGGTCAGGAGCACGCAATCGAATTCCGGCGCGCCATGCACCGTCAGGATGGTCACGTGACGCGAGGGGCCGCCAATGTTCATCCGCGTGATGACGCGGACGAGCTTAGGCTGACCGGTACTCGTCAAAGGCCTTCCGCAGGCCGTCCTGGAAGCTGATCCTCGGCTGGTAGCCGATCTGGGCTGCGGCCAGGGAGATGTCGGCAAGCGAATGCTTGATGTCGCCCTGTCGGGGCGGACCGAAGACCATCCTCATCGGCCGGCCGTTCAGCGCGGAGATGGCGTCGACCAGTTCGAGCAGCGTGTGGCTCGACCCGCAGGCGACGTTCATGGCCACGCCCGAGGCGGAGCTCCTGTAGGCGCACACATTGGCGTCGACCACGTTGTCCACGTACGTGAAGTCACGGCTCTGCGTGCCGTCGCCGTCGACGGTGGCGGTCGTGCCGGCCAACGCGTGCGTGATGAACAGCGGGATCACGGCCGCGTACGGAGAGTCGGGATCCTGCCGCGGACCGAAGACGTTGAAGTACCGCAGGGCTACGACACGCATGCCCTCGGGAGCGCGAGCGTGGGCCAGCGCGATCATCTCGCCGAGGAGTTTCGAGTAGCCGTACGGCGAGATGGGCTTCGGGTGCATCGCCTCGGACTTCTTCTCGGCCGCCTGGTCGCCATAGATAGAGGAAGACGACGAGTAAACAAAGGCCGACACGCCACTCCGGGCGGCTGCCTCGACGAGGTTCGCCGTGCCGTGCGCGTTCGTGGCCAGCGTCGCGACCGGATCTTTCCATGACCGCGCGACGGAGGGCAAGGCGGCAAGGTGAAACACCCCCTCCATGCCGCGCATGGCGGCATTCACGTCATCCGGCGACCGGATGTCACCCTCGTGGACCTCCACGCCGTCGACCTGCTCGAGGTTCGATTGCCGTCCCGTTGCGAAGTTGTCGAGCACCCGGACCTCGTCGCCCTCGTCGCGCAGACGTCGCACCAGGTGCGAGCCGATGAAGCCGGCGCCTCCCGTGACGAGGACTCGACTCATCCCGCGAGGGTTCTTGGTCGCAAGCGCAGGAGAAGGCGAGACACGTCGGGCAGCAGGTCTGAGACCGCGAGCCCATAGGACACCGCCAACAGCGGCAGGATCACGGCGATGTACCGGTCGCCCTGGTCGACGATGAGCGCGGCGAGCGCAGTCAGCGAGCCCGCAAACAGATAAAGGAAGAGGAGCCGCACATCACGCCGGCGCCACAGGGCGAGCAGGACGATGGGCAGAAATCCGGCGTGGATCTTCAGGTAGAGGCGGTTGGTGTTGCGGATGACGCCGGCCAGCAAAGGCGCCTGGGTCGCGTCCACGAAGTTGGAGTCGGCGGTGAGGTCGCGGTGCAGGTTGCCGGTGAACGTGCGTGCGGACGTCCCCGGGTGGTCGACGAGGTACTTCAGCGCCTGGGCATCGCTCCAGGGTCCGACGACGATGCGGGCCGCCTCGAGGTCGTCGGGCAAGCCGTTGACGATCGCGTACACCTGGCTGACGTAGTAGAGCCTCAGCTCGACGTCGCCGCTGCGCGCGATGGCGACCGTGTGGTTGGCGGTGGCGTTGAGCGCCACCTGGAACATCACGGGCAGGCAGCACGCGACCGCGACCGCGGCGAGCACGGCGCGGCCGCGGCGGTGGCGCCAGATCGTGATCGCCAGCAGGAGGATCGCGATCGCGAGCTGGATCTCGAATTGGGGCCTCACCACGGTCAGGAGCGAGATGGGCAGCAGCAGCATGGCCACGTCACGCGCTCTGGCCGGAGGCAGCTCGCTCAGCGCCAGCCCGAGGATCCACACGGAAAGCAGAAACGCGGTGACCGTCTCGGTCAGCGCCTGCATGCTCAGCACGACGAGCGAGGCGTTCGTGGCCAGGACGAGGAAGACGGCGGCCGCGATGATCACCCGGCCGGTCAGCCGCAGCGCCGCCAGCGCCGTGACGTTCACCATGCCCACCCAGCACAGCGCGTTGAGGGCCCAGATCGCCGGATCGCCTCCGATCCTCTGCGTGATGCCGAGGAGCAGCGGGTAGAGAAAGGTGCGGTGTTGCGACTCGAGGGTGTTCGGCCCGGCACCGAAGAGCCAGTCCGCCACCTCACGGTATGTGTGAGAGTCGGGGCTCCAGAACAACGACGCGCTCAGGTGGCTGAAAAAGCCCATCTGAGCCGCCACCCAGCCGTATGCCGCAATGGCCACGACGTTGAGCGCCGTGACAAGCGCGATCGTGCGCACGCGGCGGCCGAAGGTGGATTCGGTGGCGGAGGATGTGGCGGTTGCATCGCGCGCGAGAGGGGCCGCGCGCGGAACCACGGCGTTCGGAACGTTCACCTAGCCGGGCAGCATACCCTTTGCGATCCGCCTGCCTTCCGGCGGGACCAGCAGGCCGGCCGCCACCGTCAGGACCAGGCTGCTGAACGTCACCCCGCCGAGGAGGAACGTCTCGAAGGTCATCGCGGGCACCAGCCCGGCGACGATCGCCGCCAGCGCGATGAGGGTGGCGTCGGGACGCTCGCCGGTGCCGGAGAAGCGACGAAGGAACAGCCACGCCACCGCCAGCAAGACGGCGAGCAGGAGCGCGAGGCCGGGAATTCCCAGCTCGACCGCGGTCCGGAACCACGTGCTGTGGGAGGTGAGGCCGCCGAGGCTGTAGCCGGCCCGCACGGCGTCCTGGCCGAGGTAGGGCGCGATGGCCGGAACGTTGTTGCCGGCTCCATAGCCGAAAACCGGCCGGTGCTTGACCGCCTCGATCGAGGCCTTCCAGAGAAACTCGCGCCCGCTGAGTCCCGTGCCGCCCCGGATGGTGTCCTGGGGGTTGCTGGTTGAGCAGTTCGCGGTGCAGCCGCTGGTCACGGCGACGGCACCGAGCGCGTTCACGAAGACGAGCAGGAACACCACGGCGAAAAAGACGCAGACAGGCAGCGCCGCACCCGGCCGGGCCTTCGTCGCATACGCGAGGACGGTGAACGCCCCGGCGCCGGCGATGACGGCCAGCTGCGCGGAGCGATCCAGCGTCAGCAGGATCGCGGGCGCCATGAACGCGATCGCGAGCCAACCGCCGATTCGATCACGACCCGAGCGAGTCGAGCTCCACCCCAGCAGGGCGAGCACGCCGACGGCCATCAGGACGCTGGGCTCCAGTGGGGTGATGTAGGCGCCTGACGAGTAGCCGAAATGGAGGGCCGTCGTGGCGCCGCCCACGGTCAGCGCCACCTCGCGGTAGAAGCCAACCGTCCGGCCGAACAGCACGAAGCCGCCGAACATCGAGACCGCGTACACCGACACCGCAACCGCAACGCCGAGTGCACCGAGGGCGGCGAGCAGGCGGTCTCGATCCGGCGCCGTCGTGAGCGAGGCGGGCACGAGCCAGAACGCCAGCCCGCAGACCGCGACCAGGCCGACCAGGTAGACGAGGCTCGTCCTGCGGTCGATCGAGGTCACAGTGGTGACGGCAGCCCAGGCCAGGTAGAGGCCGACGCTGACGGCGATGGGCATGACCGGCACCCGGGGCAGGCCATCTCGTCGCGCGACGAGAGCCAGGCGGAGCGCGAGCGCCCCGCCGGTCACGGCGACCGGCATGTAGTGCGTCGACTCGGTGACGAGCCCGCTCGGCACGAGCGCGCTCGACAGCACGAACCCGCCGACCAGGACCGTCAGGCTCAACCGGCGTAAAAGCCAGGCGATGCCGGCGGCGATCGCCACCGCCACGACCCAACCCGCCGCCGCGCGCGTGGTCGTGCCCACGAGAACCGGCACCCACGACGCGAACACGACGGCCGCGACAAGGCCTGCGAACCGCACTCCGCTGAGCGTCGCCGCGGGC
>DASSLR010000052.1:0-78339 GCA_035689345.1 Candidatus Dormiibacterota bacterium
TTTGCTCAGAAGGTCATCATCGTCCCTGGTTACGGCATGGCGGTGGCCCAGGCACAGCACAAGATCTGGGAGTTGTGTCAGCTCCTGATCGATCGCGGAGTGACGGTGAAATTCGCCATTCACCCGGTGGCAGGCCGCATGCCCGGGCACATGAACGTGCTCCTGGCCGAAGCCGGCGTCCCCTACGACCTGATATCCGACCTCGACGAGATCAACTCCGAGTTCGAGACCGCGGATGTCGCGCTCATCATCGGCGCCAACGACGTCGTCAACCCGGTGGCGCGCACCGACAAGTCCAGCCCGATCTACGGCATGCCGATCCTCAACGCCGACAAGGCGAAGAACATCGTTTTCATGAAGCGTTCTATGCGGCCGGGCTTTGCCGGCATCGACAACGACCTGCTCTACGACCCGAAGACGATCATGTTCTTCGGCGACGCCAAGGATTCGCTGACGAAGCTGGTCAACGCCGTCAAAGCGGCCTGAGCCGCAACCCCGCGTTTGCATGCAAACGCAGTGAATTTGGCGCGAATTCCGCGCGTTTGTATACAAACGCGGTGGGAGTGAGAGGGCGCACAAAGAGAGCGAGCGCCGTCCATTTCGGATCGACGCTCGCGCCGCGAAGAGGGTGTGGTGGTCTAGATGCTAGTCCCGCCAGGGAAAATGCGTTAGTGGGCAGGCCACAAAAGCCTTGACCACCGGTTGTGGCGCGGCTCGAGCCTAAAATCCCGGCCCAATGGACGCTTCCGCCGAGCTTCTCGTGCTGACGATCGGCCTGCTCACGGTCTACGTCCTGGGCGTCGGGGGAAGCACGGCGGGCGCGATCCGGATCCGAGAGCGGTGGCGCCAGAGGCCCGTGGACCCGGCGAGGCTCGATCCGGGCCCCGGCCGTGAGCTGAAGCTGAGCGCCCCATCCCTGACGGCCGGGCTGCGCCGGCTGCGGCTGGCCGGCTGGCTCGCCTTCCCCGCCGCGCTGGCGCTGGCCGTGTTCGCCGACCGGCCCTACCCGTGGGTGGCGCCGGCGGCCGTCCTGCTGATGGTGGCCCTGAACGCCTTCTACTTCACCGCCATGCAGAACATGGGCGAGGAGCTGACGCTCTCGCCGGACGGCTTCCAGATCGGTGCGGCCGGCCGGACGAAGAAGGTGCGGTGGGCCCACGTCACCGAGTTCACCGGCGCGCGCGTCGGCGCGTTCACAGCGGCCAGGATGTCGGACACGGACGACTGGCAGGACCCGCGCGCCCGCCCGAACGTGATCTTCTACCGCCTCAACAGGGCCCTGGTCACGCCCCGCAAGACCGTGCTCCAGCGCCTGCTCGGCTTCTCTTACTACGACGGCATCATTCGCAATGCGTTCGGCATATCGACCGAACAGCTGCTGCGCGCGCTGAAGAACTGGCACCGAGTGGCCCTCGAATCGGAGGACCTGCCGTTGCGGCCTAAGCGCGCGCGGCCTTGAGGATCCTCTCCAGCAGCCGCGTGTCGAACGGCTTGGCGAGCCGCAGGACGAAGTGCTGCAGCCCGGCCTCCAGCCACGCGTCCACGTCCTTCTCGGTGCGCACGCTCACGTTCGCCGTGCGCTCGATCTCGCGCGGGTCGCGACCGATCTCGCGGCAGTAGCCGTCGAGGATCGCCGACTTTCGCGCGTACTCGTCGGGATCGCCGAGCGCGTTCCACATCTGCGCGTGCTCGGCCACCAGGCGCAGCGTCACCTTCTCGCCGCCGCCGCCGATGAGAATCGGCATCGGACCGGCCGGTCCCGGTTTCAGCCGGGCGATCCTCTCCTTGATCCGCGGCAGGGCAACCTTCAGCGTGCGCAGGCGGTCGCGTGCTTCGCCGAACTCGTACCCGTATTCGTCGTAGTCGTGCTCGAACCATCCCGCGCCGAGTCCGAGCACGAAGCGGCCGCCCGAAAGCTGGTCGATGGTGCCCGCCATGTAGGCGATGAGATCCGGATTGCGGTAACCGATGGCGCTGACCATCGGACCGATCTGTGGTGCGGTGGTTTCGACGGCCGCCGCGGCGAGCAGCGACCAGCACTCGAACTGATTGCCCTCAGGATCGCCGTAGAGCGGAAAGAAGTGATCCCAGAACCAGATGCTGTCGACGCCGAGCGAGTCGGCGTGTCGCCACGCGTCGCGCAGCTCGGTGATCGTGCACTGCTGCGGGTGAATCGTGACGCCGACCTTGAACCGCCTGGCTTCCCTCGCTGTGCCACCATGTGCGTTCTGCATGGCCACTGACCTGATACCACGAGAAGTCCACCTTGATTCCGCGGACGCGGAATTCTGGCGTCGCTATCACGCGTTCAGGCGCGCGCGCTGGGAAGAGGTGCGGCCGGAGGATCCGGTGATGCCGGACGACGTCGATCGTGACCGCATCGTCAGCGGCCTGAAGTACGAGATAAACGACGCCTTCGAGGTGCTCGACGGCGACAAGATGGTCAGCTGGCTCCGGACGGCTGTCACCAGGCCGGATGCGCCCGGCTACGAGAGCAATCGCTACTTCCTGTGGACCACGTTCAGCGTGCTCGCGTCGCATCGCCGCCGCGGCATCGGGCGCGCGCATCTGCCGCTGGTCCTCGAGGTGATGGACCGGCACGGCTGCCATACGGTGAGCTTCGAAAGCGAGGAAGAGTCAGGCCACGCGTTTCTCAACTGGCTCGGCGCCGAGAAGAAGTCAGAGGGCGCTGAAAACCGGCTGCACATCCCCGACGTGGACTGGGCGATGATGCGGCGCTGGATCGACGAGGGCGCTCAGAGATCGCCGCAGACCAGGCTCGAGGTCTACGACGACCACATCCCCGAGGCGATGCTCGAAGAGTTCGCGCCGCAGCTACAGGCGCTCATGAACACGATGCCCTGGGACGACCTCGACCACGGCGAGATCACGATCACCCCGCAGATGCTGCGCGACGACTACCAACGCTGGGATGCCGGCGGCTTGAAGCATCACACGGTGCTGACGCGCGAGCCCGACGGTGTCATCTCGGGGATGACCGACCTGTCCTGGGCGCCGTACCGGCCGACCATCCTCGTGCAGTTCTTCACCGGAGTGCGCCCCGAGGCGCGCGGTCGCGGCATCGGCAAATGGATCAAGGCCTACATGCTCGTCCGCATGCACGAGCTCTATCCGGACGTGGAATGGGTCTCGACCGGCAACGCCGATTCGAACGGGCCCATGCTGGCGATCAACAAGAGGATGGGGTTCAAGCGCCACCGCTGGGGCGCGGAGTATCAGATGAGCCGCGAAAGGCTGGCCGAACGGATCGAGGAGCTGGTCGCGAAGGCCTAGCCGCTGGTCAGGCGCTGCGTCCGCTCCGCACGCTCCGCGCGAGCAGCGTCACCCCGATGATGATCAGCAGCACCGGGAGCGCGGCGCGTCCGACGATCCCGTAGTCGGTGCCTGAGATCTGGAAGATCGACTCGAAGACGACGAAGCCGATCATGAACATGAGCGCGGCCCAGAACATGACGTTGCGGCCGAGCCGGATCTGCTTCGGATCGCGCACCCGCAAGCCCTGGAGGAACAGTCCGAGCCCGACTCCTCCGGGCAATACGAGCGTCCAGGCGAACGCCCAGCTCGCCCAGTCGCTCGTCGCGTTCTGGTAGGCGAGCACGAGCCCGGTGACCGTGATGATTCCGCCTGGCACCAGCGCACCCGTGCCGAGGCTGACGAAGCCGACGACGAGCAGCGTCAGGCCCGGGATGATCACGTAGAGGGGCCAGCCGTAGTTGCTGAGATCGATGTCGAAGAGCCGCATGATCAGAAAGAAGACCCCGACGACGACCAGGACGATGCCGAGCGCCAGCCCCGAGCTGGTTCCGCCCGTACGCGGCGCGGGCGGGGGGTAGGCCGGCGGGGGCACCCACGCCGACGTGGTCGGGGCCGGTGTCTCAGGAGCCGTGACCGCGGGTGTGGTGACCTCTTCCGCCGGGGGCGGCGGCTCGGGCTCGGGCTCCGGCTCGGTGGCCGCCGCGGCGGCCTCCGGTTCCGTGTGCGCGGGGAGCTCTGGCTCTTCCTCCGGCTCCGGAAGCTCGGGCGCCTCCTCAGGGGTCTCTTCCCGAGCCGGCGAGTCCGCGAGCGCGGCCCGGATCGCATCTAGCTGCGAAGGGCGGTTCTCGGTGGCGGCTTCGCCCTCCTCTTCGGCCTCTGGGGCGCCGGCTCCCGTCGGCTTGAGGTTCTGATCGTCGGGGTTCTTGAGGTCCTTGGGCTTCCTGGTTCGGGGCATTGCCGCTGGTAGCTTAAACGGCCCTCCGGTCGCTTGGTTGCGGTCCGAACATGGGATTCACGGGCCCATGTCCGCGGCCGATCTCGAGCCCGAATTCGATCGCATGCGTGATGAATTCCTTGGCCTCGCGAGTCGCGGTCAACGGATCGAGGCCTCGGGCCAGGCCCGCCGCGATGGCGGCCGAAAACGCGCAGCCGCTGCCGTGCGTGTTGGCTGACTCGACCCGAGGCGCGCTCAGCTCGAGCAACTCTTGACCGTCGAAATAGACGTCGGTGGCGTCGCCTTCCGCGTGCCCGCCCTTCACGATCACCACGCGCGGCCCCAGCTCGCGCAGCTCACGCGCGGCCGAGCGCCGCTCGTCCAGCGAGCGGATGTGATGCCCCAGCAGCACCTCGGCCTCGGGCAGGTTCGGTGTGATGACCAGCGCCAGTGGCAAGAGGCGCGACCGCAGCGCCTCGACCGCGTCGTCGCGAAGGAGCTTGGCGCCACCCTTCGCGACCATGACCGGATCGACGACGAGCTGCGCGATGTGATGAGCATCTATCGCGTCGGCGACGGCGCTGATGATCTCGGCCGACGAAAGCATCCCCGTCTTGGCGGCGCGCACGTCGAGGTCGGCCGTGACGGCGTCGATCTGAGCGCGAATCAGCCTCACCGGCAGCTCCAGGATGTCGGTCACGTCGACCGTGTTCTGCGCGGTGATGGCGGTGATCGCCGACGTGCCGTGGACGCCGAGGGCGGCAAACGTCTTCAGGTCGGCCTGGATGCCCGCGCCTCCGCCGGAATCCGAGCCCGCGATCGTGAGCGCGACCGGCAGCTTCACAGGCGACGCAGGACCAGGTAGGCGATCGCGGCGACGCCGATGCTGACGAGCCCGCTGACGTCGGCACCCTGCAGTGCGTTGATCACACCATCGTTGAAGTACGGCCTGACACCGGAGATGTTGCCGAAGAGGTTCTGGTAGTTGACGAAGCCGAGGCTTGCCAGCGTGCCGGCCAGCCAGGCCAGCAGGGCCGCGGCCGGCCGGGCCTTGCCTTCGAACACGAAGAAGCTGAGCAGCACGACCGCCGCCCATGCGGGCGCCCAGAGATACGTGAGGATCAGAAAGTCCTCGTACGCGACGTGGAAGTCCGTGACCAGGACCGCGTAGACGGCCACGGCGGTGCCGAGGATGCCGCACCCCAAAGCGCTCTGCCAGCGCTTCAAGCGGATCCCCATCGTCAGCGCCACCAGGCCGGCGGTGTAGACGTCGAGATAGTTCGCCCAGATCTCGCCAAGCACGACGAAAACGAAGAACGGAGTTGCGATCCACCACGGTGCATACGTGTCGATCACCGCCAGCGGCCCACTCTCCGATGCCACGTGCCAATTGATGGTCGGCAGCAGAAGACCGAACAGGCCGAGCAGGATCATCGGCAGGGTCACGCCTACGACGGGCCAGAATGTGATGGCGCGTACAGGGCTCGTTCGCGGCAGGTAGCGCGAGTAATCGCTCGCGAAGGGATACCACGATGCCACGAGTGCAAAGCAGGTCATGAAGCCGAGCACGAAGCCTCCCGCAGTCGGCGCCACGTGCACAGCAGGAATGTCCCAGCGATTGAACTGAGGAATCAGCGCGACGAACGTCGCGGCTGACACGAGAGCAAAGACGATCGCGCCGTATTTCTCGAGCACCTTGATGGTCTGGTGGCCGTAGATCGCGACAACGACGCTGACGGCCGCTATCAAAAGGACCAACACGAGCGTCACTCGACGACTCTCCGAGCCGACGAGCTGCGCGCCCGCCTGGGCGGCGATCACGCAGTCGACGGCGAACCACCCGACAGCGAGGAAGAGGGTGAGCGCCGCGCCGACGTAGGAGCCGCGCCGGCCGAAGATGCCGCGCGTGAAGACGATCTGCGGGAGGCCTGATCGAGGACCTGTGTTGCTCAGCAATCCGAGGATCACGGCCGCGGCGATCGTGCCGAGCGTGGTGGCGGCGAGGCCGTCCCACACACCAAGGCCGTAGTACGTCGTCAGCAGGCTGGCCGTGAAGAGGCTCGCGTAGTTGACGAACGCGCCCGCCCAGAGAAACCCGAGCTCTCGCGGCCTGCCGTGCCGCTCGGTGTCGGGGATCGCTTCGATGCCGTGGCTCTCGACCTGGCCGAAGGAGTCGACTCCCTCGACGGTCTTGACGCCGGCGTCAGACATGGGTCCGTCCCTCCGCTGGCATTACCCAGTTCAGGTGCATGCGGTCGGCGTCGTGCGCGCCCTCTCAGCCCGGCCTGATCCGAGCTCCCGCGTGTTCCGATTCTACGTCGGGGCTAGTGGTGCCTCCAGGGCGCGGGGAGGAGGTAGGACAGGACCCGGTAGACCTCCGGGTTGACACAAAGTCCCGCGTGACTGCCGTGGACCTCGATCGCGTTGATGTCGGGCCTCAAACACGCACGCCAGTTCACGACTCCGTCGGACCGCGAGTAGATCGAAGTGGTCGGCACCTTGGGCGGCGCGGCGAGGTCGCGGAGGAATCGCTGCTCGACGGAAGCGGGGTGCCCGTAGCGCATCACGTTGTAGACGTGGGCCGCGTGCACGCCGGCCATCGTGATCGGGTGAATGTCGAAGGAATCCTTCAGCGGCGAACCCAGCGCGATGACCTGCTCGACCAGCTCAGGTTTGCGGTGCGCCAGCACCTTGGCCAGCACCCCACCGCGGCTGTGACCGACGATCGAGACTCGCGCACCGGTCCGGCGGTGGAGCGCTGTCAGCCCGTCGATGAGCGGGCGCAGGATCACCTCTGAGTAGTGGAGGTTGATGGAGACGCCCGCCGTACGCGGCTTGTAACCCACTCGGCGCAGCCAGTCGAACGACGTGCGCAGCGTCCAGTCGCCGGCGAGAAAACCGGGTATCAGCAGGACGGGACGGCCGAGGCCTGGCGGGACCTCGACGCCTCGATAGACGGGATCGCGAATGAGACGCAACCACTCGAGATAGAGGCGCCCTTCGAGCCACATCGGCGGGACCGGCCGCCACTGGCCCATGTGACGCAGCTCGGGCAGGACCGATGAGGTGATCTCTTCCCAGCGGCTTCGCCTGTGATGTCCGGAGACTGCTGCCACGTTGTTGAAGTGTTGTTTGTGACTCCGTTAAGAGATGGCGGCGCGCTGGATTCTATACGCCATCCAGTCGGACACGACCCTCATGAACAGATCGGGCGTCTCCATCATCGGCACGTGGCCGACTCCGTCGATCACCTCGAGCTCCCAACCGGGGATGCGGCGCACGAGCTCGCGGGCGGCCGCCACCGGAATGAGGCGGTCGAGCTCGCCCTGGACGACGAGCACGGGCGCCTTCACCTGGCGGGCGCGTGACCAGAATCGCGGGTCGGCCATGCGCAGGCCGAGAGATCGGGTGGCCTGCAGGAAAGCGCGCTGGTTCTGACTGCCGAGGCCGGCGCGATCCCGCGTCAATTGAATGTGCGCGTCGACGATCTCAGGGCTGAGGCGCGACGGCTCGGCGCACACCAGAGCGAGAACTTCTCGCACCAGCTGCTCGGGAGATACAGATCTCAATCGCCGGTCGAGCACGGACTCGGCGAGGCCGGGCACGGAAAGCGCGGCCATCACGCCCAGCATCGATGGCGCGGGCCTGCGCACGTGGACGCCTGGCACCGCCGGATCGACGAGCACGAGGCGATTCGCGAGCTCGGGATGGTCGGCGGCGAGGAGCACCGCGATGTGGCCGCCCATCGAATTGCCCATCAACACGACGGGCTCGTCGAAGAGACGCTCGATGAAACCGCGAACGAGGTCGGCGTTCGCGCCGACTGCGGCTGACCTGTTGAACAGCGGCGTCTGGCCGAAACCCGCGAGGTCGAGCGCTACGGAGCGGTGTTGCCTCGCGAAGGCAGGGCCGACGTCCATCCAGTTGAGGGCGCTGCCACCCAGTCCATGCACCATGACCAGCGGCGTGCCCTCGCCGCCGAAGTCGAGATAGTGAACAGGTCCGTCCACATCCGTGACCTTATGCCGCATTGCGTCAATTCTAGGCCTCAGGGTTGAGGATCGAGCCCGCCATGCGCATCAGGATCTCCGTGACGGTGGCGCTGGAGCGCCGGCCGTCCTGGTGCAGGCGATCGAACGTGGCGAACGACGCGATCACGGCGATGACGTCCTCGGCCTCCTTCAGCGAGCACCCCGGGCGCAGGCGATCTTCGGCGGCGAGGCGGGAGGCCAGCTCGTGGGTCGCCGGCGGGCGCTCGGGGAGGCGGCGAAACAGAGGAGGGTCGGCGGCCCAGCGCGCCACGGAGGCGGCCAGGAACTCGTGGAGGCCGCCGCCGGCTGCCGGCGTGGACGCCGCCGTGCCCTCGGCGACCGCGGAGAGCACGCCGGAGTGGGAGCCGAAGTGGTGGTAGACGCTGAGGCGGGACACGCCGGCCCGGGCGGCGATGGCGCCCACGGTCGGGGTCGCCGCCGAATCGCGCAGCAGGTCGCGGGCCGCCAGCAGGATCGAGCTCCGGGTGCGGGCGGCGGCCGACTCCCGCCGGGGGCTGCGGTAAGGCCGCGCTCGGGCCACCACATTAAGTTAACAGACTATCTGTCTAATGAAAGGTGGAACCCGATCGGGCGTCGAGGTGTAGGGTCCCCCTGGTGCCACCGAAGCAAGCGAAACCGACCAAACCCGAGAAGGTGCGGGTTGTCGCCGACCCGTGGCTGGTCTACGCCACCGTGCCGCTGCGCCTGTTCCTGGGCCTCACGTTCGTCTACGCCGCCTTGCAGAAGGTCTTCGACCCTGGATTCCTGAAGCCAGGGGCACCGACCTACATCGGCACCCAGCTGCAGGCTTACACCCTGCACTCGCCCATCGCCTTCCTGATCACAGCCTTCGCCCTGCCCGCACCGGCAGTCACAGGAGTGGGCGTCATCGCCGCCGAGCTGGCGATCGGCGCCGGCACCTTGCTCGGCATCGGCACGCGCCTGGCCGCGGCCGGGGGGGCGCTGATCAATCTCGTGTTCCTGCTGACCGCCAGCTGGTCGGTGCAGCCGTACTTCCTGGGTTCGGACGGCATCTACGCCGTCGCCTGGATCACCCTGGCGATGGTCGGCGACCAGGGCGTCCTGACCGCCGGCCCCTACCTGGCGCGGGAGCTGGGCCTGACCGCCGACTCACGTGCGCGAGCCGCCTACGACCCGGGCCGCCGCCGCCTGCTCATCGAGCTGGGTGCTGCCGCGGTGGGCGTGGTGTGGATCCTGTCGGTGCTGCCACGCGTGACGCGCGGCGCGACCCAGGCGGTGGAGACGCCGAGTCCGACCGAGACTCCGAGCGCCTCACCGCCGGCCGTGGCCTCGCCGACGGGGACAAGGATCGGAGACCTCGCGACGCTCAAATCGCGAGGCGGCAGTCTTTCCTTCACGGATCCGGCGACGGGCGACCCCGGGCTGGCGGTGCAGCTGGCCGACGGAAGCGTGGTCGGGTTCGACGCGGTGTGCACGCACGCCGGCTGTCCAGTCGACTACCAGCCGGACGCCAGGCTGATCGTCTGCCCGTGCCATGGCGCAGAGTTCGACCCGGCCCGGAATGCGGCCGTCGTCGCGGGACCTGCCCCGACCCCGCTGACCCCGATCAAGGTGCAGGTCGGGACGGACGGCAGCGTTTACGCCGGCTGAGGCGTCAGAGACCCAGAGTCAGGCGGGCGAGGCGGTCACGCACCTCGGTCGGTAGGACCTTGGAGTAGATGTCGATGGCCCGAGCGTCGTAGCCGACCAGGTAGCGCGGCTTGGGGGTCTTGGCGGTCATCACGCTCGCAATCACCCGCGCGACATCGATCGGGTCGCCCATGAGGCGTTGGCTCGCCTTGATGCCGGTCTCGAGGCGCTTGTAGGCGGTGAAGTACTCCGAGTCGATGCGTCGCTGCAGGTCGTTGCCCGCACCCTCCCAGATGTTGGAGCGAAACGCGCCGGGCTCGATCAGGGCCACGAAGATGCCGTCGGAGGCGACCTCGACCCGCAGCGCGTCGGACAGCGCCTCGAGCGCGTGCTTGGCGGCCTGGTACCAGCCGGTAAGCGGCGTGGTCATGAGCCCGTAGATCGATGAGATGTTCACGATGCGACCCGCGCCGCGCTCTCGCATGTGGGGGATGGCGAGGCGGGCGAGCCGCATCGGGCCGAGGACCATGGTCTCCATCGCCAGCCGGGCGTCCTCGTCGGCGACGTCCTCGATCGCGCCGCTCGCGGGCACGCCCGCGTTGTTGACGAGACCAAACGGTTTGAGCTGTTCGATGACAGCCGCGCACTGATCGGCGTCGGTGACGTCGAGGGTCACCGTGCGTACCTTCACGTGCGCGGTCCTGGCCGCGCGCGCGATGGCGCGAGCCTTGCCCGGAGTGCGCACGCCGCCGACGGGCGCGAACCCGCGGCGCGCAAGCTCGATCAGGGTTGCCAGACCGATGCCGGTGCCGGCGCCGGTGACCAGCACGGTCTTGTCCGAGTCGGCCATGGGGTCCACAACCTAACATCGCGACGAATGAGGTTGTGGAATCCGGTCGGCGTCCGCGAGTTCGCGGCGCTGGCCCGCGACCCTGTGTTCCGCGGCCGAGGCGTGCCGCACGGCGACGGCCGGGCGGTGCTCCTCATCCCAGGCTTCCTCTCGGGCGACTGGTCGATGCTGATCATGAGCAACTGGCTGCAGCGGATCGGCTACACGCCCCACATGTCCGGCATCAACTTCAACATCCACCACTCGGAGCACCTGATCGCCGGACTGCGCAAGCGGCTGGCCGCGGTGCGCGCACAGTCAGACGGCCGCGTGAGCCTGGTGGGTCACAGCCGCGGCGGAGTCCTGGCCAAGGTGCTCTCTTCGCGCATGCCGGACGCCGTGGAGCAGGTCATCGGTCTCGGCTCGCCCTTCGCAGATCAGTTCGACGTGGCTGCGATCACGAGCATGGCCGTCGGCGTGGCCAAGACCGCCGGTCAGCTCGCCACCGGACGAACGTTTCACACCGAGGGACGCTTCGCGCACGAGCTGCGCCAGCCACCGGCCGTGCCGACGACCTCGATTTACACGAAGTCAGACGAGATCGTGAACTTTCGCAGCTGTCTTCGGCCTGACATCCCGGCGATCTCCGTTTGGGGCGGCCACAACGGGCTCGTGGTGAACCCCGAGGTCTACCGGCTGCTTGGCCGCCTTCTGGCGAGGCCGCGTCGTTCGACGCCCTGACTTGCGAGCCGGCTTCGTCGCGGACTCGTGGTAGTCGCTCGCCGATCGCTCCAGGTGTCTCGCGAAGTCGTCGAGGTCGGGGACGAGGTCGCGGTCTGCCAGGACGCCGAAAAAGACGCTGCCGTTGTAGGAAACCACCGCGATGTTCAGCCCGAGCGAGTGATAGATGGACACGAACGGCCACACGTCGAGCAGCTCGGCGCCGCCGGTGTAGAAGGGGATCTGCGGGCCGGGGATGTTGGTCACCACCAGGTTGATCACCGACTGCGGTGACCAGCGCATCTGTGAGGTCATGAGCGTGCCGGCGAGGTTCTGCACGGTGGCCGGTGCCCACGTCGCGATCTGCGTGAGCGTCTGCGCCGCCACCGCCTGACGCGTCCGCTTCAGGTCGCCAGTGGCGGCGGTGACCATGTGCACGCGGTCCTTCGGCAGCATGGGCGCGAGCGGCACGTTGATCACCATCGCGCTGACCAGGTTGCCCAGGCGGTAGCGCTGCGTTTCATCGCGCACGCTCACGGGGGCAAACACGCGCAGTGACTCGGGGATGGCATCGCCGCGGTCGTCGAGCCACCTCGACATCGCCTCGCCGATCACCGCGAGCACGACATCGTTGACCGTGCCACCGAATGCGGTCTTCACGTCCTTGAACCACTGCAGCGGCACTTTCACCGATTGCACGCGCCGGTGCGGACCGATGGGCTGGTTGAAGAACAGCGGTGTACCCGGCCTCAGCCATGACAGCGCCAGCTGGAGGCCGCCCGTCCATGGCGAGCGGAGCACCGCGTCGAGCACTTCGCGCGGGTGCAGCTTCGTGATGTCCTTCAAGAGCTCCAGCGGCGACATCGCTTTCGTCACGTAGGCCAGGAGCTCGTTGCGGTCGGGCGCCGGCCTCGCTTTCCACCTGCGCGGGCGCGCGCCGCGAGTCGGCTCCGGCTCGACGTCGAGAAGCAGGGTGGCGAGGTCCACCGTGGAGATGCCGTCGACCATCGCGTGATGCACCTTGTTGACGACGGCGACGCGTCCGCCGGTCAGGCCTTCGACGATGGTGACCTCCCACAGCGGCTTGTCCAGGTCGAGCGGTCGCGCGAACACGCGGGCCACGTAATCGCGAAGCGTGTCGTCGTCACCGGGGCTCGGCAGCGCGGCGCGGCGCACGTGAAACGAGAGATCGAAGTCGGCGTCGTCGACCCACACGGGATTGCCGACGCCACCAGGTGGCCACATCAGCTTCTGCCTGTAGCGAGGCACGAGGTGCAGGCGCTCTTCGATCGTGCGCGCAAGACCGAGCGCTCCGCGAGCTCCTTTCACGCGCGGCGTGCCTTCGAAGATGTACGTCGCCCCGATGTGGAGCGGAGCCTCGTGGCGCTCCGCGTACAGAAACCACGTGTCGATGCCGACCAGCGGCTCGAAATACGGCCTCGTCACCGTGCCCCCACCTTCGGATTGTGCCACGCGTATTCCGATCGTGCGGCTGTGCGAGAGTGTGGCGCTGATGATCCTGGCTGCGATCGGCCTGGCGCTCGCCGCGGCCGCCGTGCACGGGACGTGGAACGTGCTGGTCAAGGTGAGCGGCGATCCGCTCACGACGTTCCAGCGAGCGACCTTGCTCGCGGTGGTCATCGGCACGGTGCCGGTCGCGATCGCGTGGTTTGCCGTCGGCAGGCCCGCGATCAATCCGGCCGCCGCCGGCTTCGCGGTCCTCTCCGCGGTTTTCGAGCTCGCGTACCTGTGGCTGCTGTCGGCTGCCTACGGTCGCGGCGAGCTCTCGGTCGTCTATCCCATCGCTCGCGGATCGGCGCCGCTGCTGGCCGTCGTGATCGGGATCGTCATCCTGGGTGAGCGGCTCACCGGCCTGCAGCTGGCGGGTGTGGTGCTGCTGCTGGGTGGCATCCTGGCGGTCACGCTTCCGCAGACCAGCGGGCGCGCGACGCTGCCGGCCTTGATGACGGGCGTCGCGATCGCCGCGTACACCGCCGTCGACAGGGTCGGCGTGCGCCTCACCGTCCCGTGGCTGTACGGCTGGATGCTCGTGGCGGTGCTGGCCTTATTCGTCACCGTCACCCTGCCGCTCGCGGAACGGTTCCACATCCGGCCCGACGGCGCGGCCCGCAAAGCGCCCTCGATCCGTCAGGCGGCGATCATCGGCGTGTTCATGTGGGGCGGCTACCTGCTTGTGCTGCTGGCGCTCTACATCGCGCCGCTGTCGGTCGTGGCCCCGGTGCGCGAGACCGCCGTGGTCGCCGTGGCGTTGTGGGGCGTCTGGAAGCTGCGCGAGCGGCGAGCGGCTGCGCTCAAGATCGCCGGCGCGGGGGCCACGCTGATCGGGGTGTCCCTGCTGGCGCTCTGAGGGGACCCCGCGGAACCTCGTGGTAGGCTAGATGCGTCGTCCGAGGGGGGCGATGTGCGCTGCGGTCGTCGATTCTTCTCGAAAGGGCCGTGCGTTCGTTCAGAGTTTTCGAGAAGAGGAGTGATAGATGCCGACAGGCACCATCAAGAAGCTTGTATCCGATCGAGGGTTCGGCTTCATCGCGGCTGAGGACGGTCGGGAGTACTTCTTTCACCGCACCGGTCTGGACTCGAGCGTGAACTTCGATTCGCTCGCGGGCGGTGAGCGCGTGAGCTTCGAGATCGAGCCGAGCCAGAAGGGCCCGAGGGCCAACCGCATCAAGCTGGCTTAGTACGGTCAGAGATTCAAGCGGCCGGTCGCCCTGGGCGGCCGGCCTTTTTCGTGTTCGCTCGTGAGCACGGCTGTCAGGCCCGCGTTCGAAATCTCGCCGGCCGGCGGCTACTCGCTCCGCGCGAGCGCCGATTTCATCGGCGCGTGGCATGAGGCTCCCGCAGAGGGCTCGCCAGGGGCCGGCCATCTGCACCTCGCGTTTCTGACCGACTCGACATGGAAGCCCGTCGGCGTGTGCCTGACCCAGGACGCCGGCGGCCACGTGCACGGCGATGTATATGGCGAGGCTGGCGCGGTCGAGGTGCAGGCCAAGGTCGCGCGCATCCTGAGCCTGGACGTCGATGGTGCGGGCTGGCCGGAGCTCGGCCGCCGCGATCCGGTTGTCGGCCGCCTGCAGCGGATGTTTGCGGGCTTCCGACCCGTCAACTGGTCCGACGCGTACGAGGCCGCGGCGTGGTGCCTGATCTCCACCCGGATCTCGATGCGTCAGGGCCAGGGAGTCAAGGACCGGCTGTCGCGCGAGCACGGCCACGAGGTCGACATCCACGGCCATCGGATGTGGGCATTTCCCGCGCCGGCGGGCCTGACGGAGCTGGATTCGTTCCGCGGTCTGTTCGGTCGCAAGGTCGAGTACCTGAACAAGCTGGGCGAGGCCGCGCTCGCGGGGCGGCTCGACACGGAGAAGCTGCGGGCGATGGCCCCGGCCGATTGCCTCGCCGAGCTGCGCCGGCTGCCGGGCATCGGCGAGTGGGGCGCGCAGCTCATCCGCTTGCGCGCTCTGAGCGCCGTGGACGAGATGCCGACGGCGGAGCCGCGGCTGCTCAAAGCTCTGCGCGACGCGTACGGACTGCAGCGCGAGCCCGACATGGCGACGCTCGAAGGTCTGGCGGAGGGCTGGCGGCCGTACAGGATGTGGGTGTGCGTATGCCTGCGCCGCACGGGCGGGGAGGGCGCGGGGATGATGCACTCGCGAGCGTCGGGCTAGCCGAGCGATCTGCGCTTTTGCGCGCAATTACACGTTCTGACCGCGAAACAACCTGATTCTGTGCACAAAAGAAGGATCGAGGGCGCCTAGCGCGAGGCGCGGCGTACGAAGAGAAGCGCGCCCGACCAGAGCACGACGCCCATCGCCAGAAGCAGCAACATCGTGGTGTCGATCAGCTCGAGCTGGACCAGGGCGCCGATGATGCACATCGTCGCCGCCCCGGCCAGCACGAATGCCCCAGGCATGAGGACCCAGGCCGCGAACCATGGAGGTTGCACCACGTCGCCGCGGTCGAGCAGGCGGCCGCCCACGAAAATCAGTCCCGCGCCGGCCAGCGCGGGCACGCTCAGCCGCACTGCCCAATCGACCGCGACCGAGCCCGCCGCGGCTCCGAACAGCGGCTGCACACCCGACAGCGCGAGCAGCGCCGGCACCATGAAAACGAGAAGCCTGAGCAGGACGCTTGGCGCGGGCAGCCGTCTCACGCGGCGATCGCGTGCAGCACGTGGTTGCGGCCGTAGGTCGTGATCACGCCCGGATAGACGCGCGAAACAGCGGCCGTGGCTTCGGCGAGGAACGACTGCCGGAACGCCGGGTCCATCGTCTCCAGGCGCGACGCGCACTGCCACCAGCCCATGAACATGGAGACGAGCTCGGCGGCCGACTGCCACACCACCTGCTCCTCGACCACCTCCACCGAGGCCGATGCAAATCCGGCCTCGAGCGCGGCCGCGCGAAACGCATCCGGGTCGTTGACGGTGGCGCGCGTCGCCGCGTCGTCGACTGCTTTCGGCCCGGGCGGGAGGCGGCTGTCCACCACGCGGTCGACCAGCTTCCAGACCGAATCATCGCGAGCCGGCGCGGGCACGCTGGCGGCGAGCACGCCGGCCGGCCTCAGCACTCGCCGCGCCTCGCGCAGCGCACGCCCGAGGTGCGGCGCGAACTGAAGGCCGTGTCCGCAAACGACGGAGTCGAAGGCGCCGTCACTAAGACCGAGTCGCTCGATGTCCATCACAGCGAACCAGACGCGCCGCGGTTGCTCGTGGCGAGCGAGGTCGATCATGCCGCGGGCGAGGTCCACGCCTATCACGCGACCCGACGGCTGGACGCGCGAGGCCAGGAGCCGCGTCATGTTGCCGGGGCCGCAAGCCAGGTCGAGCACGGTCATCCCCGGCCTGGCTCCTGCGAGCTCGATCATGCGCAGCCGGCCACGCGCCTCGCCGCGCGCCATGATGTCGTCGAGGCGGCGCTTGTAAGCCTCGGCGTGCCGGCTGAAGACCTGCGGGTACAGCTCCTTCGACTTCAAGCCGCGCGGTCTCGCCACTCCTGCTCGAGCCACATGGCCGCTGCCAGCGCGCCGGCGTTGCTGCGTCCCACGACCTGGATACCGACCGGCAGGCCTTTCGAAGGCGCGGGAATCGTCACCACCGGCTGGCCGGTCAGATTGAACGGACGCGTGAAGCGCGCGAGCGGTTCGCGAGCCTCGTTTCCCGCGCTGACGGGCGGGGCGACAATGGCCGTCGCCGGCAGGATCAGGGCGTCGATCCCGTCCATCGCGGCGGCGGCGGCGGCCTGCAGGCCCGCGCGGGCGGCACGCGCCTGTTCGTAGTCGACGGCCAGAATCTCGAGCCCGCGTTTCAACAGCGCGAGGACGTCGGCCCCGTATTTCTCGGGTTGCTCGGCCATCCAGCGGCGGTGGTACACGGAAGCCTCGACCATCAGGATCGTCAGGCCATCGCGGAAAAGCGTGCCGTGGTCCACGAAGTCGATCTCGGGGACGCCGTCGGATACCAGCGCCCAGGCGCGCGCAGTCTCGCCGTCGAGATCGCGGACCCAGTTCGCCGGCATGGCGAACCGCGGTTTCGCGCGCGGTAGGGAGGGCGCCGGGTCACCCGTCATCAGCGCGAACGCCTGCGCCGCGCTCGGGACGTCAGGGGCCATAGGGCCCAGCGTGTCCAGCGAGTGGCTGAGCGGGATCACGCCGGTGGTGTCGATGCTGCCGAACGCGGGCTTGAACCCGACGATGCCGCAGAGCGCTGAGGGAATGCGGATCGATCCGCCCGTGTCGGAGCCGATGGCCCAGTCGCACATGCCGAGCGCGACGGCAACGGCCGATCCGCCCGAGGAGCCGCCGGCCACTCGGCTCGGATCGCGCGGGTTCAGGACGGCGCCGTAATGCGGGTTCACGCTCGTCACGCCGTAAGCGAACTCGTGCAGGTTGGTCTTGCCGACCATCACGCAGCCGCGCTCGCGCAGCCGGCGCACGACCGGCGCGTCTTCGGCCGCGGGCGTCTGGGGCAGGATGATCCCGCCCGCGGTCGTGACCGTGCCCGCGACATCGATGAGGTCCTTCACCGCGACGACGGGCCCGTCCCCGGTCTCAGCCGAGACCGAGATGAAGGCGTGCAGGTCGCCGTGCTGCTTGATGCGCTGCCTCGCCAGCTCGAGCTGCATTTGCGCAAATTCTCGCAGCGGGGAGCTATTCTCCCCGCGATGCAACAGCCCACCGCCGGCGCGATCGGCACAGCCAACTGGGTCAAGGTTGACGTCCTCACGCCGTACCAGCGCCTGACGGCGGAGATGAACCTGCCGCGTCGCATGCGTGAAACGCTGAACGATCCTGAGTCTCTTTTTCACCTCCGCAACGTATCGGCGGAGCCGCTGCTGCCGGGCGCGGTGCCGCTGAACGGGGTCCCGGAGGGGATATTCAACAAGGCGCTGATCGGCGGCATCCGAACCATCGAGCCTGAGCCGCCGGCCGCGGACCAGGTGATGGAAACGATGCGCCGCTACTGCATGTTCCAGGCGAGCGAGTTCATGGTGACGGGGTTCGCCGAGTTCGCGAAGGCCGCCTCGCCGGAGATGCACACCGAGATCCTGCTCAAGGGCCGGTTCTTCCAGCTGTTCGACGCGACCATCACCATCATCGGGGTGCCGGGCAAGAGCTGGACGCAGGCGAACATCTGGGCCAACCGCGACCACATGGTCGGGCTATTTTTGGGATAAGGCGCAAGGGGGGCAGGCCCCCCTTGCGAGAACCCCCCCGGTGCCCGGCGACGCTGGGCTGACCAGGTGCCACGCGGAGTCATGGCTCGGCGAAGCCGAGCCAACCCTGCGGCGCGGGGAAGGCCCGAATCCGTTGTGGTCTACCTGCTCGGTTTGGCTCCGAACAGGCGCCGGATCCCTTCCCAGAGCACCTGAAAGAACAGCGTGATCGCGTTCACCGGCTTCGCCGTCACCGCGGCCGGAGCCGGCGCGTCGGCCGCCACCGATCCACCCGAGACTGCCGCCGCGTGCTGCTCGCCGCCCTCCACGTTGGCCTTGATGCACGCGGCCATCTCGTTGACGATGCGGCGGGAGACGTCCTCCATCACGCCCCGGCCGAACTGGGCCACCCGGCCCGCGACGCTGTATTCGGTCGAGATCCTGACCACCGATCCCGAGCCCTCCGCCTCGACCTTCATCGTGGCTTTGGCGCGGGCCGAGCCGGGCCCGGTCGTCTCGCGCCCCTCCGCCTCGATGGCGGCGGAGCGGCCGGCGTCGTCCCGATCGGTGATCCGGGCGGTGCCGCTGTAGGCGACCGTGATCGGCCCGACCTTCACCTTCACCTTGCCCTTGAACGTGGTCGGATCGACGACCTCGGACAGCTCGGCGCCCGGCACGCAGCCCACCACCTTGTTGATGTCCAGCAGGTACGAAAAGACCCGCTCGGGAGGCGCGCTGACCGAGAACGAATTTTCCAGTTGCATTTCAGGACTAAAAGTAGCCGAATAGAAGGGTTCGACACGTTCGAATTGGCTCGCGCGGCCTCGGTCGCGACGGCCGCGCACCCCCGCACACCGCCCGCTAGCTGAGGAGGGAGTTGATGAAGCACAAGGTCGTCGTCACCATCAACGGGCGCAAGCACGAGCATGAGGTCGAACCTCGGCTCCTGCTCGTGCACTACATCCGCGACGTAGCCGGCCTGACCGGAACGCACATCGGCTGCGACACGAGCCAGTGCGGCGCCTGCACGATCCACGTGGACGGCAAGGCGGTCAAGAGCTGCACGATGTTCGCGGTCCAGGCCGACGGCCGCAACCTCACCACGATCGAGGGCCTGGCCAACGGCGACGAGCTGCACCCGATCCAGCAGGCCTTCTGGGACGAGCACGGCCTGCAGTGCGGCTACTGCACGCCCGGCTTCATCATGGAGGCCGCCTACCTGCTGGCGCAGAACCCGAACCCGACCGAGGACGAGATCCGCAAGGGCCTCGAAGGCAACCTCTGCCGGTGCACCGGCTACGTGAACATCGTCAAGGCCGTGCAGAGCGCCGCCAAGACGATGAGCAGCGCGCCGGCCAAGAAGACCACGGTCACGGCGGGAGGGAACTGACATGGCGGTCACCCAGCTCGTCGGAGCCAAGATCCATCGCCGCGAAGACCCGCGGCTGATCACGGGTCACGGTCACTACCTCGACGACTTCACGCGTCAGGGCACCGTTTACGCGTCGTTCGTGCGCAGCCCGTTCGCGCACGCCCGCGTCAAGAGCATCGACGTCACCGACGCCAGCAAGGCGCCGGGAGTCGTCGGCGTCTACACGGCGCGCGACTTCAAGGGCCAGCTGACCGGCACCCACCCGACCACGCCGGCGTTCACCGCCGCGAAGAAGTACGTACCCGAGCGGTTCCCGATCGCGGAGAAGGAGGTCTGCTACCAGGGCGAGATCGTCGCCGTGGTCGTGGCCGGCAGCCGAGCCCAGGCCGCGGACGGGGCGAACCTGATCCAGGTGGACTACGAGGAGCTGCCGGCGGTCATGGACCTCGAGAAGGCGCTCAAGCCGGGCAGCGCCAAGGTCCACGTCGACGGACCTGACAACATCGGCTGGGACATTCCCTACACGGGTCCCGAAGTGACCGATGCAGCCTTCAAGGAAGCCGACGTGGTGGTCAAGGAGCGGATCCTGCAGAACCGCCTGGCGCCGGTACCGATGGAGCCTCGGGGCGTGCTCGCCGAGTACGAGTCGTTCGACAAGAAGCTCACGATCTGGCTGTCGAGCCAGAGCCCGCACTTCATCCGGCTGTTCGTCTCGGGCTCGATGGGCTTGAAGGAAAACCAGGTCCGCGTCATCTCTCCGGACGTAGGCGGTGGGTTCGGCAGCAAGATCAGCCCCTACCCGGAGGACTACCTGGTGCCTGCGCTTTCGCGCATGACGGAGCGCCCGGTCAAGTGGATCGAGACGCGGACGGAATCGATCCAGAACGCAACTCACGGACGCGGTCAGTTCTATGACGTCGAGGTGGCGGCCAAGAAGGACGGCACCGTCACGGCGATGCGCGTCACCCAGTTTCTCGACATCGGCGCCTACCACGGCACGTTCGCAGGCTTCCAGGCGTGCGCGTGCCTGATGGCAGGCGGCGCCTACAAGTGGAAGGGCGGCATCACCGCCCGCACGATCGGCATCCTCACCAACCGCGTGCCCACGGACCCGTACCGCGGCGCGGGGCGGCCGGAGGCGACCCACCTCGTCGAGCGGATGATCGACCTGGTCGCGCTCGAGCTGAAGATGGACCCGGTCGACGTCCGCAAGAAGAACTTCGTCCAGCCCGAGGACTTCCCGTTCACGCAGAACTTCGGGCTCGTGATCGACTCCGGCGACTACGAGAAGTCGCTCGACAAGGCGCTCCAGCTCGCGGGCTATTCGGACCTGCGCAAGAAGCAGGCCGACCTGCGCAAGCAGGGCCGCTACCTCGGCATCGGGCTCAGCACGTGGATCGAGATCTGCGGCTTCGGTCCGAGCGCGGCCACCGCGCCCGCCACGGGCGGCATCGCGCTGGTCGAGTCGGCCCAGGTACGCGTCACGCCGACGGGCGCGGTCATGGTCTACACCGGGACGCACTCGCACGGCCAGGGCCACGAGACGACGTTCAGCCAGCTGGTCGCGGACCAGCTGGGCGTGCCGATGGAAAGTGTCGACCTGCGCCACGGCGACACGGCGGAGGGCACCGCGTTCGGCTACGGCACGTATGGCAGCCGCAGCCTCGCCGTCGGAGGCGTGGCCGTGAGCAAGGCGGTCGGCAAGGTCATCGACAAGGGCAAGAAGATCGCCGCCCACCTGCTCGAGGCAGCCGAGGAAGACATCGTCTTCGAGCACGGAAGCTTCCACGTGAAGGGCTCACCGGACAAGGCCAAGGCGTTCGGCGAGGTCGCGTTCGCGAGCTACGGCACCGGCCTGCCCGAAGGCGTGGAGCAAGGCCTCGAGGCGACCGCGTACTTCGACCCACCCAACCTGGTGTGGCCATTCGGCGCGCACGTCGCGGTCGTCGAGATCGACGCCGAGACAGGCAACGCCAAGCTCGAGAAGTACGTAGCCGTCGACGACTGCGGAAACATCATCAACCCGATGATCGTGGACGGCCAGATCCACGGCGGCGTGGTACAGGCCATCGCGCAGGCGCTGTACGAAGAGGTCGTCTACGACGAAGCCAGCGGGCAGCTGAAGACCGGAACTCTGACCGACTACATGATCCCGTCGGCCGGCGAGATCCCTCAGCTCATCGTCGACAAAACCATCACGCCAAGCCCGACCAACGACCTCGGGGTGAAGGGCATCGGCGAAGCAGGCACGATCGCGGCCAGCGCCGCGGTGATCAACGCCATCTGCGACGCGCTGTCGCCACTGGGCATCAAGCACGTCGACATGCCGGCGAGCCCGGACAAGATCTGGCACATGATGAAGGAGGCGCGCAAGTGATTCCCGCCGCATTCGAATACGCGAAGGCCTCCTCGGTCGACGAGGCGGTCAAGCTGCTCGACAAGTACGGGGAGGACGCCAAGGTGCTCGCGGGCGGGCACAGCCTCATCCCCCTGATGCGGCTGCGCCTGGCGCAGCCGAAGGCGCTGGTCGACATCAACGGCGTCAAAGGCCTCGACCACATCGAGGCCAAGGGCGACAAGCTTCACGTCGGCGCGCTCGTGCGCCACGTGGCGATCCACAGCTCGGACGTGGTGAGGGACAAGCTCCCGATCCTGGCCGACGTGGCCAGCGAGGTGGGCGACAACCAGGTGCGCAACATGGGCACCATGGGCGGCGTCGTCGCGCACGCCGACGCGGCCGGCGACTATCCGACCATCGCCTTGATGCTCGACGCGGAGATCGTGACCAACAAGCGCACGATCGCGGCCAAGGATTTCTTCAAGGACCTCTTCACGACGCCGCTGCACGCGGACGAGATAGTCACCGAGGTGGTGTTCCCCATCGCCAATGGCCCGCACAAGTACATCAAGTTCCGCCGCCGGCTCTTCGACTGGGCGATCGTCGGCGCCGCGGCGCAGAAGCTGAACGGCCACTGGCGCATCGGCCTGACCAACGTCGGTCCCACGCCGGTCCGCGCGAAGTCCGTGGAGGACGCGCTCGCCAAGGGCGCCAAGCCCGAGGAGGCGGCGCAGCACGCATCGGACGGGCTCGACCCGGCCGGTGACCTGCGGGCCAGCCCCGAGTACAAGAAGCACCTCGCCAGGGTGCTCACTCGGAGGGCGATCGAACAGGCGCAGTAGCGGGTAGGCCATGCGCAAGCTGCTCGTGACGAGCGCAGTGGCGCTGCTCGTTGGGGCCTGCGGGCTGCCCTTCGGGATCGGCCACCCGTCGACCGCGGACCTCACGCATGGCGCCGCCGACAACCTCGCAAAGGCGAAGAGCTTCGAGGTCAAAGCGCGGTTCACGCAGAACGGAAAACCGACGGATCTCGACATCCAGTTCACGGCCCCGGCCACCATTCACATCACGGGGAGCCAGGGCGCCGACGAGTTCGAGATGCTGCGCTACGGCGGCAAGGTCTACTACAAGGGCGCCTCGTACCTGGCCACGATCATCACCGACCAGGACGCGGCCTCGGTCCTGAAGGGCGCGCGCACGAGGTGGGTCACGAGCTCCCAGTTCAACGGCATCGACACGAGCGCCCTCACCGATCCAAGCAAGGCGAGGCAGGTGCTGACGAGCGTCGTGACCAAGCGCCAGGATGACGTCACCGTGGCCGGCCAGAACACCGCCGAGCTGACGCTGCCCGTCGCCGTCGTCAACATCACGGAGGACTCGCCGTACCGCCTGGTCCGCGTGCGCTCGATTCCAGGCCAGCCCCTGCAGGAAGGAGTCGCGGACCTCGACGAGTCCTTGAGCAACTACGACAAGAACTTCGGCAGCCAGGCGCCGGACGACGTCTTCGACTTCGACGACCCGACGACCTGGCCTCCGCGTTACGTGGCGGACACGATCAGCCAGACGACCATCTCCGGCACGAACTCGTGCGACGACCCATGCCGGCTCTCGGCCGAGGTCGAGAACTCGGGCGGGCTCAAGGGCGGGACGATGGGCTCGACGGTCACCTTCAAGCTGACGAGCGCGGCCGACAACAGCCTGCTCGGATCGTGCAGCGTCACCATCCAGCCCGACCACCCGCACGCCGAGAAGTTCACGGTCGGATGCAGCATCCAGTCGAGCGCCTGGACCAACTTCACCGGCAGCTACCACTACGGCGCGGACATCGACAACCCGACATACGACTAGCCGTACTCTTTTGCAGGTGAGCAAAACGCCGGCGACGATCGACGACGTCGAAGCGCGCCTGCGCGAGCGCCGCTATATAGGCGATCGCGCCCTCGCGACCGCCATCTACCTCGCGCTCAAGCTGGAAAAGCCGCTGTTCATCGAAGGCGAGGCCGGCGTCGGCAAAACCGAGGCCGCCAAGGTGATGGCCGACGTGCTCGACGCGCGCCTGATCCGCCTTCAGTGCTACGAGGGCATCGACCTCGCCCACGCCGTCTACGAGTGGAACTACCCGCGCCAGCTCCTGCACATCCGGCTGCTCAACGAAAGCGAGGACCGCCGGCTCGCCGAGCGCGAGATCTTCAGCCCAGAGTTCCTGCTGCGCCGGCCGCTCCTCGACGCGATCGACAACGACGACGCGACGCCACCGGTGCTGCTGATCGACGAGATCGACAGGTCGGACGAGGAGTTCGAAGCCTTCCTGCTCGAGCTGCTCTCCGATTTCCAGGTCTCGATCCCGGAGATCGGAACCATCAAGGCCAAGAAGCCGCCGTTCGTCGTCATCACCTCCAACCGGACGCGCGAGGTGCACGACGCCCTGAAGCGGCGCTGCCTCTATCACTGGATCGACTACCCGAACCTCGAGAAGGAGGTGGAGATCGTGCGGGCCCGCGCGCCCGAGGCCGCTGACGGGCTGGCGCGCGAGGTGGCCGCGCTCGTCCAGGGGCTGCGGGGCATGGACCTGTACAAGGTGCCCGGTGTGGCGGAGACGCTGGACTGGGCGCGCTCGCTGGCCGCGCTTGGGGCGCGCTCCATCGACACGTCGCTGGTCGACGCGACGCTTGGCGCCGCGCTCAAGTACCAGGAGGACCTGGAGCGCGTGCGCGAGAAGGTGCCTGCCCTGGTCGAGCAGGCCAAGCGTGCCTGAGGAGGCGGCGCTCCGCGCGGACCTCCTGCCCCGGCTCGGCGCGTTCGCACGCCTGCTGCACGACGCCGGCCTCGAAGCTGGGCCGCGGCGTCTCACGGACGCGACGCGCGCGCTCGTCCACATCGACCTCAAGAAGCCGGACGACTTCCGCAGCGCTCTCCGCACGGTTTTCGTGTCGCGCAAGGAAGACATCCCCACCTTCGAGGCCGCGTTCGACATCTTCTGGGCGCCTCCCGACCCGCGCATCACCGCGGGCGTCATCCCGGGTCGCAGCCGCGCGCTGCCCATGGACCCGGAGCGCGCCAAGGCGTGGTCCTCGCTGCTCGGCCTCAACACGTCGCAGATGAATCGCGAGCAGAACCCGCGCGAGGTGCCCGCCAGCTCGAGCGGCTACAGCTCGGAGGAGCTGCTGCGCCACAAGGACTTCGACGAGATGACGTGGTCCGAGACGGAGCAGGTGCGGCGGTTGCTCGAGCAGGCGGCGTGGCGGGTGGCCGAGCGGCGCACGCGCCGCATGCGCCCCGCCCGCGCGGGACGCATCGACCTGCGACGGTCAGCGCGTCACGCCATCCGCTCCAGTGGCGAGCTGATGAAGCTGTTCCGGCGCCGGCCTTCGATGCGCCGGCGACCGCTGGTCCTGATCTGCGACGTCAGCGGTTCGATGGAGCGCTACTCGCGCCTGCTGATGATCTTTGCCTACGCGGTGGCGCGCCGCGAGGACCTCGAGGCCTTCGTCTTCTCGACGCGCCTCACGCGCATCACGCGTCTTTTGCGCCATCGCGACCTGGACAAGGTGCTCGACTCCGTCAGCAAGGGCGTGCACGACTTCAGCGGCGGCACACGCATCGGTGAGGCGCTGGGGGATTTCAACCGCAAGTGGGCGCGGCGCGTGCTCGGCCACGGCGCGGTCGTGATCATCGTCAGTGACGGCTGGGACCGCGGCGACCCGTCACAGCTTGCGGCCGAGCTGAACCACCTGCGCCGCTCCGCGCACCGTCTCATCTGGCTGAACCCCCTGATCGGCAGCGAGGGCTACGAGCCGCTGACGCGCGGCATGGCCGCGGCCTTGCCTTACTGCGACGACTTCCTGGCCGCCCACAACGTGGAGGCGCTCGACGACCTCGGGCGGCTGCTCGCGGGCCTGGGTCGCCGGCCTTCCCAGGGGTCCCCGCGAACTCACGCCGCAGGCTCTGAGCTCGTGGGGCTTGTATAAGTAGGGCGACACATGCGCGAGATCCTTGATGAGCTGAAGGCCTGGAACGACGCGGGCGAGCAGATCGCCCTGGCGACTGTCGTCGAGACGTGGGGCTCGAGCCCGCGACCGCTGGGCTCGAAGATGGCCGTCACGCGTTCCGGCAAGATAGCCGGCTCCGTCTCCAACGGCTGCATCGAGGGCGCCGTCTTCGAGGAGGCGCAGAAGGTCCTGAAGTCGGGCGAGCCGAAGATCGCGGCGTTCGGCGTGGCCGACGACGTGGCCTTCGAGGTGGGCCTCGCGTGCGGCGGCCACATCGAGGTGTTCGTCCAGCCGCTCGACGCGGTCCAGAAGAAACTGCTCGGCATGCTCGAGAAGGACGAGCCGGCGACCCTGCGCACCAACCTGGTGACCGGCGAATCGGTGCTGGTCGAGGGCACGCCACCGGGGACCGAGCTCGCGCGGCGCGACGGTGACTGGTTCATCGAACCCTTCCGCCGGCCTGCGCACCTGGTCATCGTCGGCGCGATCCACATCGCGATCCCGCTGCATCGTCTGGCGAAGGTGATGGGCTACCGGGTCACAGTCGTCGACGCGCGCGCGAAGTTCGCGACCAAGGAGCGCTTCCCGGACGCGGACGAGCTGATCGTGGCGTGGCCGGACGAGGCGCTCGGCAAGCTCACGCTCGACCGCTCGACGTACGTGGTCATCCTCACCCATGACCCGAAGTTCGACCTGCCGGCGCTGCGCTCGGTGCTGAAGAAGGACGTCGGCTACATCGGCGCCATCGGCAGCCGGAAGACGAATTCGAACCGGTTCGACAAGCTGCGCGAGGAGGGGTTCACCGAAGCCGAGATCGCGAAGGTGCATGGGCCCATCGGCCTCGACCTGGGCAGTCGAGCCGCGGAGGAAACCGCCCTCGGCATCCTGGCCGAGCTCACCGCTGTGCGCTTCGGCGGAACGGGCGCCGGCATGCGCGAGGTGAAAGCCGCCCGCGCTTAGCGGTTCTCGGCCGCGCTTCTCAGCCGGGCTTCTCGAACCAGCGGAAACGCCGCGTAGAAAACAGCCGTCGCGGCGTAGATGGCGAGCGAGAGCTGATAGCTGAACAGCGCGATGACGGTCGCCACCGGATAGGTGAGCTGGCCGAGCGAAAACCCAACCAGGCTGAACGGCGTGGTGAAGAGGCGACGGACCTTGGCGTAGGTGTTGATGAAAGTGAATGCGAACGACATCAGCGTCGCCGACACGCCGTAGGCGACCGCGGCAGCGGACTGACCGTGTCCCGCCTGCAGCGCTCGGGCGAGGACCGATGTCGTGAAGGGGATGACCGCGACGGTCATCAGCAGCAGCCCGTTGAGGAACAGGAGACTGCGGTCGAACGTCTTGATCGCGTCGATCGTGGCGTGGTGGTTGACCCAGATGACGAGGATCGTCACGAAGCTGATCACGTAGGTGGCGTATGAGGGCCACTCCGCGAGCAGGGCCCGGTCCAGCGCGACGCCCGCCTCCGGCGCGGGGATGGAGAAAACGAGCAGAGTCGCGGCGACGGCGAACACGCCGTCGCTGAAAGCCTCAGCCCTGGACTTGCTCAACTCGTCGCTGCTGCCGGAAGCGTCTTGCCTTGGCGCGGTTGCCGCACGCCGCCATGGTGCACCAGCGGCTCGAGTGGTTACGCGAGCGGTCGAAGAAAGCCCAGCGGCACGTCGGTGAGCCGCACAGCTTGAGGCGAGCCCAGTCCTCCTCGGCCATCGCCGCAAAGGTCGCGGCCACGATGCGGCCAAGGGCTCCGGTCACGCCCGCCGCCTCGGGCTCGAGCCGCGCCCTACCGTCAGGCCCAAAGCGGGCCCGCAGCCGGCTCGCGGCGGCCGCCTCGTTCAGAGTGGCCACGTCCACCGGGTACACCGCGCCGCCGGAGTTGGCGCCGATGATGCCGCGGAGGGCCTCACGCAGCGCGAGCGCGTGCTTCAGGTCGTCCTGTTCGGTCGAGCGGCCCGCCGCGAGGAGGCCGTGCCCGCTCAGCCAGGAGCTCAGATGGGCGGCGTCGGTCAGCTCCTCGGGGCCGTCCTCGAGATCGACCGTGTTGACGAAGGCCTGGACCAGCCCAATCGCGCCGGTGGCCGTCTCCCTGTCCGCCATCTGGAATGATCCTACCCTAACCGATGTTATCCAAACACCGGTTATAATAACTGATGAAGGCAAAACGACGGTTAAGGAGGTACTGGTCGTGAGCGAGCACTACAACGAGGAGATAGCCTGGCGGCGGCTGCAGGACATGCAGCGCGAGATCGAGAACCACCGCCTGGTGGCGGGCGGCGGATCGGCTTCGGTGACCTGGTGGCTGCCGTTGCTGGCGCGGCGGGTGTGGCTGGTGGCGGGGCTGGCCGGCCGGCGCGCACCCCGCTGGCGACTTACGGCCGGCGCGCCACCATCTTCACGACGGATCGCCAGCTGAGGACGGCGACGACGCCGAGCAGCACGCCGCCGGCGATGGCGCGGTTGAGGTCGAACGCGGGCATCCACCTCACGTCGTCGTCGTGGATCACGAACGCTCCCGCCGGCCTGGCTTCGACCGCGAGCCCGACACCTCCCGGCGCGGGAGTCTCCGGGAAGCCCTTGGCTCCGCCGCCTCCTCCACCGCCCGAGACGCGGGCCACCGGAATGACCGTGACGCCATTCTTCGAATAGGGCTCACCGAACACCTGCCGCCCGGCCACAGTGAAAGCATCGCGAACTTCGTCGAGCACCTTCATGGACGCACCTCCGATCGTGACTCTGCAGCCGGCCTAGCCGGCCGCCAACCGCCGAAGGACCTGCACCTGCTCGGCATCCGGCCCCTCACCGGCGCCGGGCACTTCCAGGATGAATGGCAGGCGGTCGAGCCTGGGTTCGTGAAGGAGCGCGCGAAATCCGTCGTCGCCGATCTGCCCGACCCCGATGTTGGCGTGGCGATCGCGGTTCGAGCCGAGGCCGGTGACCGAGTCGTTGCAGTGAATCACGTCGACGTTCTTCAGGCCGACGACCTTGTCCAGCTCGTCGATCGTCTTGCTCACGGTCTCCGGGGTGCGCTCGTCGTAGCCGGAGGCGAACGCGTGACACGTGTCGAAGCACACGCCCACTCGCTTGTCGTTGAGTTTCGCCATCATCGTCGCGATCTCTTCGAAACGCGCGCCGACGCAGCCGCCCAGGCCCGCGTTGTTTTCGATGAGCAGGCGCGCGTGCTTCGGATCTGCCCGCTCGAGCACCTTCGTGAGGTGGCCGATGATCGTCGGCAGCATCTTGTCGAAGCCCGCGCCCTTGTGCGAGCCCGTGTGAAAGATGACGCCGCTGATCCCAAGCTCGTCCGCTGATCGCAGGTAACCCGTGAGCGTGCTCTCCGATCGCTGTCGCAGCGTCGCGTCGTCGCCCGCGAGGTTGATGAGGTAGACCGCGTGAAAGTAAAAGGGCGGATGGCCGAACTTTTCGGCGGCCTCTTTGAACGTCGCGATCCTGGTCTCGTCGAGCTTCGGGGATCCCCAGAATCCAGGCGGTGTGGGGTGACACTGGATGGCGTCCGCGTCCATCGCCCTGGCGCGCTCGAACGCGTGGTGCAGCCCGCCCGAGGAATCGACGTGCGCGCCGATGATCGGCATTTCGAAAAGACTAGCGGCGCACCGTGGCATGCTGGAGAAGCAGCCATGCCCGTCTTCGTCATGAGTGACCTCGAGGTTCCCATCCGAGGTCGGACGTACCGCGAGCCTGACGGACCCCACAGCGTGGTCGTGCGGGGGCGCGACCTGGTCCCCGCGCTGCAGCACGTGGCCTCGCGGCCCGACTGCGCGACGCTCGCGGTGGTGGGCGTCCCCGAGGCGATTCCGGATCTGTCAGCGTTGTCCGGCCGCAAGGTCATCGCCGTCGACGCCGACAGCGCGCGCCTGCACGACTTCGCCAAGGCCGCGACCGCGGCGGCCGCGGAGGTCGAGTGGATCCGCGCCGCGCGACCGTCGAGCGAGCGCCTGGCCGCATCTCTGCTGCCGGTCGGCGCCGTGGTGCTCGCCGCGGGGTTGAGCTCGCGCATGGGCGGCACGCAGAAACTGCTCCTCGAGTTCGACGGCCAGCCGATGGTCCGGCACGCGATCGAGGCGGCGTCGAACGGAGGCTGCCACCAGGTGGTGGTGGTCTACGCGTCCAACGACGTCGCCAACGCCGTCGATGGCGCGGCCGAGCTCGTCTTCAACCCCGACGCGAAAGACGGCATGTCCACGTCGCTGCGCCGCGGCCTCGGCGCGCTGCGCGCGGACATGGAGGCTTCGCTCATCGTGCTTGGGGACCAGCCGCTGGTCGGGTCGCGCTCGGTGGCCGCGCTGCTGCGCTCCTGGCGGCGCGAGGGCTCGCGCCCGGCGGTGGCGATGGCGTCATCGACGCCCAAGCCGAAGTGGACGCCGCCTGTGGTCCTGGCGCGCGAACTGTGGCCGGAGCTCGAGCGGCTCGCCGGCGACACCGGCGCGCGCCAGCTGCTCGACGCGCATCCCGAGCTCCTGGACGTGGTGCCTGCGGCGGGGCGCCCGGACGACATCGACACCCCTGACGACTACGCCAAGATCGTGCGCCTGTTCCCGAGGAAGAAGCCGACCCGCCGCTCCTGATTCGCGTACGATTCGAATAGTGCTAGCGATCGCTCTAGGAGTGCGAGCTTGAAGAATCAGGCGGGCTGGGTGAGGGCGGGCGAGTACCAGGACATCGTCTACGAGACCTGGGACGGAATCGCCAAGATCACGATCAACCGACCGGAGGTTCGGAACGCGTTCCGGCCGACGACGGTCTTCGAGATGTCGGCCGCTTTCGAGGCCGCGCGCAACGATCCCGAGATCGGGGTCGTCATCCTCACCGGCGCGGGCACGGAGGCGTTCTGCTCGGGTGGCGACCAGCGGATCCGCGGGGATGACGGCTACATCGACCCCAAGGGTGTCGGCCGTCTCAACGTGCTCGACCTGCAGGTCCAGATCCGCCGGCTGCCCAAGCCGGTCGTCGCGATGGTGGCGGGCTACGCCATCGGCGGCGGCCACGTACTCCATGTCGTGTGCGACCTGACGATCGCGGCCGACAACGCGCGCTTCGGTCAGACCGGTCCACGCGTGGGCAGCTTCGATGGCGGCTACGGCGCGGGCCTGCTGGCGCGGACGGTCGGCCTGAAGAAGGCGCGCGAGATCTGGTTTCTGTGCGAGCAGTACGACGCGCAGCAGGCGCTGGACATGGGCCTCGTCAACAAGGTCGTGCCCCTGGACAGGCTCGAGGAAGAGACGGTGGCCTGGTGCCGGCGAATGCTCGAGCTGAGCCCGCTGGCGCTGCGCATGCTCAAGGCGGGATTCAATGCGGCCGACGACGGGCTTGCCGGCATCCAGCAGCTCGCGGGCGACGCGACGCTCCTCTACTACCTGAGCGAGGAGGCCCAGGAAGGTCGCGACGCGTACGTGCAGAAGCGCAAGCCCGACTTCAAGAAGTTTCCGAAGAGACCGTAGAGATGGCGGTGGCGGTGCAAGCGCTGACGCCGCGAGCCGTCTGGTGGTCGGCCGTGCGCCCGGCGACGCTGGCCGCGTCGGTAGCCCCCGTGCTGGCGGGCACCGCGATCGCGATCCATGGCGGGGCCATCCGCCCGCTCGCGGGGCTCGGCGCGCTGGTGGTAGCGCTGGCGATGCAGCTCGGCGTCAACTTCGCGAACGACTACTCGGACCATCGCCGTGGCGCTGACACCGCTGCGCGCGTCGGACCGGTGCGCGCCGCGTCATCCGGAATCGTGCCGCCCGAGCAAGTTCGCGCGGCCGCCATCGCGGCGTTCGGCGTGGCGGGGCTGGCCGGGGTCGCGCTGAGCATCGCGACCGACTGGCGCCTGCTCGTCGTCGGGGCCGCGTGCCTGCTCGCGGGCTGGCTCTACACCGGCGGCCCGCGTCCGTACGGTTACCTCGGCCTGGGCGAACTTTTTGTCTTCGTTTTCTTCGGACTGGTGGCGACCGCGGGCACCGTGTACGTCGAGTCGCTGCGCGTGACCCCGCTCGCGATCCTCTTCGGATGCTCGATCGGTTTTCTCGCGACCTCGATCCTCGTCTTGAACAACCTGCGCGACATCGAGACCGATGCGGCCGCGGGCAAGCGCACCCTGGCAACGCTGATCGGCCGCCGGCGCACGCTGTATCTGCTCGCTGTCGTCACCGCCGCGGCCTTCGCCGTGCCGATCGTGGTTTTCATGTCGGGCCTCGCGCCGGTGACGGTCATGGCAGTCCATTTCGCGATTCCCATCGCGGCGGTGCCGGTGCGTTCCGCTTTTGCGACGACCGCCGCGCCTGCGCTGGTGGCCGCGCTGAAGCGCATGGCCGTGGCCGAGCTTTCTTTCGCGCTGCTTCTGACGGTGGGGCTGATCCTTTAGATGGAAGCGATCATCACGTCGGTGCGCCCCGACGATGTAGCTCGCGAGGTCGAGGCCGCGAAGGCTCGCGGATGCTCGAACTTCGTCCTGCGCTCCGTCGATCGCGGTGGCATGCTCGATCGCGAGCGCCTCGGCGCCGCGCACTACGCGGCCGGGATTCAGGCGGTGGTCGAGCTCGAGGTCGCCGCGGCCGCTCCGCTCAGGTGATCCGCCAGGATCGCCGCGGTGACGTCGGGCTGCTCGAACTGGACCGAGTGCCCGCTGCCGGCGACGATCTGAACACGCGAGCCGGCCACTTCTTCAGCCAGGCGCTGAGCGTGGCTGACGAAGACGGGGTCCCGCTCGCCCGCGATGAACGTGCTCGGACACGTGACCGCGTCGAGCATTTCCCACAACGGTTCCATCGCCCCAGCGCCCATGCCGCGCAGCGAGGCGGCGAGACCATCAGCCGTGTTGGCCACGCGCATCGCGTGCAGCCAGGCGAGGAATCGCGGTCCGCGGCGCGCGATCCCCGCAAACATCGGCAGCCCTTCCCAATAGGTGACGAACGCTTCGACGCCTTCGCGCTCGATGCGCTGGGCCAGGGCTTCGTCGGCGACGCGACGCTCAGCCCGCGCCGCGGGATCGAGGCCCGCGTGGGCGCCGATGGTGAACAAAGACCGGGTGCGCTCGGGTAGTCTGACCGCCACGTGCAGAGCGAGCCGGCCGCCCATCGAGTAACCGACGACGTGGCTGCGTTCGACTCCGAGGTGATCCCACATCTCGACGAGGTCGGCAGCGCAATCGTCCATCGTGGTGCTCCGCAGGTCGGGCGTGAGCCACTTCCATCCCGAAGGCATCCTGGAGACGAGGTCGTCCCAGCTCGCGCCGGCCAGCGTGAAGCCGTGCAAAAGGGTGACGACCTCGTCCACATGAAGATCGTATGGACGTAGCCCAGTCCTTCGCGGCCACGTTCGTGGACGAGCTCGCGGTGCAGGGCGTGGAGTATGCCTGCGTGTCGCCCGGCTCGCGCTCGGCGCCCATCGCGATGGCGCTGCAGCGACATCCGAAGACCAACGTCTTCATGCAGATCGACGAGCGCTCGGGCTCGTTCTTCGGCGTCGGCCTGGCGAAGGCGACCGGCAAGCCCGTCGTCCTGCTGTCGACGTCGGGCACCGCCGCTGCCGAATTCCACGCGGCGGTGGTGGAGGCTTTTCACTCGCGCACACCGCTGATCGTGCTGACTGCGGACCGGCCGCCGGAGCTGCGCGACGTCGGCGCCAACCAGGCGATCGATCAGCAGAGGTTGTTCGGCAGCGCGGCGCGCTGGTTCTTCGACCCGGGCGTTCCGCTCGAAGCGCCGAACTCCGCGCGCCTGTGGCGCCGCCTCGCCGCCCGCGCATACGCGGAGGCGCTCAGCGGCGGGCCGGTGCATCTCAACCTGCCGTTCCGCGAACCGCTCGTGCCGCCGCCTGGGCAGGTGCCGTCACCGCTCGGCGAGTCACCGCAGGCGATGAGCTCCGGCCGCTCGACGCCGACCTCCGAGCAGGTCGCGTCGGTGGCCGCGGCGCTGCTGACCGCCAAGCGGCCGCTGGTCGTCGCGGGAGAGATGCGGGACGGGGCGAGGCTTGCCGCCGGGCTCAACCGGCTGGGCGTGCCCCTGCTGGCCGAGCCGAGCTCGCAGCTGCGGCGAGCCGAATCGGGCGCTGCGGTGGAGTCGTACGAAGCGCTGCTGCGGGCGGGATGGTCGCTGCAGCACGGACCCGACCTCGTCATCCGCCTGGGGGGCACGCCGACTTCCAAGGTGATGAACTCCTGGCTTGCGGCTGCATCCGCGCCGACGTTTCTCATCGACCCCGACCGGATGTGGCGCGACGAGGACCAGGTCGCGAGCAACGTGCTCGTTTGCGATCCGCAGATGCTCATCGAGAGCCTGCCGCCTGCTGACGTCGGCGCATGGCGCGACGAGTGGGTGAGCGCGGGCAAGAAGGCCACCGCCGCCATCGCGGCGACGCTCGTCTCGACGCCGATCCACGAAGGCCACATCGTGCGGGCGCTGGCGGCGAAGGTGCCCGACTCGGCCCAGGTCTTCGTGGGCTCGAGCATGCCTATCCGCGCGGCGGACAGCTTCTGGCCGTACGCGCGCGCGGGCCAGGCTTTCTACGGCAACCGCGGTGCGAGCGGCATCGACGGCCTTGTCTCCACCGGCCTCGGCATCGCCGCGGCGCGGCCGTCAGATCCCACGGTGCTCATGCTCGGCGACCTGTCCGTGTATCACGACATGAACGGCCTGTGGGCGCTGCGCCGGCACGGCATCAAGGCGACGATCGTGGTCTGCGACAACAACGGTGGCGGCGTTTTCAACTTCCTTCCGCAGGCTCAGCACACCGACGTGTTCGAGGAGCTCTTCGCGACGCCGCTCGGTCTCGACTTCGCGCAGGTGGCGCGGCTCTATGGCGTCGTCTACAGCCCCGTCACCGACCGGTCGGGCCTCGAGCCGGCGATCACCGACGCGCTCGGCGCCCAGACCTCGACGATGGTCGTGGTGCGTTACAAGCGCGAGGACAGCGTCAACGGCCATCGCCTGTGCTGGGAGGCCGCCGCGTCCGCGCTGCGGAGCTAGCAACCTGCGCGTGTGCCGGCCCTGGCACCAGGAACTACGTCAGCGCCGAGAGCAGCGCCTTGAATTTCAAGTCCGTTTCTTCCAGCTCGCGCGCCGGATCTGAGTCGGGCATCACGCCGACACCCGCGTAGAGCCGGGCGCCGTCCTCCCAGAGAAGCCCGCAGCGCAGCGCGACCGCGAACTCTCCGTCGCCGTTGCCGTCCGTCCATCCGACGGCGCCCGCATACCAGCCGCGTTCCATCGACTCGAGGTCGTCGATGATGCGGTCGGCGGCGTCGCGCGGCCAGCCTCCGACCGCCGGCGTGGGGTGGAGGGCGGCGGCCAGATCGAGCGCGTCGGCGGGCGGAGCCGAGAGCTCGGCGTCGACCGACGTCGCCAGGTGCTGGATGTTCGTGAAGCGCACGACCTCCGGCGGGCGGGCGGCGACGCTGCGCGCGAACGGCCGGAGCGCGTCGACGACAAAGCGTGAGACGACGTCGTGCTCGGCCGCGTCCTTGTTGCTCGCTCGCAGTTGCTCCGCGAGGCGCTCGTCCTCAGCCTCTGAGGCGCCGCGCGCGACCGAGCCGGCCATCGGCTGCGCGTGCGCGTGCGCTCCGGTCCGCCGGATCAGCAGCTCTGGCGACGCGCCCGCGAACGCGGTGCCGTCGGCGCCGGTGATCAGATACGTGAAGCACGACGGGTACGCGGAACGAAGCGACCGCGCGACCATGCCTGCGGGCATCACCCCGTCGCCGCGCGCGACCACCTCGCGCGCGAGCACAACCTTCGAAGCCTCGCCCGCGCGCAGCCTGGCCGCGGCGGAATCGATGGCGGCCGCCCACGCGATCGGGTTGCGAACCGCCGACACCTCGAGCGTGCGAGCCAGCGGCGCGCGCGCCGTCGACGGCTCGACGTCAAGCAGCTCTTCCGCCTCGGGCGTCGCGCAGGTGATGAAGGTGCGACCGCGCACCCTCGCCACAGCGAGCGCGGGCACGCGCAAGAGGAGCGAAGGAAAACCGGACCACGGCCCTGACGGGTCGCGGTCGGTGCGGTAGGCGAAGCCGCCGATGGCGATGGGCCCTGCGCCCGCGGGCAGAACGCTCGCGTCCTCCTGGCGCAGCATCTCGCGCAGCCGCCGCCACATGCGCGCCGCCGCTTCCACCCGGTTGGCGCCACGCTCGCGGTCGAGCACCGCGCCGTTCGCATCCTCGAGGGAGACGCCGTCCGGCGAAGCGACGATCTCGTACGCCGTGCCGATGCCGGCCACGCTCACGGCGTCGGGCATCGGCCGTTCGATGAGCAGGACCTCGTGTCCTGCGTCTCGCGCCGCGCCGGCGAGCTCGACCAGGTCCGGCGTGCGTTCGAGCTCGCGCACCCGCAGCGGCGTGACGGCGAGCTTCATCGCGACTTCTTTTCTATGTGCTCGCGCGCCGCGCGCAGGAGCGTGCGCTGGAAGTGATGCCTCACCAGCAGGCCGCTCGCGTCGAGCAGCTCATTGAAGAGCTCGAGCAGCCGGCGCTCGGCGGCCTCGGTCTCGCCGCCCTCGGCCTGGATGCGCTCGCGCACGTGGCGGTCGAAGAGGTCGACGGCCTGGCGGGCGACGCGGTCGGTCGCCTGGGCGTACTCGCCCGCGAGCTCGAGGAGCGGACCGAGCGGTACGCCTGCGGCGATGAGCTTCATGCCCGCGGCGATCGCGTCCAGGTCGCCGGCCGGGTAGAGCGCCGCCTCACCGCCTTCGACAGGAACGAGGAGTCCCGCTTGCTCGAGGCTTTTCAGCAGCGGCACCGCGACGCCGCTGCGCTCGGCCAGCTCGTCGAGGGTGAGGGTCTGGGGCGAGGCCGGCCGGGTCACGGCCGCGACGAGGGACTCGTCAGACGGTTCGAGCTCGCCCTCGAGGAAGCGGCGGATGACGGTCAGGGTGAAGCCGCGGCGCTGGAGGTCGCGGATGCGGCGCAGGCGCTCGAGGTGGCTCTCCCCGTACCAGGTCACTCGGCCCTCGCGGCGAGGCGAATCGAGCAGCCCCTTGCCCTGGTAGAAGCGGATCGTGTCGACGGCCATGCCGGAGGCTCGGGCCAACTGTTCGATCCGGTACTCCATGAGTGGTCACTCTAAGGGTACTCGGCCGCCACGATTCACACCGTTTGGCGCCAAAACCGCACATCGGTCCGCCGGAAGGCCCCGTTTGGCGCCACCGCTAGGCCGCCGACGGCCGAAACCGCTACATGCGGCCCGCAGCGGCGATCGCGACGGCTTTCTCGATCGCCTCCTGCTGCGCCTGGGTCATAGTGCCACCGGCCACAGCGCCGGTGATTGTCACAGCGCGGCCGCCCTTCTTCATGTCCAGCTCGGCGGTGGGCGAGTCGTCGCCGCCGGACGCGAAGAAGGCCGCATCGCCCAGGTTGGGGATTGAGGTCACGTGCGCTCCGGAAACGTTCTGGAGCCCGTAGGGCAGTTTTCCGACAGACGCCGTGTCGGTGGCCGCGATGGTCACCGCCGATGCATCTGCGGCCGTCCAGGTGCAGCTTGGCGCATTGACGCCTGACGGCACCCCTGCCGGAACGCTCCGCCCGAGGGCGGCGCCAACCTCGGCGGGCGTGGCCAGCGCGCAAAGTTGCGCGGCGGTGAAGCCGTTGCTGGATGTCGTTCCGCCCGCCGCGCTGGACGAACCGCACGCGACCGTCATGACGGCGACAAGCAGCGCCACCACACATCTCAAGGCGTGCTGATTCTTACACGGCGGTGGCGAGCTCGATCAGCCGGAGGTGTTCCAGTAGTACAGGCGGTCGAGCCAGGCCGGGTCCGCGCGGATGGCGCGGGCGAAGAACTCGACGGCGTCGACGTAGTCGTAGTCGAGGTTGTAGTGAAAGATCGCGGTGCGCATGTCGCCGGGCGCGCCGTAATGGACCAGGTACCGCGCCGCCGCCATGATCGCGTCGTGCGGGTCGTTGATGTTGCCGCCCTGCCCCCAGTTCGCCCACGTGCCCGGCAGGAACTGCATCGGCCCCAGCGCGCCCGCTGAAGAAGGGCCGTTGTTGCGCCCGAACGAGCTCTCGATGAAGTTGATCGACGCCAGGTAGCTCGCATCGACGCCGTACCTGTGCTGCGCCTCGAGGTAGTAACCGCGCAGCGTGGCGACCGGCGCGGCGTTGTTGTACGGAAACACGAAGTGGGCGTGCACCAGGTAGTACTGATCGAATCCGGCGAGCGCGTACAGCGAGTGGAGGCCCGCGATCGCGTCCTCGACCGGGCGCGACTCCGATGCGGGGAGCAGCGGGATGACGCTGGTCTCCACGCTGGAGTAGCTCGCCAGCTCGTAGACGCGCAGCTCTTCCTGGCGCACGGCCGTCCGGTATCTGAACTCGGCAGCGGCGACGGCCATGTCGAAACGGACGCGGTCCATGAGCGATGTCGGAGCGGGAGCGCCGGTCAACGCCTGGCGTTGCGCGAGCGCCGCGGTCATCGCGAGTTCCGCGCTCATCAGCCGGGCCGCCTCGTGCCGCGGGCTGACAGGCGCGAACGGATCGTGGGCCTGCACCGATTGCGCCGGGAGCGCCAGCACCAGCGCTCCCAGCGCAGCAGCGATGAAACGGATCAGGCGGAGTCCGAGACTCGTAGGTCGGTCCAGGTTTCCGGCACCCCGGGCATCTCGGGCGGGTACGGGTCCGCCGCCGTTGGTTTGCGCAGGCCGACTGAGTCGAGCAGACCCGCGATCTCATCGCCCATCAGCTCCTGCTGGGCGATCAGCGCTTCAGCGGCCTGGTCGATCGCTTCCTTGTTCACGTTCATGAGGCGCCAGTCGTCGATGTAGGCCGACCCGAGTATCTGGGCGACGATGCGCCGGCTGTGCCGGTTGCGCAGAACCGCCCCTGGCCACGTGCCTTCCTGCATACCGGACGGGATGTCGACGATCGAGATCAGCTGTTCACCGATGCTGGCCGCTCGCTTGGACATTTCAGGGTCGAGGTTCTCCGCGCCCATGCCGATGGTGCCGACCATGCGGCAGGCCGTGTACGTCGCGCTGCGTAGATCCGCGAAGACCCCGGTCGTGCCCTCGCCATAGAAGACGTGCTCGCATGCAAGGGATCCAAGTGCCGCGCGGACGTCGGCAGCGAGCTGCGATCGAAACTGGACGAACTGCTCTTCGGTGGGAATCGAGAGGTGGTGTCCACCGATCTCACCGCGAGCCGTGGCACGGCGACGGATCGAAAGCCGGATGTGGGCGTTGTCCGGCTCGAAGAAATGCGACGCGATTGCGTGGCCGAGCTCGTGGCGAGCGACGGCGATCCTGTCGCGCTCGGTGTACTCGACGGGTATCGCAAGTCCCACCGCCACGTTGGCCATGGCCTCGCGGATGTCGCGCCACTCGAGCCCAGGCCGCCCTTCGTTGAACGCGTACAGCAGCGCGAGCGACAGCACCTGCTCGATGTCTGCCGGTGAATAGCCTTCGGTGATCCTCGCAAACTCGTCGCGCCGTTCCGGTGTGTCGAGCGCGGGGTCGTGCTTGTGCTTGTCGAAATAAAGCGCTGCGATGTCCTTGCGGTCTTCGCGCGTGGGCAACCGGAACTGGATCTGCCGGCCGAACCGGCCGGGCCGAAGCAGGGCCTCGTCGATCACCGTCGGCCGGTTGGTCGCTCCGATGAAAAGGATGTTGTAGGCGGGCGCCTTGAGCGCCGGAATGCGCAGCGTGACCGACGTGCCGTTTGCGCCGACCTTGCGCGGGATGAACAGGCCGTCCAGCGTGAGGTTCACGAGACCACGCAGCTGGCGGACGATCATGCCCGGGTTGTCGATGCCGTCCATGAGGACCAGCAGCATATTCAGGCCGAGCTGGCCGCCACCGAACATGCCGCCCATGCCGCCCATCATTCCGCCGCCCATGCCCGATCGCCGCTGGCCGAGGGCATCGATCTCGTCGATGAAGACCACACAACCTCCCCACGTCTTGGCGCGCTTGCGCGCGGCACGGACCATGAGGAAAACGCTCAGCGCGTCCATGCCCAGGAACATGCCGGCGAACGAACCGCCGTTGGCGATGTAGATCGGCACGTTGAGAGACGAGGCGATGCCTTTCGCGAGCATCGTCTTGCCGGTTCCCGGAGGCCCGACCATCAGCACGCCGCGCTCTCGCTTGCCGCCGGCCTTGACGTACTGGCGGCCGTGCTCGATGAGCTCCAGGATGCGACGCATCTCGGTGACCGCGGACTTCTGGCCGCGAACGTCGTCGATGCTGACGCCGAACCTCGCGTCGTCCGGGTTGAGAATCGTCTTGCCGATGCGCGTGTAGATGTAGAACGGGCCGAAGAACAGCATGAAGTTGGCGGCGAGCAGGAAGAGCAGGTAGATGAGCTGCGTGAACAGCGCCGCAATCAGCTGAGGCAGCACCGCAATGGCGTCCTCAGGCGTCAGGCTGAAGATGAAGTACATCGCGGTGAAATAGAGGGCGGGAACCGCGAGCACGTACAGTGCGCGACGCCAGAAGATCGCTCGGTTGACCTCGACCGTGCGCTTCAGCACGTCGGTCTCGGGCGTGATCCGCTCGCGCAGGATCAGCCACCGTCGAACGATGCTGAGGACGCCGCGCGCGAACAGCATCGCGACGATCGAGTACACGATCGACCAGCCGAAGCCGAGCTGCATGTAGATGAGCGCGAAACTGAAGGCCGAAGCGCCGACGAAGAGCGTGAAGATCCAGAAGATGATCACGGCGGGCTATCTCCTACTCGTGTTTGAAATTTGATCCAGCTTAGATGGTGAAGCTGGGAAACGCGTGCCGGCAAATGCCACGATCCCCAGCCCCAGTCCGATGACCGCGTCGCCCGGGCTGAACACGCCGCCGAGCCACCCCGGCACGACGACCCAGTCGGCCAGCCAGGGGAGCCGCGTGCTCGCGTCCATCACGACGTACTGGCCGTGGTGGCCCACCTCGACGAGCCGGCCGGCGGCCGCGGCCGCGACCGGCATGCGGAAGTCGTTGGCGACGATCACGACCAGGTTGATGGTCGAGCCGATGCTGACCAGCCAGATGCCGGCAAGGCGGTCGACGTTCCACAGCGTCCAGGCGATGAGCACGACCAGCGAGGCGACGTACACGTAGCGCAGCCAGTCGATGAATCCAAGAGGCGTGCCGGCGACGGCGACGCGGACGAGCATCGCCAGGACCACGACCCACGGCCAGCGCAAACGGATCGCCGACCAGTTCGCCAGCTTGCCGCCGAAGGCGAGGCCTGCGACGCAACCCAGGAGCAGCGGACCGAGGATGACCAAGCGAGCGGGCGATCAGCTCGCGGCGATACGCGCCGCGGAGCCGGCGAGCACGCGCACGCCGAGCGGGAACGCCGACTCGTCGATCTTGAACTCGGGCGAGTGATGCGCCGGCGGCTTGTCGCCCTCGGGTCGCGCTCCCAGCATGAAATAGCACCCCGGGATGTGGGTGAGGAACTCGGCGAAGTCGTCGCTCAAGGTGAGCGGTTTGCCCAGCAGGCTCGACTTTTCGCCGACGATCGATTCCGCCACCTCCATCACCGTGCGCGTCACGTTGGGCTCGTTCAGGATCGGCACGGTGCCGTGCACCAGCTGCAGCTCGGAGGACACCTCGAACTCCGTGTCCGTCTCCTTGAGCAGGTCGCTCAGGCGCCCGAGCGCTTCGTCGCGCAGCGGCGCCGTGAACGTGCGCACGCTGCCCTTGATGCGCACGCCTCGCGGCACGATGTTCCACGCTCCGTCGCTGATGACGTTGCCGACCGTCGTGTGGCATCCGGCCCCTTCGTACTCGAGCCCGTCGACCACCGTGTGCAGACGCTCGATGAGGAACGCCTGCGCGGCCAGCACGTTGCCGGCGCGACCCATCATGCCGCCGTGGCCGCCGGGTCCTTTGATCCCGATCTCGAAGGCGTCGGAGCCAGCCCACAGGAGGCCTGGCTTGGTGACGATCGTTCCCGACTCGATGAAGCTCGCGATGTGAAGTCCGATGACCGCGTCGGGGTGATGCGACTCGAGCAGCCCGCCCGCGATCATCGCCTTGGCCCCGCTCACGATCTCCTCCGCCGGTTGGAAAACGAAGAGGAACTTTCCGTTCAGGTCCCAGATGCGATCGACGAGCGTGCGCGCGGTGCCGAGCATCATCGCGATGTGCGTGTCATGACCGCACGCGTGCATGTGGCCCTCGGACTCGGACATGAATTCGACACCCGACTCCTCGAGGATCGGCAGCGCGTCGATGTCGGCGCGAAGCATCACGGTCTTGCCCGGCTTGCCCGTGTCGAGCACGGCCACAGCGCCGGTGTCCGTCGGACAGTCCTGCACCTCGAGCCCGAGCTCGCGCAGGCGCTCGGTGATCTTCACGCTCGTCTCGTTCTCGCTGAAGCTGACTTCCGGGTGGCGGTGGAAGTGGCGCCGCAGCTCGACCACCTCGTCCATCACCGAGTTGGATGGAGCCGGCAGCTCTTTCTGTTCAGCCATCAGACCCGAACCAGGCTATAGCCCCGCGCGGACGCCTGCAGCAGCGAGGTGCCCAGCCCCGGCTCGAGCTCGTCGAGCCGGCGGCGGAGCGTGAGCATCGCCGAGTGCACGGTGGAATGCGCCGCGTCGGTGCGGAACAGCCCCGCCTCGATGAGGTCACGCGCGGTCGCGGGCTTGGAGCCCTGCGCCAGGTGCAGGAGGAGCGCCGTCTGCTGCGGCGTGAGGCGCACCTCACCGCTTTCGGTCTTCACGGTGCGCCGCGTCGGATCGAACTCGACGCGGCCGAAGTTGTATGTGCCCGGCCTGCCTGTCCCGCGTTCGATGAGTCGGGCGGCGAGGTCGGAGTAGATGTGCGCCATGGGTACGTTGCCCTTGACGAAATACGAGCTGGCGCCAAGCTCGTAGGCCTTGCGGATGGCGGCGGAGTTCACCTGCGCCGCGCTCAGGACGATGACCGGAAGGCCGGGATGGCGGCGGCGGATCCAGGTCAGGAGGTCGAAGCCGGAGTCCTCGCCCTCGTCGAGGACCAGGTCGAGCAGGATGCCCGCGACGCGCTCCTGCTCGAGCAGCGCCATCGCGTCGGGCGCGGACGAGGAGGTGAGGGCCCGGTAGCCCAGATCCTGCAGGTCGATGCGCAGCTGCTGCTGCATGGCCGACTCGTCCTCGACCACCAGCACGGCCGAGCCGAGGACCTCAGGCGGGCGGTAGACCTCGAGCCCCGGCGGCAGCGGCGGAAGTCTCGCCTCTCGAGTTCCTCGTGGTGACCCTCTGGGTCTGCGTTTTTCCAAGCCTCACCCTAAACGACTCTTTACGAATATTCACGCGGCACGAACACTTAAATTCGACTGGCTCGGAGCATACTCACTTCCGGGCCTGGTTAATTAGGGATTTTCCAAGGGGTGAATTCGATGACGTGGCAAGTCAAGGTGGTCCGGGGTGCCTTGGCGCTGGGGGTTGTCGCGACGCTTGCTGTCGCGGCCGGCGCCGGCTGGTTCGAGATCTGGTTGGGCTGGTTCTGGTAACCAGCTAGGGCGTTCCGTTCGACCGGCGCTCGCGTGAGCGCCGGATGGCTGCGGGGAGCAACGCGTAGAGGTCGGCTCGATCCACGGCCTTGCTCATGTAACCCACCACATCTGGATCGTCCGTGCCCGACGGGAAGACCGGGTACGCCGTGTAGAAGATGACCGGCAGCTTCTGACCGCGCGTGCGCAGCGCGTTCAGCAGTCCCCAGCCGTCCATGGGCTCGGGCAGCATGAGGTCGATGATCGCCACCTCCGGGTTCTCGGCGCCCGCGCGCTCGAGCGCCTGGTCGGCGTCCTCGGCCATGCTGACCTTGTAGCCGATCATGCGCAGGTCGGTCTCGAGGATCACGCGCCATGATCGCTCGTCGTCGACGACCAGCACCTTCGCCCCCCGCAGGTCGTCCGGCGCCGGCGAGATGGGCTTGGGGGCGGTGAAAGGCATCCCTCTGCCTTAGAACCTCTGCGGAGGTCGGCGGCCGCCGTGGCCGCGAAGATGCAAGGAACTTCGGGGGCGGGCCACTAGGCGCAGTATATCTGTGCCCATGGCGACTCCAGCACGGCGCGCGCACGCTTCTGCTCGCCTCTCGACCAAGAAACAAAGGCCGGCCGAGCTGCCTCGGATCAAGGCGCGCTCGAACGGCTCCGGCGTCAACGGTGCCAGGGCCAAGAACGTCCAGCCGCGGGCCACTCCGGCTGCTCTCATCCACCAGCTGAGCACCTGCGCGACCGAAGCCGACATCTCCCAGGTGCTCTACCACGGCCTGCAGCCGATCTTCGGCTACGACGTGGTCCTGCTCCAGGTGCTGGAGCGCGAGGGTTGGTATCACTCGGTGCCCGTCGACTCCGGCGTGCTGCAGGAGATGCGCCGGCGGCCGCTGCGCGACTCGGTTTTCGCTGCGAACTACGCCGCCCAGCGGTCGGCCGTCGTCTCCCAGATCAACCCGAGCCTCGCGCTGCAGGGCACCGGCCCCGGCGCCGGGCGGATCGCGAAGTTCGCCATCTTCGTCCCGATCCAGCACCAGGGCCGGCTGATCGGCGCGGTGATCTACCAGTCCTATCGCAACCGCCGGGTGCCTCCGACCGAGATCTCGTTCCTCGACAGCATCCACCGTCGCCTCGGCGTGGTGCTGGCCAACGCATCGCTGAACGAGCTGACGCGCAACCAGGCCCGTCGCCTCGAGGCCCTGAACGCCATCGGCCGCGCCATCGCCGCCAGCCTCGACGAGGCGAGCATCCTGGCCGCCCTGCGGGCAACGCTCAGCGAGCTGCTACCCGTCGACGACCTGAAGATGGTGGCGCTGCTGCCCGAGCGCACGGATCGCGCGCGCCTCATCCACGTGCAATCGGACGCGGTGCCGACCTCGCGTCTCATCGCCATGCGCGCCGCGCAGCTAGCTCCGGCGCGGCAGGTGATCGGCACTCCCGAATCGCTGATCTATCACGAGCCCGAGTCGCAGCTGTGGGTACCCATGAAGGAGGGCGGGTCGGTGCGCGGCGTGCTCGGCATCACGAGCAAGCAGACCTACGCCTACGAGGAGTCGACGGCCGCTTTCCTGGAGCTCGTCGCCGACGAGGTGACCCTCGCCCTCGGCAACGCGCGCAGCTACGAAGCCATCCAGGAGCAGCGGCGACGTCTCGAGCTCGTCAACTCGATCGGCCGCCGTCTCGCCTCGAGCCTCGACCGCTGGTCGATCATGCGCACGCTGCGCGAGGAGCTCGCGGCCTTCCTCGATTTCGACGGCTTCATCCTGGCCAGCATCACCGAGTCGCCCGACGGCCCCGTCGCCGAGGGCTACCAGTACGTCGCCGGTGTCGAGGAGATCGTGCCGCCGGTCGCGCTGGCGGTCACCGGCCCTTCGCGCGAGGCCTACGAGACCGGGCGTCCGGTGCTGGTGCGCAACTCGCCGTGGGCGAGCTCGTTCGAGCGCAGCGGGCTCGAGCGCGAGCGGTGGACCGTCGGTCATGGCGCCGCCGTCTTCGTGTCCGGCCCGCCCGAGGAGCAGCCGCACGTCTCGCGCTCGTTCGTGTGGGTGCCCGTGGTCAGCGGTCAGCGCATCACCGCGATGCTCTCGCTGCAGTCCTATCACGAGGAGGCGTTCAGCGACTGGCACGTCCAGCTGCTGCAGGACCTCGCGCCGCACGTGACCCTCGCCCTCGCCAACGCGGAGCACTTCGCGCAGGCCCAGACCGAGCGCGCCCGTCTCGAGCGGCTGCACGTGCTCGAGCTCGGGGTCGCGCGCGCGTCCGACGAACGCCAGCTGGCCGACGCGATCTTCGACGCCGTCGGCCGCTACATCGAGGCCTCGCACATGCTCATGGGGTACATCGACGTCGCGGGTAGCGTCGTCGGCTTCACCGGCGAGCGCGACGGCCCGACCGGCTACCTCGGCCCCGCGGCGCTCGCTGACTGCCCCTTCTTCCGGCGCATGGTGGAGAAGGGCGGCACCGACGCCGACGCGAAGCTAGAAAGTGACGACGAGATGAACGGTCCCATCGGGCAGTTCATCTACTCGCGCTCGCCGAGCCACGTCGTGTGGGTTCCTATCGTGCAGGACGAGCGCGTGGTCGGCGGCATCGCCGCGCTGCGCGTCGACGGCGGTCGATTCCTCATCGACCACCTCAAGCTCCTCGAAGCGAGCGCGACCGTGGTCGGCATCGCCCTTCGCACCATGCGGCTCCACCACGCGAACGAGCTGGCCCTCGCGCAGTCGGTCCGCATCCAGGAGCTCGCGGCGCTCGCCGGTCACGAGCTGATGAGCGTGGTCGCCAACATCGCCGACCAGGCGCGAACGATGCTCGAGAGCGCCGGCGTCGTTTGCTGGGCGTTCGACACCGAAGGCCGCATCAGCGCCACGCGCGGCAGTGGCGATCCGGCGGCGGAGAGCGTGCTCGCGTGGGCCGGCCTCAACTCCGAGGAGACGTGGCGCGACGCGCCCAGCGGAGTGCTCACCGGCACGACAGGCGACCAGGGGTGGAGCCTCATCCCGCTCTGGTACGGCGACCGCCTCGTCGGCGCCATTGGCGCGGTGCACGCCTCGACGCTGGTCGCCGAGCCGACGACCGCGGCCCTGGACTTCGCCCGCCACGCGGCCGTCGCCATCGAGAACTCGCGCCTCGTCGCCGAGACCCGCGGCCGCATCCGCACGCTCGAGGCGGTGGCCGCCTTCACCGAGCTGGACCCGACCCAGCCGGAGCGGGCACGCGCCGAGATGGGACGCCTGGTGGAGCGCGCGCTCGCCGCGTCGCACGGAGCCCTGTGGTTGCTCGAAGACGGCCACCTCGTGCGCCGCTCTCCCGAGGACGACGAGCTGCCGACCGTGCCCGTGACCGACAGCAGCGAGCTCCTGCGCCTGCTCGTCTCGCCGACCGGCAGCCGCCGCATGCGAGCGCTGCTCGACCTGCTCGGTTCCCCGGCCGACGCCTTCGCGATCCCGATCCAGGTCGAGGGCCGGCTCGCCGGCCTGCTCGTCGCGCGCATGACCGCGGGCGCGTCCGAAACGCGCAGGCTCGCCGCCGTGCTCGCGGGCCAGGCGGCCGTTCTGGTCGGCCAGCTCGAGCTCGTCGACCAGCTCGACCGGGAACGCCGGATGATGCAGGCCATCCTCCGCCACTCGCCGGTGGGCGTGATGCTCGAGGACGCCGACGGGCGCATCGTCTACGCCAACCCCGAGGTCGAGGCGATCTATCGCCTGAAGGCCGCGGACATGCCGGGCCAGACGCTGGCCGAGATCTACGCGTCCGCCGGCGCGGGGCGCAGCGAGGACGGCGAGGCCGAGGGCACGGTCGAGCTGCGGATGAAGAACCCGAACCGCATCGTGCACGTCCGGCGCGTCGAGATCCCGGGCCTCGAGGGCGAGCCCGCCGGCATCCTGACGCTGCACGAGGACGTGACGGCGCAGCGCCTCGCCCTCGAGGCGAAGGACCTGATGCTGCGCGCCATCGGCCACGAGGTGCGAAGCCCCGCCGCGGCCATGAAGACGACGCTCGCCGGCATCATGCAGTGGGACGACACCATCGACACGCAGGGCCGGCGCGAGCTGCTGCAGGAGGCGTACGAGTCGTCCGACCGGTTGCTGAGCCTGGTCGAGAGCCAGCTCATCATCGCCAAGCTCGAGACCAAGCATTTCGAGCCGAATCCCGAGCCCATCGAGCTGAAGCCGGCCATGGACGGCGTGCTGAACCTGCTCGCGCATCGCTACACCGATCGCATCGGCGCCGTCGAGGTGAAGCTGCCCGAGGGTCTGCCGCGCGCCTTCTGCGAGCCGACGCACCTCCTGCAGGTGCTGACCAACCTGGTCGGCAACGCGCTCGAGTACACGACCGGCCAGGTCAAGGTGAAAGCGCGCGCGATCGATTCGGGCTGGCTCGAGATCACTGTGGCCGACAGCGGCCCCGGCCTGCCGCCAGGCAGCCTGCAGGACCTTTTCGAGAAGACAGGGCCCGCCGGAAGGAACCGTTCGCAAGGTGGGCTGGGTCTGGGGCTTTATCTATGTAGGTTGGTGGTGGAGCGCTCATTCGGAGGCCGGATCTGGGTGGCGTCGAGCAACCGCGAAGGGACGACTTTCAAGTTCACGGTGCCGGCATTTCGCTCGTGACGCCGGCCGGGGCCGCCGCGCCCATGTGGGTGCGTGTCGGGGGCGGGCTGGAGTCGGTGCCTGACCGCAGGCGCCACGGCCCGGCCGACGCCGCCTTTCCTCCGCCCGGCGGACCGTGGGAGCCGCTCGCGCTGGGCGGCAGGCTGGTCGGCTGGGCGGAGCACGGCGGGCTGGCCACGGCCCGGCGCAGCGCCGAGCTCGGCGCGCGCCTGGCGGAGGAGGAGCGCACCTACCTGGTCAGCCGGTTGGGCCACAAGCTGCGCTCCGCGGTGCTGGCTCTGCAGGAGTCGGCGCGCCAGGCGGCGTTCGGACGCCCCGAGCTGCTGGAGACGGTATTCGAGCAGGCGCAGGAGGTGGGCCGTCGTGCCGCCGCCCTCGAGGCGGCCGCCACCGCGCCCAAGGAGCGCCCGCGTGGCGTCGTGCTGGGGGCCGTGCTCAACGGCGCCATGCCCGCGGCCGCGCGCAACATGCCGCCCGACGCGACGGTGCTCGGCTCCGAGCCGCAGCTGGTGGAGGCCTTCACGCGCCTCCGCGACTGGCTCGGCGGCGAGCATCTGAAGGTGGACGCCGAGGCCGTCGGCGCGTGGTGGAAGGTGACCGTGTGCGCGGATCCCGCGCCCGCGTCGCTGCCCGTGCCCGAGATGGGGGAGCCGCTGATCCGGCTCATCGTGGACACGCACCTCGACGGCTGGCTCGACGTCAGCCAGGCCGGGTGCGCCGACGTTTACCTGCCGGCGTACTCGGCCCGCTGACCGGCTTGTCCCCGGTCCGGCGCGTGGTCGCGCCCAACCCCGGCCCGTACACGGGCCCCGGCACCAACACGTGGCTGGTCGACGCGGGCGCGGTCACGGTGGTCATCGACCCCGGGCCGGACGATGAGGCGCACCTCGCCGCGATCAACCGCGCGCTGAAGGGAGCGACCGTCGGCGTCGTCCTGGTGACCCACTCGCATCCAGACCACCTGCCGCTGGCCGAGCGTGTCGCGGGCAAGCACCGCGCGTCGGTGCGCCGATTTCCGGAGCTCGCCGACGGTGACGTCGTGCGCGCCGGCAACGTCAACATCACCGCCCTCCACACGCCCGGGCACAGCGCCGATCACCTCGCGTTCTGGATGCCCGCCGACCGCGCGTTGTTCACGGGCGACCTCGTGCTCGGCCGCGGCAGCTCGATGGTCACGTACCCCGAGGGCGACGTGGCCGCGTACCTGCGCTCGCTGACCCGGCTGATCGCCTTGAATCCCGCGATCCTGTTCCCGGGTCACTGGGATCCAGTGACCGAAGCGGTGGCCAAGCTCGAGGAGTACCGCGCGCATCGTCTGGATCGCGAGGCGCAGGTGCGCGCGGCGCTCGCCCAGGGCGCCGGCACGCTGGGCGAGCTGACGCGGCGCGTGTACGGTCCCGATCTCGGCGAGGAGCTGACGCGGGCCGCGGAGATGACGATGCGAGCCCACCTGCAGAAGCTGGTGGACGAGGGCGCCGCGCGCATCCGGCACGCGCAGCCAGAGGACCTCTTCGAATCCGTACAGTGACCGACGTGAAGCCCGCCCTTCTTTCCGTGTCGACCGGCGACCTCGACGCGTGGTTCGCCGCCCACGACGCCGCGCCGTACCGGCGGCGCCAGGTGCTGGCGTGGGCGACGCGAGGGGCGGCGTCGTTCGAGGAGATGCGCGATGTGCCGCGTCCCCTGCGCGGGGAGCTCGACGCCGCGTTCCGTCTCACCTCGCTGCAAGCGATCGCCCGCAGCGACGCGGACCACGGCCTCACCTCGAAGACGCTTTACGAGCTCGACGGCGGTCACTCGGTCGAGGCCGTGGTGATGCGTTACTCCGACCGGAGCACGCTGTGCATCTCGTCGCAGGCGGGGTGCCCCGTCGGATGCCCGTTCTGCGCGACCGGCAAGTTTCCGTTCGGTCGCAACCTGCACGCGCACGAGATCGAGGAACAGGCCGTCGCGGCGGCCCGCCAGCTCGCGGACGAGAGCCGGCGGCTGTCGCACGTCGTGTTCATGGGCATGGGCGAACCGTTTCTCAACTACAAGGCCGTCATCGACTCGGTGCGGCGCATGTCGGACCCCGACCGCCTCGGCATCAGCCCGCGGCGCATCGTTCTCTCCACGAGCGGTGTCATCCCGCGCATCGAGCAGCTGGCGGCCGAGAAGCTGCCCGTCACGCTCGCGGTCTCCCTGCACGCGGCGCGCGACGAGCTGCGCGATGTGCTCGTCCCGATCAACCGCAAGTACCCCCTGCGCGAGCTGATCGCCGCGGCGCAGGGTTACGCCCAGGCCTCGGGGCGGCGCGTGAGCTACGAATGGGTGATGCTCGCGGGCGTGAACGACACGGCGCGCGACGCGAAGGAGTTGAGCGCTCTTTTGCGCGGCAAGCTCGCGCACGTCAACCTCATCCCATTCAACCCCGTCGACGACACGCCTTATCACGCGCCGTCGCGCGAGTCGATCCGGGAGTTCAAGCAACGCCTCGTCGACGGCGGCCTGAACGTCACCGTGCGCGACACGCGCGGCCGTGAGGCCGACGCGGCCTGCGGCCAGCTGCACGAGAGGGTGATGCGGCAGCAGCCCGCCCGCGTCACTGCCTGAGACGCTCTACACAGGCACGTCCGGCTTCAGCTACGCATCCTGGAAAGGCGGCTTCTATCCGAAGACGCTAAGTGGCTCGAAGATGCTCGCCTACTACGCGGCCCGGCTCAACGGCGTCGAGCTGAACGGGAGCTTCTACCGGACGCCGCCCACGACGACCCTCGAGACATGGCGGGCCGGCACTCCGCCCGAGTTCCGCTTCTGCATGAAGGCCAACCGCGGCCTCACCTATTCGGCGGACAGCTTCGACCGCGTCGGTCTGGCGCGCCTGTTCGCCGCGCGGATCGCGGCGCTCGGCGACCGGCTCGGGCCGGTGCTTCTGCAGTTCCCGCCGGTGCGGCAGCGCAACGTTGCGTTGCTGGATGGGCTGCTCGAGGCGCTGGATCGCGCGGCGGCGTGCGAGTTCCGTCACGCGTCGTGGTTCGACGAGTCCGTGTACGAAGTGATCCGGCGGCGCGGCGGGGCGATGGTCGTGACCGACGAGGAGAAATGGCCGCAGGCGCCGCTCATCGACCTTGGACCGTTCGCCTACTTCAGGCTGCGTCGCGGATACACGGCGCGCTCGCTCGCGAAATGGATCGACGTCGTGAGGTCGGCCGCGGCCTCACACCAGGACGTGCACGTTTACTTCAAGCACGACCCGCAGGCTCCGCGTCTCGCGCTGCGGTTGCGCGCCGCGCTCGATACATCAGGACCGGTATCAGCACAATCGCGATCACGACCATCAGAGCCGACGCGATCTGCGCCTGCCTGAGGCCGAGGAACACCGACGGGTCGGTGCGGTAGTAGCTGAGGAAGAACCGGCCGAACGCGTAGAGCCCGAAGTAGATCAGGCCCAGGACGCCGTCGGGCAGGCGCCCCTTCAGCCGCTGGTGGAAGGGCAGCAGCAGCGCCAGCAGGCCGAGCGTGAGCAGCATCTCGTAAGCGACCTCTGGGTGCACCACTTTCCCCGGTTCGCCGAGCGTGTCGGGGTTGACGTACTCGACGCCCCAGGGCGCGGTCGTCGGCGTGCCGTGGTGCTCACCGTTGATGACGTCGCCGATGCGGCCGACGGCCAGCCCGATCATGGCGGCCGGTCCGCCGGCGTCGAACAGCTTGCGCATCGAGGTCTTCGACCGATAGGCCCAGATGCTCGCGCCGATCATCGCGCCGAAGAGGCCGCCCCACTGGCTGATGCCGCCTTCGGTCAGCGCGAACATGCGCAGCGGGTTGCCGGCGAAAAGCTCCCAGTTCTCCCACACGTAAAGGAGACGGGCCCCGATCAGCCCGATGACCACCATCCACACCACGCCGTCGGTGGCTTTGCGGGCGTCGATGCCGTCCTTGGCCCCGAGCCACAGCCCGAGGCGCGCCGCGGCCAGGATGCCCAGGACCGCGAACACGCCGTGCCAGGTGATGAGGAACGGGCCGAGGCGCGCGATGTTCGGCTCGAGATCGATCGTGATGGCCGCGAACACGGCAGTCACTGGATCGCGCGCGCGATGCGCGCCATCGCCACTTCCCTCGGCAGCAGCGCGAGCGTGTAGTCGATCGGCGGCGAGATCTTCTTGCCGGTCACCGCGAGCCTGATCGGCATGAACGTCGCGTTGGGACCGAGGCCCGACGATTCCACGACCTGCATCAGCACGTCGTGGATGGGCGCGGGTTCCCATTCCTGCACCAACGACAGCGCCACCGCTGCGCTTTTCACGCGCTGCCGGTCTTCGGGCGCGAGCTCCGGTGGAGGCGGGTCGGCCCAAAGGTACTCGAGCAGAGCTTTGGCCTCGCCCAGCGTGCGCATCCGTGTCTTCAGCGCGGGTGCGGCGCGCTTGATGATCGCCTCGTCGAGGTCTGGAAGAAACGGCTTGAGCCGCATGGTGAGCTCGTCGTCGTCGAGCGCGCGGATGTACTCGCCGTCGATCCAGTCGAGCTTCTTGCGGTCGAAGCGCGCACCGCCGTGCTGCACGCGGTCGAACGAGAACTCGGCGACCAGCTCCTCGAGTGAGAAGATCTCTCGCTCGGTGCCTGGGTTCCAGCCCAGCAACGCGAGGTAGTTGATCATGGCCTCGGGCAGGTAGCCCTGCTCGCGGTAGAGCATCAGGTTGGCCTCGGGATGCTTGCGCTTGGAGAGCTTGCCGCCGTCCGGCGCGAGGATCAGCGGCATGTGGGCGAAGGCCTGGGGGCGCTCGTAACCGAGCGCGTCGATGACGAGCAGCTGATACGGCGTGTTGGGCAGGTGCTCCTCGCCTCGGATCACGTGCGTGATGTGCATGGCGGCATCGTCGACCGGACTCGCGAAGTTGTAGGTCGGATAGCCGTCCGACTTGACGATGATGAAGTCGCCGAACAGGTTTGAGTCGAACACCATCTCGCCCCGCACCATGTCGGTGAACTTCACCTCGCCGCCCGGCACGTGGAAGCGAACGGTGAAGACCGTCCGGCCTTCCGGCGGGTTCGTCAGGCAGCGGCGCGAATAGACGTAGGGTCGATGCTCGGCCTGCGCCTGCTTGCGCTCGGCGTCGAGCTCCTGCGGCGTGCAGTAGCAGCGGTACGCCTTCGACTCGGCGATGAGCCGGGCCGCGGCCTCGCGGTAGAGGTCGAGGCGCTCCGACTGCCGGTAAGGACCGTAGGGTCCGCCTTTGTCAGGTCCCTCGTCCCACTCGAAGCCCAGCCAGTGCAGGGCTTCGTAGATCAGGCGCTCGTACTCCTCGCGGTTGCGCTCGACGTCGGTGTCGTCGACGCGGAGCGTGAACGTGCCGCCGTTGGCCCTGGCGAAAAGCACGTTGTAGAGGGTCGTGCTCGCAGTGCCGAGGTGCGCGAAGCCGGTCGGGCTGGGCGCGATCCGCACGCGAACCTGAGGGGCGTCAGACACCGCCATAAGATACGGATACGCGATGCCGGGACTGTTGGCGCTCGTCGGCGGCGACGAGTTCAGACCCGGCAACGAAGAGCAGGACCGCTTGATGGTCGCCGCCGCCGGCCCCGGGCCGGCCTATGTGGTGCCGACCGCAGCCGCGCGCCAGGGCCCGGACCGCGCGGTCGCGCACGCCACGCGGTGGTTCGCGACTCTCGGCCTCGAGCTGCGCGAGCTGCCGGTCTTGAAGCGAAGCGACGCCATGAAGCCGGCGCTCGCGGAAGACGCGGGGCGCGGAGGATTCTTCTACCTCGTCGGCGGCGATCCGGGTCACGTGGCCCAGGTGCTGCGCGACTCGCTGGTCTGGCGGGCGATGTTCGGCGCGTGGCGCGCCGGTGCGGTTCTGGCCGGCTCGTCCGCGGGCGCGATGGCGCTGTGCAGCCACACGCTCGTGCGCGCGACCTGGCCCAACCGCTTCCACCGCCGGCCGATGGAGGCGCTCGGCGCGGTGGCGTCCACCGCGGTGCTTCCTCACTTCGAGACGTTCGGACATCGCTGGATCGACTCCGCACGCGAGGCCGCGCCGGACCTGACGCTGCTCGGCATCGACGAGCGCAGCGCGGCGGTGTGGCAGGACGGGCGATGGACCGCGCGCGGTCCGGGCGCCGTGACCGTGGCGCGGGGCAAGAGGTCGGCGCGGTTTGCGAGCGGCGACGAGGTCAAAGGGCTTCGGCAACCGGCTCTTAGACTTCGATCGCGATGACGCTGCAGTCGGGGATGATCCGCCTCGGGGAGCTCAACGTCCACCAGCTCCACGGCGGGCGAGGGCGGCCCGTCCTTTTCATCCACGGCCTCGGTTCGTCCGGCTACATGGAGTGGCGCTTCAACCTCGAGCCCACGGCCGCACGGCACCGCGTGTACGCGCCGGACCTTCCGGGCTTCGGGCGCAGCGAGAAGCCCCGCGCGCGCTATGGCGTGCCTTACTTCACGCGGTTCGTCGCCAGCTACATGGAGAGCCGCGGCCTGCGCCACGCGGCCGTCGTCGCCGCCTCGCTCGGGGGGCGGGTCGCCCTCGAGCTGGCGCTCAAGCACCCGGAGCGCGTCGACAGGTTGGTGCTGGTCAACTCCCTCGGGCTGGGGCGTCCATCGGTGCGCATGACCTACGGGCTGATCACGATCCCGCGCCTGGGGGAGACCGTGATGCGCGCGGCGGGCAGCGCTCTGCAGTGGGCGCCGCCACCGATGATCCGGAGGATCGCCGGTCGCTACGTCGGTGCCACCGCCGACCTCGAGCGGACGATGGACGACGAGTACCTGGGCCACTTGCGCGAGATGTACGCGGCGCAGGGTTATCACGACGCGTACCTCGCCACCCTGCGCTCCCTCGTGAACCCGCGCTCGCTGTTCGGCGCCGACTACGACCTGACCAAGCGCCTTCCGGACATCAAGATGCCTGTGCAGATCATCTGGGGCGCCGACGATCCGCTCTTTCCCGTCTCCCACGCCACGCGCGCGCACGCCTCGATTCCCGACTGCCGGTTGACGGTCATCGAAGGCGCCGGCCACACGCCGCAGGCCGAGCGTCCCGACGAGTTCAACCGCGCCCTGCTCAGCTTCCTCGACGGCTGACGAAACACCGGCGCCGCGTCAGTACACCAGCCCCGAGTACCGGGCGCTGGTCGACGCACCGCTCGATCCGCTCGTCCACGCCGACCCCAAAAAGCCCGCGCGCCTGTACCTCTGGATCCGCCGCGCCGTTCTACTGCTGATACGTGTGCTGTTTCGGATCAGCGTCAGCGGACTCGAGAACGTCCCCAGGCCGCCGTTCATCATCGCGGCCAATCACCAGGCCTGGTACGACCCGGCCTTCATCATCCCGTTCTTTCCGCCGGCTCCGGTCATCTACACGATGGCCAAGCGCGAGACCGTCTTCAATCGCGCGTGGAAGCGAGCGCTGCTTCCCCTCGTCGGCGTGTTCCCGATCTCGCCGGCCCGCGGTGAACTCGACGAGGCAGGCGTGCGAACCGTCTACCAGATCCTGGAGCGCGGGGGCGTGGTGCTGATGTTCCCCGAGGGCCGCTACTCGCGCGGCCGCGCGATCCGCCAGCTGAAGGTCGGCATCGGGTACTTCGCCCTGCAGTCGGGCGTGCCGGTGTGCCCGGTTACGGTGACCGGAACCAGCTTTCTTTATCCGCTGCGCCGCATCGAGGTGACGGTGGGGGAGCCGATCAGGCCAGACCCGCCCGCGTGGTGGGCGCTGAGCCGGCGGGTGGCCACGGTGGTGGAGAACGTCCGCCGGGCGCTCGCGACCGGGCTGGTGCGCAAGCGCAACCAGGAGGGGACTCACTGAATGCAGCGGCGGCGCAAGTAGCTACTATCGGCAGGCGCTCAATGCATCTGGTCATCGGCGCGGGGGAGTTTCTGGGCGACATCGTCTCGAGGACGCTCGCGACCGAGGTGCCGGTCATCGAGCTGGGCGCGGACGCGGACGAGGAGACGCTGCGCGACGCGATGGGCGGCGTCGAGATCGTCCACATCTGCGCCCAGGCCTGGTCGCCGGCCCGCAGGCTGCGCTTTCGCAAGGGTCCGCCCCCGGTGCTTCCGCGCATCGTCGAGGCCGCGCGGCACGCGGGAGTGCGCCGGCTCGTGCTGGTGTCGACCGCCGACGTCTACGGCCCCGACCACAACACGCGCATCACCGAGAAGACGAAGCCACACCCGGTCCACGTGTTCGAAAAGCTCAAGCTGCTGGAGGAGCAGTGGCTGCGCAGCGAGGCCGACGACCTCGAGGTCGTGGTGCTCCGGCCGGCCCGCGTCTTCGGCGTGGGTGAGGACTGGCTGCTGCCCAAGCTCCTCGTCGACCTCAGCCGCGGACGCGTCTGGCTGCCCCTGGGAGGGCGCGCCGAGCAGACGTTCATCGCCGGCAGCGATGTGGCGCGCGCGTGCCTCGCGGCCGCCGACCGAGGCGAGCCAGGCCGCAGCTACATCGTCGGCGGCTTCGATTCGACGTGGCGCGCGGCGCTGGAGTCGATCTGCCGCGCCATCGACCTCGAGTGCGTGGTCAGCAGCGTGCCGTACGACCTCGCCTACCTGCGCGCGCTCGGCGAGGAGATGTTCACGCCGGTCGGGGCGCCGGTGTGGCCCGGGATCTACGCTGTCGACGTGCTCAGCAAGCCGCGCTTCTACGACGACTCACATTCCCGGCGCGAGCTCACGTGGTCGCCGTCGATCGGCAGTTTCGAGCAGGACCTGGCGCGAATGAAGCCCTGGCTGTCCGGGCTTGTACGGGAGGCGAAGTCGGCGGTCGTGCAGCGGGCATGAAGGCCCTCGTCAAGGCCAGGGCCGAGCCCGGCCTGTGGCTGCAGGACGTGCCCGACCCGAAGGCCGGCCCCGGCGAGGTGCTGATCCGAGTGCTGCGGACGGGCATCTGCGGCACCGACCTGCACATCGACGCATGGAACGAGTGGGCGCAGGCGACGATCAAGCCGCCACTCGTCGTCGGCCATGAGTTCGTGGGCGAGATCGCGGAGGTGGGCGAGGGCGTCGAATCGCTGTACGTCGGCGAGCTGGTCGGCGCCGAGGGTCACATCGTGTGCGGCCGCTGCCGCAACTGCCTGGCCGGCCGGCGCGTGCTGTGCGCCAACAGCGTGGGCATCGGCGTGCAGCGGGCCGGCGCCTTCGCCGAGTACATCGTCATGCCGGCAGGCAACGTGTGGCCCCACCTGTCGAAGATCGACCTCGACGTCGCGTCGATCTTCGACCCGTTCGGCAACGCCGTGCACGTGGCGACGCAGTACCGGTTGGTGGCCGAGGACGTGCTGATCACCGGCGCCGGCCCAATCGGGTTGATGGCCGCGATCGTCGCCCGCCACAACGGCGCGCGCTACGTCGCGGTGACCGACGTGAGCGAATACCGGCTCGAGCTCGCCCGCAAGATCGGCGTGACGCTCGCGGTCGACGTGTCGAAGACGAAGCTGCGCGACGCTCAGGCCAAGCTCGGGATGAAAGAGGGATTCGACGTCGGCTTCGAGATGTCCGGCGTGCCGAGCGCCATGCGCGAGATGATCGAGAACATGGCGCATGGTGGGCGCATCGCGATCCTCGGCCTGCCCGAACACGAATTCCCCATCGACTGGTCGCAGGTGGTCTTCAAAATGCTCACGTTGCGCGGCGTTTACGGCCGGCAGATTTTCGAGACCTGGTACCAGATGTCGGTGTTCGTGCAGACCGGCCTCGACATCTCGCCGGTTATCACTCATCGCTTTCCGTATCGCGACTACAAAGAAGCGTTCGCCGTCGCGCACTCGGGCAAGTGCGGCAAGGTCGTCCTGGACTGGAGCGAGTAGCGATGTTCGACACGATGCGTTCCGACCTGACCCAAGCGCTGCAGGAGATTCGCGACGCCGGGCTGTGGAAGCCGGAGCGCGTGATCGGCTCGCCGCAGGGGGCCAACGTCGCGGTGATGGAACGTGAAGTGCTCAACCTCTGCGCCAACAACTACCTCGGCCTCGCGGACGACCCGCGCGTGGTCGCTGCCGCGCATGAGGCGCTGGATCGCTGGGGCTACGGGCTCGCTTCGGTGCGATTCATCTGCGGCACGCAGGAGGTGCACAAGGAGCTCGAAGCGGCGCTCACCGAGTTTCTCGGCACCGAGGACACCATCCTCTACTCGTCCTGCTTCGACGCCAACGGCGGAATCTTCGAGGCGCTTTTCGACGAGCGCGACGCGATCATCTCCGACGCGCTCAACCACGCTTCGATCATCGACGGCGTGCGCCTGTCCAAGGCGCGGCGCTATCGCTACGCCAACCGCGACATGGGCGAGCTCGAGCAGCGATTGCAGGAATCCGCCGACGCGCGCTACCGCATCGTGGTGACTGACGGCGTCTTCTCGATGGACGGATATCTCGCGCCGCTGCCCGAGATCTGCGCGCTGGCCGAGCGGTACAAAGCCCTGGTCATGGTCGACGACTCGCACGCCGTCGGCTTTGTGGGTGCCGGGGGTCGCGGCACGCCCGAGCACTTCAGCGTGATGGGCCGCGTCGACGTGATCACGGGCACGCTGGGCAAGGCGCTTGGCGGAGCTTCGGGTGGCTACGTATCCGGCCGGCGCGAGATCGTGGCCATGCTGCGACAGCGCTCGCGTCCCTATCTGTTCTCGAACTCGGTCGCGCCCCCCATCGTGGCGGCATCGCTGAAGGTGCTCGAGCTCCTACGTTCCGCCGGCGACCTGCGCGAGAAGCTCCGCGCCAACACCGCGTTCTTCCGGCGCCGCATGACCGAGGAGAAGTTCGACATCCTGCCTGGCGAGCACCCGATCGTGCCGGTGATGATCGGTGACGCAGGGCGCGCCTCGCGCCTGGCCGAGCTGATGCTCGAGCGCGGTGTGTACGTCATCGGGTTCTCGTACCCGGTCGTGCCGCAGGGGAAGGCCCGCATCCGCGCCCAGGTCTCGGCGGCGCATTCCCAGGACGATCTCGAGCGCGCCGTGGAGGCTTTCGTGGACTCGCGGGCGGAGCTGGGCTGAAGCACCGTTTGTATACAAACGGCTGTTATTCGCGCGGTTTAGCACGCGTTTGTATGCAAACGCGTGGAATCCGGCCCGGGGTTATTTGACCGCCAGGCAGGTCACCGTCTTGAACACGCCGTCGATCTTCTGGATCTTGTCGACGATCAGCGATCCGATCGAGTTGACGTCCGGTGCCTCGCACACGGCGATGACGTCGTACTCACCTGTGATCGCGTCGGCGGCCGTGATGCCGTTGACGCCCTCCATCTTCTTGGCCACTTCGAGCGCTCGCCCGGGCGACGCATTGATGAGGACGTAGGCCTTCATGCAGATGCAACCCCCAAACCAATTTGAGCCGGTACGGCTTCAGGTTAACCCGGAAGGCGCGATTTGAGGGCCTGGACCAGGACCTCGGCGCTTACGTTCGCTCCGGAGACCACGACCACCACGCGGTGACCGGCGGCGACCGCCTCCCGGTGGTAGAGCAGGGCCGCCAGGCCCGCCGCGCCCGCGGGCTCGGCGAGCAGGTGCTCCCACTCGAACAGCGCCCGGATGGCACCCAGCATCTCCTCATCCTCGACGGTGAGCACGCGGTCGACGTACCGCTGGGCCAGGTCAAATGTGAGCGTGCCGGGCGACGAGGCCGCGAGGCCGTCGGCGATGGTGCTGATCCGGTCCAGGGTGACGATGCGGCCCGCCTCCACCGACCGCTTCATCGAGTCGGCGCCGGCCGGCTCGACCCCGATGACCCGCACCGACGGATGCCGCGCCTTCAGGTACGTGGCGATGCCGCCGATGAGGCCGCCGCCGCCCACAGGCACCACCACGGTGTCGAAAGCGGCCAGCTGCGCGAGCAGCTCGATTGTAACGGTGCCCTGGCCCGCCACCACGTCAGGGTCGTTGTAGGCGTGGACGAAGGTGGCGCCGGTGCGCTCCCGCTCGGCCGACGCGGCCATGAATGCTTCGTGGTAGTTGTCGCCCGTCGCGACCACGCGCGCGCCCAGCCGCTCGATCGCTGCCACCTTCAGCGGGTTGGCCGCTGCCGGCACGTACACGGTGGCTGCGACACCGAACTCCGCGGCCGCATATGCCACGCCCATGCCGTGGTTGCCGGCGGAGGCGGTGATGACGCCGGCGCCCCGCCGCTCCGCCGACATGCGCATCAGCTTGGTGAGCGCGCCGCGCACCTTGAAGGCGCGGATCGGCTGCACGGACTCGAGCTTCAGGAAGACCTCGCGGCCGGCGGCCGCGGAGAACGCGCGCGAGCGCTGGAGCGGCGTCGGCTGGAGGTGCGGCGCGAGGTCGCGCGCGGCGCGCTCGACGCCGGCGGCCGTTACCTCTTCTTGCGCTTTCGTTTGTCGGCCAGGTGCAGGGCGAGCTTCTTCAGGCCCGGGTTGACGGAGACGACCTTCGGACCGCGCACCTTCTTGTCACGCGCCCGGACGTGAGCGCTCTCCCGTGGCTCGATGCGGTCCAGGTCGTCGCTCATCGATCAGAAATTAGCGGGGACGATCGCGCGCTTGTGCGTTCCGCTGCCGATGACCTTTCCGTCCAGCTGGCACTGCACGTCGAACAGCAGCTTGTTGCCGTTGACCTCTTTCAGGGTGGCGGTGACCACGACCGTGCTGCCGGGGGGCGCCGGCGCCAGGTGGCGCACGTGAACCTCGTAGCCGACTGTGGTGTGACCCTCAGGCAGCTGCGCCTCCACAGCCTTGTGGCTGGCGCCCTCCATCAAACCGATCATCGCCGGCGTCGCGAACACGCCCTTGCCGCCGACGTGCATCGTGATGAGGCGGTCGTCGACCACCCGCTCCACGCGGTTCTCCAGGCCGGGCCGGACGCCATCTTTGGTGTCCACGAGATAGATTGTCGATGATGACCGTGCGCAAGGCGATCTTCCCGGCGGCCGGTCTCGGCACGAGGTTCCTGCCCGTGACCAAGGCCCAGCCGAAAGAGATGCTGCCGCTGGTCGACAAGCCGACGATCCAGTACGGGGTCGAGGAGGCGATCGCGAGCGGCATCGAGCAGGTGATCATGGTCACCGGCGGCGGCAAGCGCGCCATCGTCGACCACTTCGACCGCTCCGTCGAGCTCGAGCACTACCTGCAGGAGCGAGACAAGGGCGACCTGCTGCGCATCCTCGAGGAGGTCGACCGCTTGAGCGAGCAGGTCGACATCACGTACATCCAGCAGAAGGAGCCACGCGGCCTGGGCGACGCCGTGTTCACCGCGCGCCGCCTCGTCGAAGGCGAGCCGTGCGCGGTCCTGCTCGCCGACGACGTGATCCTGTGCGAGCGCAAGCCTGTGCTGAAGCAGCTGATCGACGCGCACGCCAAGACCGGCGCCACGGTGCTGGCGGTGCGTCGCGTGCCGCGCGGCCAGGTCAGCCGCTACGGAATCGTCGCCACCGACGGCTCGCGCGACGGCCTGCACGAGGTGACCGACGTGGTCGAGAAGCCGTCGGCCAAAGACGCTCCCTCGGACCTCGCCATGCTCGGCCGCTACGTGATCACGCCGGCCGTGTTCGAGGAGCTCAGCCGGACCGCGCCGGGCGCGGGCAAGGAGATCCAGCTGACGGACGCCATCAAGCGCACCATCGGCCGCCACCACGTGGTGGCGCTCGAGTTCGAAGGCGACTACTACGACACCGGGACCGTGCCCGGCTACCTGCGCGCCAACCTGATGATGGCGATGAAGCGGGAGGAGCTCCGGGAGGAGCTCGAACCGCTCCTGAGGGAGCTTCTGCAGGGCCGGGATTAGGCCGCCGCGGGGCTCCGACCATGGCGCGAAACGGCGCCTATAATCGGATGACGCTCAATGAGCCGCATTCCCGCCCGAGTGAATCAACTATGGCTGTTTCTGGACGAAGAAGATTCGACGACGACAAGGTTGTCCGCTATGAGACCACGGAGAAGGACTTCGAGGTCGAGGTTTCGCGCACCCTCAACAAGTGGTGCGTCACCGTCTACCAGCTGCCGGACCGCCAGATCCTCGTTCAGGACTTTTTTCCTGAGCGTTGGAAGGCGCTCGCGCGCGCGCAGGACTTCATCCGGCTCCTGAACCAGCGCAAGAAGAAGGAAGAGGAAGCGCTCGGCGGCGGCTCCGACGACGACTACTGAGTCGCGTTCTCTGCGGCGCGACCACGGCTCTAGCTAGACTTCAGGGCTCGTGAGCTGGGCTTTCTTCCGCCGGGAGTGGGGTGCGGTCACCTTCGTGCTGACCGTTCTCGTGGGCATGATCGTCGTGCCGGTTGCGCTGTATCTCGCCGGCGTCGGCCCCGGGCCCGCCACCGTCGTGACCCCGAACACCGCGAGCACCGCGCGCGAGAGCACCGCCCGTGTGGCCACGCCCGCGAACACGCCGAGCCCAAGCGCCTCGCCTTCGAAGTAAGAGCGGTCGGGTCACGAGTCGAGCTGCCACAGAAGCCTGTGGCCGTTGTGGCGGACGATCTCGTTCAGCGGCAGCGCCAGCGTCGTGACCGGCTCGTCGTCGCTGGTGACGCGCATCTCGATCTTCTCCGAGAGCTGCAGCTGCGCGACCGCGACGCAGTCGTGCAGGAAAGGAAACACCGCCGGCCGCACGAGGTTCATGACATAGCCCGTCATCGAGGCGGCGGCATGGTTGAGGCTGCGGTCGCGAAACGCCAGCAGGACGACCTCGTCGCTGACCATGATCGGATCGGTCCACGTGTAGGCAGAGCCGTCCGCCTCGCGCAGCAGCTGGAGGAGCTCGGCGAGCCTGCGCATCGGCGGCCGCGGACCTTCGATGACCAGGGGCACGTCGCGCATCGGCTGCTGGAAATCCTGGGGCCGGTACTGCGCCGTGAAGCCCAGGTCGGAGACTCCGGCGAACGGCGCCGGCACCTTGATCGAGATCTCTCTGAGCTGATTGTTGTTGCGACGCATGCTGGGTTCCTGAGCCTGCATGCCGTATTAACGCACCCGGCCCGAAATTTGTCTCCCACAATTGGCTGAAATGGCGCTGACCGGAATACGAATCCTCGACCTCACGCGCCTGCTGCCCGGCGCCTTCTGCACGATGCTCCTGGCCGAGATGGGGGCCGACGTGATCAAGGTCGAAGAGCCCGGCACGGGCGACTACATGCGGTGGACCCCGCCCCTCGAGGACGGTCAGAGCGCGCTGTTCAACGCGCTCAACCGCGACAAGCGCAGCGTGACCCTGAACCTGAAGACCGACGCGGGCCGCGACCTGCTGCTGCGCCTCGTCGACGGTGCGTCTGTCCTCGTGGAAGGCAACCGCCCCGGCGTGATGGAGCGGCTCGGGCTCGGCTGGGACGCGCTGCACGCTCGCAACCCGAAGCTCGTGATGTGCTCGATCACCGGCTACGGCCAGACCGGTCCGTTCGCGAACCGGGCCGGGCACGACATCAACTACACGGCGACCGCCGGCCTGCTCGGCCTCAACGGCGAGGCCGGAGGGCCGCCCGTGCCGCTGTCGGTGCAGGTGGCGGACATCGGAGGTGGCGGGTTGCAGCCGGCGGTGGCGATACTCGCGGCGCTGCTCGACGTGGAGCGCGGTGGCGAGGGGCGCTGGCTCGACGTCTCGATGACGGACGGCGCCTTCAGCTGGCTGGCGCTCGCGTTTGCCCAGGCGGGCGGCGGGGAGGAGGTTCGGCGCGGCGCGCAGCGCTTGAGCGGGCGCTACGCGTGCTACCGCGTGTACGGGTGCAAGGGCGGCGGGTTCTACAGCGTCGGCGCCCTGGAGCCGAAGTTCTGGGCGGCTCTTTGCAGTGCGCTGGGCAAGCCCGAATTCGTGGAGTTGCAGTTCGCCGAGGGCGACACGCAAACCCGCGTGCACCGGGAGATGGAGGCGGTCTTCGCGTCGCGCACTCGTGACGAATGGGAGCCGGTGCTGGCGCCGCTGGACGCGTGCTGCGAGCCGGTGCTCGACCTCGACGAGGTGGCGAATCACCCGCAGATCGCGGCGCGTCGCGTACAACCGACCGGCGCTGCACCACGGCTGGGCGAACACAACGCGGAGGTCCTGGCCGAGGTCGGTGTCGATGCGGGTCGGCTAGAAGAGCTCAGGCAGGCGGGAGCGGTCTAAGGCCCACACATTCCACTCGTTTGTGCACAAAAGCGGGGTATTCCTGTCGGATTCCGCGCGATTGCGCACAAACGCGCGAATGGAGCGAGCTAGCGACCGGACATCGTCACCGAAGCCAACGCCTCGGTCAGCTCCGCGGGCATGAAGTAATGCGCGTCATGCGGCCCCTGGAACTCGACGTACCTCCAGCCGCGTTCCCGCGCGCGTGCGGCCGAGCCCTCGATCAGCTTCGAGATCGGATCGTCCGACACGCAGCGTATGTAGGTCGTTGGCACTGACCTGGCCGCGTCGTTGAGGACGATCGGTTGCGTCCACGACTTCAGAGGATGGTCTGAAGAACGAGCCGCGTATGCCCTCTCGGCCTCAGGCGCCTCCGCCAGGACTTCGGGCGTGAAGGGAAGGCGCAGCCGGTTGGCCGCTTCATCGACGTTGTCCCAGATGAATGGCGCCGCAGCCGGCGGGACCAGGTCCGCGACGGACTCCCCACCAAGCGGAACCAGACCGTCGATGTAGACGAGCTGGGCCAGTCGCTCCGGCATTCGGTCGGCGACGCCGGTGACGACCACACCGCCGTAGCTCTGGCCGACCAGGATCACGCCCTCCAGGTTCTCGGTCTCGATCACGCCGGTCACATCGGCGATGTGCGTGTCGAGGTCGGTGTCGACCGTGAACAGATGCTTGCGTTCGCCCAGCCCCGTGAGGGTCGGTGTGAATACCTCGGCCCCCTTCGTTCGCAACCGGTTGGCTACGTCTCGCCACTCCCAGCCGCCGCCGTAGGTTCCGTGCACGATCACGAAAACCGGCGATGCCATCGCTCGTGATCCTAGCGGCCCGTCATCTGGGCCCAGACCTCTTCGACCTGAGCCCGCGTCTGCTCCCGGGTCCCGCTGTTGTCGACGATGTGATGCGCGCGCCGCCGCTTGTCGTCGATTGGCATCTGCGCGGCGATCATCGCGCGCGCCCGATCCTCCGGCACGCCGCGGCCGTGGACCAGGCGTTCGAGCTGGACGTCCTCTGGCGCATACACCAGCAACACGCTCGAGAACAGCGCTTCGAGGCCGTTCTCGTAGAGAAGCGGCACGTCCTGGATGACGATCTCGTCGCCCCGCTCTGCCGCCTCGACCGTGCGGGCGGCCATCCACTCCCGCACCAGCGGATGGACGATCGCGTTCAGCCGCCGGCGCGCGTCCTCGTCGTTGAAGACGAGGGCTCCGAGCCTCTGCCGGTCGATGGCCCCGTCGTCGCGCACGAAGTCGGGCCCGAACTCGCTCACAACCGCGTCGAAGCCGGGCGTCCCCGGCGCGTAGACCGCGTGCGCGGCTTCGTCCGCGTCGACGACGGTCGCGCCCAGCTCGCGCAGCATCTCGGCCACGGTCGACTTGCCGGTGCCGACCCCGCCGGTCAAGCCGATGAGCTTCATCGGGGTGCCATGCGCCCGGAGGGCCGACAGAGATTGGCGGCATCAGCAGCCGGAGCCAAGGAAAGGGTGGCACGGCGAGGAGCGCATCGGTAGATGCGTGACGATGCCGGGCCGGGCCCCTTGACGCCGGCTTCAGCGCCGAAGGCGCCCGGCTGCCTAGGCCGCAAGGATCCGAGGACCTTCCGGGCGCAGGGCACCACTTACGATTGGGGCGCAGTGGGTGACGAGGAGAAGTTCGACGCCGTGGTGGTCGGCGCGGGCCCTGCCGGCACCGCGGCGGCCATCACCATGGCCAAAGCCGGCCTCCAGGTGGCGCTGCTGGAGCGCGGCCAGAAGCCGGGCGCCAAGAACGTCATGGGCGGCATCCTGTACAACCACTATCTCGAGCAGATCGTAGGGGACGCCTGGAAGGAGGCACCGCTCGAGCGGCCGATCATCGAGGAGCGTCGCTGGATGATGACGCCCGAGGCTTACATCGGTCTCGACTACAAGAACCTCCGCAACACCGAGCACCCGCATTCGTACTCCGTGCTGCGCGCGAAATTCGACGCGTGGTTCGCCGACCAGGCGGAGAAGGCCGGGGCGATGGTGGTGCCAGAAACGGTCGTCGACCGCCTCATCGTCAAGAACAATCGCGTGGTCGGAGTCGCGACCGGACGTGGCGACGACCTCTACGCCGAGGTCGTCGTGGTGTGCGAGGGCATCGGCCTCGGCTCGGGCCTGCTCGAAAAGACCGTCCTCAACGGCCGGCCCCTGCGCCGCAAGCTGCGACCCAACGAGGTCGCGATGGCGGCCAAAGAGATCATGCAGCTCGAGCCCGGGCTCATCGAAGAGCGCTTCAACTGCGCGCCGGGCGAGGGCTGTTCGATCGAGTGCTTCGGGGACTCGACCATGGGCATGTCCGGCTTCATGTTCATCTACACCAACAAGGACACGCTTTCGGTCGGCGGTGGCGCGCTGCTCAGCGAGTTCAACGCGACGCTTCGCAGCCCCAACGATCTGCTCGAGCATTTCAAGAACCACGCTGCGGTCAAGCCGCTGCTACGCGGCGCCGAGACTGTGGAGTACCTGGGCCATCTCATTCCCGAGGGTGGCTATCGCGGGATCCCGAAGGTCTACGGGGCCGGCTATCTCATCTGCGGCGACGCGGCGATGCTGTCGAACCCGGTGCACCGCGAAGGCTCGAACCTCGCGATGGAGTCAGGCAGGCTCGCGGGCGAGACCGTGGTCCACGCCAAGGAGACGGGCGATTTCTCAGAGCGCCGGCTCGCCGAGTACAAAGGCAAGCTCGACCACTCCTGGATCATGGCCGACATGCGCAAGTACGACAAAGCCGTACCGCTGCTCGAGCACAACCCGCAGATGCTCACGAAGTACCCGCAGGTCGGCGATCGGGCGCTCGACGAGTTCTTCCGCGTCGACGGCACTTCGAAGTGGGACAAGCAAGCGAAGATCTTCAAGATGCTGCGCAAGGAAGGGCTGTTCCGGATGGGCTGGGACACGTTCAAAGCCCTATGGGCGATGAAGTAATTCGATGACCCGCCTGCGCACCGGCACGCCATGGATGCCGGCGCCCGAGTTCTCGCGACAGCTGACCGGGCTGAACATGAACCTGATCGTCCCCGACATCGACGCGAGCCTTCCCTTCTACGTCGACGTGCTCCAGCTGAAGAAGCTGTACAGCGATCCCGACTTCGCCGCGTTCGAAGGCCCGGGCGGCTGGCACCTGATGCTGCACGCCGACCACACCCTCGACCATTCAGCGGCGGAGACCGCCCGCCTGGCGGCGCCGGGCAAGCGCGGCACGGGCGCGGAGATCCGGCTGATGGGCTTTGACCCGGACGCTGTGGAGCAGCGCGCTCGCGACCACGGATTCACGATCAACGTGCCGGCCATGACCTATCCGCACGGATGGCGCGAGGTCCGGCTCGAGGACGCGAACGGCTACATGTTCGCGGTGGGGATCCCGACCACTACTACTACTTAGAGACGTCCACCCGCACCGAGTGGTAGCCCGTGGCGCCACTGGGGTAGCTCATCGCGCTCTTCGATTCCTGCACCGCGCCGGTGCCGTCGGTGGCGCGCACCACCAGGTCGTACGAGCCCTCGCCGGGAGGCGTCCAGTTGAAGTTCCAGAGCACCCACGTCAGCGGCGACAGCGGGGCCGTGAACGGGGCGTCGACCCACGACCTGCCGCCGTCCGTGCTCACCTCGACCTTGTTGATGCCGCGCGTGCCGGCGAACGCGACGCCGCTGACGGACACTCCGCTCACCTTCACGATGTCGCCCTCGCGTGGCAGGTCGATGCGCGAGGTCGTCCTGACGACGGCGTGGTGATCCCAGCCCTGCTGCTCCCAGTAGCCGCCGGTCTCGTGATCGAGAAGGTCGATCTCGGTGAGCCACTTGGGTCCCTTCATGCCGTAGCGGCCGGGGATGAGGATCCGGGCGGGGTAGCCGTGCTCGGCCGGCAGCGGGTCGCCGTCGAGCTCGTACGCGACGAGGATCGTCGGGTCCGAATCGATGGCGGAAAGCGGTAGGCTCTCGGTGTATCCGTCCGCGGCCTTGAACCCGGCCCACGACGCTGAGGATTTGGGACCGGCCTGCTGCAGCAGGTAGCGCAGCGCCACCCCGGTGAAGATGCCGGTGCTCATCAGCGATCCGCCCACGAGGTTGCTGATGCACTCGAGCGTCACGTATTCGGAGGTCGCCGGCAGCGCCCGCAGGTCCTGCACGGTCAGCGTGACCGGGTTGCTCGCGAGGCCGCCGATCTTCAGGCGCCAGCTGCCACCATCGATGTTCGGATCGCCGCCCAAGTTCTTCGACACGATGTAGAAGTTCTCGATGGGCGTGAGCTGCGGCGAGCGGCCGTAGAGTCCCGCCTCGGGCGGCGAGAAGATCGCGCCGTACCAGTTGGGCGCGAGCTTGAGCGCAAGCACGCCGAGGCTGATCGCGCCAAGGCCGAGCGGCAGCGCGCTCAGCAGGCGCCGGCGGCCTGGATCGGCGGGCTCGTCGCCTGGGTCGCCGCCCAGCTGCAGCACCACGCCGTAGACGGCGAAGAGCGCGGCCCACACCAGCGGAGTGGTCGGTCCCGTGGTCAATCCGAAAACGCCCTCGCCGGCGATGGGGAGGAGCAGCCCGGTGACCACCAGCCAGCCTGCGCCCGCGAACACGAGCGCGGAATATGGAAATCGCCACCGGCGCGAGGTCCACGCCCACGCCGCGCCCAGCAGGCCGAGGGCGACCACCATCGCCACGATGAGGCCGAGCTCTTCGACGACCTTGCCGGCGTGCTGCAGCGTGTCGATCAGGAATCCGAAGACGAAGCCGGGCATGATCGCGAGCAGCGGCTCGTTGAGCGCCTGGGTGAGTGGCTGGAGACCGAGCAGCAGGTTCGCGAGGTACATCAACGCGACCAGCACGAGCCCCGCCAGCACGCCCCATCGGAACCCGTGGATCAACGCGCGCCGCCCGTCCACCGCGACCATTTCACATTGTTTTACCGGCGCATGGTGCGGGTTGGTCCATTCCTGATGTCGCGGGAGAGCAATCCGCAGCACATTGCTGCTTAAATCGGGGAACAACGTTGCCCGCCCCACTGCGACCGGAAGACATCTACAGGTTCCGCTGGCTCGATCACGTCCGTCTGAGCCCGAGCGGTGAACACGTCGCCTACGAAGTCCGCTGGGCGGACGCGGAGTCGCGGAGCAACCAGAGCCGCGTGGTGGTGCGCCGGGTGCTCGACCCTGAGCCCATCGAGGCCGGCGTCGGCCCTCGTCACGACCACGCACCCGAGTGGTCGCCGGACGGCCGCCGGCTCGCCTTCGTCAGCAAGCACGGCGCGGCCGACCAGATCTTCGTCATGGACCTTGCGGGTGGCGAGTCGCGGCAGCTGAGCTCGGTGCCCGAAGGCGCCAGCTCACCCGTGTGGTCGCCTGACGGCACGCACGTCGCGTTCGTCGGCACCGTCGCGTCCGATCCGGATGACGTGGTCGACGACCCGCGCCCACCTGAGAGCAGCGACCAGGTGCGCCGCACGCCGGTGGCGCGCGTCGTCCGCACGCTCGACTACAAGTTCGACGGCGTCGGCTACCGCGACGGCCGTCACCAGCACCTCTTCGTGGTGTCGGCGGATGGTGGGCAGGCGACGCAGCTGACCAACGGCGCGTGGGACGTTGGCGGCGTCGACTGGTCGCCCGACGGCACCCGCCTGGTGGTCGTCGGCAACGCCGACGAGGACCGCGACCTCCACCGCGAGACCCATGTGTACACGGTCGACTTCAGCGGCAACCTCGAGAAGATCGCGACCGGCTACGACGTCATCTCGCCGATCTGGTCGCCCCGCGGTGACGTCATCGCCTACAGCTCGCTCAACGGTGACGAGGCAGGGCTGCTCGACCGGCTGTGGATCGTGCCCGCCACCGGCGGCGCTGCGCGATGCCTCACCGCCAACCTCGACCTCGCCGTCGGCGACGGTGTCATCACAGACATGCGCGCCGGCCACGGCGTGCCGATGTGCTGGTCTCGCGATGGCGACCGCGTGTACTTCCCCGCGAGCGGACCCGGCGCGACCGGCATCTACTCGGTCGACCTCCAGGGCAACGTCCGGGCAGAGGTCGGCGGCCAGCGCCGCATCTACGACTTCGACGTGTCTGGCGGCGTCATCGCGTTCGCCGCGTCGGACACCAGCGACCCCGGTGAGCTGCACGTCGTGATGCAGGGCGCGGAGGCGCGCTTGACGGATCTCAACCCGTGGTTGCGCGAGCGCTACATCGCGCAGCCGGAGGAGCACTCGTTCACAGCGCCCGACGGATGGGTGATGCAGGGATGGCTGCTCAAGCCCCCGGGCTTCGATCCGTCGCGGGCGTACCCGCTGGTGATGGAGGTGCACGGAGGCCCGCACGCGGAGTACGGCTGGGCGTTCTTCCACGAGTTCCAGGTGCTCGCGGGCATGGGATTCCTCGTCTTCTACATGAACCCCCGCGGCTCCGACGGATACGGAGAGGTGTTCCGTCGCGCGGTCGTCAAGGATTGGGGCGGCAAGGACTACATCGACCTGATGACCGCGCTCGACCAGGTCATCGAGCGCACCGGCGCGGTCGACCCGGAGCGCATCGGCATCGGCGGCGGGTCGTACGGCGGCTTCATGACGAACTGGGCGATCGGCCACACCGATCGGTTCGCCGCGGCCGTCTCCATGCGCTCGATCTCCAACCTCGTCAGCGAGTACGCGCAGCACGACATCGTGCTGTGGGGCGAGCTCGAGCTCGGGCCTCCGCCCTGGCCGGACACCGAGTCGCTGTGGAACAACTCGCCGATCAAGTACGTGCGCGAGATGAAGACGCCGCTGCTGCTCACCTGCGGCGAGATGGATCTGCGCTGCGCCATCTCGCAGTCGGAGGAGCTTTTCGGCGCGATGCGCCTGCTCGGCAAGACCGTCGAGCTGGTGCGCTTCCCCGACGAGTCGCACGACATTTCGCGCAACGGGCGGCCCGACCGGCGCGTCGAGCGCCTGCGCCGCATCGCCGGGTGGTTCGAGAAATACCTCGGCACGGGCACGACCGAACGCAGAACGAGCGTGGCGGCGACGGTGCCGCCGGCCCCGGCTCCGGTCGAAGAGCAGCCCCCGGCTGAGCCGGAGCCTGAGCCAGAGCCGGCCCCCGTGGCCACCGCCACGGCGGTCGCAACCGAGCCCGAGGCCACCGAAGAACCGCTCGAGCTGCCCGCGCCCCTGCCCGAAGAGGCCGCCGAGGCCGTGCCGGTCGTGGTGGCCGAGCCGGAGCCGGTGATGTCCGAGCCGGCGCCCGTGGAGCCAGAGCCCGCGCCTGCCGAGCCGGCGCTCGTGGAGCCAGAGCCTGAGCCCGTCCCGGCCGCCGCCGAGACCGTGATGCTGCAAACGCCCGCCGCGCTCGCGGCGGAGGCCGCTCCTCCCGAGCCGGAGCCCGAGCCCGCAGTGGCCGAAACCCAGGCCATCGGCACGCTGCCGGCCGAGCCGGCCCCGGAAGTCGCCGCCACCGTCCCCCCGGCTCCGGCCGAGCCGCCACCGCCCGAAGAGGAGACGGTGCACGTCGCCTACCCGGAGGTGGCCGCCGCCGTCGAACCGGCGCCCGTTCCGGAACCGCCGGCGCAGCCCGCCGAGCCGACCTGGGGCGAAGCCGAAGCGCCCGCACCGGCGCCGAGCGCGCCGGTCTGGCAGGAAGAGCCCCCCGCCGCGGCCGCGCCGACGTGGTCGGAGCCGGCGGCCGCCGCGCCGGGCTCGACCTGGGACCAGGAACCGGCGGCTGAAGCCTCTGCACCCACCTGGGACGCTGCCCCGGCGCCGGCGCCCACCGCGCCTCCCGCGCCAGAGCCGCCTCCGGTCGCCCCAGCCCAGCCGGCCCCGCCGCAGCCCAACGCGGGCTCGACGATCGTCGCGTGGCCCGGTTCAGCGCCTCCGCCGGAGGCTCCATCGGGTTATGACAACGGCGGAGCCTCTTCGGAGGCGGCGACGTCGATCATGCCGGCGTGGTCGCCTCCCCAGGCCGCCGCGACCAAGGAAACGCTGGCGCTGCACGCGCTCGAGCCCGAGCCCTCAGCTCAGGGCGAGCCGCCCGCGAAGCTGACGTTCGAAACCGGCCCGTTCGCGCGGCGCGTGGTCGGCATCCCGGACTCGTCCGCCACCGTCGGCCGGGCGCCCGACAACGACATCATCATCGGCGACCCCGCGACCTCCGGCCATCACTGCCGCATCGAGCTGCGCCAGGGCGCTTACTGGATCAGCGACCTCGGCAGCACCAACGGCACGCTGGTCAACGGCGAGCCGATCATCGACAAGCAGCTGGACCATGGAGACGTGATCTCCATCGGCCAGAACACGATCCGCTTCACCCTCCGCTCGTAGTCGCCAGCGCCATGCACTCGGCGGCCGCCTCGCGCAGCCTGGCCGTGAACTCCTCGACGTCGGGCACCAGGCCGGGATCCGCGGTCAGCCCGAAGTAGGCCTCGCCGTTGTAGGAGACGATCGCGACGCCCAGGCCCATCGTCGGGTACAGCGGCGCGAAGGGCCAGACCTCGAGCAGCTGCGCACCGCCCGAGTAGAGAGGGAACTGCGGGCCGGGAACGTTCGTCACGTTGATGTTGGCGCCCGCCTGGGGGTTCGACATGAGGCGCCCGGCGAGCACCAGAAGGGTCGGCGGCGCCCAGTCGGCAAGTCCTGCCAGCTTGTCCGCGGCGACCGCCTGACGGGTGCGTTTGAGGTCGCCCGTGGTGACGTTGATGCGACGCAGCCGCTCCTCCATCCTCAGGTCGCCCGTCGGCAGCTCGAGCACCATGCCGCTGATCTGGTTGCCCGCGCGGCCGCGGTCCTGCTCGCCGCGCACGCTTACCGGACAGAACACTCGCACCTTGTCCGGCACTGTGCCGCCGCGCGCTGTGAACCAGCGGTGCAGGCCCTCCGACACGACCGCGAGCACGGCGTCGTTGACAGTGCAGCCGTAACGGTCCTTCAGGGCCTTGAACGCGGCCAGCGGAACCTTGAGACCGCGGCCGGTGCGCTGCGGGCCGATCTTGCGGTTGAAGAAGAGGTCGGGCCGGCGCGTCGCCATCTTGCCGCCGAGGCTCCACATGCCGGTCCAGGGCAGCGAGCGGTTCCTCCAGAAGGCCGGCGTGAGCGAGCGCTCGTGGCCGCGAGCCGGGCGGAGGTCCCAGAGCATGGGCCGGATCAGCTGCCAGTTCGAAGGCTCAGGACGCGGTTTCCAGGGCTCGGCCGGCTGCTCGGGCGTGTAGACCTCGGGCGATGTGTCGAGCAGCAGCGTGAGGATGTCGACGCTCGAGATGCCGTCGACCATCGCGTGATGCGCGCGGTTGACGATCACGACCTTGCCGTCGCGCAGGCCCGTGACGATGGTCATCTCCCACAGCGGCCGGCGCATGTCGAGCGGGCGGGCGAGGATGCGCATCACTAGCGCGCGCAGCTGCGCGCCTGAGCCGGGCGGCGGCAGCACCTCGCGCCGGATGTGCTGGCCGAGGTCGAAGTGGGGGTCGTCGACCCAGACCGGATGCGCGAGGTTGAACGGCACGCGATGGATGCGCTGCCGGTAGCGAGGCACGAGGTGGATGCGCTCGCGCACGGTGTCCTCGACGCCCGCCGCGCCGCGGCCGCCGGGGATCCGCGAGCCGCCTTCGAAGACGTAAACCGTGCCGAGGTCGAGGGGGGTCTCCGGCCGCTCGGCGTAGAGAAACCACGCGTCTCGTGCCGTGAGCGGCTCGAAGAAGACGTTGGCCCCCGCCATGCCCGAATCCTAGGCCTGTAACCTTCTGGCTTGAAGCGGGTCGATAGGAGGAGGAAAGCACATGGCGGTCAAAGCTTTTTCCAGCGAATGGGCCTCGGCGTTCAAGGACGAGGTCAACAAGTCGGACAAGTACAAGTCCGCGGCCAAGGGCTGGAAGTGGACGGTGGGCCTGGTCGTGGAGGCCGAGCCCGACAAGCACTTCCCCGAGGCGAAGGGAATCGTCATGGATCTCTTCGACGGTGACGCCCGCAGCGTCAGGGTGGGAAGCGCCGGCGACGCGCAGAAGTGCGACTTTGTCATCACCGCGCCCTACTCGCGCTGGAAGGAGGTCGCGACCAAGCAGCTCGATGCGACCAAGGGCATGCTGCAGGGCAAGCTGAAGCTCAAAGGAGACCTGCCGACGATCGTGCGGTACACCAAGGCATCGCAAGAGATGACCGAGTGCACCACGCGCGTGCCCGTCGAATGGCCCGACGAAAGCTGAAGTCTGACGGCTCCGATCGCGCCCTGGTCGAGTACGCCGACCAGGAGCCGAGCGCGTTCTCGTCGATGCTGGGCGGCCTCATCGAGGCAAACGTCAAGAGCCGGCCGGAGAAGGAGGCCGACTTCGACGAGCTCGTCGCCCGCGTGGGCATCTTCGTGACGGACATTGACGAGGGCGTGACCCTCGACTTCAAGGGCGGCAAGCTCATCGTCCACAACGGGCTGAAGCCCCGGCGCACGATCACCATCCGCGCCGACGCCGACACCGTGATGAACCTCAGCAACCTGAAGATCGGGCCGCTGGGGCTCCCGGTCTACATCGACGGCGTCGGTCGCGGCGTCGCGCTGAAGCTGCTCCGCGGCCAGCTGAAGATCGACGGGCTGCTGCCGAACGTCCTGACGCTCAACGCGGTCACGCGCGTTTTTTCAGTGCAGTGAGGCTGGACAAGATTCATCACGTCGGCGTGGCGGTGACCGACATGGACGATTCGATCCGCCTGTACACGTCGACCTTCGGCGCCGAGCTCGTCAAGCGGGCCATCAGCGAAAGCGACGGCCTCGAGGCGGCCTTCATCCGCACCGGCGAGGGTGAGGTCGAGCTGCTCCACCCGACACGCGACGACACGCCGGTCGGCAAGTTCCTCGCGAAGCGCGGCCCGGGTCTGCACCATGTCGCCTACGCGGTGGCGGACATCGACCTGGCGCTGACGGAGGCGCGTGCGGCGGGGCTCGAGCTGATCGACGAGCAGCCGCGCGTCGGACTTCACGGCTCGCGGATCGCGTTCCTGCATCCGAAGACGATGGGCGGAGTGCTGACCGAGCTGGTGGAGACGCCGTGACTGAGCTCAAGAACGACAGCGGGCTGCCGCTGAAGCCGGTCTACTCGGTCGAAGACCGCCGCGCCGAAGAGCCCGCGCCTGGCGCCTTTCCATTCACCCGCGGCATCCACCGCGACATGTATCGCGGCCGGCTGTGGACGATGCGCCAGTACGCCGGCTTCGGCACCGCCGCGGAGTCCAACAAGCGCTACCGGTTCCTGCTCGACCAGGGCCAGACCGGACTGTCGATCGCCTTCGACCTGCCGACGCAGATCGGCTACGACTCGGACGACGCGATGGCCAACGGCGAGGTCGGCAAGGTGGGAGTGGCGATCGACTCGCTCGCGGACATGGAGATCCTGCTCGACGGCATTCCGCTCGAGCGCGTCTCGACGTCCATGACCATCAACGCCACGGCGGCCATGCTGCTGCTGCTCTACCAGCTGGTCGCCGAGAAGCAGGGCGTCGCGGCCGGCAAGATCACGGGCACAGTGCAGAACGACATTCTCAAGGAGTACGCCGCGCGCGGCACGTACATCTTCCCGCCGAAGCCTTCGATGCGGCTGGTCACCGACCTGTTCGCCTACTGCCGCGAGAGCCTGCCGAACTGGAACACCATCTCGATCTCGGGCTACCACATGCGCGAGGCCGGCGCCACAGCGGCGGAGGAGATCGCTTTCACGCTGAGCCACGCGATCGCCTACGTCGAGGCGGCTGTCGCGGCCGGGCTCGCGATCGACGACTTCGCGCCACGCGTGTCCTTTTTCTTTGCGTGCCACATGGACTTCTTCGAGGAGGTGGCGAAGTTCCGCGCCGCGCGCCGCATGTGGGCGCGGATCATGCGCGACCGGTTCCACGCTCGCGACGAGCGGTCGCAGGCGCTGCGCTTCCACACCCAGACTGGCGGCGTGACCCTGACCGCGCAGCAGCCTCTGAACAACGTCGTGCGCACGACCCTGGAGGCCATGAGCGCGGTGCTCGGCGGCACGCAGTCGCTTCACACCAACGCCTATGACGAGGCGCTCGGCCTGCCGTCGCAGGGAGCGGCCGAGCTGGCGCTGCGCACGCAGCAGATGATCGGCTTCGAGTCGGCGGTGCCGTTTGTGGCCGACCCGCTCGGCGGCTCCTACTACGTCGAGAACCTCACCGATAGGGTGGAAGAGGAGGCCGTGGCGATCATGGCCGAGGTCGACGAGCAGGGCGGGGCCGTGGCTTGCATCGAGAACGGGTTCACGAAGAAGCGGATCTCGGAGAGCGCCTACCGGTTCCAGCTGCGTGTGGAGTCGGGCGAGCGCGTGGTGGTCGGTGTGAACAAGTACGCGAGCGCCGGCGCAGACGTGGTGGAGATCACGAAGGTGGGTCCGCAGCACCAGGCCGAGCAGGCGCGGGCGCTGAAGAAGCTGCGCGCGCAACGGCAGCGGGATGTAGTGGAGCGTCACCTGGCGGCCATCGGCGAGACCGCGCGGGGCACCGACAACCTGCTGCCGGTGCTGAAGGCCGCGCTCGCGGACTACGTGACGATCGGCGAATGCTGCAGCGTGTTGCGTGAAGTTTTCGGCGAATATCGCCCGACGGAGGCCGCATGAACCATCCGGATGTCATCCCGATGATCTCCTACGCCGACGGCCCGGCCGCCATGGACTGGCTGGCGCGGGCGTTCGGCTTTCGCGAGCGGGATCGCCGCGTCTCGGACGGACGGCTCGGACATGGGGAGATGGAGACCGGGTCGGGGGTGATCATGCTGGCGACGCCGTCACCGGACTACCAGGGGCCTAAGGAGCATCGCGAACACTGCGAGGCGGCGGCGCGCTGGCAGTCGGTCCCGTACGTCGTCGACGGCGTCCTGGTCTATGTCGACGACGTCCGCAAGCATTTCGAGCGGGCGAAGGAAGCCGGCGCGCGCATTCTGTCCGAGGTCGAAGGCACCGACGACGGCGCGCGCTACCGCGCCGAGGACCTGGAAGGCCATCGGTGGATGTTCATGCAATCAAAAAGACGCATCCTCGTCGCGAAGCGCCAACGTGGGCGATAAGCCCAAAGTCGACCCGCTGAACCTGCTCCGGCAGCGGAAATACGAAGCCGGGCACGGCGACGCCGAGGCGTTCTACCGGCAGCACGCCAAGCACAAGCTGACCGCCCGCGAGCGCATCTCTCGCCTGGTCGACCGCAACTCGTTCGAAGAGCTCGACATCTTCGCGACGCACCGCGCCTCGGGATTCGGGCTCGAGTCGAAACGCGTCGCGGGCGATGGTGTGGTCACCGGCCTCGCCAAGATCGGCGGCCGCGACGTGATGCTGTTCAGCCACGACGCCACAGTCTTCGGCGGCTCGCTGGGCGAGGTGTTCGCCGAGAAGGTGATCAAGGTCATGGACCTCGCCCTGAAGAACCGCATCCCGATCATCGGCATCAACGACTCGGGCGGCGCGCGGATCCAGGAGGGAGTGGTGTCGCTGGCGGGCTACGCCGAGATCTTCTGGCGCAACGTCGAGTCGAGCGGCGTCATCCCGCAGCTGAGCCTCATCCTCGGCCCGTGCACCGGCGGCGCGGTGTATTCGCCGGCGATGACCGACTTCACGTTCATGGTGCACGGAGTCGGCTACATGTTCATCACCGGTCCAGAGGTCATCAAGGTCACGACCGGCGAAGAGGTGACTTTCGACTCGCTGGGCGGCGCGGAGGTGCACAACGTGAAGTCAGGTGTGGCGCACTTCCTGGCCGAGACCGAGGACGAGTGCTTCACGCAGGTCCGCCGGCTGCTTTCGTTCATCCCGCAGTCGTGCGACGTCGAGGCACCTCGCCTGCCTCCGACCGATGACCCCGAGCGGGCCGACCCGGGCCTGGCCCGCGTCATCCCCGACAGCTCGAAGGAGTCGTACGACATCAAGGACGTCATCCGGATGGTGGTCGATAACGGCGATTTCTTCGAGGTGCAGCCCTTCTACGCGATGAACATCGTGGTCGGGTTCGCGCATCTCGACGGCCATCCGGTCGGCGTGGTGGCGAACCAACCCAAGGTGATGGCGGGCTCGCTCGACATCAACGCGTCGGTGAAGGCGGCACGGTTCGTGCGTTTCTGCGACGCGTTCAACATCCCGCTGGTCACGTTCGTCGATGTGCCCGGATTCCTGCCGGGGACGGCGCAGGAGTACGGCGGGATCATCCGACACGGCTCGAAGCTGCTGTACGCGTACAGCGAGGCGACGGTGCCGAAGCTGACGGTCATCACGCGCAAGGCTTACGGCGGCGCCTATTGCGTGATGTGCTCCAAGCACATTCGCGCGGACTACAACGTCGCGTGGCCCACCGCCGAGATCGCCGTGATGGGCCCGGAGGGCGCGGTGAACATCGTGTTCCACCGCGAGCTCGACGCGGCCACCGACCGGGCGGCGTTACGCCGCGAGCTGGTCGCCGACTACACGGAGCGCTTCGCCAACCCTTACATCGCGGCCGAGCGCGGCTACATCGACGACGTCATCGAGCCGGGCCGGACGAGGAGCTCGCTCATCCATGCCTTGCGGATTGCGCTGCGCAAGGAGCGCCGGCGCAACCCGCGGTGGCACGGAAACATCCC
>DASSLR010000053.1:0-8744 GCA_035689345.1 Candidatus Dormiibacterota bacterium
GGAGCGGAGTTCGCCCACGTGATCGTCGGCCGCGGCCGCCTGACGGCGACGGGCACGGCGTTCGGGCTCGAGCCGCTGCCTTACCGCCTCGAATACAAGCTCGAGACTCTTGCCCGCTTCGTCACGTCGGGGATCCTGGTCGAGGCCACGGGCCAGGACTGGAGCCGCCGGCTCGACCTCCGGCGCCTGTGGTCGGGGAAGTGGACGGCTCGAACTCGGGCCAAGGGCGCGGTCGACCTCCCGGAGCCTGGCGGCGACCTGGCCGGCCTGAACAAGACGTCGCTGGACTGCGACCTGGCCTGGTCTCCCCTCACCAACACGATGCCGGTGCTGCGGCACGGGCTGCTGGCCGGCGGCGGGCCCATCGATTTCGTCATGGCCTGGATCTCCGTGCCCGACCTTGCCGTCCACGTCAGCCGCCAGCGCTACACGTTCGTTCGCCGCGAGGGCGCCGGCTCGATCGTGCGCTACGAGTCGGCTTCCCGGGACTTCGCCGCCGAGCTCGTCTTCGACCCGGACGGACTGGTGATCAGCTACCCGGGGATCGGCCGGACGCCCCAGCCGCCCGGATGAGGTCGCGGAGCGATTGCACCGGGCCAACCCTCAACTCCCGGCTGAGAAAGGTCCGGATGAACCAGCCCCGCCACCCGGGCGGGATGTGAAAGTCTCAATTGAACCGGATGAGCGTCCCGCCCTCGGGCGTCTCGGTGAGCGTGAGGTGCTCGTGGTTCTCGAGGCCGAGCGGCAGCCGCGCCAGCAGGTCGATCCAGCGGTGGTCGGGGTCCATGTCGCCGACCTCGATGGTCACCGGCCAGGTCCGGCCGAGGCCCTGCGCGCGCAGGTTGACGATCTGACCCTTGGCGGCCCGGCCTGGCGGGTGCGCCGACACGAACGTCGCGTCGGCCCACTCGCCGAGCCGCTCGGTGTCGGTCACGACCTGCCATACGCGATCCGGCGAGGCGCTCGTGACCGCGGCCGGGCAGACGTTGACGATCACGAGAGCCTCGACACGGCTGTAACGATGAACGATTCGTAGCGCCGCGCCCGGCGCATGCCATCGACGCGGGGATTCGGGATCCAGCTCAGCGCGTCGGCGATGTCCCAGTACGGATGATGCGACGCCACGCCGCAAGCTTCGAGCCACGCGTCGGCCACTGCCGGCCCGTTGTCGAGCCACAGGTTCACGCGGCAGTGCGCCACGTCGACCGCCACCGGTCCGCGACATCCATGCAGCCAGTCGACGATGGCGGAGGGACGGCGGCCCTTCCACAACACGTTGCCCGGGTGGAAGTCGCGATGGATGAACGATTGACCCTCTTGCGGCGCGGGCCCGCGAAAAACATCGACAGCTCTCCGCCACGCCTCGGGCTGCGTCCACCACTCCGGCATGTCGAGGGGGTCGCTCGCACCCCACAGCCGGTATTCCGGCAACGCGCCCGGAGGCACGGCCGCGGATTGGATTCGGGCCGCGAGGCGAGCGAGGCCTTCGAGCCAGGGCCCGACCTCACGCGGCCGGAACCGCCGCCGTCCAGGCATTCGGGTCATGAGCAAAGCCGGCCACACGGTGTCGGTGCCTTCACGATCCATGGCCATGACTCGCGGCAGGGGCAGCTGCGTCGGCGCGAGCAACTCGAGGACGCGCGCCTCGCGCCCGGCGGAGTCCGGCTCCTCCGGATCGGGCCGGTACAGCTTGAGCACGAAGCGCCGCGGCGCGACGTCGGGAGCGTCGAAGGCAAGCACCGCGCCCGTGATGCCTCCGGCCAGCGGCTTGATAGATCGCAAGTCCCGCGCACCCAGGGCCCGCTGAGCCCAGGCCAGCGCGTGTCGCGCTACTTGGTCGAAGTCGTCTCTCCGATCGCGGCCTGAGCCGCCGCCAGGCGCGCCACGGGCACGCGGAACGGGCTGCACGAAACGTAGTTCAGGTTGAGCCGGTGGCACAGGTGAATCGAATCGGGGTCGCCGCCGTGCTCTCCGCAAATCCCGACCTCGAGCCGCGGCCGCGTCTTGCGGCCCTCCTGCACGGCCAGCTGCATCAGGCGCCCCACGCCGTTCTGGTCGATCGTCTCGAACGGGTTGCGCGGAAGGATCTTTCGGTCGAGGTAGCGGACGATGAAGTGGCGCTCGGCGTCATCACGCGAGTAGCCGAACGTCGTCTGCGTGAGGTCGTTCGTCCCGAAGGAGAAGAACTCCGCCTCGCTCGCGATCTCGCCCGCGGTCAGCGCCGCACGCGGGAGCTCGATCATGGTCCCGAACTTGTACGGAACCTGCACCCCCTTCTCCTTGTGCACAGCGTCCACGACAGGTCGAAGCTGCTCGTGGATCTCGTGTAGCTCGGCCAGCGTCCCGACGAGCGGGATCATGATCTCCGGCCTCGCGTCGACCCCGCGCTTGCGCAGCGCGCAGGCCGCCTCCATGATCGCGCGCACCTGCATCCTCGCGATCTCCGGGTAGAGCATCAGCAGCCGTCCGCCGCGCAGCCCAAGCATGGGATTGGCCTCGTGCAGGTCCTCCACGCGCGCGAGAACTTTCTGCAAGCGCTTCAGCCGCTCCGGACTCCTGTGTGTCGCCTTCAAGGTGGAGGTCTCGGCGATCAGCTCCTCGCGGTTGGGCAGGAACTCGTGGAGCGGCGGGTCGATGAGACGGATGACCACCGGCTTGCCGGCCATCGTCCGGAAGATCCCCAGGAAGTCGCTGCGCTGGATCGGCAGCAGCTTCGCCAGCTGGCGCTCGCGGTCGGCGGTGGAGTCGGCCATGATCATCGCCTGCACCAGAGGGAGGCGGTCCGCCTCCATGAACATGTGCTCAGTGCGGCACAGCCCGATGCCCTGCGCGCCGTTCTCGAGCGCCTTCTTCGCGTCCCGCGGGTAATCCGCGTTGGCCCAAACCTCGAGGCGGCGCAGCTCATCGGCCCACTGCAGGATCGCCCGCGCCGCGCGATGGCGGTTGAGCGGGCGCGCCTCGATCGTGGGGATGTGGCCGGCGTAGATGTCCCCGGTCGTTCCGTCGATCGTCAGCTCTTCGCCTTCGTGGATGGTCGTGCCGCCGACCGACAGCTGCCGGCGCTTCTCGTCGACCAGCACTTTGCTTGCGCCCACCACGCAAGGCCGGCCCATCCCGCGCGCCACCAGCGCCGCGTGGCTCGCCGTGCCGCCGGTCTGCGTGAGGATCCCTTTCGCCTCGACCATCCCGTGCACGTCGTTCGGGTTGGTCTCGACGCGCACGAGGATCACGGCCTTGCCTTCCTTGCCGAGCCGGACCGCGGAATCGGCGTCAAAAACGGCCAGGCCGCTCGCGGCGCCCGGTGAAGCAGGCACGCCTTTGGCAAGCGGCTGAGTCTTCGCGCTCGGTGCGATGCGCGGGAACAGCAGCTGCTCCAGCTGGCGTGGCTCGACGCGCGCGACCGCCTCCTGCCTGGTGATGAGTCGTTCGGCGACCATGTCGACCGCGATGTTCACTGCGGCCTCGCCGGTGCGTTTGGCCGCGCGCGTCTGCAGCATGTAAAGCTTGCCGCGCTCAACGGTGAACTCGAGGTCCTGCACGTCGCGGTAGTGCTTCTCCAGCCGGCGCGCGTAACGCTGGAACTCCGAATACACCTTCGGCAGGCGGCGCTTCAGGGCCTTGATGGGCTCCGTATCCCGCACGCCGGCCACGACGTCCTCACCCTGAGCGTTGGCGAGGTAATCGCCGTAGAGCTCCTTGCTTCCCGTGATGGGGTTGCGCGTGAAGGCGACGCCCGTGCCCGAGGACTGACCCATGTTGCCGAACACCATCATCTGCACGTTGACCGCCGTGCCGAGGTCGTCGGGGATGCGCTCCATGCGCCGGTACGTGACCGCCCGCGGCGTCTGCCAGGACCGAAAAACCGCGTCGATCGCCTCGCGCAGCTGTTCCAACGGGTCCGACGGAAAATCGTGCCCGGTCGCGTCCTTATATATGGCGAGGTAGCGGCGGACCAGCGCGCGCAGCGCGGAGGCCGAGAGCTCAGGGTCGGTCTTCACGTGTGCCCGCTTCTTCGCCGCGCTCAACGCCGACTCGAACTTCTGACCGTCGATGCCCTTCACGGTCTTGCCGAACATCTGGATGAAGCGACGGCGCGCATCCAGGGCGAACCGCTCGTCGCGAGTCAGGGCGGCGAGGCCGCGAGCCGTCTCTTCGTTGAGGCCGAGATTGAGGACCGTGTCCATCATTCCGGGCATCGAAAACTTGGCGCCCGAGCGGACGCTCACCAGCAGCGGGTTGCGCGCGTCGCCGAACTTCTTGCCGGACTTCGCCTCCACCTTCTTGAGCGCGGCTGTGGCCTGCTCCCACAGCCCCTCCGGAAAGTGGCCTTTGGCCGCGTAATACGCGCGACAGGCTTCTGTGGTGATGGTGAACCCGGGCGGGACGGGCATGCCGGCGCGGGTCATCTCCGCGGCGCCCGCGCCCTTGCCACCGAGCAGGTCGCGCATCTGCGCGGACCCCTCCTGGAACAGGTACACCCACTTGCGCTTGCCGCGCGCTGCGGACATCGGCACATAGTGTGCCACCGCCCTCAGAGCCGGCCGGAGGGCCGAAAGACCGCCTTCGGCCTAGGCGACAGCCTCCACCGGCTCCGGCCTCGCCGGTGCCTCCACCCCAAGGTCGTCCAGGCCGGCACGCTCGTAGAGCCACCGCAGCGGGCGCGGCGCCCACCAGTTGAAGCCGCCGAGCAGGCGCATCACCGCCGGGACGACCAGGGCGCGCACGAGCGTCGCGTCGATGGCGACCGCGATCGCAAGCCCGATGCCGATGGCCTTGATGATCACGACCTCGGCCAGACCGAACGCGAGGAAGACGGTGACCATGATCGCCGCGGCGCCGGTGATCAGCCGGCCGCTGCGCTCGAGGCCGGAGGCCACGGCCGTGGTGTTGTCGCCGGTGCGCACGTACTCCTCGTGGATGCGGCTCACGAGCAGCACCTCGTAGTCCATCGAGAGCCCGAACACGATGCTGAAGAGGATCACCGGGATGCTCGGGTCGATCGACTGCGGCGTGAAGTTGAGGATGTTCGCGAGATGGCCCTGCTGGAAGATCCACACCAGCGCGCCGAACGAAGCACCGATGGACAGGAAGTTGAGCAGCACTGCCTTCAGCGGCAGCACCACCGAGCCTGTCAGCAGGAAGAGCACGACGTAGGTCACCAGCACCACGAACGCGACGGCGACCGGCGTGCGGTCGGTGATGAACTTGATGACGTCGAGGTCGACCGCGGTCTGGCCGCCGACCAGCACCTGGCCTCCGTCGCCGACGCCGACGTCGGCGCGAATGGCCCTGACGATGGCACGCGAGGCGTCGGAGGTCTGCGGCGCGTTGGTCGTCGCCTGGATCACGACGATGTGCTTGCCCACGGTCGCCGTTACGAGCTGCCGCACCTGCGGGGGCAGCAAGCTCAGGTCGCCCGAATACATGCGCTCGTAGTCCGACAGGCCGAGGTTCGGGTTGAGGTCGTAGATCGACGCCGTGTGCAGGACGCCCGGGATGTTCGCGACCCGCTGCTCGAATGCGTACTGGTCGGCGATGCGCTCGCTTGTGAGCGGCGACCCGTTCGGGTAATCGACCACGATGGTGAACGTCGTCTGGTCCTGGCCGGGGAAGTCGGCGAGGAACCGGTCCCAACCCTGCCGCGCTTCGAGACGCGACGGCAGCATCTGGACGCCGCCGTTGGCTAGGCGCAGGCTGAGGAACGGTGTGCCGGCCACGAGCAGGAAACTCACCGTCGGAATCAGGACGAGCACCGGCCGCTTCATGACCCAACCGGCGAGCCGGTGCCACGTGCCCCTCCCCTGCGGAGCGGCCTGCAGCCACGACGGCAGGCGAAGCCGGTTGACGCCCGGGCCGATGATCGAGAGCAGCGCGGGCAGGAACGTGAGGCCGTAGATCACCGCGACCGCCACGACGATCGCCCCGGCCGCGCCCATCGAGGCCAGGAACGTCCCCTGGAAGAAGAGCATCGCGGACAGGCCGACCGCGACCGTGAGGCCGGAGAAGGTGATCGCCCGGCCCGCCGTGGCGACGGTGGTCGCTATCGCATCCTCGCGGGTGGCGCCCGCGGCCAGCTCGTCGCGGAAGCGATTGACGATGAACAGCGAGTAGTCGATGGAGACTCCGAGGCCGATCAGCGTGACGATGTTCAGCGCGTATTGGGACACGTCCGTGAAGCGGTTGAGGAAGAAGGTACCGGCCAGGCCGCCGACGATGGTGAGGATGCCGACGCCAAGCGGGAGTCCCGCCGCCACGACCGAGGCGAAGATGATCACGAGCAGGATGAGGGTGACCGGCAGGGTCACGGTCTCCGCCCGCTGGAGGTCGCTTTCGAGCGTCGTGTTGAACGCCTGGTTGATCGGCACGAAGCCGGTGCCCGTCACCGTGAGGGTGGAGGACCTGACCTCAGCGCGAAGCGCGTCGTAGTCATGCCACGCCTGCGTGCCCGTGGAACGCAGCTCGACGCTGACGAGCGCTTCGTGACCGTCCTTGGAGATGTACGCCTGCCTGGTGCGCGGGTCGCTGGTGTTGTACGGGTCGACCAGCTTGTTGATGCGCGGGTCGCCCTCTATCGGCGCGAGGGCCGACTCGACGGCGGACTGGAAGGCCCCGTCGGTCGCGACGAGTGAATCGCCGCGGAAAAGGAGGAAGAACGTCGAGGTCTGCTTGCTTCCGCTCGGCAGCTCAGACGAAACCAGGTTGCCGGCTCGCGCCGACTCCAGGTTGCTCGTCAGCGGACCACCGCTCGTGAGCGTGCCGCCCATGAGCAGGCCGGCGATGGAGATGGCGAGCAGGAGGCCCGACCCCATCAGCGTCGCCCATCGGTACTTGAAGACGATTCGACCCCAGCCCGCGAACACTGTCTTCCTCCTCTTGCGTGAAAGCGGCGCTACGCGCCCTGACCGCTCGTGTAGACCGCTGACAGCGACATCGCGGCGAGCGCGTCGATCGCCTCGTCCGCGTCGAACTCCTTGTCGATGAGGCTCTGGATGATGATGCCGAGCACCGCGCCCCAAACCGCGCCTGCGATGCCGCGCGCGGGCGTCGGGTCGAGCTCACGCTCGGCGAACACCTGGCGCGCTATCTCTTCGACGTGGCCGCGCTGCTCTCGCGTGAAATCGCGCAGGCCCGCTCCCACTTCCGGGTCGTGCAGGGCGATGCCGATCAGCTGGACGTAAAGGGCGTTCGATCCGCGGTCGCCGCGAATCTTGGTCTTGGCGTCCTCGAAGGCGGCGACGGCACCTGCCTCGCCCTGGACGTCGAGCTCGAGCTTCTCGCAGACGAACTGCAGCACCTCGACCACCAGGCGCTGCTTCGACTTGAAGTAGTAGTGGACCAGGCCCTGGGCCACGCCCGCCTCCTCGGCGATCTGCTTGATCGAGCTGTTCTCGTAGCCCTGCTCGCTCAGGACGCGAAATGCCGCCTGCAGGATCTTCTCGCGGGTGTCGGTGGGCATCTTCGGGCTTGACTCCTTGGCTCCATGCGTGGGCTTGATTGAACGGTCAATCAATTTTGATTGGTCATTCAATCACAGCGCCGGCGCGGCTGTCAAGCGGCCCGGAAAAGTCCTCTGCCGGCCGTAAGCTGAAGCCAGGGGCTTGGGGGGACGCGTTATGCCTGACATGGGCGCCGTCGTGGCGATCACCTTCTGGTTGGTGCTGATCGCCGTGGTCCTCAACTTCATCGCGCTGGCGGTGGGTCTGCTGTCGGTCGTCACCGGCCGGTCCTACGCGCCACGCGGCTGGCGCCGCCTGCGCCGCCACCTCCCCGCCTCGCCCAACGACCAGCGCCTCACCGGCATGAGCCTCAGCCTGCTGTCAGTCGGTCAGCTGCTGATGATGGTCACCCTGATGGTCGTGATCACGCTCACGACCGCGCAGGCCACGGGCGGTCGGGCCCCGGTCATCGGCCTGTACCTCGTGACGCTCGCCTCGTTTGCGGCCGCGGTCGCGTGCACCTTCGCCTCGCTGTTCATCACGCAGCGCGTGCGCTACATCAACGTCGTCCCCGCCGGCGAGGACGAAGATCAGGAGGAGGAGCAGCCGGAAGAGCTGCTCGAAGCGCCGCTCGACTAGACCTCGCTCAGCTTGCTCGTGGCCAGGTCGAACATGAAGCCGCGGATCTTGTCCTTGTGCGCCAGATGCGGCGAGAGCCGGAGCCGCCCGACGTCCTCCTTCACCGCCTCGATCGGATCCGCAAACGCGCCCAGGTCTTCATTGAATGCGTGACCGGTCGCCCGGGCGATGCGCTCCGCGAGCTCTTGCTGCGTGAATCGTCCGGCTGCGCATTCCGTGTGGTGGATGACCATCACCTCTCGCGTGCCGAGCACGGCTTGCGAGATCGCCAGCGCGCGGATTGCGTCGGCGTTCGCACGGCCGCCGGCATTCCGAATCACGTGAGCGTCGCCCGGACGGAGGCCCAACATGGCGTGGGGGTCCAACCTTGCGTCCATACACGTCAGCACCGCCAGCTTCCACATCGGCTCGACCGTGCGAGCCGCCGTGCCGAGGTAGTGCAGCCGGGAGTTCATCACTGCGCGGTCGATCGCATCCATCGCTCCCATTCTGTGCGATGCCGAGGTAACCACCGCAGGTATCGAGAAACGGCGGCGGTGCGAGCCCGCGGATCCAGCGAAGGAGGCAGCGGATGAGTCAGTTGAGGCACGGGTTGCTGGCATTGTTGGGCGCGGCGAGCCTGGTGATTGGAAGCGCGGCGGTCGCGTCGGCCCACTCTTCGAGTGAGCT
>DASSLR010000054.1:0-43025 GCA_035689345.1 Candidatus Dormiibacterota bacterium
GTGATCAAAAGGCTCGGCCTGGTCGGCGTGCAGCCGAAGTACGACGGGCTTCGCGTCCAGATCCACAAGGACGGAGCGGAGATAAAGCTCTTCTCACGCAACCTCGAGTCGTGGACCGAGGCATTTCCCGAGATCGTCGAAGCGGCGGCGGCTCTCGACGTCGACACCGTGATCCTGGATGGCGAGGCGATCGCGTACAACCCGGAGTCTGAGGAGTACGTGCCGTTCCAGGAGACGGCGGCCCGCCGGCGCAAGGAGGGGATCGAAGACTTCGCGGCCCGCGTGCCGATGCGCGCGTTCATCTTCGACGCGATGTACCGCGACGGGCACGACCTCACACCGCTTCCATATGAGCAGCGGTTCGAGGTCGTCAAAGAGGTCATCAGTGGCGCGGGCACGCTCGCGATCGCGACCCTCACCCAGACCGACTCCGCCGAAGAGCTCACGAAAGAGCTGCTGGACAACATCAGCCGCGGCCTCGAGGGAGTGGTGGCCAAGCGCCTCGACTCGCCCTATCAGGCCGGCGCCCGCAACTTCAACTGGGTGAAGCTGAAGCGCAACACCAGCGGGCAACTGACCGACACGGTCGACGTCGTGCTGCTCGGCTACTACGGGGGCAAGGGCAAGCGCGCCGAGTTCGGTGCGGGCGCGTTGCTCGCCGGCGTCTACGACAGCGATGCCGATGAGTTCGTGACCATCACCAAGCTGGGCACCGGCCTTTCCGACCAGGGTTGGCGCGAGATCCACCAGCGGCTGTCGAGCCTCGAGGTCCCGGAGAAGCCGGGCCGCGTGAGGTCGGCGTTCGTCCCTGACGCCTGGCTCGAGCCGGCGGTCGTCGTCGAGGTGCTCGCCGACGAGATCACGCCGAGCCCCCGCCACACGGCGGAGTTCGCGCTGCGCTTTCCGCGCATCGTCTCGCTGCGCACCGCCGACAAGAAGCCTGAAGACGCGACCACCGTGCGCGAGATCCGGGAGATGTTCGAGCAACAGCGCCGGCCGTCGAACGGCTAATGGCGTTCGGGACCCGGCGCTGGCTAGCATTCAAGCGACGCAGCGAAGGTGTGGGCTCGTCCGCGTGAGCGGACGCGAAGGGAGGTTCATGTCATGAGAAGGTGGCTTTCGACCCTCGGCGCGCTGCTTGCCGCGGGAGCTGTGACGGTTTCGGCCTCGGCGCCGAGCGTGGGCACGATCGTCAACGTGACCAACTCGCAGTTCGCGGGCAACGAGGAGTCCCTGGGCATGGACGCCAGCGGAACGCTGCTCGCCGCGGCGTGGAACGACTGGCACTTCAACGACGGCTGCGGTTTTTCGTACTCCACCGACGGGGGAACGACGTGGGCCCCCGAGTCGTTCGCACCGTTCACCTCGTTCACCAACGACCCCGACATTCCCGGCGCCGGCGTCTACCCGATCGCCGGTGACCCGGTCGTCGTCTGGAACCCGAAGTTCAACACCTTCGACGTCGTTTGCCAGGCCTTCGGCCTCAGCGCGCACCAGGTCAACCTGCTCGCGACGACATTCGATCCCGCCCAGGCGAACGCCGGCGCCAACCAGAACTTCAGCTACGGCAGCCAGGTCGGCGGCGCGCCCGCGTGGACCGGCCTCGTCTCGATCACCACAGGCACCTCCAACGGCTCGCAGAAGGGATCCAACGGCAAGTTTCCCGACCACGAGGCGGGCACCGTCGACACCGGCAGCGGGCCCGGTCACCACTTCGGCCGCGTGTACATCGCGTGGGCGGAGTTCAGCGGCGCCGGTCGGTCGCCGATCGACCTTGCGTACTCCGATGACAACGGCAGGACCTGGACCGGCCCGATCCGGGTGAGCGACGCCGGCCACCAGTTCGACCAGGACGCGACACCGCGCGTCGGCCCGGACGGCTCCGTCTACGTGAGCTTCAGCAACGGGCCCAACGAGAAGAGCCTCAACAACAACGCGGCGCTGATCGCGAAGTCGACCGATGGCGGCAACACGTGGAGCCAGAGCTTCACCGCATCGGCCATCCCCAATCCCGCTGTCGGCATACCCAACGCGCTGTACCGCGGGGGCGGCGACGTGACGTCGACAGTCGATCAGCGCACGGGCAACGTCGTGGTCGTGTTCGACGACCGCAGCACAGGCACGGGCAACGTCTACGCGGTGCACACGCTCGCGCCCGGCAACGTGAGCGCGTGGTCGGCGCCGGTGCGCATCAAGCCCACGGGCTCGACCCAGTTCTTCCCGTGGCTCAGCTCGGCGCCGAACGGCCGCGTGGACCTCGTCTATTACGACCGCGCCTGCGATCCCAACGACGTTCTGATCTGCGTCACGCTCAGCTCGACCAGCGACGACGGGGCCACCTGGTCGAACGTCGCCATCACCACCAGCGGTTTCGACGGGAACAAGTTCCAGGCCTGCGTGCAGTTCGTCGAACCGCCGAACTGCGGCACCGTCTTCATCGGCGACTACATCGCCGTGGCGTCGACCAACAGAAAGGCGCAGGCGATGTGGACCGGCAACGGACCGCAGGCGCTCGACGTCTTCACGACGAAGGTCAGCTTCTAGGCCAGAAAGGCGGGGGAGAGCGGCATGCCGGGCGACGTGCCGCTCCGCGCCCTCGGGCACACGGGCCTGCGCCTCCCCGCGCTCGGGGTCGGGACCAATCGCTGGGGCCATCCCGGTAAGGACGCCGACCACGTGATCGGCGTCTACAGCGCCGCCATCGACGCCGGAGCGAACCTCTTCGATTCGGCGGAGGTCTACAGCTCGGAGCCTGTGATCGGCGAATGCAGGCGGCGGGATCCGCGACCGTCATTCATCGTCAGCAAGTACCTGCCTCTCCCGCAGCGGCTCACCTCGAGATCGTTTCACCAGGCGCTCGACGCTTCGTTGGAACGGCTTGGGCTGGATGCGATCGATCTCTATCTGATCCATTTCCCGTACGTGCTCGGCGGCCCAGGCCCGCTGATCGACAGGCTCGCCGAGGTTGCGAAAGCCGGCAAAGCGCGCGCGGTCGGTGTCAGCAACTTCAGCGCGCGCCAGATGTACGCGGCGGCCGCTGGCCTGGAGCGTCACGGGATCCCGCTCGCGGCCAACGAGGTCCACTTCAGCCTCTTCCATCGCAATCCGGAGCGCAACGGCGTGCTCGAGGCCTGCCGCAACCTGGATGCCGCGCTCATCGCGTGGCGCCCGCTGGGTGGAGGGCAGGCCGAAAACGAGGCCGCCACGCGAATCGCGCGCGAGCGGCAGAAGTCGGTGGCACAGGTGGCGCTCAACTGGCTCCTGCAGAAGGACGAGCGGGTCATCGCCATTCCCGGCGCGACCAGCGTCGCGCACCTGCGAGCGAACATCGGAGCCGTCGGCTGGACGCTCACCGAGAGCGAGCTCGCCGCGCTCGGCTGATTTACGCGATCAGCTGACCGAGAAGCTTGCGCGTGCCAGGAGCGAGGTCCTGGCGGAGCCAGTAGTAGGTCCAGATGCTGTCCTTGCGGCAGTCGACCAGCCCTGCTTCCCTCAGTTTGGACATGTGATGGGAGATGGTGGACTGGCTCAGGTCCATGTCGGCCCTGAAGTCGCAGATGCAGACCGGACTCTTCGCCTTCCACAGCGCGGCGACCATGGTCAGGCGGGTCGGGTCGGCAAGGGCCTTCATGAGGTTGGCCGCCTCCTCCGCCCACTCCGCGTCCACGGCGGGGAGGACGCAGCACTCGCCTCGCTGCCTGACAACCGGGAGCTGCTTCAACGCCACGAATGCCATCATACAGAACGCATCGACAAGTATCGATGGTTTGTGCTAGCATGGGACCCATCGACATTCATCGATGGGAAGGAGCAAGAAATGAGTGAGGTCCGAGAGGCCGTCCGGTCCCGCTACGCGGGCGTCGCGAAGCAGCTGGTCGTCATCAACCGGCCAGGCTCAGGCCCGGAGGGCTGCTGCCAGGCCGACGGACCCGACTGCGGGTGCAGCGGCTCTTATTCGGCGGACGCGCTGGCGGAGATCGGTCTCACCGAATCGGTGAGCCTAGGCTGCGGCAACCCGACGATGCTGGCCGACCTGAAGCCCGGCGAAGTCGTGCTGGACCTGGGTTCCGGTGCCGGCCTCGACGTGCTGCTGTCAGCGCGCCGCGTCGCGCCGGGCGGTCACGCCTACGGTGTCGACATGACGGACGAGATGCTGGCGCTGGCCAACAGTCACAAGCAGAAGTCCGGCGTCACCAACGCGACGTTCCTCAAAGGCACTATCGAAAACGTCCCGCTGCCGGACGCCTCGGTTGACGTCGTCATCTCCAACTGCGTCATCAACCTGGCGGAAAGCAAGGCCGAGGTCATCAAGGAGGCGTTTCGGGTCCTGAGGCCCGGCGGCCGCTTTGCCGTGGCCGACATGGTCGAGCTCGAGCCACTCGCGCCCGCCATCAAACAGTCGCTCGACGCCTACGCCGGCTGCATCTCGGGGACGATCCCCATCGACGAGTACCGAGACGCGATGGTCACAGCCGGCTTCCAGGACGTCGATTTCGAGGTCCACGCCACGGAGGAGATGCCCGGCGTCGACGGCAAGGTCGGCAGCGCCTACATCCGCGCCCGGAAACCCTGACGGGCTCTACAGAGCGAGGACGCGCGCGGGGTTCTCGACGAGGAGCTTCCTGATCGTCGCGTCGTCGACTCCGCGGCGCCTGAGTCGCGGGACGATGGACCGCAGGATGTGGGCGTAGCCCAGGCCGCCGAACCGCAGCAGCTGCACCTTGGTGCACACGTCCTGCGAGATGAGCAGGCGATCGCCCCAACCTCCGTCCAGGAGCTCGATGAGACAGTCGACCCGTTCGCGGTCGCTCGGCTCCGCCGAGCCGTCGCCGTCGAAATAGGATTCCGACCCGAACGTGTCGTATTCGACGTAGGCACCTCGCTCGAGGACCGCGCGGTGATACGCCGTGTCGGGCTGCTCGTCGAGGTGGCTGATGACCACGCGGCTCAGGTCGGCTCCTGCCGCCTCCAGGACGTCGAGGGCGGCCAGCGCTTCGCGCTTGAAGATCGCGACGTGCACGTTGATCGCCAGCCCGGTCTCCTGCTGCGCGGCCGCTGCAGCGCGGAGAACCTTCGCTTCGTCGGGATGGATCGGCGAGCCGGTGCCGATCTCGCCGATGATGCCCGGCCTCACATCCGTGCCGGCGAGCCCGTTGGCGATCTCGTCCAGCATGCCCTCCACCAGTTGTGCCTCCGAGGCGGCTGCCACCTCGGGCGAGTGCGATCGCCTGGTGTAGTGGCCGCAGCCGGCCACCATGTGGACGCCGGTCCGTTCGGACACCTCGCGCAGCCGCGCCGGCTGAGGCTTGATGCCGGTGGTGGTCAGGTCGACGACACAGCCGCCGCCCAGCTCGCGAAACGGGATCAGCTCGGCGACGGCCGCATCCACGTCGTCGAGCACGAGGTTGCGGCGGCTCACGTAGGGGTCGACCTGCAGCAGCCCGCGGTTGACCAGCGTGAGCTCGGCGTCGACGAGCGTCTTCTGCCAGTCCCACGTCGGCTCATCGCGCAGGAAAGACAGGTCGATGAACAGGTGCTCGTGCATCAACGTGATGCCCAGCTCCTGCGCGGCGACTGGGCCGCGCACCGTCATCACGTTCAACGGCGCAGCAGATTCAGCACCCGGTCGATCGGCAGCGCGTGCACGACGCGGCCCTTGCGTCCGGCGGTCGTGGTCGCCATGAACAGCGAGTTGATCACGGCTTCCTCGACCGCCTCGACCGCGCCTCGGAACAGCGGGTTGAACGAGTCGATGCGCCGGTTGCCGTCGGCGAGGGCGGCGACGCGAATCGCAGACCTCGGCTGGTCGTACGGAATCGTCTGTGCGGTCGAGAATGCCAGGAAGATCTCGCCGGAGGTGTTGCCGGCGAACGATCCGCACCGTGCCAGCCCGAGGCCGGCGCGCCTGGCGAGCCTGCGCAGCTGATGCGGCAGCAGCGGCGCGTCCGTGGCCAGCACCACGATGCACGAGCCTTCCTCGTCTTTTTCGTCGGGTGGCATCAGGTCGGAGATCTCGCGCCCGACGTACGTCCCATCGATGCGCAGCTCGGAGCGAAATCCGAAATTGGTCAGGGTGAGCGCGCCGACCGTGTAAGCCTCGCCATCGACGCTGACCACTCGCGACGCGGTGCCGATCCCACCCTTGAATTCGAAGCAGACCATGCCCGTGCCGGCGCCCACGCAGCCCTCGGCCGGCCTGTCGGTGCTCGCGGTTTCGAGGGCGTGGCCGACCGCCTCCGGCGGCAGGGGGAAGGCGATCGTGTCGTTCAGGTAGTCGTCCGAGCACTCGGTGACGACCGGCATGGTCACGTCCTCGACGTCGCGGTAGGTCCTGGCGATCCACCGCACGGCGGCCTCGTACGCGGCGCCGATGTAGAGGCTGGAGGTGAGGATGATCGGCGACTCGAGGGTTCCCCACTCGTTCAGGGCCGTGATGCCGATCAGCTCGCCCCAACCGTTCAGCACGGCGGTCCCCGCGTAGACGGGCTCGCGCCACGGCAGGCCCGCGTGCGGCCACACAGCCGTGACTCCGGTGCGCATGACGTGGCCCTTGTCGTCGGCGTCGCGTGACAGCGTCGTGTGTCCCACGCGAACGCCGGCGACGTCCGTTATGGAGTTCGTCTTGCCGGGCGGCAGCAAGCCGAGTTGGATTCCGGCTTCGCGCGCCCTCATCCTGTCCGTCGACACAGCGACAATCATGAGTCGACGTGAGCAAGGACCTTCCCGAGGCCGCGACGGCCAGGGTCGACGTGCTGGTGGCGGGTCGCGCCGACGACGAGTCCGTCATGTCGACCGTCAGCCTGGTCAGGGACGGGGACGTGGCAGTCATCGTCGACCCTGGCATGGTCCGCGACCGGCGCCAGATCCTCGATCCGCTCGCGGCGCTGGGAGTGAACCCGGAACGCGTCACCGACATCGTCCTCTCACACCACCACCCCGACCACACGCTCAACGCAGCCCTGTTTCCGCACGCGCGGGTGCACGACCACTGGGCGATCTACGAGAACGACCAGTGGACCTCGCGGGAGGCGGACGGGGTTCTCATCACGCAGTCCGTGCGCCTCATCGCCACGCCCGGCCACTCGCCGCAGGACATCACGACACTGGCGCGGACGGCGGACGGCGTCGTGGCGTTCACGCACGCCTGGTGGTACTCAGCCGGGCCTGCGCGAGATCCCTACGCGGACATGGACACGCTGCACGCGAGCAGGGCGAGGATCCTGGCGGTGGCGACCCTCATCGTTCCCGGTCACGGCGCACCTTTCGTCCCGGGCGCCGACACTCCGCGCTGAGGTGCGCACGACGAAGGCGATCACGGTGATCGGGTGCCACGCCGGCGGCGAGATCGGCAACGTGATCGTGGGCGGCGTGCGGCCACCGGCCGGCGACTCGGTGTTCGAGCAGATGCAGGCGCTCGCGCGGGACGACTCGCTGCGCAAGCTCCTGCTGCGCGAACCGCGAGGCAGCGTCGCCGCGCACGCGAACCTGATAGTCAAGTCCAACCAGCCAGGCTGCGACGCGGGCTTCATCATCATGGAGCCAACCGAATACCCTCCGATGTCGGGCTCGAACACGATCTGCGTCACGACCGTGCTCCTCGAGACCGGGATGGTCGCGATGCGCGAGCCCGAAACCACGCTGCGCCTGGAAGCGCCGGCCGGCATCGTCGAGGTGCGGGCTTCTTGCCGCGACGGACGGTGCGAGAGCGTCGAGCTGACGAACGTGCCGTGCTTCGCGGACCGGCTCGACGTCCCGCTGGAAGTTCCCCGCCTGGGCACGGTCGAGGTCGACATCGCGTTCGGAGGCATGTGGTACGCGATCGCCGACGCGAAGAGCCTCGGCTTCGAGCTGGTGCCTTCAGAGGCCCGCGAGCTGTCCGCCGCCGGCGAGCGCATCCGGGAAGCCGCGCGCGAGCAGGTTAGCTGCGTTCACCCCGAGAATCCTGCGATCAGCGGCGTCAGCATCGTTCAGATCGCGGAGCCGTGGCGCGGCCCGAACGCGACTTCGAAGAACGCCGTCGTCGTTTCTCCCGGCCGCCTCGACCGCAGCGCGACCGGCACCGGCCTGTGCGCGCGCATGGCGGTGCTGCACGCTCGTGGCCTGATGCACGCCGGCGACCGGATGACTCACGCGTCGGTGCTCGGCACCACGTTCGAGGGACGCATCGCGGCCGAGACCACCCTCGCGGGGCGCAAGGCGATCCTGCCCGCCATCCGAGGAAGCGCCTGGATCACGGGGGTCACGCAGGTGTACCTCGATCCCACCGACCCTTTCCCCGAGGGTTACGTCCTGTCCGACACCTGGCCCGGATCGAACTCGTAGAGTCGCTCCGGCTCGGGCAGGCCGCGAAGCTGGTGCAGGCCGAGGTCGCGAACGGCCGGGCCATCCGGAATGGCTTCGCGGGTGGTGCGCGACATCACGATCTGACCGCCGTGCGCGGACGAGCAGACCCTCGCCGCCGTGCTGACCGCAAGCCCGACGTAGCCGTTGTCCGTCAGGGTGGGACGGCCGGTGTGCAGGCCGATGCGAACCTTCGCCGGCGCCGAGCGCTGGATGGCGACGGCCGCGGCAAGCGCCTCGGGCGCTCCCTTGAACACCGCGAACATCTCGTCCGCGCGGATGTCGACGACGTGGCCGCCGGCCGACCGGACGGCGCCGCGGAGGAACGAGCGCGACTCGGCCAGCAGGCCGGCGTACCGGTTGCCGAGCTTGCGGGTCAGGCCTGTCGAGTCCTCGATGTCGGAGAACAGGAAGGTGACGACGCCGCGCGGCAGTGAGCTCGCCTCGCTTTCGCGAGCCGCGATCTCGGCCCGCGCGCGAACGTTGACCACCTGGCCCGTGATGAAGCCGACGGGCACGATGCCGTACTTCTTGGCGGCTCTGAGCAGCCTCGTCCGCGCCAGGTCGCGCGCGGCCTCGCTCTCGAAGATGACCTGGTTGAAGCGCGACAGGGCGTTGCGCACGTGCGCCTCGTCGTTGATCGGCAGGCGCCTCCGCCCCTGGCCGTCGACGTAGGCGAAGGCGGTATCCGGCAGCTGGGCGCGCGTCTTGGCGTCGAGGTTGGCCATGGCTAGACGGCTATTTCACAACAACACGGAGGAGTCCGGCCGGCCCCGGAGTACGATGCGCTCGCACGCGAGATGGGGTTGGTAAGGCGGGCACTGTTCGGGCTGGTCGGCGCCTCGGCCACGCTGTGGCTCGCGACCGCCAACGTCGCCGCGATCCCGCCCAGCTTCTGGTTCACCATCAACGTCACGGACTGCAAGACCGGCGCCCCCATCCGCGCCGGCGCGGGTGTCTTTGCGATCCAGAACTTTCCCGCCGCCGCCGTGGCGCCCCTGGCCAAGGGCGTGATCGGCCCCTTCGGACTTGGCGACTTCAACTTCATCACCAGCATCAGCTCGCCCGGTTATCGCACCGGCCACTGGGTGCTGCACGGGACGGGCGTCCAGTCGCAGACCGAGACCGTCAACCTCTGCCTGCACCCGGACAAGTTCAGCACGGAAAAACTGGTCGACACCACCTATCCGATCAGCATCGCGTGCACTTCCACGGGCCAGGTTTGTGACCCGGCCTTCACCGCGACGATCACCACGGACGGCGTCGCCCAGATGACGTTCACCGCGTCGACGGGCCACTGCTCGGACATCACTGTCGACATCGGGCTGGACGGCTCGATCTTCACCTCGGATCCGCTCGGGCCCGGTGACAGCACCTTCATCGCCTACCCGCCGCAGGCGCCGGGATCGCACACGGTCACCGTTCAGGCCACCGGCATACTCGGCGGCTGCAACACCGGCAACCTCAGCGCGTGGGCCGGCACGCTGGTGGTCACCACCTCAGCGCCCATCTGACGATCGCGCCCGCGGGCGTATAACCAGGGGATGCACTCCAGCATCACGGTCAACTGGTGGGCGCTGGCGTTGCGGGGCGTGGCGGCGCTGGTGCTAGGGATTCTCTGCTTCGTGCTCACGGGCATGGCCCTCGCCTTGCTCGTGATCCTCTTCGCCGCCTACCTCCTGGTCGACGGCGTGTTCGCGCTGGTCGCCGCCTTTCGCGGGCGATCCTGGTTTCTCGGCCTCGAGGGATTGCTCGGGATCGTCGCCGGCATCGTCGCGTTCGTGCTTCCGGGCCTGACGGCGCTGGTGCTCGCCCTGATCATCGCGACGTGGGCCATCCTCACCGGCATCCTCGAGATCTACGCGTCGTTTCACCTGCGCAAGGTCATCCGCAACGAGTGGATGCTCGGGCTCGGCGGCGTCCTGTCGATCATCTTCGGCCTGCTGATGGCGATCTTTCCCGGCGCTGGGCTCGTCACGATCATCTACCTGATCGGCGCGTACGCGATCCTCTGGGGCGTGATGCTTCTCATCCTCGCGCTCACGCTGCGCGGCAGCCGCGGCGTGCTGATGGTGACTCCCTAGACCGAAATACAATCCGGCCGGATTGACGCGCGTCTCGATTCTCACCCGCGAGTATCCGCCCGAGGTCTACGGCGGAGCGGGCACGCACGTCGAGTACCTCGTCCGCGAGCTGCGCAAGCTGCTCGACGTCACCGTCCACTGCTGGGGCGAGCCCCGCGACGAGCGCGACGTCGAGAGCTACAAGGCGTGGGACCTGCTCGCCGAGCCGAAGCCCGAGGCCGCCGCGCTGCAGGCGATGTCCATCGACCTGGCCATGGCCGCCAGGGCGAAGGGCAGCGACCTCGCCCACAGCCACACCTGGTACGCCAACCTCGGCGGCCACATGGCCAAGCTCATGTGGTCGATCCCGCACGTCATGACCATCCACAGCCTCGAGCCCTTGCGGCCGTGGAAGAAGGAGCAGCTGGGCGGCGGCTACGCGCTATCGCTTTTCTGCGAGCGCACGGCCATCGAGGCCGCCGACGCGGTGATCGCCGTCTCGAAGGGCGTGCGCAAGGACGTGCTCGAGACCTATCCCGCCGTCGACCCGTCTCATGTGCACGTCATCCACAACGGCATCGACCCGAACATCTATCACCGCACGGAGTCGCCAGACGTGCTCGAGAAATATGGAGTCGACGCCTCGCGGGCCTACGCATTTTTCAACGGCCGGATCACGCGCCAGAAAGGCCTGCCCCTGCTGCTGGCTGCCGCGCTGAAGCTTGCGCCGCAGCACCAGCTGGTCATCGCCGCCAGCAGCCCCGACACGCCGGAGATCGCCGCCGAGGTCAACGAGCTCGCCACGCGCGTGCGGGCCGCGGGCCGCGATCTCGTCTGGATCGACCACTACATCTCACGCGACGACCTCATCGCCCTGCACTCGGGCGCCACGGTCTTCGTCTGCCCGTCCGTCTACGAACCGTTCGGCCTGGTGATCCTGGAGGCGATGGCCTGCGACACCGCGGTGGTGGCGTCGAAGGTGGGAGGGATCCCGGAGATAGTGGTCGAGGGTGAGACCGGTTTCTTGATCGACTACGACGCAGGCCGCCACGACGAATTCGCGACGGCCCTTGCCCGCAAGATCGGCGAGCTGCTGGACGACCCGAGCCGGGCGCGGGCGATGGGGGAGGCCGGGCGCAAGCGCGTGCTCGCGCATTTCGGCTGGCCGGCTATCGCCAGGACGACCGCCGACCTCTACGCGACGCTGAAGGGGACTTTGTAGAGCAGCAGCACCGCGGTGGCCGCGGCCAGCACCGCCAGGTTCGTCATGCCCAGCACCATCAGCGCCGCCATCACGCCCGCGCTGCACAGCAAGCAGTTGCAGGTGTAGCTCAGGCCGGCGCGAACCGGATCAGCCGAAGCCTGCCGGCACAGCAGCTGGCAGCGCGCCCGGGCGTGCCGCGCCCACGGCGTCAGGAGGTAGATGCCCGCCACCAGGACCGCGCCGGCCGCCGCATGAGACGGCAGCATCACGCTGCCCATCGCGAAGGACGCTCCCGCGCCGATGAGCGCCCACGTCGCGATATAGATCGCGCCGGCCACGGCGATCTGGCCGGGCCGGCGCAAAGCCACCAGGAACGGGACCGCCGTGACCAGCATCATGGCCGCCATCGAAGCGGCCGTCGAAGTCATTTGTCGTACTCGTCCCGGCGGCGGATCCACGTGATCCCTTCTTTTTCATCGCGGCCCTTGGGCACGATGTCGAGGTACTGGTAGCCGGCGTTCATCATGTCGAGGCCGCGAGCGTACGCCGAGTACGTGTGATACACCTTGCCGCCGACGTTGCGGAAGACGCTGGCGCCGGGAGCCTCCGAGCCGCCCGTCCGGTCCTCGCGGTAGTTGTACTCGGCCATGCCCGAGGCCAGCTGCTCGGGCGTGAACGACACCCGGTAGTCGAAGTTGAAGTCCGAGCCTGCCGACGAATACACGGGCATGCTCCAGCCCATGCGCTTCCGGTACGCCTCGAACTTCGCGAACGGCGCCAGGGACACCGCGGCGATCGTGACGTCGCGGTGGTTCAGGTGAGGCACCTGGCGGTCGATGCCGTCCAGCCACCACGAGCACACGAAGCACGGCTCGTTTTTGGTCCAGCTCGTATCGGGGCCGGCCGTGTCGGGGTTGAACATCGCGTGGTAGATCACCAGCTGGCCGCGACCGTCGAAGAGGTCGGCCAGGGTTCGTTTGCCACCGGCGCCTTCGAACACGTATCGCTTGTCGACCAGCTCCCACGGCAGGTCGCGCCGTGCCTGGCTCAGCCGGTCTCGCTCCTTGGTGAACGCCTTCTCGTCGGCCAGGTGCTTCTTTCGCGCCTCGACCCACTGCTCGTGCGAAACGACTTGGTGCTCCATGGGTTCCTCCTTATGCGCAACGAATGGTTGCGTATCTTACCACGATACGCAACCGCCGGTTGCGCTAGGCTATTCCCGCATGGTTCCGTCCCAGATCGAGAGGGAAGTCCTCATCGAGGCACCCATCGACGACGTGTGGCAGATCGTCACCGAGCCCGAGCACATCACGCAGTGGTTTGCAAAGGAGTGCGAGCTCGATCGGCATAGCGGCCGGCTGACCTTCGAGAGCGGCCAGACCTTCTACCTGCACGTCGTGGCGTTCGAGCCGCCCCACCGGTTTGCCTACCGCTGGCTTCACGAGCAGGGGACGCAGGCGCGAAAGGAGAACTCGATGCTCGTCGAGTTCACGCTTCAGGCCGAGGACGGCCGCACACGCCTTCGTGTCGTCGAGAGCGGGTTCGACCAGGTTGACTGGACGGACGACGCCAAAACGAGTTACTTCGACGATCACTCCAGGGGCTGGGACACCCTCATAGGTCGCCTGCGCGACTACGCGAAGCGATGAAGGTCAGCGAGGAGGCGCTGCTGGAGGCGGTGGCGGATTCCTCTCGCCGCCGCGTGCTGGACCTGCTGCTCACCCACGGCGAGATCACGCCGACTGCGCTGGCCGCCGAACTGCCCTTCACGCGGCAGGCGGTCGCCAAGCACCTCGCCGTGCTCGACCGCGCCGGCCTCGTCGAGAGCACCCGCCGGGGACGCGAGGTGCGCTACTCGGTGCGGCCCGAGCACCTGGACGTGGCGGTCCGCGCCATGGCCAGGGTCGCCGCTCGCTGGGATGCGCGTCTCGAGGCGATCAAGGGCATGGCGGAGACACGCGCCGCCGCGCGCAGGAAGGCGATCCGCCGCTAGACCGGAGGGCGGCGGTCCTTCCAGGGAAGGGCCTGCTCGAGCTGCGCCGCGAGCCCGAGGATCACCGCCTCGCCTCGTGGCGGGCCGACGAGCTGCACGCCGATGGGCAGCCCGGCTGCATCCACGCCCAGCGGCAGCGACATGGCCGGCTGGCCCGTGCAGTTGTAGGGGTATGTGAACGCGACGAACTCCATGAACTCGTCGCCGGCCGTGTCGAGGTTCGCGCCCAGCGTGCCGAGCTTCGGCGCGGTCCGCGGCAGCGTCGGCGTCATGAGCACGTCGTGGTCGTCCCAGAAGCTCACGACGCTGCGCGCATGGATCCGGATGGCGTCGACGGCGCGCACGTAATCGACGGCGGTCAGCCGCTTTCCGAAGGCCACGCTGAGCTGGTTGACCGGTTCCAGCAACGACTCGTCCGGCACGGGCAAGGACGCGACTCCTGAGGTGACGATGAGCTGAAATGGTCCGCGAAAGGGATCCGTGTCCGGACCGCCTTCGGACACCTCGTGCCCGAGGCTCGCGAGCGTCTTCGCCGTCTGGCGAACCAGGTCGGCCACATCGGCCTGGACTCTTGCGTCCGCGGTGGTCGTGAACCCGATGCGCAGCTTTCGCGCGCTCGATTTCGCCGCCTCGTGGAATCTGCCTTCGACCTCGGCCCAGTACGTGTCGCCGGGCAGGTGGCCGGCGATCACATCGAGCCCGGCGGCGATGTCCGCCACGCTCCGTCCGATCACGCCGTCGGTGGACAGGCCCGCCCAACTCTCGCCGAACATCGGCCCCGGTGAGACGCGGCCTCGGGTCGGCTTCAGGCCGACGATGCCGCAGCAGCTCGCCGGGATGCGCACCGAGCCACCCCCGTCGGAGCCCTGGGCGAAGCCGCACAGGCCGGCCGCCACCGCCGCGGCCGCGCCGCCGCTGGATCCGCCCGGCGAGTGCTCGAGGTTCCACGGGTTGTGCGTCGCCCCGAACAGCCCCCACTCGGTGGTCGGGCGCGTGCCGAACTCGGAGGTGTTGGTCTTGCCGAGAATGGGGCAGCCCGCCTCTTTGAGCTGTGCCACGGAGAACGAGTCCAGCGGCAGCTCCATGTGCTCGAAGGCGCGCGAACCGAGAGTTGTCGGATAGCCCTGCAGCGAGACGAGCTCTTTGATGGAAACGGGCACGCCGTGGAGCGGCCCGCCGTCTTCCTTCGCGTCAGCCGCCTTCGCCTGCTCGAGCGCGAGCTCGGGCGTCGTGCGCACGTAGGCGTTGAGCTTCGGGTTCAGCTGCTCGATGCGGGCGAGATATGCCCGGGTCAGCTCGACCGCAGAGAATTCGCGCCGCCGCAGCGCCGCCGCGAGCTCGACCGCCGGCGCGAACAGGTCCAAGGTCAAAAGGGCTTGAAGACCATGAGGAAGACGAGTACGAAGAGCGCGATCGAGCCGACCAGGGCCATCGCCTCGGGGCGGGTCCGCGCGACGTTCTTTTCGAACTCGCCACCATCGGACGAGCGGGCCGCGTAGAACGGCCTGCTCAGCAAGCCCATGACCACCATCACGGCGACGAGGACGATTATCGCCGTCCAGATCCAGCCCGTCCGCCACCAGGACTCGATGAAGCCCATCCAGACACCGGTGGCGATGATCACGAGAAGGGCAGGATTCGAGACGAATGCCGAGCGCATCGACAGCTGCAGGACGGGTTTGCTCGCAGCCTGCCCGCTCCGCGCCATGAAGCCCGCGGTCGCGGACACGCCGTGGGCCAGGAGAAAAGCCACGACGGCGGACAGGTGCACGAACAGGAGCCACGCGTACAGCGAAGTCATCCGCGCTTTCTCTTCCGCTCGGGCTTGGGCTGCTCACGCTCTTCCTTCGCGCGCGCCGCTTTGGCGGCCTTGACGCTCGCCTCGAGCGCGGCCATGAGGTCGAGCACGCGCGTCGGGCTCGGCGGCGCGCCCTGGGCTTCGATGGGCTTGCGCTGCTCGATGGCCTTGAGCACGCGTTCTCGGTGCTCGTCGGTGAAGCGCTCTGGCACGAACGGCCCGGCGAGGGCGTCGACCAGCATGCGCGCCATCTTCAACTCCTTCTCCGATGGCGGCGCGGCGGGTTCGGGCATCCAGAATTCGACAGGCTGAACTTCGTCTGCGTGGACCATCGTCGTCAGGAGCATCACCTCGTCGCCGAAGGGCCTGATCGCCGCCAGGTAGCGCCGCTGGCGCAGCGTGATCCACGCGATCGCCATGCGGTCCGATTCGAGCATCGCGTCGCGCAGCAGCTGAAACGCGGTCACGGCGCCGCGGTCGGGCGCCACGTAATAGCGCGACTCGAAGTAGATCGGATCGACCGCCGACCTGTCGACGAACTGCTCGACGTCGATCGACCGGCTGCGCTCAGGCGCCAGCGCCTGCACCTCCTCGCGCGTGAGGCTCACGTATTGCCCTGGCGCGATCTCGAAGCCTTTGCGGATCTCTTCAAACGGAATCTCGGGCGCGGCCGGGACGTCAGCGGCAGGGCTCGGCGTCCAGGTGAACGGGGGCGATGGCGGCCCTGGCTCGTAGTCGAGCTGCGGCTCCGGGTCGGCCACACGGACGTGCCGGATACGCCGGCCGCTCGCATCGATCTCGCGGAACCGGACCACCTTCTTCCTCACCGCCGGGTAAAGGCGTACCGGAATGACGACGAGGCCGAACGACAGCGAGCCGGTCCACAGCGCGGTGGGCATGGCGAGATGATGTACGCTGCGACGGGGCAAACGCATGTTTGGTGGTCTGCCACTGGCTCCGAGCGTCCGCGCTTCCGTCGCCCGCCGCTGCGCCGGAATGTGTGAGAGGTGCAGGCTGAACTGGCCCTGGGCGCTGTACGTCTTTCGGCTGGACGAGGCCGGCCCGATACGGGTCGAGAATCTCACGGTCCTCTGCGGCGCATGCTCCCTCGACCGGGCGGGCCCGTTCGCCGCGCTGGTGGGCGAGCGCACCTTCCGCGCGATCCGCCTGACAGCCAACAACCGCCGCGCCGCCGTCGAGCCGCTGACGCCGGGCCGGCGGCGAAAGCTGATCGCGGCGCGTGGCGGGGCTTGCGAGGCGTGCGGCATCCCGGGCACAGAGCGCGCGCTCCAGGTGCACCACAAGCTGGCGGTGCTGCGCGGTGGTGATGACGGCCTCGACAACCTGATGGTCCTGTGCTTCGTGTGCCACCACCACCTGCAGCCCTGCGCAAGCGGATGCGGTGGATGGGCGAAGAAGCCGCGGACCCTCTGTCGGAAGTGCGTCACGCGCCGCTCGCTCGAGGAGCTGCTTCCGGACCTCTCCTGGGACGAGATCCAGGCGCGCTATTGGCGCAGTCAATGACCGAGATCAAAAGAATCGATTGGCTCTATTGCACAGAGCTGCCTACTCTGGCGTTTATCCAGCGATGGGCACCAACGAGGCGGTCCTGTACGGCGCCGACGAGTCGAGCGATTCCAGGGCGATGGCCGAGCTCCTGGACGAGCTGGGCGTGCGCTTCGAGTACCGCTGGGTGAACCGCGATTCGGCCGCGAGACGGGAGTGGGAGCAGCTGGACGGCGAGGACGTGCCGCTCCTGCGACTCGGCAACAACGCGATCGTCCGCGGCTTCGACCGCATCAAGGTCCAGCAGCTGTTCGGCTGGGTGGGCTGCTAGCTCGTTGAGGCCTCTCCCCGCAGGGGAGAGGGTGGGGTGAGGGCCGCCTCCAATCCGGCGGCCGAAGTTTGAGACCCGATCTGAGACTGGCTTTGAGACAGGCTTTCGCGGATAGTTCGCGCCATGCCGGTCGCTCTACTACGGCCCTCGCCCGCGTGGACGCTTTCCGAGCAAGAGGGCGGCATCCTGGTCAGCGGCGGCGGCGACGCGAACTACCTGGTCGAGGCGCCGTCACCCGAGGTGATCGCCGAGGTGGTTGGCGCATGGCGTGGCGCTTCCATCGACCGGGCGTCGCTGTCAGCGGGAGCCAGGCGCGTGCTGGACGTGCTGGTGAGCGCCCGGGTCGTCGACCTCGAGCTCGAGGCGCCTGACCGGAAAGTAGGCGTCCGCTTTGTGGGAGCGCCCAACCACGCGCTCACGGCGCAGCTCGACCCGACCTCGGAGTGGGATCTGCTGGTCGTGATCCGCACCAACGGCCGGCTCTCCGAGCTGACGGACGAGGCCTTCACTGCGCTCGACCGTCCGCACATGCTGGTCGACCTCGCCTACAACCATGTCGCCTCGTTCGGGCCGCTGGTGATTCCCGGCGAGACCGCCTGTCTTTCGTGCCTGGCGGGCCGCGTGGCGGCCAACTGGGGAGACGCCGCGCCGCCGGCGCGCCCGGCGATGACCGACCGTCTGGAGCTGGTCGCGTCACTGATCGCGCTGCACGTCGAGCAGGCATTCGAGGGTCGCTCGCAACTGATCAACCAGACGCTTGCCTACGACTTCGAAGAGCACGACGTCAAGCGCAACCGCCTTTACAAGCTGCCCTACTGCGCTCGGTGCGGCGACAGCGAGCAGACCGACGGCCGGCTCGCGCTTCCGTGGGAGGCCGCCAGGTGATCCGCCTCGTCCATCAGTTCGACCCGCCGGCACGACACGCTTCGGTCGCCACGGCAACCTGCTCCAGCTGCAGCAGCTGCTGTTGCTGCTGCTGCGTCGTGTCCAGCGTCGCGATGGCCACGTTTGCGGCGGTCAACATGTCCGCGTCGGCCAGGCGTCATGAGAAGCAGCCTGGCTGGTACCTCATTCGGTGGATCGTCGTCCTCAGCCTGGCCGTCGTGTTGCTGCCGGTCATCGGAGCCTCGCTGGCCCTTGCGTCCATCTCTATATCCAGCAGCGGCGGATTCCTGGCCTGGCCGCTCGTGGGCATCGCCATCCTCGGCGCCGTCTTCGCCGCGTTTTACAAATCGACGGGGGAGCGGCATCCCCTGTTCGCCGGCTTCGCCACAGTGGCAGCCGGGCTGGTGCTCTCGACTGCCGAAGGGTTGGCGATTCTCAACGTGCCCGCATCCACTGGCGACGTGTTGCCCGGTGTGCAGCTCGTCGTGTACATGCTTCTCGTGGTTCTCGGAGCGGTCGTCGCGGTGTGGGTGGGGAGGCGGGTGAGATGGCCGCAGCGCTAGTCCGCCTGGTCGATCAGTTCGACCCGCCTGAGCGCCGAGCCACGGTGGCCACAGCGACGTGCTGCTGCTGCTGTTGTTGCTGCTGCGTCGTGTCGATGGTCGGAACCACTACGTTCACGGCGATCAACCTGCCCGCATCAGCGAAAGCTCATGGCCAGCAGTCGGCGACCGGACGTGCGGTTGGCGCGGGTTTCGCTCTGTGCATCTTTCTCCCGGTCATCGGGATTCCGCTGTCCCTCGCCTTGCTGACCGGCAACAACGCGACGGGGACCGGAGGCATCGTCCTCTTCTGCCTCATCGCCCTTCTGATACTCGGCGGCATCCTCAGCGCCCTGTACTCGTCGACCGGCGAGAAGCATCCGGTAATCGCCGGGTCTGCCATCGCCGCGGTCGGGGCGGCGGTCTCGGTCGGGGAAGGCCTCTTCGTGATCTGGGGCCTTTTCACAAGCGCGGGCGGTCTATTCGTCCTCATCGTGTACGTGATCCTTCTGGCCGGCGGAGTCGCCATCGCCGTGAATCTCGGCGATCGAGTCAGGTGGCCGCGCTACTAGCCGACACGCTTCTCGCGGGCGCCGCCAACAACCGGCACGGCGTCGTGCTCGCGTGTCAGACCGTGCCGATCGCGCGGGCCGACGCTCCTGGGATCCACCATGCGGTGGTGCCCGGAAGCCGCACCGACAACTGGCCGGCGGCAGCGGGTGGCGTGGGGCGGACCAGGGCGTCCGCCGAAAACGCCGCGATCGGCGAGGCGCTGGAGCGCTACTCCGCCGCGGTTTGCAAGCTCGAGTACGCCGGCGCGCAGGGTCCGTCGATTCGTCTCGAGGATTTCGCGCTCTTCAGTGAGCAGCAGCGGAGCGCGCGCGACTTTCCGTTCCACGACCTCTATACCGGCGTGCTCCGCTTCGCACGAGTTCATTCCCTGCGGGACAACGCAGCGTGGTGGGTTCCGGCCGCGCTCGTGGGCATTACGGACCATCCGGCCATCTCCACGTCGAACGGGCTTGCCACCGCCGCCAGTCCCGCGATGGCCCTCCTGCGCGGGCTGCAGGAGCTCATCGAGCGCGACGCGTTCATGGTCTCGTGGCTGCACTCCGTGCGCGGCCGACTCGTGCCGATGGACTCGACATACACGGAGGCGGTTTCGGAGCGCGGGGGAGAGGTGAAGTGCGTCGACGCGACTCCTGCGTACAGCCCCTGGCCGGTCGCGGTGGTCGGCGGCAACCTTCCATATCGCGGAAGGCCGCGCTACGCGCTCGGCGCCGCGTGCCGTGAGTCCTGGGCCGCGGCGGTGGAAAAGGCCTATCTCGAGTGGGCGCAGGGCACGGTTTTCGTCAGCGCCTACCTCGCCGCGCACGCCGGCCTGAAATATCGAGATGCCCGCGATGTGCGCAGTTTTCAGGACCACGCCGCCTACTACAGCGTGCGGTCCGATGAGTGGAATCGTGTTCCGCTGTTCCAAGGTGCCGAGGCGCCTCCTCCTGCGGACGCGACGACAGATGGCGTATGGGAGACCCTGCGGCACGGAGTCGAGGCGCTGCACGACGCAGGAGTTCGCGTGCTCTACCGCGACCTCACGTCCGTGGATCTGCGGCAGCTCGGCCTGTGGACCGTGCGTGTCCTTTCACCGGAGCTGACGCCGCTGCACTTTCACGAACCCTGGGCGTTCCTCGGTGGCCGGACGGCCGACGTCGCCTGGCGTTATCCATGGGTGGATCGCTCGCGACTGCGCTTCCCCAATCCGCTGCCACACCCGCTGGGCTGAGATGGCCCGCACCGACGACGTCGAGCTGTTCGAGCTCTTCTGGGAGAACTCGAAACTGAACCCGGTCACCATCGCCGAGTTCGGCAGGCGAATCAATGCGTTCGCCGCCGACGGCCGGCCCGACACCTCGCTCGACGAGTCTGCCGCGGATGTTCAGCTCGAGTCGCCGCGCGACGCCCTGCAAAAGCTGATGTTCACGCGCAGGAGCGTGCGTTCGTGGTCGTCCCGGCCGGTTTCGATGAAGCAGCTTGGCGCTTTGATGGCGGCGTTCGCGAAATCGCAGACCGGCATGCGCGCATACCCATCAGCCGGCGCGACGTACGCGGTCGAGGTGTACTGCCTGCTCAATCAGGTGGAGGGCGAGCTGCGCGGGAAGGTCGTTCGTTACCACGCCGACAACCACAGCCTTTCGGTGGTCGGCGTCGCACCGAGCGATGAGGAGATCCGCGACCTGATCAACCTCGAGGGCGCCGCCGGCGCGCCTCCGCTGGTCTTCGTGATCGCGCTGATCGCGGAGCGGACGACGGCCAAGTACGGCGAGCGTGGGGGCCGCTTCGCCCTCATCGAGGCGGGGCAGGCCCTGCAGAACCTGGCGCTGCGCATCGAGGCGGAGGGTCTGGCGGGCGTCGAGCTCGGCGGACTGCTGGACGACCGGGTGCGGGCGCTGCTCAAGCTCGACCGGAAGGCGAAGATCGCGCTGGGCTACGCGTGCGGTCACCCCGCGTGACGAGCGAATCGATATTTCCATGAGTTCTCGATCAGGGCTGAGCGGCTGAAGCCGAAGTCCTTCTCGGCGACATCGAGCTCGCGGGTGAGAGTCGTGTCGACCATCGCAGGGTCGTCTGAATTGACCGTCAGGGCGATGCCGTGTTCGGCCAGCACCCGATAGTCAGGCTTCAGCCCGACGCGTGCGTTGCTCGAAGGGCAGACACAGAGGCAGACGCCGCGGTCCGCCAGCAACCGCATCAGGTCCTCGTCGCGTGCCGCCGCCACGCCGTGTGCGATGCGCGTCGCGCCCAGCACGTCAACGGCCTCGCGCACGACTTCGGGTCCGCCGACCTGGCCGGCGTGAGGCATGAACCCGAGCCCGGCCTTGCGCGCGCGTGCGATCAATGGCTTCAGGTCGACGGCTGAAACCCACTCATCGCCGACCAGTCCGAGCCCGACCACTCCCTCCGTATCGAGCGCGAGGTCGATCGCCCAGTCGTTCTCATCGCCGCCCCGCACGAGCTCGAACAGCCACGCGATCTCGACTCCGAACTGGCTTCGGGCGCGATCTCGGCCTGCCGCCATGCCGGCCGTCCAGTCAGCCCCCTCGTGCAGCGAAGGGTTGATGCTGATTTCGGCGTAGGCGATGCCCTGTTCGCGCATCGAGGCGGCGTGCTCGAGGATCACCCTCTCGAAGTCCTCGGCCGTGACCATGCTTCGGGCGACGGGAAAGTAGATCTCGAAGAAGCCGGGGAGATCCGAGTAACGGTAAGGCGGGGGTGGCCGCAGGCCGTTGGCCGCGGCCAGCTCGACGGCGGTCTCGTAGCGCACGGTCCCTTCGAGATGTACGTGTAATTCGGCTAGTTTCAAGGGTCTAGCAACTAGCATCGCCGCATGGCTCGCCGAAAGCGATACGGCTCCGGCATTCAAGGCGCAGCCGCCGTTTTCGAAGACCTGCCGCTCATCGCGAGTCCGATCGCCGCCGCGATCGTGCTCGGCGTGCTGGTGTGGCTCGTGCCCTGGCTCATGAGCAATTTCCGCCCGGCGGGTTCGGGCTTCAACTACGGCGCCGCCTTCGCGCCGATGTCACAGGGCATCGGCGTCGTCCTGGCCGCAGGCATCCTCCTGTTCGGATTGAAAGGCGCGATCGGCCGCGCCTTCAACCGTCCTCGGCTCGTCGATCTCGGCGCTCAGCCCAAGAGCTGGAACGAGCTGGAAGACCTGGTGGGGCAGGCCTACAAGCGCCTGGGCTACGAGCTGGTCCGCCGAGGTGGCCCGCGTGCCGACGGTGGCGTCGATCTCGAATTGCGCCGCGCCGGCGAGAAGGTGCTCGTTCAGTGCAAGTACTGGAAGACCTGGCAGGTTGGCGTGCGCCCGGTGCGCGAGCTGTGGGGCGTCGTCTCCGCAGAAGGAGCGACCAGGGCGGTATTCGTGACGACCGGTGGCTACTCGGCCGCCGCGCGCGAGTTCGCCAAAGACAAGGCGATCGAGCTCCTGGACGGTCCAGGGCTCTCGGGCCTCCTGGCAGCCGCGCGGCACGCGAGCGCTACGCCCGGCCGCTAGGACGTCCACGGTGGCCTGCTTTGGGCAGCCGTGCCTGTTTGGTTCGGCTCTGTGCGGTCGCGGCAGTCGAGCGCGGCGTTAGACGGTCGGTTTGCCGAGGCCGCCCTTTTGAAGCGCGATGGCTTCGTCGTCGCCCGGCCACGGCGGCGACGTGAAGCAGAGAAATCGCAGGGGCTCCTCACCAAGCGCTCGGAATTGAAATGGGCGGTCGGTTGGAATCACGACCGTTGAGCCGGCGCTGACACGCTGCGTCTGGTCATCGACCCAAACCTCGCCTTCGCCGGCGATGAAGTACCACACTTCCTCGACCGTGCGATGTTTCACCGGCCGGCTGACGGCGCCCGGCCGCAGCACCACCTCGACCAGGCTCGCGTGTTTCGCGCCGAGCTCGCGGTAGTAGATCTCCGAGCCATCGGGGGCGATCGCGTCGGGCTTCGAGCTCAGCTCTTCCAGACCGGCTTGCGCTTCTCCACGAACGCCGAGATGCCCTCCTGTCCGTCGGGCGCGACCGCGTTGTCCGAGATGACGTCGGCCATCATCGCGTAGGCCTTCGCCTGCGTCGCCTCGACCTGCCTGTAGAAACCTTCCTTGCCGATCTGCAGCGTGTAGCGCGAGTGCTGAGCGAGCTGGTTGACCAGCGCCATCACCTCGTCGTCGAGGCGGTCGCGCGGCACCGCGCGGTTGATCAGTCCCCACTCCACGGCGGTCGCCGCGTCGACGAACTCGCCGGTCAACAGCATCTCCAGCGCGTGCTTGCGGCTGACGTTGCGCGCGACGGCCACGCCGGGCGTGGAGCAGAAGAGCCCGTATCTCACGCCGGAGGTTGCGAACCGGCAGTCGTCCGACGCGATGGCCAGGTCGCACTGGGCGACGAGCTGGCAACCTGCGGCCGTGGCGACGCCGTGCGGCGCCGCGATCACCGGCACCGGCACCGCTTGCACGGCGGCCATCAGCTGGTTGCACACCTCGAAGATGTCGCGCTCCTCCTCGAGCGAGCGGTCGAGCATCTCCTTGAGGTCGTGGCCGGCGGAGAAGGCCCGGCCCGCGCCCTTGATCACGATCGCCCGCACCTCGGGCCGCGCGGCCTGGCGCTCGAGCTCCGCCTTCAGCTCCTTCATCAACCCGGTCGAGAGCGCGTTCAGCTGGTCGGGCCGGTTCAGCGTGATGACCGCGGCGGGCAGTGCGTCCTCCACGAGCAGGTAGTCGAGCGTGATGGCCATCGCGATCCTCCTTGTGCAACTGTCCAGTCTAGGCGGGGAACCGAATCGCCCCGGCGGTGTACAACGATCGGAACATGCGGCGCCTCATCGCCATTTGCGTGTGGCTGGCGATCGTCGCCTGCGAGTCGTCTTCGACCGCGGCGCACGCGACTCCTTCGCCGGCGACCGATCGCTCACCGACGAGCGCGGCGACGCCCGTGCCCGGAGGGTGCGGCACGACCCAGGTCTACAAAGGCGGCGAACCCGACTGGCTGACCAGGGCGGGCGACAACAACAACCCCAACGACCTGCCTTACTTCATCACCAGCCCGCCCATCGCCGCGGGCTTCCTCTTCGCCTATCCGCTCAAGGGCGGACGGTCCACCAACCCGAACAACAAGATCCTCTGGGTGGTCGGCATGCCGCGCAACGGCAACGACCTGAAGGTCGATGTGTCGCAGAGCGGCACGGTCGAGACGGTGGGAGAGTCGCTCACGTTTCCGGCCAACTCCGGGCCCGGCGCGATCTATCCCTCGATCGTGGACGTGCCCAACCCAGGATGCTGGCACTTCGATCTCGCGTGGGGGGCCAACAAAGCCGCGGCCGACCTGGTCTACACGTAAATAGACGCGCGCGCCCGCCGGTTACCTCTTTATGCCCCAACCCATACACCGGCACGAGGTCCAGCGCCTGCTGGCCGAAGGCGCGCAGCTCGTCGAGGTGCTGAAGCGCGAGGAATACGACAAGGAGCACCTTCCCGGGGCGATCAGCCTGCCGTTGCGCAGCATGGACAGCCAGAGCGTCGCCGTGCTCGACCGCAACAAGCCCGTGATCGTCTACTGCTGGGACGAGGCTTGAGACATCTCACCCAGGGCCGCGTGGCGGCTCGAGAGCCTCGGTTTCGAGAAGGTCTACGACTACGAGGGCGGCAAGCTCGACTGGATGGCGGCCGGCCTGCCGATCGAAGGCACGGACGCGAAACTGGCGCGAGCCGGTGACATCGCACGCAAGGACGTGCCCACCGCGACGGTCGAGGAGAGGCTGAGCGTCGTTCGGGAGCGCGCCCGGCGCAGCGGTCGCGACGCGGTGGTGGTGGTCAACGGGCAGAACGTGGTGATGGGCCTGTTGCGGGCGAAAGAGCTGCAGCAGGATGGCGATCTCACGATCGAACAGGCCATGCGACCCGGCCCGAGCACGTTCCGGCCGTACGTGTCGGCACGGGAGATGGCCGATTACATGGTCGAGCACAAGCTCGAGTGCTCGCCCATCACCACCTCGGACGGAAAGCTGGTCGGGCTGCTCTACCAGGCCGACGCCGTCAGCGCCGCCGGAAAAGAGGCCGCTTAGCGCCCGGAGGGCGTAACGTAGCGCCGCGCCCGACGTTGAACGGGCAAACTCGAAATGAGCACGATCTTGCGGTCCCGGGTAGTCCTGGTCGCGGTGATCGCGGTCGTGCTGGTCGGCGGCTCCGCGGCGGGCGTCTACCTCTACAACCAATCGAGCAAGACGTCCCAGAGCACGATCCCCACCGCCGCCCGGCCGACGGCCCCGCCGCCCGTGTCGGTCGGCGCGCAGACGGTGAAGAAGACGGCGGCGGCCGAGTTCCTCACCGTGGCCGGAACGACCCCAGCCCAGAACACCACCGGCGTGGCGCTCAACTCGCCCATCACGATCACCTTCAACCTGCCCGTCGATCCGGAGGCTGTCGGCAAGAGCGTCAACATCCTTCCCGCCGTCCCGGGCGCCTGGACCCAGGGTCCAACGGACGCGGCGGCGGTGTTCACGCCGAGCCAGGAATACAACGCCGGCGCTCCGATCAGCGTGGTCATCCACTCCGGCCTGGCGAGCCGCGACGGTTTCGCGCTGGAGAGCGACTATCAGTTCGGCTTCGTCACGCAGGTCGCGTCCGACGGTGTCCTCTTCCAGGTCGGTTACAACGTGGCCAAGCTCCAGAACGCGCAGAGCGGCAAGCCCGTGGTCGTCACCCTGCAGACCGGCGACCAGGTGCCCGGCGACATCTCGATCGTCACCTACAAGGCGTCGATCAACGACGTGCTGTCGGCCCTGGTCTACGACAACAACGGCCAGTACACCACCGCCCCGATCGACGTCTCGCACCTCCAGCAGCTCGACACCAAGGGCCCGATCAAGAACAACGACACGTTCACGGTCACGCGGCCGGACGGCATCTATCTGCTGGTCGCGACCGACCCGGCCGGGCAGTACGGAAGCATGTGGCTCGACATCACCAAGTACGGCATCCTGCTGCGCCAGGACGACCAGCGCATCGTCGTCGTCGGCGAGGACCTGACGACCGGCGACGTCGGCCCTACCTTCGGGCTCACCTTCTACACGCTCAAAGGCAAGGTGGCCGGCACGTCGCAGACCTCGTTTTCGGGCACGGCAGAGTTTCCAGCGCGCTACCCAGTCGGTTACGACCTGGCGGTCGCGATCGACGGGGACGAGGTCGTGATCGTGCCGATGAGCGCGCCGGCAACCGATGCGGACATCAAGGTGACGCAGGACCTCAGCCTTCACTCGCAGATCTACATCACCACCGATCGAGCTGCCTACGCGAAGGGCGAGACGGTCAAGTACGCGGGCGTCGTTCGCGTCAGCAACGACCAGCAGTACACGATCCCCGCGAACACACAGGTCGAAGTGTGGTTGCCCGGGACGACAAACCTGTTGGACCAGAAGGTTCCCGTCAGCGCCGCCGGCACGTTCTCCGGGTCGTTCGCCATGCCCGCCGGAGCGTTCAGCAGCGACGGCACCGACTCGATCGATGAGCTGTACGCCAACATCGCCGGCGCGCCTCAGATCTATCCGCTGTCGGACACCGTCATCGTTGCGCTCGGCCCACACACACCGGCCGCCAAGCTGAGCGTCTCGTTCGACAAGACCGAGTACGCGCTCAAGGACACGATCAGCGCGACGATCACCGCAACCAACAGCGCCGGTGCCGCGCTTGCGAACCAGACCGTCTCTCTGACGATCTTTTCGGCCGGGCGACCGGCCGCTCCCAAGGAGATCGACAGCTTCGCCACTCCCTCCACCTGGGGCACTTCTATCGGCGATCCGGTCGCGGTCAAGCTCGACGCCGCCGGCCACGCCACGTACCAGTTCAAGGCCAACATCGCCGGCATCTCCGCCGACCAGTTTCTGACCGCTGAGGTCACGTATGGAAGCGGCGCCGCCCAGGCCGTCGGCGCGAAGACCGTGACCGTTTACCAGGGCGCCGACGAGGTGTACCTGCTCCCGTCGCGCGTCGCCTACGCGGTCGGTGACCAGGTCGTGGCGCCGTTCGTGGTCGAAACCCGCGCTGGCGATCGCGTCCCGAACGCGACGATGGCCTACGAGCTCGACCGCACCACTTACAACGGCAGCACGAGCACCACGACCGTGGTCGTCGGCGGAAACGTCACCACCGGCGCTGATGGGATTGGCACCGTCAAAGCCGTCTACAACGGGCCGGCCGACGGCATCACGCTCACCGTCAAGGGCAACGACGCCGCCGGCAACACGTTCCAGGACTCGAAGTGGCTCAACATCGCTGCCGACCAGTCGAGCCTCGCCACGCTCAACGGCATCGACATGCTCGTCCAGCTGGGCGTCGTCACCGACAAGATCGCGTACACGGTCGGCGACACGGCCAGCATCACAGTCACCGCTCCGGCCGCAGAGAACGTGCTCATGTCGCTGGAGCGCGGGCGCATCCACTCCTACAAGTGGCTCGCGCTGAAGGCGGGCGACAACGCGCTGCAGGTGAACATCACACCGGACCTCGCGCCCGGCTTCACGATTGTCTTCAGCTACTTCCGCAACGGCGTGTACGAGAGCGAGGGGCTGGCGATCTCGATCAACAACTCGGATCGGCTGCTCAACGTGTCGGTGAAGGCGGACAAGACCAGCTACGCCGCAGGCCAGACGGCGCAGCTCACGGTGACCGTCACCGACAGCTCGGGCAAGCCGGTGGCGGCGACCCTGTTCGCCGACGGCTACGACGCGATCATGTCGTCGTACAAGCTCGTCGACCAGGCGTCCATCGGCGGGGCCTTTTTCCGGCCGGGCCTGCGCGCCACGAACGGCTCGAGCTCGCTGATTGGAATCGGGAACTTCGGCGGCCGGTGCGGTGGCGGTGGGCCCGGCGACCTGCTGGCGGTCACGCTGGCCGGCAAGTCCGACCTGTGGAGCGCAGGCATCGCCACCGATGTGACGAGCGGCCAGGCGAGCGTCACGGTGCCGATCTCGGCTTCGACTGTCCGGTTCGTGATCATCGCCTCGACGACCTCGACCTCGGTGGGCCAGGCCGAGCTCGACCTGACCGTCGCGTGAGGTTCGCCGGCCTCGCCCTGGCCGGCGTGCTGCTCGCGGCTTGCGGGAGCACCAATCCTGACGCCGCCCAGCTGAACACCGCGGTGCAACAGCTGCACCAGGGCCAGGTGGTCGACAGCGTGCCGTGCCTGACCGCCGATCTGCCGACGGAGCACATGCACGTCCATCTCGGCATCTACGTCGACGGCCAGGAGGTCAAGGTCCCGGCCGGCATCGGCGTCGGGCGGCCGTGGGGATTCGACAACACCGGTTTCCTGGCCACCGGGTCGTGCTTCGCATGGATGCACACGCACGACTCGAGCGGCGTGATCCACATCGTCACGCCCGGGCAGGGCATGTTCAAGCTCGGTCAGCTCTTTTCGCTGTGGGGCCAGCCGCTCGGCCCGGACGGAGCCTTCGACTACCGCGGCACGCCCAGGGTCCTCCTGGACGGCCGCCCCTACTCGGGCGATCCCCGCGTCGTGGCCCTGCTGCCGTTCGAGAACATCGTCATCGAGCTCGGCAAGCCACCCGCGGTTCCGCCGGCGGGGATCTACGACTTCGGCACTTTGCGCCGATAATCCAGCGCGGGATGCGTCCCGATGTGATCGTGGTGGGGGCCGGCTCGGGCGGCGGCGTCGTCGCCGCGCGGCTCTCGGAGGACCCGCGCGTCAAGGTGCTGCTGCTCGAGGCCGGACCCGATACGTGGCCCGACGTCCCGGATGCGGTCAGGCACATCCGGGGCGGCTCCGGTGTCGAGGAGTTCGACTGGCACTACGGCGATCCGTCCATCGGCGCCGTGCTGCCGCGCGGCCGGCTCGTGGGCGGCAGCAGCGCCGTCAACGCCAGCTACGCGTTGCGCGGCCAGCCGGTCGACTACGACGGATGGGGCAAGGGGTGGTCGTGGAGCGAGTGCCTGCCCTACTTCAACCGGCTCGAGAACGACGCCGATTTCGGGGACGCTCCGTATCACGGCCGCGGCGGCCCGATCCACATCGAGCGCCTGCAGCCGAACTCGGCGGTCGAGGAATCGTTCATCGCGGCGTGCCTCGAGTTGGGCCACCAGCCGCTGCCCGACCTGAACCAGCCTGGGGGGCTCGGCATCGGGCCGCTGCCGCGCAACATGCGCGACGGCGTGCGCCAGAGCACGCTCGTCACGTATCTCGCCGGGGCGCGCGGCCGGCCGAATCTCGACATTCGCGGCGATGCGCTGGTCGATCGACTGCTGTTCGACGGCGATCGCATCGCCGGAGTGCGGCTCGCGGACGGTGCGGAGATCCGCGCGCCTCGCATCGTGCTCGCGGCCGGCGCCTACAACTCGCCCCAGGTGCTGCTGCGCTCGGGCGTCGGCCCGGCCGAGCAGCTGCGCGTGCACGGCATCGATGCGCGTCTCGACCTGCCAGAGGTCGGGCGTCACCTCACCGACCATCCGCTGACGGTTTTCGTCGTTCAGGTCGAGGGCGGCCTGCCGGCCGACAAGGTCCGGGTCGGCCCGACCGTGAAGCTGCGCAGCCGGCCCGATCTGCCGGCGGACGACATGAAGATCACGCTGTTCCCCGACGGCGAGATCCTCAACCTCCCGGGCCTGACCGGGCTCCACATCGAGATCGACGAGAGCTACTCGGAAGGCCTGGTCGAGCTCCGCTCCAGGGACCCGCACGCCGCGCCGCGCATCGATTCGCGGCTGCTTTCCGATCCGCGTGACAGGGAGAAGTACCTCTGGGGCATCAAGCACATGCTCGAGATCTTCGAAGCGATGCGCGACGGCACGAACGCGGAGATGCTGCTGCCTGATGAAGCCTCAGCGCATGACGAGGAAGCGCTGCACGAGTACGTGATGACGCACTACTCGACCGGCTACCACCCGTCAGGCACGTGCCGCATCGGCCACGTGGTCGACGAGCGCTGCCGCCTGCTCGGCGTCGATGGGCTGTGGATCGCGGACGCGTCGGTCATGCCGAGCGTGCCGCGGGCCAACACCAACCTGCCGTCGCTGATGGTCGGTGAGCGCGTGGCCGATTTCGTCAAGTCCGACCTCTGACATGACTCGGCTGCGCATCGAGCCGAACCAGCGGCTGCAGCTCATCAATGCGCCGGCCGGATTCGACGATTTCCAGGCGGCCGCCTCCGAGCCGTACGACGTGGCGCTGGTGTTCGCGGGCAGCCGCTCGGAGCTCGAGCGCACGGCGCCGGCCGCGCTCGCGGCCCTGAAGGGCGGCGCCAACCTCTGGGTCGCCTATCCGAAACCGGGATCTGGGCCGGTGGCCGACCTCACGCGCGACCACGGCTGGGGATCGCTGCACCGCGAAGGCCTGGTCGGCGTGACGCCGATGACACTCAACGAGAAATGGAACGCGCTGCGCTGGAGGCCCAACGAAGAGGCCACCGCGGCCGGCCAGGCGTCCGCGGAGGTGCCGCCGGTGGACCTGCTGCCGATCGGCCGCCACGCCACGATGGCTTACCGGTTGATCCGCCTGTTCACGGTGCCGGCGCTGCGGCTCACCTTCCGCTTCACCGTGCACGGCCGCGAGAACATCCCGCGCACAGGCACCTACATCGTCATCGCCAACCACCTCGGCTGGATGGACGCGATGACGATCCTCATCGTCTTTCCGGTCGAGCCGCGGATCCACATGCTGGCGGACCCGACGGGGATGATGCGCCGCAAAGCCGAGTGGGCCTTCATCAAGGCCGCCGGCGGGATCATCCCGGTCGAGCGTTCGATCAAGGATCCGCAGGCTCTGTTCCGGCGCGTGGGCGACTGCCTGAAGCTCGGCGGGGCGGTCGCTTTGTTTCCGGAGGGAGACTTCGGGCCCCGCGAGGGTGAGCTCCTGCCCTTCAAGAAGGGTTTCGCGCACTTCGCGGTGAGCGCAGGCGTGCCCGTGGTGCCGGTGGGGCTGGCCGGACCGAAGGACGTGTGGCTCGGCAAGCGGATCGTGGCCAACATCGGCGCGCCGATTCCGTCCGAGGGCAAGACCGTCGACGAGATGCACGCCGCCGGCGCCGAGGCGGTGGCGAGGCTGCTGCCCGAGTATCACGAGCCGTCCGGGCCGAAGCCCCTGCGCCGCTGGCTCACCGGGCTGTTCTAGCGAAGAAGCTCGGTCACTTCCTCCGCCGAGCGAACGGAATCGAGGTCGCTGTCCTCCTTGGCCCACTCGCGGAGGTCCGGTCGCAGCTCGAGCGCGCGCTTCAGATGCGGGGCCACCTCCGCCGCTCGGCCATGCTTGGCGTAGAAGCACGCGAGGTTGTACTCGGCCACACCCACGTACCGTTCCTCGGGGTAGGTGCTCACGGTGAGGTCGTAACCCCACTTCGCCGCGCGCTCCGCCCCCGCTTCGTCGCCGAGGTCCAGGTACCAGTAGCCGAGGTGCTCGGCCACGTGGTAGTAGGTGTTGTTCGGCACGGTTTGCCACTGCGGCTGGTTCGGCCGCCGGAGCCTGGGCTTGAGCAGCACCTCCTCACTCGCGGCGTCGACGGCTTCGCTCAGCCGGTCCCATGAGGCTCGAGCCGCGGCGATGATCTGCGCCGCCGGCCGTCCGTGCGTCTCCGCGTAGGTCCTCGCGTTGAAGACTTCTTCCTCGATCGTGGCGTCCGGCATCGCGTCGCCGGTGCGGTTCGCGTCGAGCTCGTCCGCCGCGAAGACGCGCCACGCCGTGAGGTGGGCGAGCTGGTCCTTGGCCGTCCACTGCCCAGCCACCGGCGGGGGCTCGTCGTCGACGCTCGGCACGAGGACCCGCTGCTCCTCCTTCCGCGCGGCATCGATCAGGGCGTGCAGCTTCTCCTTCACCTCACGAGCTCCTTCAGCTCGGGATCCTCGACGGCAAAGCCGCGCAGGTCGGGCCGCAGCTCGAGAGCGCGGTCGAGCCGGGCCTGCGCCTCCTCACGCCGGCCGTGGGTCGCAAAGAAGCGGCCGAGCATGTATTCCTCGACGCCGCGACGCCGATCGTCGTCGAAAGCCTGCACGTTGGTGTCGTAGCGCCAGCGGGCCGCGCCCTCTTCTGCCGCGGCATCGCCGCGATCCGCATAGAAGTATTCGAGGTGGTCGGCGATGTGGTCGATCGCGTTCTGCGGTGCCACCAGCCAGACCTTGATCTCCGGATGCTGCGGCCGCCCGGCCTGCAGCTGCTCTTCGGTGCACGCACTGACCGCTTTCGCCAGGTCGTCCCACGACCTGGCCGCCGATTGCAGGACGGCACGCGCGGGCATGTCGCGCGTCTGCGCGTAGAACATCGCGTTCTGCTCGTCGTCCTCGTCCGCCACCGCCGGCGCCTCTCGCCCCGTGCGCACCCAGTCGAGCTCGGCGACCGCGGTTCGGCGCCAGCACGTGAGGTGCGCGACCGTGTCCTTGACCGTCCACCGGCCCGGCTGATCGGGCTGGGAGTCGTCGACGTGGGGCAGGAAGATCTCCGCCTCCTTCTCGCGGCCGGCCTCGATCAGCCGGAGGAGCTTCTCCTTCATACGTCCATCAGCGCCTTGCGCTGCGCGCCGTCGATCGGGATGTGCGCGCCGTTGATCATCGCGGCGCGAGGCGAGGCTAGAAACGCGACGAGCGCGGCCACCTCGTGCGGTTCGGCGATGCGATGGACGGGGATCGAGGACAGCGCCAGCTCGTGCGCCTTCTCCTGCTCGACCTTCTTGTCGCGCGCGAACGCCTTCTCCAGGCCGTCCCACCGATCGGTGTTGACCGGCCCCGGGTTCACCGTGTTGATGCGCACTCCGTGGCGGCCGTACTGCTCCGCCACCGAGGACGCGAAGTTGATGTCCGCGGCGTTGGCGACCCCGGCGGTCATCTCCCAGTAGCTCGGCTTCAAGCCGTCGTTGCCGACCACGAGCACGATGGCGCCCTCGCCGCGCTCCCGCATGTGAGGAATGACCGCCCGCACGGTGCGCACGTAACCCATGAACTTCAGGTTGAGGCTCGACATCCACTGCTCCTCGGTCAGGTCCTCGAGCAGGCCGCCGGGCGAGCTGCCGGCACAGGTGACGCAGATGTCGATGCGGCCGAACTGGTCCAGGGCGGCCTTCACGCAGCGGTTCACGTCGTCGTGCTTGCTCATGTCGCCGTCCATGGGGACGACCTTGTGGTTGGTCATGGCGGTGATCTCACGCGCGGCCACCTCGAGGGGCTCGAGCGTGCGGGCTGTGATGACCACATCACACCCCTCCTGCGACAGCTCCTGCGCGACCGCGCGGCCGATGCCCTTGCTCGCGCCGGTGACGAACGCGACCTTGCCGGTGAGTTGCAGGTCCATCACTTCCCCCTAATGCAAAAGTCGACGGTCGATCTTGCCCACATGATTGCGCGGCAGCGCGTCCACGCGCCGGATTTCTTTGGGCCGCTTGTACGGCGCGAGTCGCCGACCGGCATGCTCGATGATGGCGGCGGCGTCGAAGTCCGTCCCGGGCCTCATCACGACCCACGCGGTGACCTGCTCGCCCCAGCGTTCGTCGGGAACTCCCACGACCGCGGCCTCGGCCACGTCGGGATGTTCCTCCAGCGCCACCTCCACCTCGCGCGGGTACACCTTCATGCCGCCGGTGATGATCATCTCCTTCGTCCGGCCGTCGATCACGAGGTGGCCGGTCGCCACGTCCAGGCGGCCGACGTCGCCGGTGTGGAAGCAGCCGTCGATCAGGTGGGCTGCCGAGACCTGCGGGCCCCGCAGCAGGATCTCGCCGTCCGCGGCGAGCCGGAGCTCGACGCCGGGCAGCGGGATGCCCACCGTGTCCGGGTTCGGCTCGCCATAGGGTTGCGACGTGTCGAGCCCGCTCTCCGTGGTGCCGTAGCGCACGAGCGGGGCCCGGCCCAGCAGGCGCTGGGCGTGCTCAGATACCGCCCGGCTCAGCGGCGCCGAGCCGCTGACGCAGAGGCGCAGGTGGTTCTTCGCGACGCGGGCCAGGCGCTGGTACATGGTCGGCACCGCGAACAGCACGGTCGCGTCGTCGACTTCCTGCAGCAATTGCTCCGCGTCGAAGCGGGGAAGAAGGTGCAGCGACGAGCCCGCGATCAGCGTCGCGTGCAGTCCGCCCAGCCCGTGCTGGTGGAACAGCGGCAGCGCGTGCACGAGCACGTCGTCCCCGCGCCAGCGCCACGCCGCCATGGCCACTCGAATCGAGGTGAGCAGGTTGCGGTGCGTCAGGGGGACGGCCTTCGGCTTGCCGGTCGTCCCGGAGGTGAACGCCAGCAGCGCCACCGCATCGGGCCCCACGCCCTCCGCCCATGTCGCCGCTCGCGAAGCCTGGCCTATGGCGTCCAGCTCGGCCTCCGTGTATGCCGGGTTTGCGGGTACCACGACCCCGCCCGCCCGCAGGATGGCGAGGTACTCGGCCGCCCATCGCACCGACGGCGGAGCGGCGAGGACGACGCGCTCGCCCGCGGCGATGCGGCCGCTGTACCGAGTGGCCATGGCGTCGAGCTCGCCGTGCGTGACCTCTTCAGCGCCGATGCGAAGGGCGGGCCTGTCAGGGTGGGAGAGAGCCGTCGCGTGGGCGAGCCCGTGGATCGTGCCCTCGCCCATGTCGCGCACGAACGCGTCGATGTCTTCGACGTCCGGCACGTGGCGCCGCCACGCCGCGCGGCTCCACTCCAGCATGCTATCCATCGTGCCGCAAGCCACCACGAGCGACGGCGTCGCTCTGCACTGGGAGGAGACTGGCGCCGGCACGCCGATCCTGTTCGTGCACGAATTCGCCGGCGATCACCGCAGCTGGGCGCCTCAGGTGCGCCACTTCGCCCGGTCGCATCGGTGCATCATCTTCGCCGCCCGCGGCTACGCGCCGTCGGACGTGCCGCCGGACGTCGCCTCCTACTCGCAGGCGCGCGCCGTGGACGACTGCGTGGCCGTGCTCGATGCGGCCGGCGCGGCGAAGGGGCACGTCGTCGGTCTCTCGATGGGCGGCTTCGCCACGCTCCATCTCGTGCTCACGCACCGCGAGCGCGTGATCTCCGCCGTCATCGGTGGCGTCGGGTACGGGGCGCAGCCGGAGAAGCAGGAGCAGTTCCGCAAGGAGAGCCACGCGATCGGCGACGCCTTCGCCGCCCAGGGTTCGGCGGCGGTGGCCGAGACCTACGCGGTCGGTCCCGCGCGCGTGCAGCTGCAGAACAAGAATCCGGAAGCGTGGAGGGAATTCAAGGAGGCGCTCGCGGGGCATGACGCGACCGGCGCGGCCAACACCATGCGGGGCGTGCAGGCCTCTCGTCCTTCTCTCTATGCGCTGCGCGATGAGCTCGCCGCCGTGCGCACGCCGCTGCTCATACTCGCCGGGGACGAGGACGAGGGCAGCCTCGAACCGTCGCTGATGCTGAAGCGCACGATCCCGACGGCCGCGCTGGCGATGTTTCCACGGACCGGTCACACGCTGAACCTCGAAGAGCCGGACCTGTTCAACACGACGGTCGAGCGATTCCTCCAGGCGGTCGAAAGAGGGGAGTGGGCGGCGCGCGATCCGCGCGCGATCGCCAGCTCGATCACGGGGATACGAACGTCGTAACCCGCGACACGATCCGGGCCAACCTGCGGGCTTTCGAGCGCGCTGAATCCACCCACCCGCAGAAGGCCGCGGCCGTGGCGGTGGTGCTGCTGGACAACGCGGGCGAGCCGTGCGTCCCGATCTTTCAGCGTCCCGCGGACATGCGCCGGCACGCGAGCCAGATGGCGCTGCCGGGGGGCCGCGTCCACGAAGGCGAGTCGGTCGTCGAGTGCGCGATGCGTGAGCTGCACGAGGAGATCGGTCTCGAGGTCGGCGCCGCGGACGAGCTCGGTCGCCTCGATGACTTTGACACGCGATCCGGGTTCACGATCACGCCGATCGTGTTCTGGAGCGACGCGCGCGCCGCCGACCTGCGGCCATCGCCGGCCGAGGTCGCGGTGATGTTCCTGCCCACGATGTCCGACCTGCTCGAGGCAGCGGCCATGGCCGGCACGGGCGTCGACTTCTCGATGAAGCTGCCCGGCGTGGAGGTGTTCGCGCCGACCGCCGCGATGCTCTACCAGTTCACCGAGGTGGCGCTGAGCGGACGCGCCGTGCGTGTGGCCGATTTTCACCAGCCGCCCTGGACGCACCGCTAGCCGCTAGGCGCGTGCGACGAGCGCGAGCACTCGCTCAGGAGTGAACGGCAGCACCGCATCGCCCGCAGAAAGGGCGTCCGCGATGGCGTTGGTGATCGCGGCGGTGGAGCCGATGATCCCGCCCTCGCCGGCACCCTTGGTGCCCAGCTCGTGCACGGTCGATGGCGTGTGCAGGTGCGACACCTCCACCGCCGGGACTTCGTCCGCCGTCGGGACGAGGTAGTCCATGAAGCTGCCGGTCAGAAGCTGGCCTTCGGCGCTGTACGCGATCTCCTCGAGCAGCACTGCGCCCACGCCCTGCGCCACGCCGCCCACGGCCTGGCCGTTGACGATCATCGGGTTGATCACCACCCCGCAGTCCTCGGCGATCACGTAGCGCCCGACGCGCACGGCGCCGCTTTCGCGGTCGACCTCGACCTGGCACACGTGCGTCGCGTACGGGTGCGACGCCTGCCTGGCGTCGTACGAGACCTCGACGTTCAGGCCCTCCTCTTTCGCCAGGTCGGCCAGGGTCATGCCGGCCGGCCCGCCGTCCAGCAGGATGTTGGAGCCGCGGATCGTCAGGTGCTCGACCGGCTGGTCGAGGCGGTAGGACGCGGCCTCGAGAATCGTCTCGCGCAGCTGCGTGGCGGCCCTGTGCGCCGCGGTGGCCGCGGTCACCGAGCTCCGGCTCTGGTACGTGCCGGTTCCGGAGCTGACCTTCGCCGTGTCGGTCTGCTCGACGATGACCTCAGCCGCATCGACTCCAAGGGCGTCGGCCGCCAGCTGCGCGAACGTCGTCTGCACGCCCTGCCCGAGGTTCGGGCAGCTCGTCTGCACCCGCACGCGTCCGGCATCGTCGAGCCACACGCGGGCCGTGTCGACGCCGGATATGGAGGCCATGCCGCGACCCATGAACGTGCTCGAGCCCGCGCCGGTGAACTCGACATATGAGCCGAGGCCGATCCCCACGAGCCGGCCGGCCGCGCGGGCACGCGCCCGCTCGGCGCGCGCGCGCTGGTAGTCGAACGCCTCCAGCGCCTTCTCCAGCGCGGCTGTGTAATCGCCCGACTCGTAAGGGTGTCCGGTGACGGCGGTGTAGGGCATCTGCTCGGCGCGCACGAAGTTGCGGCGGCGCACGTCCGCGGGGCCGAGGCCGAGTCGCGCGGCGATGAGATCCATCAGGCGCTCGTGCGCGAGGACCGCGGTCACCATGCCGACGCCCCGATACGCGCCCTCGGGCGAAGTGTTGGTGGCGACAGCGATCGCGTCGTACTCGTAATCGCGGATGTCGTACGGGCCAGGGACGAGGCCCGCGCAGGTCATCGTGTTGAGGATCGCGCCGTACGGCCGCGCGCCGTACGCGCCGACGCTGGTGAGGATCGTCGCGCGCAGTCCGAGGACGCGACCGTCGCTGCGCACCGCCGCGCTGAAGCTGATCCTCTGGTCCCGCGCGTGACTGGAAGCCTGCAGGTGCTCCGATCGGTCCTCGACCCACTTCACGGTTGCGTTGAGCCGGCGGGCGATCCACGCCAGGAGCACGTCTTCGGTGTAGATGCCGATCTTCTGCCCGAACCCGCCGCCGACGTCCGACGCGATCACGCGGACTTCATGGCCCAGGCAATCGGCGATCGCGCCGGCGACAAGGTGCGGCGCCTGTGTCGACGTGTAGACGATTCCGTCCGCGGTCGCGACGACCCCGCGGCCCTCCATGGGCACCGCCGACACGCGCGGGTGCACCACCTCGCCCTCGATGACGTCGTCGGCGGTCGCAAACGCCTTGTCGACGTCGCCGTACGCGCGATGCACCGAGATGTACCGGTTGGCCGGGACGGCGTCGTGCACGAGCGGAGCTCCGTCGGCCATTGCGGCGTCGAGGGTGCTCACGGCAGTTAGAGGGTCGAAGTCGGCGACGATCAGCTCCGCGGCGTCCTCCGCCTCGTAGCGGCTGCGCGCGACGACGGCGGCGATGCTCTCGCCTACGAAACGCACTCGGTCGCCCGCGAGGATGGGCCGGTCGGGCGCGGTCAGGCCGGGCGTGGTCATGCGCGCGTTCATCGGTGCGCACGATCCCTCGAGGTCGGCGGCGGTGAACACGGCCACCACGCCAGGCGCCGCGGCCGCCGCGCTCACGTCGATCGAGGTGATGCGCGCGCTGGCCAGCGGGCTGCGCAGAAACGCCACGTGCAGGCAACCCTCCGGCTTGATGTCGTCGACGAACCGAGCGGCGCCGCGCAGGAGCGCGTCGTCCTCCAGGCGCGGCATGCTGGCCCCGATCATCCCGGCCGTTAGTATCACCGCCCGTGGAGCTGCACGGCATCGGCGCCTCGCCGCTGCGCAAGGAGGACTGGCCGCTGCTGCGCGGCGAGGGCACCTTCATCGCCGACTTCAAGCGTCCCGGCATGGTCCACGCGCTGGTCGTGCGCAGCCCGTTCGCGCACGCTCGCTTCACGCGCATCGACGGGTCGGCGGCGCTCCAGGCGCCGGGCGTGATCGACCTGGTCACGGCCGCGGATCTGCCCGACCGTGGCCGCCCGATCCCGACGCGCATGTTCAAGGACGAGGCCGCCAACCGGTTCCTGCAGAAGCCGCTGGCCGACGGCGAGGTGCGCTATTCGGGCGAGCCCGTCGCCGTCCTCATCGCCGAGTCGCGCTACCTGGCCGAGGACGCGGCCGAGCTGCTGAACATCGATTACGAACCCCTGGAAGTGGTGCTGGATCCCGACGCCGGAACGGTGGCCGGCCACCTGGTGGTCGAGCGCGGCGACGTCGAGGCCGCATTCGCGCAGGCCGACGAGGTCATCAAAGAGGAGTTCTTCATTCAGCGCCACGCGGCCACGCCGCTGGAGACGCGCGGCCTGGTGGCGGAGTTTGACGCGAGCTCGAAATCACTGACCGTTTGGGGCGCGGCCAAGATCCCGCACGTCAACCGCCGCATCCTCGCCCAGCTTCTCGGCTGGGACGAGTCGAGGATTCGCCTGGTGGAGCTTCACGTCGGCGGGGGGTTTGGTGCGCGCGGTGAGTTCTACCCCGAAGACTTCCTCATCCCGTTCGCGGCCATGCGCGTGGGCCGGCCCGTGGCCTGGGTCGAGGATCGCGAGGAGAGCCTGCGCGCGATGAACCACTCGCGCGAGCAGGTCCATCGCGTCGAGCTCGCGCTTCAGAGGGACGGAACGTTCCTCGGCCTGAAGGACACGTTCGTGAATGACACAGGCGCGTACGTGCGCACCCATGGCATGACGGTGCCGGGCCTGTCCATCTCGATGCTGCCCGGTCCCTACGCGTGGCCGGCGTATCGCGGCGAATACCGAAGCATCCTGACCAACAAGACGCCCTGCGGCACGTACCGCTCGCCGGGGCGCTTCGAGGTGAACTTCGTGCGCGAGCGATTGATCGACATCGCGGCCAACCGCCTCGGCCTCGACAAGGTCGAGATCCGCCGGCGCAACCTGATCCGCGATTTCCCTCACGACACCGGCACGCTCTTCGACGAGCACCCGGTGGTCTACGACAGTGGCGATTACCCGCTGCTGCTCGACAAGGCGCTCAAAACTTTCGATTACGAGGGCTTGAAGCGCTGGCGCGCGAAGAGCGCGCACCGCGGCCTGGGCATCGCGCTCTTCGTCGAGAAGGCGGGCCCTGCCGAGCGCGAGTACGCCCGCATCGAGCTCGCGAGCTCGGGTCACGCGACCGTCTTCACCGGCACGGCTTCGCTGGGGCAGGGCGTCGAGACGATCCTCGCCCAGGTGTGCGCCACCCACCTCGGCCTGCCCTTCGATCGCATCAGGGTCGTGCATGGAGACACCGCGGCGATTCCCGAAGGCATGGGTTCGTTCGGCAGCCGCGCCGCGATGATGGGCGGGGCGGCGGTCATGGGCGCGGCCGCGAAGCTGCGCCGGCAGGTCCTCGAATCCGCGGCCGAGCAGCTCGAGGCGGCGCCGGACGACCTCGTTCTGGCCCCCGACGGAGTTTCGGTGCGCGGCGCGCCTTCGCGCAGCGTGCCACTCCCGGCGCTCAGCGTCGAGGATCGCTTCGTCTGCGAGCTTTTAGGCTTCCCCTATGGCATCCACCTGGCGGCGGTCGAGGTCGATCCCGCGACCGGCGCCGTCCGTGTGCACCGCTACGCGGTCGCGTACGACATCGGCCGCTGCATCAACCCGATGATCGTGCGCGGCCAGGTCGCCGGGGGGTTCGCGCAGGGCCTCGGCGGCGCCCTGCTGGAGGAGTTCGCGTTCGACGCGAACGGCCAGCCGCTGGCGGCGAGCTTCATGGACTATCTGCTTCCGACGTCGGAAGACGTGCCCGATCTCGAGCTGCTGATCACGGAAGACGCGCCCTCACCCCTGAATCCGCTCGGCGTCAAAGGCGCGGGCGAGGGCGGGACGGCTGCCGTCGGCGGCGCGATCGCCAACGCGGTGGCCGATGCGCTTGGAGTCGAGGTCACTCGCCTGCCGCTCAGCCCGCAACGTGTGATGGAGCTGGCGCGCGCGTGAAGCCTGCACCCTTCGAGTACCACGACCCGCGCAGCGTCGAGGACACGATCGGCCTGCTCGCGAAATACGGCGACGAGTGCAAGGTGCTCGCGGGCGGGCAGAGCCTCGTGCCACTGATGAACTTCCGGCTGGCGCGGCCCGGCCGGCTCATCGACATCAACGGCGTGGAGTCGCTGGGCCGCATCCGGGTCGAGAACGGGCGCCTTCAGCTCGGCGCGATGGTCAGGCACACGCACGTGGAGCACAGCAACGACATCGCGGCGCGCTGGCCGTTGCTGCACGAGGCGATCGGGTGGGTCGGTCACAGCCAGATCCGCAATCGCGGCACGGTCGGAGGTTCGGTGGCGCATGCGGACCCTGCCGCGGAGCTGCCGTGCGCCCTCGCGGCGCTCGATGCGCGCTTCCACGTCCTCTCGAAGCGCGGCCCGCGCGTGCTGCGGTGGGACCAGCTTTTCGTCTCCGAGTTCACGACCTCGCTTGCGCCCGACGAGCTCCTCACCGCGATCGAGGTGCCGCCGCAGGATCCGTCGACGGGCGTCGCCTTCGTCGAGTTCGCGCGCCGGCACGGCGACTTCGCGTTGGGCGGTGCGGCCGCGACGGTGTCGATCGGCCAGGACGGCCGCTGCGCCGCCGCGACCGTCGCGCTGCTGTCGGCGGGCCCTCGCCCGGTGCGTGCGGACGAGGCCGAGCGCCGGCTCGTGGGTGCTCGCGTGGACGAAGCGATGATTCGCGAGGCGGCGGACGTCGCGGTGCGCGGCCTGCACCCCACGAGCGACCTCCACGGCAGCAGCGAGTACCGCGTGAAGCTGCTGCGCGTGATGACCGAGCGCGCGGTGACACGGGCGCTGCAGCGCGCGACGAGGAAGGCCGCGTGATGAGGAAGATCTCGGTCGAGATCAACGGACGCCTCGTGAAGGGCGAGGTCGAGCCGCGCCTTCTGCTCGGCGACTTCATTCGCGACAACGCGGGCCTTACCGGCACGCATTTCGGCTGCGAGCACGGCGTGTGCGGGGCCTGCACGGTGCAGCTCGACGGCGAGCCCGTGCGTTCGTGCTTGATGTTCGCGGTCCAGGCCAACGGGCGCCGCATCGCCACCGTCGAGGGGATGGCGCCCAGCGCGACCGAGCTGCATCCGCTGCAGCAGGCCTTCCACGAGGCGCACGCGCTGCAGTGCGGCTTCTGCACGCCTGGGATCCTGATGACGATGGAGGCGTTCCTGCGCGCCGAGCCCGACCCGTCGCCCGAGCGGATCCGGGCGGCGCTCGCGGGCAACCTGTGCCGGTGCACGGGGTATCAGAACATCGTCACGGCGGTCCGACTCGCCGCGGACCGGATGCGATGACCGCGCGAGTTCCTTATGTCCTGGACGACCCGGTTTTCGCGCGCATCGAGGCGATGGGCCGGCCGGTTTTGAACCTGTATCGGGCGCTTGCCAATCAGCCGCGGGCGCTCGAGGCGTTTCTGGGGATGTCGGCGTACGTGCGGGGAGGATCGAGCCTCGATCCGGGCTTGCGCGAGGCGGTCATCCTCGCCGCGGCGCAGGAGCTGGGTTCCGAGTACGAGGTGGCGCACCACTCGGCGGGAGTGGACTTCGATGCGCTGGACGAGCGCGGGCGGTGCGCGGTCGAGTACGCGCGCGCGGCGGCGCGGACACGCACCTGCGACGACGCGACGTTCGAGCGGTTGAAGGAGCATTTCTCGACTCCGGAGATCGTCGATCTCGTGGTCACCGTTGCCTGGTACCACCTCTGCGCTGTCGTGCTTGGCACGCTGGAGGTGGGGCTGGAGGCCGGGTAGGGGACGGGCTGGGAAAGGGGCTGGGCGGGTTGCAAGGTGGCTGCGTTGAATCTGCGTTGTAAATGACGCTCGACTCACAAACATATGTTTGGTACGATTCAACCATGCTCGGAACGGCCCTTTCCGCGGTCGAGAAAGTAGGTCCCAAGCTCGTCGCCCTCCAGCACGAGATCGACCTGGCGCAGCTCGAGTTCGCGCGTCTGGCCTCTCAGTTTTCGTGCGGCGAGGAGTACGAGGAGGACGGCTCAGTCAGTCCCGTGGACTGGATCCGCTTCAACTGCCACATGACCAGCACCGCCGCGGCCAGCAGCATTTCTGTGGGCGACCACCTGGGCCGGCTGGAGAAATCCACGGTGGGCGTCCTGAACGGCGCGCTCGGCTACTCGCACATGGTGGTGCTGGCGCGGACGGCGGAGGCCACGGGCGAAGAGTTCAACGAGCGCGACCTCTTGGAGAAG
>DASSLR010000055.1:0-32009 GCA_035689345.1 Candidatus Dormiibacterota bacterium
ATTTCTTCACGGCAAACGATACGCGTCCTAGCGGAAAGTTGCTCCCGGTGGCGCGGGCACGCCTTTTTCGCCCCGGCGGCGCCGCAGCTCGAGCTCCAGGCTCTCCAGGCCGCGGGCCATCGCCCACCGGTGATTGGCGGCGAAGAACGGGCGGAGCGCGAAGCTGCCGTAGCGCAAGAGCGGCTTTTCGGCGGAGATGCGCCAGTCGTACGTGACGTCGACGAAGTCGCCGTCCTCCTTCAGCGTCCACACACCCGTGCCCTCGAAGTCGCCGTGCGCCACGAGCTTGAAACCGGTGGGCGGCGCGGCCTCGGTGACGGTGAAGTTCCACTTCAGCGTGTACGGGAGAAACCCTTTCGTGAACAGGCCGACCACCCGGCCCTTTCCATCAGGCCCGGCCGGCTTCAGCTCCTTGACGTCGAGGTACACGGACGGCCACCAGCGCGCAAGCCCGAACGGGTCCTCGAGCACGTCGTAGACCTCGCGCGCCGTGGCCCGCAGTCGCCAGCGCGTGACAAACGCGTACTCGGGCGCGCCGGCCATCGTCAGTCCTTCAGGTTGGCCGGGTCGAGCAGCTCTTCCTTCGGGCGTTCGATCTTCTGGCGCGAGCGCATGATCTCGATCAGCTTCTTGCGACCTTTCGGCGGGCCGATCATGATCGCGCCGACCAGGCGGCCGTCCTTGAAGAACAGCTTGCGGTAGAACTTCTCTTCAAAGCTGTAGGTCCTGACCGACTCGAGGTCGGGCTGCACGTCGGGCGTGACCCCGGCCACGGCAAGCGTCGACCCGAACATCGTGGTCGTGTACGTCGGCACGTCGAAGAAGTCCTCGTCGGCGCCCGCCATGTTGCGGGCCGCGACCTTGCCGTGCGCCTCCGCGTTGTCCCATGTGCCCATCTGGTTGTGGCGCTCGACCATGAGGTCGTAGAACACCGCCACGTCACCGGCGGCGTAGACGTCGGGCGCCTTGGTGCGCAGCTTCGCGTCGGTCACGATGCCTTTGTTGAGCTCGATGCCGGTATCGCGCGCGGGCTCGGTGTAGTAATCGAGCCCGACGCCGTAGGTGAGGACGTCGAACTCGACGCGCTTGCCCTTGACCGTCTCTGCCAGGAAGCGACCGTTCAGGCGGCTGAACTTCTGCACCTCATCGGAGGTGACGAACTCCACGCCCTGCGCCTCGCCGAGCTCGCGGCAAAGGCGACCGCCCTCCTCGTCCAGCACGTAGCGGAGGAACCAGGGGCCGCGCATGATCCACGTGACCTTGGCGGTCTTGCGAAAGCTCACGCCCTCCGCGAGCTCGTAGCCGATGAAGCTCCCGCCCATCACGAGCACGCGCTCGGCGGCGTCGGCCTTCGCGATGATCGTGTCCGTGTCGTCGATCGTCTGAAAGCCGAGAACGTGGGAGACCTGGTCTGACCCAGGCCACGGCGGCGGCTTGGGGCGCCCGCCGGTCGCGATGAGAAGCGCGTCGTAAGGAAACGCCTGGTCGTGATTCGTGCGCACGACCTTCGCGCGCGCGTCTATCTCTGTGGCCCACGTCTCGAAGTGGATCTCGAGGTTCTGCTTCGCGTAGTCCTCGACGGTGCGCATGAACACCTTCTCGCGGCGCACCTGGCCGCGCAGGTATCGCGGCAGCGCCACCCGGTTGTACAGCGGATGCTTCTCGGCCGCGATCATCACGATCGAAGCGTCAGCGTCCGCCTTGCGCAGCTCTTCTGCGCAGGTCTGGCCGGCGATGCCGTTGCCGATGACGACGTAGCGGCGCGTCACTAAGCGATCTGTGGCGTCAGCCTGAGGCCGTAGATGAACGCGGAGTCGTCGGCATTGGCGAAATCGTATCCGGAAGCCTCGAGGTCGTCGGCCGCCGGGTGCCCGCGCGGCACGGCCACGGTGACTCGCTCGAGGCCGTCGGCGTCGGCCTCGTAGCGCAGCGCGAACAGGAGGTCGCGAAGCGCGGCCCCCCGACCCGCGATGAAGGCCACGGCCAGCGACTCACCGCTCCAGGAGCGGCGCAGGCCCGCCACGGCACGTCCTCCGGGAGCGACGCGCAGCATGCCCACGCCGGCAAGCCTCGCGAGCTCCGACGCGTCGAGGTTGCGCGCGCCGTTGAGGTCGCCGCTCAAACCGTTGTAGAGCTCGATCCCGGGACTCGCAGCGGCGACCCTCCATAGCCTCTCGGCCTCGGCGGCGTCGGGCATGTTGGCCGGCTCGCCGCCCTCGACCCGCGAAGCCTCCCACCACCGGATGTCGACGAGCCGCCTGAAGCCCACCGATTCGAACAGGTGCGACGCGACCTCGTTGAAGGTGGCGAGCCTGATCTCCGCGAAACCCTGCTCGCGCGTCTCGGCGATGGCCGACTCGAGCATCGCTCGGGCGATGCCCTGGCGCTGGTGCGTCGTCGCCACGCGCAGGCCCTCGTACCAGACGAGTCCGGGCGCGTAGGGCCGCAGCCTTTGCAGGCCGACCACCACGCCGTCGACCTCCGCAGCCTGGAATGCGGCGGTCGCGTCGGCGATCCACTCGTCGAAGACATCCGCGATGTAGTCGTTGCCACCCCAGATGTCGCTCGTCATCTCGGCGACCCGGTCGCGATCAGCCGGCCGCACCGGACGCAGGACTACGTCTTGCGCGGTTGCCAATGCGCGATCCCCGAAACGGTCAAGCCGGCGTCGTAAACGAGCTCGTCGCCGTCGCGCACGAGCATCCGCTGCAGCTCCGCGGAGACGGCGTCGTTCCAGCCTTCGCCGAACAGCGGCGCGCAGTCCTCGATCGCGTCTTCGAGTGAGCTGTAGCGATTGACCACCGGATAGCTGATGAAGGTCACGTCCGGATGGATGCCGAGCTGCAGCAGGACGAGGAACAGGTCGCTGAACTGCGTGATGCGCGGCGCCGGATGGGTCGCGAGGCGGTCGCGCAGCACGTTGGCCGGATGTGGAACCGGTCCCTCCCGCAGCATGATGAACACGCGCTCCCGCGCCGACCTCTCCATCTTCTCGACGAACGGCACCACGTCCGCGACTCCGTACAGCACGTGGCTGCAGATGACGAGATCGGCGGGCGCGACCTCGGCGTCCTCCCACGCGCTCGCGATCACGGTGAGGTTGGGCAGCGCGGGTAGGTGCGCCCGCATTCCCTCCGAAGGCTCGACGGCCGTCACCCACTCGAGCCTGTCCGCCAGCGGGACGGAGTGCCGGCCCGCGCCCGCTCCGACGTCGATCAGCGTCTTGCGGGGTGAGACATACGGGTCCACAACCGCCAGGAACTGGTCGACCCGTGTCGTGGTCGAACGCGCGTAGGTGGCCGCGCGGCGGTCCCAGTAGCGAGGGTCGCTGTGGCCGTGTGTGGCCGCGCTCTCGCGATCGAGCACGAGCTGGCGCCAGTGCTCGATCCAATCGATGCCCGCGACACGGTTGGCGGTTGCGTCCACGACGCTCACCCTACCGCCTCGCGAAGCCTGGGGAGAAATCGGGGACAAGTACCATGCAAAGCTGTGGAGTTCTCCCCCTCGGAAGCCGCGCTCCTCAGCCGGTATTTCACCAACCTCGACCGGCCGGTGTTCGCCCTGCGCAACCTGCCGGAGGTCGTGAAGGGGGCGCTCTTCTCGCGCTATTCGCGCACCGAGAAGAGCCTGCGCCGCGTCTTGCTCGACGAGTTCATCAACGACCCGGCGTCCGGGTTCGAGGGCATTGCGGGCGCGGCCCCTGCGACCGACGACATGGTGGCGGTGAGGCGCGCGGAGGAGTTCTACGAGCGCGTGCTGGTCGGCTACGGGGACGATTCGGTCGCCGAGCTGGCGGGCGCGCACGTGGCGGTGGAGCGCGTCTCCACCATCGCGGCCAAGGCCCTCGAGGACAGCCGGATCGGCATCTCGCCGCTGGAGAAGTCGACGCGCTACGTGCGCTTCGACCGGCCCGGTCCCGACGGCCGGCGGCTCTTTCACCGCGGCCCCGAGCTCGCCCATCCTGACTACGAGCCGGCGGCGGACGCGCTCTTCGACGCGTACACCAGCCTTCTGGAGCCGCTCCTCACCGCCATCCGCGAGCGCTTTCCGATCGAGCCAGACGAGACCGACCGCGCCTGGAAGTCCGCCACGCGCGCCAAGGCGTTCGACCTTCTGCGCGGGCTCCTGCCCGCGGGCACGCTCACCAACCTCGGCCTGTTCGGCAACGGGCGGGCGTTCGAATACCTCATGACCAAGCTGGCCGCCAGCGAGCTGCCGGAATGCCGGACCCTCGCCACCGACCTGCACCGCGAGCTGGTCGAGGTCATCCCGTCTTTCGTCAAGCGGGCGCTCGACGAGAAGTACGGCAGGCCGGCGGCGGACCGGCTGGTCCGGATCCGGACGGCGATGCAGAAGGCGGGCCGGCGCTCAGGCGCGCCGGCGCAGCCGGGGGTGCGGCTCATCGGCTATGACCCGGACGCCGAGCGCAAGGTGGTCGAGGCGGCGCTCTTTCCGTACGGCGACGCGCCCCTCGAGACCGCCACGGCGGCCGATGCCGACGAAGTCCTGGAAGCCCTGCTCGGGGATCGTGCCAACCGGCGCCAGCGCGCGCCGCGCGCCCTGGAACGCGCCCAGTACGAGTTCGAGATCGTGGCGAACTTTGCCGCCTACCGCGACCTGCACCGGCACCGGATGCTCACCCAGGACCGCCAGCTGCTCGGGACCGCGCTGGGCTACGACACCCCGCCGGGCCTGGTCGAGCTCGGGATGGACGGCGTGTTCCAGCGGGCGGTCGAAGCCGCGGCCGGCGCGCACCGTCGCATGGAGTCCGCGCTCGGGCCGGCGCTCGCCCAGTACGTCGTCCCGCTCGCCTTCCGGGTGCGCTGGTACTTCCGCGTCAACCTGCGCGAGCTGTACCACCTGTGCGAGCTGCGCACGACCCCCCAGGGGCACCCGGACTACCGCCACGTGGCGCAGGAGATGTTCCGGCTCGCTTCGGAAGTTCACCCGCGTTTGACGCGATTCGCGACCTTCGTGGACATGGGCCCGGGGGACGAGCTGGAGCGCCGCAAGTCGGAGCGCCGCCTGGACGAAAAACTCAGGACGCTCGGCGGTCCGGTGCTATAGCATCAGCGGCACTTTTCGTGGAGGGAGGGGTCACCAAGATGCCGTCAGAGCCTGAGGTTTCACCCGAGCGCGACCGGCGCGTCGCCCAGAGGCGCTCGGACATGGACCGCCGTTTCGGTGAGCGACGTCGACCCGAGCGGGCGGTGGTGGGCCGGCGCGTCCTTTTCATCGACCGCCGCGTCGCCGAGAGGCGCGAAGCCCAGAACCTGGCCTACCAACCGGCCTAAGGGGACTGAGTCCCCTCTCCCGCTTGCGGGAGAGGGTTAGGGTGAGGGCGTGCCTGTGCGCGTGGCTAGACCCGCCCTGATCGTCCACGGCGGCGCCGGCCCTGTGCCGCCCGCCGAGCTGCCCGAACGGCAGGCGGCCGTCGAGCGCGCCCTCGAGGCCGGCTGGCGGCGTATCGGGGATGGAGCCGTCGAAGCCGCGGTCGCGGCCGTGCGGCACCTGGAGGACGAGCCGCTGCTCAACGCCGGCATCGGGGCGTGTCTCAACGCCGACGGGGTGGTCGAGCTCGATGCGGGGGTCATGGACGGCCGCGACCGCAGCGCCGGCGGAGTGGCCTGCCTGCGCGACGTCCGGCATCCCATCGATCTCGCGCTCGCCGTCATGCGCGACGGCCGCCACGTGCTGCTCGCGGCCGATGGCGCTTCGCGTTTCGCCCGAGAGCACGGCCTCGAGATGTGCGACCCGTCGATCTTCATCACCGACCGCAAGCGCCAGGAGCTCGCTCAGGGCGCGGACACAGTGGGTGCGGTGGCGCGCGACGCTGACGGCCACCTCGGCGTGGCGGTGTCGACGGGCGGCCGGACCGGCAAGCTGCCTGGACGGATCGGCGATTCGCCCATCGCCGGCGCGGGCTTCTACGCCGACGATCGCCATGGCGCGATCGTCGGCACCGGCGTGGGCGAGGCATTCATCCGCCTCGGTCTGAGCCGTGTCGCGATCGTCGAGCTCGAGCACGGGATGGATCCCGCCGCGGTCGCGAAGGGTGCGATCGAATGGCTCGGCCGGTCGATGGACGCCGGCGGCGGCGTAATCCTCATCGGCCGCGAGGGCGAGCCGCAAGCGGCTTTCAACACGCCCGCGATGCCGTGGGCGATGAAAATCGAGTGAGCGATTCCGGCAACACGGGCGAGCTAATCGCGCTCGCCCTGAAACGGGCGGGCGTGTCCCATCTGTTCACCCTCAACGGCGGCCACATCTGGCCCATCCTCACGGGCGCGACCGAGCACGACATCCGCATCATCGACGTGCGGCACGAGCAGTCAGCCGCTTTCGCCGCGGAGGGCTGGGCGAAGGTGACGCGCGAGTGCGGGGTGGCCGCCGTCACGGCGGGGCCGGGCGTCACCAACGCCGTCACGGCCCTGGCGCAGGCCCAGTCGGGCGACAGCCCGATGCTTCTTCTGGGCGGCCGCGCGCCGGTTGCGCGCTGGGGCATGGGCTCGCTCCAGGAGATGGACCACGTCGCGGTCGTGCACTCCATGACCAAGAAGGCGATGACCCTGGATTCGCCCGAAGACGCGTTCGCGTGCGTGCTGGAGCTCATCCGCGTGGCGCTCAGCCGGCGCACCGGACCTGTGTTCATGGACATCCCCATCGACGTGTTCTTCGGCGCTGCCGACCTCCCCGAGGCGACCGAGCACCTGACGCGCGACCCCGGCCCGCCGCCGGACCCCGACCGCATCGCCGCGGTCGCGAAGGCGCTGCGCGAAGCGAAACGACCCGTCGTCCTCGCCGGGGCCGGCGTCTGGTGGGCGCGCGCCGAAGACGATCTGCGCGAGCTGGTCGAGGGCGGCCGGTTTCCGCTGATCGTCAACGGCATGGCGCGAGGCATGCTCGCGCCAGACCATCCCCTGTATTTTTCGCGCGCGCGAAGCAAGGCGCTGCGCGAGGCCGACGTCGTCGTCGTGCTGGGCGCGCGCCTGGATTTCCGCCTCAACTTCGGCCAGCCGCCGGTGTTCGGTGAGGAGACTCGAATCTTGCACATCGACGTCGATCGTGCCGAGGTCACGGGCGGGCTTCAGGCCGCGATCGCCGGTCTGGCCTCCGCGGCCGGAGGCCCACCGCGCCAGGACTGGCTCGACATGCTCAGGCTGGCGGAGACCGAGGGACGCGCGCGCGACGCCAGGATGGCGGAGTCCGACTCCACGCCGGTTCACCCCGCTAGGCTCATCGCCGAGGTCGCACGCTTTGCCGATCCCGACGCGATCATCGTCGGCGACGGCGGCGACTTCGTGTCCTTCGCCGGCAGGCTGATCGAGCGCCAGAAGCCTGGCCTGTGGATCGACCCCGGGCCGTTCGGCGCCCTGGGCTCGGGGCCGGCCTACGCGATGGCCGCCAGGCTCGCGCATCCGGACCGGCAGGTGATCCTCCTGTCCGGGGACGGGGCGTTCGGCTTCTCGGCGATGGAGTTCGACACGCTGGTCCGCCACAAGATCCCGGTCGTCTGCGTGATCGGCAACAACGGCATCTGGGGGCTGGAGAAGCACCCGATGCGGAGCATGCTCGGCATCAGCATCGCCGCCGACCTGGCGCCGAGGACCCGCTACGACCAGGTCGTGGAGGCCGTGGGCGGCTTCGGCCAGATGGTCGACCGGCCGCAGGAGATCCGGCCGGCCCTGGAACGGGCGTTCAAGTCGGGGGTGCCGGCCTGCGTCAACGTTATTTGCGACCCGGAAGCGGAATATCCGCGATCATCAATCCTGATGTGAGCGCGCAACTGAAACCGGTCATCGAGGCCGACGAATGGCGCACCGCGCAGGCCCAGTTCGACGAGGCCGCGGAGCTGATCAAGCTCGAGCCATGGCTGCGCGAGGTGCTGCGCGAGGTCCAGCGTGAGTTCACGTGCACCTTCCCCGTGAAGCTCGACAGCGGACACATCCGGATGTTCACGGGCTATCGCGTGCAACACAACATCAATCGCGGTCCCGCCAAGGGCGGCATCCGCTACCACCCCGACGTCTCCCTCAACGAGGTGAAGGCGCTCGCCATGTGGATGACCTGGAAGTGCGCCGTCGTCAACATCCCGTTCGGCGGAGCGAAGGGCGGCATCATCGTCAACCCGCGTGAGCTGTCCCTCAACGAGCTCGAGCACCTGACGCGCCGTTTCGCGACGGAGATCTCGATCCTCATCGGCCACGATCGCGACATTCCCGCGCCGGACGTGAACACCGACGGCCAGACGATGGCGTGGATCATGGACACGCTCTCTATGCACCTGGGCTACTCGAGCCCGGCCGCGGTGACCGGCAAGCCGATCGAGGTCGGCGGTTCGTTGGGTCGCGTCGAAGCAACCGGGCGGGGCGTGACCATCTGCTCGGTGGCCGCCCTCGAGCATCTGGGGCGCAGCCCGCACCAGACGAAGGTCGCCGTGCAGGGATTCGGCAATGTGGGCAGCATCAGCGCGAAGCTGCTGGAGGAGGCAGGCTGCACGATCGTCGCGGTATCGGAGGACTACGGCGGCATCTACAACCCGCTCGGTCTTTCCATCAAGCGCGTGCTCGAGCATCGCGCGCGCGAGAAGACGCTGTTCGGTTTTCCGGGCGCGACGCAGATCGGCAACCAGGAGGTGCTGACAGTCGACTGCGACCTGCTCGTGCCGGCCGCCATCGGCAACCAGCTGACCTCGCGCAACGCTCGCGACGTCAAGGCAACGCTCATCGTCGAAGGCGCGAACGGGCCGACCACGCCCGAGGCGGACGCCATCTTCCGCGAGCGCGGCATCTTCCTCGTGCCTGACATCCTGGCGAACGCGGGCGGCGTGACCGTGTCCTACTTCGAGTGGGTGCAGGACCTGCAGTCGTTCTTCTGGTCCGAGCACGAGGTGAACCAGAAGCTGAAGGCGATCATGACGCGCGCGTTCGAAGAGGTGCTGCACACGCGCGAGGAGCGAAAGCTCGACATGCGCATGGCCGCCTACGTGCAGGCGGTGTCACGCGTCGCCGCGGCGACCCGGGAGCGCGGCCTCTACCCCTAACAGCGCGGGGAAGGGCCCCGGCCCTCCCCCACGGAACCCCCACCAGGGGGTTGCGCGAGGGATTGGGAGGCGCCTGGCAGCAGCACGCGTGGCGACGGCCGGGATGAACCCGGCCTGAGCGCGACGCGCGCGCCATCTAAATGTGAGGGCGGTTACTCCTCGGCTTCCTGCGCTGCGGGTGGCGCCGCCGCGACGGGCTCACTCTCGCGCAGCACCTCGTGCGGTGATGCGACGAGCTCCACGGCGGGCGCGGCATACGCCGCGTCGACAGGCGCAGGCGTCTCGGCTGCGGCCTCGGCCACCGGCTCCGCTGTAACCGCCACCGGGGCCGGCTTGCGCCGGCGACCGATGATCGCGAGCGCCGTCCAGGTGATCAGCACGAGCACGATCAGCCCACCGGACGTTGCCGCGGCAGGCAAGACGTAAACGAGCAGATCAGGTGGGGTCTTGTCGTTGCCTGAGAGGATCTTGCCCTCGGTCGAGACGACGTCGTCCTTGATGTATCCGTTGAAGGTGGTGCGCGCCTGGATGTCCTGCAGCAGGCCGAGCTCGGTGCGGTACCGCTGAATGTCGCCCTCGGCGAGCGCGTGGTAGTAGGTGCTCGTCAGGCTCTTGGGGTCGTCCTTAAGCTGGACCGAGTCGGCCGCGAGCGCGGCGCGGATGTACTGCGCCGGAACGAAATAGGCCTGACCGGGCACCAGGTTGCCCTTCGCATCGACCTCGCCGAAGCTGACGAGGCCAAGGACCTTGCCGTCGGGACCCAGCACCGGGCCGCCGCTGTTGCCATGGGTGATCTGCGCGTCGGTGCCCCAGGCCGTCCAGCCGCCCTTCTGGTCCTGGGTCGTGTCGACCTTGCCGGTGGTCATGGTCGCGCTGATCGTCTGGTCGAGCGGCGCGGCCTCGTCGAGGTATCCCTGGCGTGGATAGCCGAGCGGATACGTGGCCTCGCCAATGTGAGGCGTACCGGCCGCCAGCTGCAGCGTCGACGCGCCGCTGACGTTGGCTTTCATGATCGCCACGTCGTGGCCCGTGCCGTAAGGGTCGAGGCTGACCACCGAGGCGCGAGCGCCCACGCCGGTGAGGTTGTCGCCGGTCTCGACCGTGCCGGTGCCGAGGTAGTACTTGACGTCCACGTTGTCGATGGCCAGGTATTTGTTCAGCCAGCGCTCGGTGAAAGCGACCATGGTGTTCAGCTGCGCGTCGGTCATGGTCAAGCCGGTGTCGCGAGCCAGCGAGTCCGCGAGGTCCTGGCGAAGCTGGGCCACGCTCTGTGGATCCATCGCGGCCGCCAGAGTCTCGGCGAGCAGGTCTGCCTTGTCGGCTGAGACCACGTGGGCGGCCGTGACGAGGTACCCGTCCTCCGTCACGAAGAAGCCCGAGCCTGTGGCGACGATTCCGAACGTGTCATGCGTCCTCGGGCCTGGAACGTAGTAGGCATCCGGATTGGCCAGGATGAAGTTGATCGCCGCCCGATCGACCGCGGCCTTGTCGTATGGATTCAACTTCCCCTCGTTGACCAGCGCCTGGAGCTTGGGCACCAGCACCGACTTGATCTTCGACTCGGGGATCGTGAACGAGGGCAGCGACGTCGAGACGGTGTAGTTCGCCTGCACGAGGACGACGGCCGGTCGGGAGGCGGTCTCGATCCGGCTGGCCGTGAGCGGCTTCGGCGCCGGCTCCCGCGTGAACCAGATGCCGCCCAGCAGGGCTCCGTTGGCGGCGATGCCTGCGACCAGCAAACCGGCGAGCACGAATCGAATCACGCGTCTCACGACTCCCCTCTCCCTTGGCTGTATGCCTCCTTTATAGGGGCGCCCGCCGACGGCGCCCCGACATCCCTAGTCGGATTGTGCGCGTTTTTGTAAATGGGTGGCTTAACGACCCTGGGGGACGGGCGTTAACGGCTACTCCTTGAGGAACTCGTCGTCCGCGGCCTGGTCCTCGACGAAGCGCCAGAACTCTTTCGCCCGGCCGTCTTTGTCGGGGTGGACGACGTCCACGAACCGGCTCGTGTGGGTGCGACCGTGGCGCGTGGCGCTCGAGGTGCCGATCACGACGGTGTGGTCCTCGCTGGCGACGATGTCATGGATGTCGAACTCTGATGTGCCCTCGGTCAGCTGTCCGTACTTCATGAACAGCTGCATGACCGCCTGCTTGCCCTTGTACTCGCCCGATATCGGGTTGTCGCCGCCCGAGTGCCAGACGACGTCGTCGGCGATGGTGTCCATCGCCTCCTCGAGGTGCTGCTCGTTGAAGGCTTGATAGCCCTTGCGCGCCATCTCGATGTTGCGCTCGCGATTGCCGGCCATGTTCCACCTCCAGTTGCTTGCCTGACTAGATCTCTCGTGTCCGAAAGCTCCAGATGCTCAAGAAAAGGATGACAGCGAACCACACCGCCACCCACAACAAAAATGCGGTCGGGGGAGGATCGAGGGCCGCGAACGGGTTGGCGCGGCCGAAGGCGCCGGCGTTGCGCAGCTGAGCCAGAATCACGTCCGGCTCCATCGCGTTCACGGCGCCTCGCCACAGGCCGTCGGATGGCAGGATGAGCCTGCTGACGATGCCGACGTCCTGGACGGCTTCGTTCTGCAGGCCGGTGCCGATGTCGCCGACGATGCCTCCGATCCACGCCATCAGCCACGCGACGAGAGCGATCACGCCGCCCGTGATGCCCGAAAGGCGCGTCGACAGCAGAAGGCCCAGCGACAGCAGCACCAGTCCCTCGAGGCCGACGTAGATGACCAGCGCGACGGGGTGCGGCGGCAGGTACGTCGTCGCCCAGTCGACCGCGGTCAGCTCGAGCACAGCCGACCCGACCGCGTAGATCGTGACCAGGATCGCGAGCCCGAGCCACTTGCCGATCACGACCTCGCTGCGCCGTACCGGCCGCGCGAGGACGGAGAGTATGAGGCCGCTCTCGACTTCGTTGGAGATGAGCGGGCCGGCCACCACCGCCGCGCTCAGCGCGAGCACACCGCTGTACACGAAGGTCACGAAGATCAGCAGCTGCGAGCTGACGATGATCACCTCTTCGTGCGACGGCGGGTTGCCGTCTGAACCCGGGACCGTCGTGATCTTGTAGAAGCCCCACGCCGAGAAGCCGACCACGATCAGGGTGAGGATCACGAGCGCCAGCAGCAGCCGTCGCCGTGACGCCTCCTGCACGGTCAGGCGCGCGATGACGAGAACGGGCGGCATTAGCGCGAATCCTCATGGAGCAACTGCAGGAACCTGTCTTCGAGGTTCTGGTGTCGCGGCACGACCTCGTACACGCGGCCACCCATCTTGACGAGCTCGGAGACGAGCTCGGGCACGCGATCGGCGGAGAGCCGCGTGAAGGTGATCTGCTCGCCCTCGACGTCGGTCGGACCGAATGCATCGAGCGACTCGAGGTCGGCCTCGCCGAGTCCTGTGACGCGCACGCGTACGGCCGAGCCAGTCAGCAGATCGGACATCGTGCCCGCGGCGATCACGCGCCCGTGGTCGACAACCGCCACGCGATCGCACACCTGCTCCACTTCGCTCAGCAGGTGAGAGTTGAGGAACACCGCGGTGCCGCGTGCCGCGAGGTCGCGAATGATGCCGCGCACGTCGTGCCTTCCGACCGGGTCGAGCGCGGACGTCGGCTCGTCCAGGAACACCAGCTCGGGCTTGCCGAGGAGCGCCACGCCCAGACCGAGCCGCTGCTGCATCCCCTTGGAGAAAGTCCCGACCCGATCCTTCGCGCGGTCGGCGAGGCCGACCGTCGCCAGCGTGCTGTCGATCTCCTCCTTCCAGGTCGCGCGTGGAAGGGGTGCGAGCTCGCAGTGCAGCGCCAGCACCTCGCGAGCCGAGAGCCAGCTCTGGTAGCGAAACAGCTCGGGGAGGTAGCCGATGCGCCGCCTCGTCCCGAGGTCGCCGGCGCGCTCGCCGAGAACCCACGCGTCGCCTGACGACGCGGACAGCAGGCCGAGCAGCAGCTTGACCGCCGTCGTCTTGCCGGCCCCGTTCGGGCCGAGGAAGCCGAAGATCTCGCCGCGAGGCACGGTCATCGAGAGCCCGGCGAGCGCGACGGTGCTGCCGAAACGCTTGGTCAGCTCGACGGTGTGTATCGCCGGAGTCGAAGCGGCCGCACCCGCCACGGGCGCGGCCGTTTCTTTTTCAGCTACGCCTGCCACACGAGCAGGCTACTAGGTAAGACCGTTCGCGATCGAAACCAGATCCGACTGCTTCAAAGACCCGCCGACGAAGTAGACGTTGCCCTTGATCCAGATCACCGCCGCGCCGGCGCCTGTGTTGTCGCCGAGCGCCACGCCCTGCACGCCCTGCACGGTGACGTTGGAGGACGTGGCATAACCGACCGGGACCGGAATCGGCAGCGTGTGAGTCGGATCGCTGAGGGCCTTGATGTCCGCTGCGAGCGCCGGCGTGATGCCGGGCTGCTTCAGCAGGTAGTCCTCGAGCTCCGAGGCCGAGACACCGGACGAGGTGACCACCGGAGCCTTCGAGGCGGCCACGATCAGCTGCGGCAGCGCAAGCTGGCTGGCGTCAGAGGCGTTCGCGCCCTGCGGCAGCTCGCCGAACACCTCGATGAGCGCAGGCCCCACGGTGAGCGTCAGCGTGCTGCCGTCCATCCCTGCGGGCATCTTCGGCAGAGTCTTGCCCTGCGCGGCGGCCGCGGCCTCGGCCTTCGCGGCACTGAACGTGAACGTGGCGACCGCCTGAGGCACGGCGATGTAGGTGACGTTCGTGGACACGCCGGCGGGCAGCGTTCCAGTTTTGGGCGCGGAGAACCCGGCCGTCTTCTCGGCGTCCGCCTGCGGCACGCCGACCTGCGGGGTCGGCTCCTTCGACCAGGCGAACGTTCCATAAGTGCTGAGGTCGGGCAGCGACTGCAGGTCGGCCACGCTGACCGGCACGGGCTTCACCTGCGTCGGCGCGAAGATCTGCGAAACGTTGACCGACGCGGTGGCGATGACCGCGAGCGCGACCGCGAACGCGAGCACCGCGATGGGCCTGCGCGCCGACTGGCGCAGGATCGGCAGGCGCCAGCCAAACCGCGGCGACTGCGAAGACGGGGCGGCCGTCACGCGCCTGTACGCCGCGTCCGCGTCGAAGGTCGCCGCGGGCACCGTCAGCAGCCGCGACGCGGCGGTCGCGTCGGCGGACGTCTGGGCGTACCGCCCCTGGCACTCGGTGCAGGAGGCAAAGTGCTCCCGTTCCGTGCCGGTGACGGCATTCGGGTCGTCGAACATGCGGCGCAGCGCGCCTTCACTCAGGTGACTCACGGTTGACCTCCTTACGCAGCGCCGCTTCAGCGCGCCTCAACAATGTTCCGATCTGTCCGGTGCTCACGCCGATGGCCTCAGCGACCTCGGCGTAGCTCAATCCGCTCGAGCGCAGAACCAGCACCGCGGCCGGCTTCTTGGGCAGCCGGGCCAGCGCGGTGCGAAGCCGGCGCCTTTGCTCATTCGCCTCCGCCACGCGTTGCGGGTCGAGCGCCTGGCCCGACTCGTCGTGGGCCGCCGCGTGCTCTCGCTTCTCCCGGCGTCGCCGGCCGCGCAGGCGGTTGAGCGCGGTGTGCGCAGACGCCCGGTAAAGCCAGGCCGCCGCGTACTGCGCGCGGGCCGAGTGCAGGCGGTGGAAGTCGATGAAGACCTCCTGGGCCACGTCTTCGGCCTCCTGGGCGTCGCCGAGCACGCGGTTCGCTATGCCCGCGACGCGGCCGTATTCGGCCTTGAACAGGGCTTCGAACGAGTCCTGCTCGGAGCTCAAAGCCGGCCTGCTGCGCTCAGGGGCGACCTCCAGGTTCATGCCCACCAATCGATAAGCACCGCGCGCCGGGGATTTGTGACAGGGGCGTCACGCCTCGGGACGGCGGTCGGGCAGGGCGGGGCCGCGGCGAAATAGGTGCGTGGTCAGGGCGGTGAGGAACGGGCCGCCCCAGATGCCCACCGACAGGAGGCCGCCGAAGATCAGGACCACGTCGACGCTGACCCGGCCCTGCTGCTCCCAGTAGACGTCCTGCAGGTTCAGCCACAGCGCGAACTCGTCGAGGGTCAGCGCCGCGCCGACCCCGAACAGAATCGCGGTCAGGCCGGCCACCCAGGTCGAGCCGACGCCGATCTCGAGCAGCCACACATAGCCGACGACGATGAGCAGCAGGATGCCCCACACCAGATGATGGATGTGGGTGCCTCCGGCGCTGACGTTGTGGAACGGACCGACGCCCGCCCGGATCGAGTACGTGATCGCGCGGATGATCGCGAAGGTCAGCAGGAACGCCACCGACGCAAGAAACAGGCGCTCGCGTCTCTCGCTTCGGAAGTGGAACCGGTAGAGCTCGGTGAAGACCTTCATGGGCGTCCGAACTCAGCCGGCTGCGTGCCTCTGATTGCGAGCGCTCGAAGCCACAGCGTCCTCGATCACCGAGAAGTCGTTGCGGTTGAGCATGTGGATGTGGCCCTGGAACGCCAGCGTCCAGTGCTCGGGCGGCCATTTGCGCACGTAGTCGAGGCGGTAGGCGAGCTCCTTCGCGGGCACCCAGTCCGCCTCGTCGAGAACGATGTCGGGCCGGATGTGCACGCGCCACGGGTAATCCTCGTCGCGTCGCGCCGTCTTCCAGATGGGGGTGTGGTCCTCGTACATCGGCGACGCGATGGTGACCGTGGCCGCGAAGCCCATGCGCCCGGTCACGTAGTAGAGGAGGCGGTCGCCGACTCGCATCGACTCGACGCGCCGCCGGTGGCGCGACTTCAGCCCCTGGATCGTGAATCCGTGCTCGCGCGTCTTGCGAAAGTTGTCCGGCGAGCTGACGACCATCCAGTACTGGCCGGCGCGCCCCTCGCCCTTGCCCGATTTCCTGCGCCGCCTCCCGCGCCCGGTCCGGGCCGCGGGTTCGGAGGCGGCGGGCTCTTCCTGGTCGGCCTGCTCCTCAGACACGCCCGAAATTGTCGCCGTTCGCCATCGGTCCCAGCTCCTGAGGCTCGGGCAGCAGGGCGGTGAGGTTACGGATCTGCGCGATGTGCGCCATCTCGTGGCGGGTCACCCGCCGGCAGATGTCGAGCAGTGACACCTCGCCACCGCGCGGGTCCGAGACGACCCGCGCCCATTCGTTCTTGCCCCAGCCGTGCAGCAGGTCGACGGTTCGGCGCCGGACCCGGGCGAAATCGTCGACCGCCTCCTGCGGCGGCCGGTCGAGTTCGCCTGCCTGCATCGGATCGATGGCGGCCGAGACGTCCGCCGAGCCCATGCCCTCGAGGTGCGCGCGCCTCAGCAGCGCGTCTACGCGTGTGCCCGACTCGAGGAGGTGGGCGATGAGGCCGCCCAGTGTCGGAAACGCGGGCCCGTGCCGGTAGCGGAGCCTGGCCTCGTCGAGGCCGAACACGAGGTCGCTGATGCGCTCGGGCACCGAGCTCATCAGGAGCACGGTGTCCGCGGGTGTCAGCTCCTCCTCGAGCTCCATCGCCGTCTATTTCTGGACCGCGTAGATCCAGGTGAACGCGACCACCAGGATCACTACGAGGAGGAAAAAGAGCAGCTCGACCCGAATCGCTAGGCGCACGAGGCGCCGCGCTTTGCGCGTGCGCGCGCCGCACCGCTCGCAGTAGGCCGCGCCGGCGATGAGCTGGGCGCCGCAGTTGTCGCACGCGACCTGGGCCTGGACTTGCTGCGCCATCGCAGCCAGTCTACGTTGGCTGCTTCCGGCTCTCTAACGTGGCAGGGTTGGCCCGGCTTCGCCGGGCCATGACTCCGCGTATCAGATTGGCCACGCAACGTGGCCGGGCGAGGGGGTTCCGGCAAGGGGGACCTGTCCCCCTTGCCAAATCTACCGGCGGTAGACGGCCCGGCCTTCGACCTCGTCCTTGTTCAGGCGCTTGTTCAGGTGCAATCCCTCGAGCAGGAATTCGATGACCGATGCCCGCGCTTCCGGGCGATCGGGAAGGTTCAGCTTCTTCAGCGCCGTCGCGAGCTCGGGCAGGTCGCCCATGGCGCGCGTGTAGGCGCGCGCCGAGATCCCTTCGCCGACCTCGAGCATCGTGCCGTCTTCGAAGCGCGCCACGAGCCCGTCGAAGTGGGACGCCGAGAAGTAGCGGCTGAACACCGCGCTCACCGCGCCCCGCTCGAGCCGCGACAGCACCTGCTCCTCCTTGCCCTCGTCCAGCGCCTCGATCTCGACGCGCCCCGCGGTGGACGAGGTCAGATACGCGAGGTCGCTGATCCGTGGCACTGCTATCGATTCGCCGAGGCGCGCCGCCCTGCGCACGGCGTTGCTCGCAAGGTTCTCGAAGTTGGCGATGGACATGCGCACCGACACGCCTGACGACTGCGAGATGTGCGGGCTTCGGCGCGCAAGATGCGTGAGCTCCGCCACGATCTCTTTCATGAAGCCCGGGATGATCAGCTCGAAGTCCTCGGGGACCGGATTGCGCTCCGACTCCATGATCTGCATCTCTTCGCCGACGCTCAACGGGTAGTGCGTGCGCACCTGCGAACCGAAGCGGTCCTTAAGCGGCGTGATGATGCGGCCGCGCGACGTGTAGTCCTCGGGGTTTGCGCTGGCGATGACGAAAAGGTCGAGCGGCAACCGCACGCGATAGCCGCGGATCTGCACGTCCTTCTCTTCCATGATGTTGAGGAGTCCGACCTGGATCCGCTCCGCGAGGTCGGGCAGCTCGTTGATGCCGAAGATGCCGCGGTTCGTGCGCGGCAGCAGGCCATAGTGGATCGTCAGCTCGTCGGCTAGATAGCGGCCTTCGGCGACCTTGATCGGGTCCACCTCACCGATGAGGTCCGCGATCGAGATGTCCGGCGTGGCGAGCTTCTCGCCGTATCGCTCATCGCGGTGCAGCCACGCGACCTCGACTGCGTCGCCGTTGGCGGCGACCAGGTCGCGGCAGCGCTTGCAGATAGGCGCGTAAGGGTGATCGTTGATCTCGCAGCCTGCGATCACAGGCACTTGCTCGTCGAGCAGGCTGACGAGCGAACGCATGATCCGGCTTTTGGCCTGGCCGCGCTCGCCGAGCAGGATCACGTCGTGCGCGGAGATGATGGCGTTGGACAGCTGGGGAAGGACCGTCTCGTCGTAGCCGACGATGCCGGGCAGCAGCGGCTCCCCCGATCGCAGCCTCGCGAGCAGGTTGCGACGCATCTCCTGCTTGACGGACTCGCGCGCGTGGCCGGACGCGCGCAGCTCGGCGATGGTTCTAGGCGCGGTGGAGGCCATGCCGTGCACTATAGAGAACGAAGCGCACGGCTTTCGGCACTTAGGCCTGGATGGGCGGGAGGTTAGACTCGGACGCGTTGACTGAGAGCATCCGCGCGCGTTATGAGGACGCGCACGACGAAGGCAGGCCGCTGATCGGCGGCCACCGCGGCAACCCCGCTGACCATCCCGAGAACACCATGCGGTCGTTTCGTTCGGCCATCGCCGCCGGTTGCGATCTCATCGAATGTGACGTGCACCTGTCGTCTGATGGGAGGCTGGTCGTCATCCACGACCACACGCTGGATCGCACCACCAACGGCTCAGGCCTGGTGCGCGACCACACCGCCGCCGAGCTGCGCAAGCTCGACGCGGGCGACGGCGAGCACATTCCGCTGCTGCACGACGTGATCGAGCTCGCGCTCGGCAAGGTCGGACTCGTGATCGAGATCAAGCAGCTGCCCATCACCTACGACGGTCTCGAGGAGAAGCTGGTCAACATGCTCCGCCAGCTCGGCGCGATCCAGGAATGCGCGGTCGTCTCGTTTCATCACCCCGCCATCAAGAAGCTGCGCGATATGGAGCCGCGTCTGCAGTTGGGCATCCTCGAAGGCGCGCGCCCGCTCGACCCCGCGCGCATGCTCAAGGAGTCGGGCGCCGACGTTTTCTCGCCCCATTGGGGCGCGATGGACAAGGGACTCGTCGACCAGGTGCATGCGGCGGGTGGCGCCGTGGGGACGTGGACGGTGGACGACGACGCGGCGGTGGCGTGGTGCAAGTACTGCAAACCCGACTCGATCTTCACCAACCGGCCGGTCGAGATCGGTCCAGCGCTCAGGTCGTAGCCGGCCCGTTCCCGGCCAACAACGCGTTTGTATACAAACGAAGGTAATTTCGGCGGAATTTCACGCCGTTGTATACAAACGGCGAGCTGATCCCGTCAGCCCGTGGTCTGGTCAAGCGGCACCAGGATCTTGTCTCCGGCCTGGTTGGTGAGCACCTGTATGCGATCCCCTGCCTTGAGCCTCCGCGCCGCGGTCGTGCGCAGGATCGTTTCGCGCCCATTGATCTCCACGCGAGGAAGGTTCCGCGGGCTCGCCGGCTGGACAATCACCGCCGTGGCCAGCACACCATCGCGCAGGTACGAGCGAAGGCGGGCGGCGATGGCCCACCAGAAGGTGAAGTCGAACACGGCGACCACCGCGAATGTGATGAGGAGAGGTAGCAGGTCGTCACGGGGCAGCAGCAGCCCCGCGACCACAATCAACCCGACGAGCCCGACCGCCTGGTAGATCGCCAGCGGCGCGTAAACCGACCATGCGTCGCCGAGGGCGACCTCGCGGGGCGGCGACGGCTGCAGCTCGAGCAGGCGCCGGGCCAGCTCGCCGAGGCGGAACCAGGGGAGGAATCTGGTGATCCGCGCACGTTACACGGGCTCTGCGGGGTGCGTTGCCTCAATTGAAGTGACGCGAAATACCATGAACCGGCCGTGGCTGCCGACCGGCCGCCTTTCGAAGACGTCTACCGCGACTATCTTGGGCGTATCTACGCCTATATCCGGGCGCAGGTCACCACCTCGGCCGACGCCGAGGACATCACCGCGCAGGTCTTCATGAACGCCTACCAGGCCTACGACCGCTTCGAGCCTCGCAACCTGACGCCGGCGGCGTGGCTGTTCCGCATCGCGCGGAACGCCACCCTCGACCACTTCCGCGCGAGCGGCCGGCGCGACCGACTGCAGCGGACCATCGAGCATCAGCCCGAGGCCGAGGTCGATCCGGCCTCGATGGCCGAGGAACGCATCCAGTACCGCGCGCTGCTCGCGCACGTGGCCAGGCTGCCCGAGCGCCAGCGCGACGCCATCTCTCTGCGCCATTCCGGCCTCAGCTTCGAAGAGGTCGGTCACCTCATGAGCTGCAGCGAAGACGCGGCGAAGATGCTGTACCACCGCGCGCTCAAAGCTCTGCGCGAGGCGGTCCAGGGGGGCGCGCCGGGAACCGGCTCCGCCGGGCCCGGCGCCTCGAGGGGGGAGCCCCCCCACAAGCCAGGTGAGGAACACGCCGTTGAGTGACGACAAGGACGACCTCGAGCTCGAGGCCCTGCAGCGCAAGCTCGACGACGCGTTCGCGACGACCCGGCCGCGCCGCGGATTCGAGGACGAGCTCTGGCTGCGCATGCAGGCGAGGCGGCCGCTGTGGACGCGCCTGCGGGACGGCATCGCTTCGCTAGGTTCGCTGGTCCGCGAGGCACCGGCCATCCCGCTCGGCGCGGTCGCCGTGCTGCTCGTCGTCGTCATCGGCGCCGGCATCCTGCTCAACAGCGGGCTGAACTCGAGCAAGGCCAGCCATGGAGCGCTGTCCCAGGCACCCGCCCCGGCCGACCTGGCACTGGGCGAGTTCGGCAAGCTGCCGACTCCCGCGCTCCACCCGGGGCTGGTCGACCAGGGCGTCCCGAACTCGAGCAGCTTCGCCGCGGCGCCGACCGTTGCGGTGCCTTCGAACCTCTACTTCGGACCCGCGAATCTGCGCTGGACCGGCCAGCTGCCCGTAGAGCCTCCAGCGCGAGCGCTGGTTTACCGGTACTCCGAGCCAGGACCTGAGTTGATCGGCCCCTTCGTCAATTCGCTGGGCGCCACGAGCAAACAGGCCACCGCACCCGGTTATCTGGGCACGTACTCGGGACCTGGCTTGACGGTGAGCGTGCGTGGCACCATTCCGCAATTGCCTCGTGAGCCCTTCTTCGTACTTACGAGCGCAAATGGCGCAGGGGCTACTGGCACTGACCCGCAGACGATCGCGATGAACTTCCTTTCCTATTACGGCCTGTTCCCGACCTGGCCGGCCGTCGACGGCGGCGTCCAGCAGTCGGGCCAGCAGGCACGAGTCGTATTCATGCGTGCATTTCAGTTGACGACCGCGCAGCTTGCCCAGGTCGTCGATTGGAACGGGGAGCGCTACGGCATGGAGGTCGATCTGATCAACAGCCAGGTGCGAACAGTTTCTGGGCCGCTGCCGCTGAGCCTCGACTCGACGACATATCGCCTCATATCTAACGAAGAGGCAGTGCGCATGGCGCTCGCCTCACCTCCAGCGTCGTCCCAGTCGATCGAGCCAATGCCGACGGTCAACCTCAATACCCTGGAGGAGGTATACGTGCTGGCCGTCTCCGGGAACCAGGGCTACTACGAGCCGGCGTACCTCTTCTCGGGGACTTTCTCGTACAACGGTCAGACATACACGAAGAGAGTTCTCGTCCCGCTGGTGGACCCGACGCTTCGCTCCTGACGATCGGCCACTCGACTCGCTCGCTGGACGAGCTCGTCGAGCTGCTGAAGGCGAATGGAGTCGAGCGCCTGGTCGACGTGCGCACCGCACCGGGATCGCGTCGCATGCCGCATTTCGCGCGCGCATCGCTCGAGGTTGAGCTGCCGGAGCGCGGCATCGAATACGTCCACATGCTCGAGCTCGGCGGGCTGCGCAAGCCGCGCCACGACTCGGTCAACGGCGCCTGGCGCAACGATTCGTTTCGCGGGTACGCCGACTACATGCAGACCGCCGAGTTCTGGCAGGCGATCGACCGGCTGCGCGTCCTCGCAGCGGAGAAAACCACGGCGATCATGTGCGCCGAGGCGGTGCCGTGGCGCTGCCACCGCTCGCTCATAGCCGACGCGCTGGTGGTCCGGGGCGTCGAGGTCCGCCACATCACCGGCAAGGGTGACCCGTCGCTGCACAGGCTGACCCCGTTCGCCAGGGTGTTAGATGGGCGCATCACCTATCCACCGACCGATACACTCCCGATCTAGAGAGAGAAGTGGGCAAGAAGCAGATGCGCGCCCAGATGCGCAAGGTGAAGCCGAAGGTGCCGGCGCCCGGGGCGGTGGCCCAGGGCACGACCCGCCGCCAGCGCGAGCGCTACGTGGAGGCCGGCGGCATGCTGCAGGGCTACGCGCCGGACTTCGTGGTCCGCCTCGGCTACATCTCGGCCGGCATCGGAGTCGCGTGCCTGGTCGTGATGGCGGCCCTGATCCTCATCCTGCGGCCGATCTACGGCTGGGCCGACGCCGTGGCGGCCGCGGTGGCGTGGATACTGCCGATCGCGCTGCTTGCCAGCTTCGTCGCGCCCGGTTTCCGGCTGGCGCTGAAGGACCGAAGCGCCGAGGCCAGGCTGGTGCAGGGCCAGCTGATCGGCGCGAGCACTGTCAGCAACTCCATGGGCCTCGGCCTTTTGATGCTCCAGACGCGTGGCGGGCAGGAGCAATACCTCGTGCCGCCGGCGAAGCTCAAGCAGATCCCCGGCAACCAGGTGAACGTGGTGCTCACCGTCACGCCATACCTGAGGCACGTGCGCTCGGTGGGCATCATGGGTCAGCGCATGGTGGGCCGCGTCGAGCCGCCGGTGCCGCCGGTGATGCGCCAGCTGCAGCGGCTGCCCGTGCTGACGCCGATCATCCTGTCGCTGGCGGTCATCCTCGGCGCCGACATCGTGGCGGCGGTGCCCATCCCCAACGAGGCCCTGCACGCGTCGCTGGTCGTCGTCGCGGGCGTGGCGCTCGGGGGTCTGGTGTACGGAGGGTCGACGCTGCTGCAGCGGCGGATGATGGCCGAAGCCCAGGCGCTGGCCCCGACCCGCTAGTCCTTCTTCTCCTCCGCCGCCGGTGGCGGGGCCGTTTCAGCAGCAGGTGTGGGAGCTTTCGCCGGCTCGGCGGCCACGGGTTTCGGCGCGGCCTTGGCCGGCGCCGGCGCGCCGTCCTGGTGGGGCACCAGGTCCCGGCGCTGCGGGTACAGCGCGATCAGGAGAAGGCTGAACGCGAGCCCGAAGAACACGGGCCCGATGTGGAATTCCGCTTTCCACAGCAGCCAGGCCCCGCCTTCGAACGCCAGGACGACCAGTCCGTAGAGGATCCCGGCGCGGACCCAGGCCACGTTCGCCGCGGGGTTGAAGGCGGCCGCCATGAGCCCGATGCCAAGCACGGCTCCAGCCGCCGAGGTGTGGGTGCCGACCTCCTGGTCGAGCGGCAGCAGCGAGGTGGGCACGAGGGCGGCGGCCGCGCCGCCGACGAGGGCCATCCCCATCAGCAGCATCGCGATCGTCAGAAGGAGCCTGCGCACGAGCGGACTGTATAGGAAACGCCAGTAAACTCGAACGCATGGCCGAAGACGTCCACATCACTCCCGAGGGCCTCGAAGCGGTCCGCAAGGAGCACGACGAGCTCACGCTCGTCTGGCGCCCGCAGATCGCGAGCAAGATCAAAGCCGCTCGCGAGCTCGGGGACCTGTCCGAGAACTTCGAATACCACGCCGCCAAGAACGAACAGGGCATGAAAGAGGCCCGGATCCGGGAGCTCGAGGCGATCATCAAGAACCACGTCCTCATCACCGAGCACCGCGTGCCCGGCCAGGTCGGCATGGGCAGCACCGTGCGCTTCCAGGAGGACGGTGAGGACGAGGAGACCTACCGCATCGTCGGGCCGGCCGAGGCGGACCCGCAGGCGGGACGCGTCAGCTACGAGTCGGCGCTGGGCAAGGCGATGCTCGGCCACAAGGTGGGCGACGAGGTCGAGGTGAGCACGCCCAACGGCTCGTACCGGGTGCGCATCGTGGGCGTTGAGTAGCGGACCCTTCACCGCCGCCGGCACCGGGCACGTGCAGCGGCTGCGGGCCTGGATGGCGAGCCAGCACGCCGACGCCGCATACATCACGCGGCCCGTCTCCATCGCCTACCTGACCGGCTTCCGCAGCGAGCCCATGGAGCGCCTGATGGCGCTGGCCGTGCGGCCCGAGGGCGCGACCCTGATCGTCCCCGCGCTCGAGAAGGACCACGCCGCGAACGCCGTTTCGGACGCCGGCGTGGTGGCCTGGCGCGACGGCGAGGATCCATATGAGGTCGCCCGGGAGGCCCTCACCGGGGCCGAGCGAGTGGCGGTCGAGAAGGATCACCTGTCGGTCCGCGACGCCGAGCTTCTCCGGCTCGGCCACGTGCTCGACGCGTCTGGTGAAGTGCGACGCATGCGCAGCGTCAAGACCGCCGCGGAACTGGAGAAGCTGCGTCGGGCCGCGGCCATCACCGACGACGTGTACGAGCGGGTGGTGCGCGGCATACGCGCCGGCCAATCGGAGCTGGAGGTGGCCAACGCCATCAGCACCGGCATCACGGCCGCCGGCGGCACACTCGCGTTCGAGCCGTTGGTGCAGTTCGGAGCCAGCAGCGCAATTCCGCATCACCGGCCCGACGATCGCAGGCTCGCCGCCGGCGACCTGGTGCTCCTCGACTTCGGCGCCGCGTTCGAGGGCTACTGCGCCGACACGACCCGGATGGCCGTGGCCGGCAGGCCAAGCGAGCAGCAGACGGAGATCCACCGCGTGGTGCTCGAGGCGCACGACGCCGCGATCGCGGCGGTGCGCGCAGGGGTCACGGCCGGCGACGTCGACGCGGCCGCGCGAGACGTGATCCGCGCGGCCAACCAGGCCGAGCACTTCATCCACCGCACCGGCCACGGCCTTGGTCTCGAGGCGCACGAGGATCCGAGCCTCGACCCAGGGTCGAAAATGCTGCTGGAGGCCGAGATGGTGGCCACGATCGAACCCGGCATCTACATGCATGGATGGGGCGGAGTGCGCATCGAAGACGACGTCGTGGTCGGGCCTCGAGGGGCAAGGCTCCTCACGCAGGCGGATCGCACTCTGTTCGTGATTCCGGCGTGAGCACGTCCGGAATGCGCCGCACAGCGCAGCGCTCCATGGTCTATCAGGCCATCGTCCAGCTGGGTGGCCACTGCACCGCCGATCAGATAACCGAGGAGCTTCGCCGCACGAAGCCGGCGTTCCCGCGCAGCACTGTCTACCGCGGCCTGGAGGCGTTGACCGCGTCAGGCGCGATCTACGCCGCACACCTCGGCGAAGGTGCGACCCACTACGAGCTTGCGAGCGGCGAGCACCACCACGCGGTCTGCCAGGTTTGCGGCGGCGTGCTGCACATCGAGCAGGAACTCGTCGCCGAGCTCGAGGGCCACCTCGAGAAGCAGCATCGCTTCCGGCCGGGACGCACCGAGGTGCTGGTCGTGGGCGTCTGCGAAAGCTGTTCGCGCGCGCCCGGGCGGAAAGGGACGCGTCACCCAACTCTGGAACACATTCACCACTGATCCACGACCCGCGCTGAGCTAGAGTTGCGCGCGATGGAACCCAAGGTCATCGGCACCGTGCTGCCCGTGCTCGAGCTCAACATGCAGCCCGGCGACAAAGTCTTCGCCGAGTCCGGCCAGCTTTCGTGGATGTCGATGGCCATCCAGATGCAGACGTCGACCACGGCTGGCGGCCAGCAGGGAGGGTTTCTCGGAGCTCTCGGCCGAGCGGTCGCCGGCGGCACGCTGTTCATGACCGAGTACACCGCCGTGGGTGGGCCCGGCCTGCTCACGTTCTCCGCCAAGCTCCCGGGCCAGATCCTGCCCGTCGAAATCACGCCGACGTCCGGCTATCTCGTGCACCGGCACGGCTTCATGTGCGGCACGCCCGGCGTCCAGTTCTCGATCGGCTTCCAGCAGCGGCTCGGCGCGGGCGTCTTCGGCGGCACGGGCTTCCGCATGCAGCGCCTGCAGGGCCAGGGCAGTGCGTGGGTGGAGCTGAACGGTGAGGTTGTCACCTACGACCTGCAGCCCGGCAACACGCTGCGTGTTCATCCCGGGCACGTCGGGATGTATCAGGAGGGCGTCCAGTTCAACATCACGACCATTCCCGGCATCAAGAACGCGCTGTTCGGCGGCGATGGCATCTTCCTCGCGACGCTGACGGGACCTGGTCGCGTGTGGCTGCAGTCGATGTCGATGCCACACCTCGCGCACGCGATCGCCGAATACCTGCCGCATCCGTCGTCGGGGAGCAGCTCGCTGGTCGGCTCGCTGCTGCAGGGGAGCTAGCGATGGAACCGAAGATCGTCGGCACCGTGATGCCCGTGCTCGAGCTGAACATGCAGCCCAACGAGAAGGTGTTCGCCGAGTCGGGACAGCTGTCGTGGATGTCGATGGCGATCCAGATGCAGACTTCCACCACCGCGGGCGGCCAGCAGGGCGGATTTCTCGGCGCGCTGGGCCGCGCGGTCGCGGGAGGCACGCTGTTCATGACCGAGTACACCGCGGCCGGCGGGCCCGGGCTACTCGCCTTCGCGGCGAAGCTGCCGGGCCAGATCCTGCCGCTCGAGATCGTCCCCGGGCACGGCTACATGGTTCACCGCCACGGGTTCATGTGCGGCACGCCGGGCATCCAGTTCTCGATCGGCTTCCAGCAGCGCCTCGGCGCGGGCATCTTCGGCGGCACCGGATTCCGCATGCAGCGCCTGGTCGGCCAGGGCCAGGCGTGGGTGGAGCTGCACGGCGAGGTCGTGATGTACGACCTGCAGCCCGGCAACACGCTGCGTGTGCACCCCGGGCACGTGGGCATGTACCAGGAGTCGGTGCAGTTCAACATCACCACGATCCCCGGCATCAAGAACGCGTTCTTCGGGGGCGACGGCATCTTCCTCGCCGCGCTCACCGGGCCGGGTCGCGTGTGGCTGCAGTCGATGACGATGCAGCACCTCGCGCACGCGATCCAGGAGTACCTGCCGACCGCGGGGTGACGTGACAGCCGACCGCTGGCTCACGTTCGACTGCTTCGGCACCCTCATCGACTGGCGCCACGGGATCCGTACGACCGGCGAGCTCCTGTTCCCGGGTCGCGGAGACGACTTCCTCGCCGCGTACATCGACCTCGAGGCGGAGGTCGAGTCAGACGGGCCGTTCCGGCGCTACCGCGCGATCCTCACGGAGACGACGCGCCGCATCGCTAGCAAGCTCAGCCTCGACCTCAAGCAGGACGACGCCACCGCGCTCGTTTCGACCATTCCCTACTGGCCGCCGTTCGCGGACGTGGGCCCGGCGCTGGGCGCCCTGAAGAAAGGCGGCTGGCGCATGGCGCTGTTGACGAACTGCGACCGCGACCTCATCGCCCAGACGCAGAGGCGCCTGCCGGTGGCTTTCGACGCGGTCGTGACCGCGGAGGACGTGTCCGCGTACAAGCCCAACCACGCGCACTTCGAGCTGTTTCGATCGACGTTCGGCTCCTCGGCGGCCGTGTGGATCCACGTCGCCCAGAGCTACTTCCACGACATCAAGCCCACGCACGAGCTGGGCATCAAACGTATCTGGGTGAACCGGCAGGGCGAGAAGGACGACCCCTCGATCGCGGACGCGACGATCGGCGGATTGGCCGAGCTTCCCTCTGCTTTAGCGAAAGTCGCCTAGATCGATGCGTGCGCGGTAGACGCGCCGCGCGGGCCCTGACTGGACGAGCGTGCCGGCGCCGGTCTTGCGCACCGAGAGCTCGCCGCCCGGCATCAGGACGCTGACCTGGTCGTCGACCAGGCCGTCGCGCATGCAGGCCGCGGCCACCGCGCTGGCGCTCGTGCCGGACGCGAGCGTGTAGCCCGCGCCGCGCTCCCAGATCTCGATGCGCACGTGGTGGCGGTCGAGCGCTTCCGTGAGCTGCACATTGGTGCGCTCGGGAAACATCTCGTGGTGTTCGAGCAACGGTCCGAGCTCGAGGCAGCGCTCGCGTGTCACCGGCTGGTCGAAGACGACGCAGTGTGGGTTGCCGACCGAGACCAGCACCGCCTCAGCATCGCCGGCGGATGTGTGCAGCGTGACCCGGCCATCGCCACGAAACGTCGGCGCTCCGATGTCGATCTCGCTCACGACCTCGGCTCCCTCGCGCGACAGGATCGTCACGTGGTTGACGGCACCGGGGGTGCTGAGGTCGAAGCGGTCACCCGAGCTGTGGTCGAGGACCGCGTGGGCCGCGATGATGCGCAGCCCGTTGCCGCTCTTCTGCGCCTCCGACGAATCCGGGTTGAAGATCCGGACCGACATCGACCACGGCTCGAAGGCGAGCAGGCCGTCGGAGCCGAGCCCCCGGTTGCGGTCGCACAGCACCGGCAGCAGGGCGACGACCTCGTCCAGCGGCGCGGGCATGTCCAGCACGAGGTAGTCGTTGCCCAGCGCCTGGTACTTGATGACGTCTATCTGCGACAACGTCCCAATAATCGAGGAATTCCTTCCGGCGGGCGAGTGTTCTCTAAAATGACGCGACATGCAGGATCTCATCTGGCCTGCTCAGCGACTGGTCTACCACCCGGCCTGCTTCTGTAGCTGACCGGCCGTTTGCTCGCGCCGTAAGGCGCGCCCATCCGGCCGTATCTCGTGACTCATCACCAATCACTGGTTGATTGCCATTACAGGGAGGTCTCAAGAATTGAGCTCATCGACAACCACGGCAAAGGCGCTGGTCAGCACCGAATGGATCGCCGACCACGCGAAGGACAACGGCCTGCGTCTGGTCGAGGTCGACGTCGACCCGACGAACTACGAGAAGGGCCACATCGACGGCGCGGTCGGCTGGAACTGGAAGAAGCACCTCCAGGACCAGCTCGTACGCGACATCGCCGGCAAGGAAGCCCTCGAGCAGCTGCTCGGGGAGAGCGGCATCACCCCCGACACCAACATCGTCCTCTACGGCGACAACAACAACTGGTTCGCCGCGTATGCGTACTGGGCTCTCAAGTACTACGGCCACGACAAGGTGCAGCTGGTCGACGGTGGCCGCGTCAAGTGGGAGAAGGAAGGGCGCGAGTACAGCACCGAGGTTCCGAGCTATGACAAGACCCACTACCACTTCCACGGCTCGACCCGCGAGGACATCCGCGCGTACAAGGACCACGTGCAGTCGAAGATCGGCAAGGCGGCCCTGGTCGACGTCCGCTCGCCCAAGGAGTTCTCGGGCGAGCTGCTCGCGCCGGAGAACCTTCCCCAGGAGGGTGCGCAGCGCGGCGGCCACATCCCGACCGCGGCCAGCATCCCGTGGGCGACGGCCGTCAACGCCGAGGACGGGACGTTCAAGTCGCTCGACGAGCTGAAGGAGATCTACGGCGGCAAGGGTGTGACGCCTAACAAAGAGGTCATCGCGTACTGCCGCATCGGCGAGCGCTCGGCGCACACGTGGTTCGTGCTGCGCGAGCTGCTCGGCTACCCGGACGTCAAGAACTACGACGGCTCGTGGACGGAGTGGGGGAGCTCGATCCGGGTTCCCATCGAGAAGTAGAGATGGTCGATCACTCGGCGCTCAAGGTGAACCAGACCGGCATCGTCGTCACGGTGCTGGTCGCGTTCGTCGGGAGCTTCTTCTTCAGGCCGGCGGAGCTGCTCATCCCCGTGCTCGCGATCGTGCTGCTCTTGGGCACGTTCGTGCCGCAAGCCGCGCTCTTCAAGCAGCTCTACTTCCAGGTCCTCAAGCCGCGCGGGATCGTCAAGCCTCGCCCGGTGGAGGACCGGCCTGAGCCTCACAACTTCGCGCAGGGCCTTGGCGGGGTGTTCCTCGCCGTCGCGAGCATCCTGCTGGTGCCGTTCGAGATCGCGGGCCTTGCTCTGGCGTTGCTGGTGGCGGTGCTCGCTTTCGTCAATCTCGCCTTCGGCTACTGCCTCGGCTGCCAGATCTACTACCAGCTCGGCAAGCGGGGCCTCATCCAGGTATGAACCCACAGCTCTGGGCGCTGGCGGTGGCGGGCATCGTTGTGCTCGCCGCCGCCCTCCTGGAGTTCGCGCGCTCGGCGCGGGCGCGCCGCGCGGCGCTGATATGCGAAGGCGCCCCCACGACCGAGCCCTACATCCTCTACTTCACCGGCGACGCCTGCACGGTTTGCAAGACGCACCAGGAGCCGGCTCTCGCGAAGCTCGAGGGAGTGCGCATCGACAAGGTTGATGCGATCGCGCAGCGCGACCTGGCGGAGAGCTTCCACGTGTACACGCTGCCCACCACCGTCGTGATGTGCAGCAACGGCAGAGCTCTGCACGTGAACTACGGCTACGCGTCCGCGCGCAAGCTCGAAGGTCAGCTAACCGAAGCGCGCAACGCGGTAAGGGCGCCCGCGACCGCTTAAGCTGGGTCGGTGCGTCGTTCGGTCGTCATCGCCATCGTCCTGCTTTTCGTCGCGGCGTGCGGCGGCTCATCGTCGAGCGCGAGCAACTCCCAGGCCATCACCCTCGGCGCGATCTATCCACTGACCGGCCCGCAAGCGCCGGGCGGAAAGGACGAGCTGGCAGGCGTGCAGGCCGCGCTCCAGGTCGCGCAGTCCCAGGGGGTGCTGCCGCGACGCGTCCAGCTGCAGATCGTCGACGCGACGACGCCGGCTCAGGCGAGCGCGGCCGTCGACCGCCTCGTCAAGCAGAACCACGTGCCGGTCATCCTCGGCACGTACGGCAGCACGCTGTCGGCCGCGGCGTCCGCGGAAGCAGACAAGCTCAAGACGGTCTACTGGGAGACCGGCGCGGTCGCGGACCCGATCACCGCGCAGCGCCGCTACGTGTTTCGCACTGTCGCTACGGGCAGCGCGCTGGGACGCATGGCGGTCAACTTCACGCATGACGTGCTGATCCCCTCGACCGGTGTGACCGCGCCGCGTGTCGTGATCGTTCACGTCAACGACATCTACGGCCAGTCGGTCGGGGGCGGCGAGCTCGCGCTCGCGCGTCAGCTCGGCATCAACGTCGTCGAATCCGTCGAATACAACCCGAGCGCGTTCGATGCCTACGCGCTGGCCGGCCGGATCGCGGCCGACCAGGCCGATTTCCTTTGGGATGTCAGCTACCTGGACGACGGCGTCACGATCTGGCAGGCGATCCGGAGCAGGCACGTCGCGCTGAAGGCGGCGGTGGGCACGAGCTCGGCGTTCTGCATGCCCGAGTTCGGGCGGCGGTTGGGCGCGAGCGCCATCGGCGTCTATGCGGCCGACAAGCCCGACGCGACGATCAGCCCAACCGCGCTCTCACCGAGCGGTCGCAAGCTCCTGGCCGCGGCGGTGAGCTCGTACGCGCGCTACAACCACGCCGCCATGAGCATCCCGGCGGTGGCCGGGTTCGTCGGCGCGTGGACTCTCTTCCACGACGTGCTGCCCAACGTCTCAGGCGCGGTCACGCCGGACACCGTGCGGACCGCCGCGCTGAAGGTCGACGTGCCCGTCGGCGACAGCATCAACGGCGGCGGCGTGCGGTTTGGGACTGATGGCGCCCTGGACGAGGGGCAGAACACGCGCGCGGCGGCGGTCGTCGGGCAGTGGCAGGCGATCCAGGACATGCGCGTCGTGTACCCGGCCGCGTACGCCACGGCTTCCCCTCTCCCGCTTGCGGGAGAGGGTTAGGGTGAGGGCTTCTTAGCTCTCGAGCGACCTCTGCATCAGGGTGATGTCCATCCAGCGGTCGAACTTGTTCGCCGCGTTGCGGATGGTCCCGACCGACTCGAACCCGGCCCTGGCGTGCAGCTGCAGCCCCGAGCGGTTGTCGGTCGCGACGGTCGCCACGATGGTCTTGTAGCCCAGGCCCTGAGCCTGCTTGATGAGCTCGGTCAGCAGCGCGCGCCCGATGCCCCGCCCATGGTGCACGGGGTCGACGTAGACCAGGTCTTCGACCACGTCGATGCCGCGCTGCTTCCAGGGGAAGAGCCGGGCCCAGCCGATGACTCCGCTGTCATCGGTGGCCACGATGAGGCGCGAGCGCCGGGCGTGGGTCTCCCACCAGTCCGCGGCCTCTTCCGCGCTCAGAGGCTCGGAATCGATCGTCGCGAAGGTCTGGTTGACCGCCCAGTTGTAGATCCCCACGATCGCGCCGACGTCCTCGTTGGTCGCGGGCCGGATCGTGAACGCGCGGCTCGTTTTGGTCTTGGCCACGCATCAATTCTGAGGCGAAACGCTGGAGAAGAAATCCCACAC
>DASSLR010000056.1:0-15877 GCA_035689345.1 Candidatus Dormiibacterota bacterium
GCCTCGGCGTCGCGCGGCTGCGCTGACGCGGCCAGCTCACTGATCACGTCGATCAGCGCGGCGCGCAGGTCGGAGGCGGTCGATTCGCCGTGCGCGATGCCGGGCAGGCGGCCGAGCGGGCTCCGGCCCAGCGCCTCAGGCGTGCCCAGGTCGTCGAGCGCGGCGCGTACGAGCTGCGGGCGAACGGTGCTCGCCGGATCGCGCGTCCAGCGCACCTCCTGCCGCACCTCGACCGGGGCGGGCACGGGCGCTGCCACCTCGCTCGCGACCTGGGCGACGATGGCCGCGGGCAGGCCCGCACGGAGAAGGCGGCCCATCATCCAGCACATCATCGTCGTGGCGACGATGGTCCCCGCCCAGAGCGACGGACCCCACTCCGAGTGCATGGCCACGATCTCGATCATGTAGGCGATCGAGAACGTCGCCCCGATCACCGCGCAGAGCGACGCGGAGGGCCGGCCGGGTCGCCGCGAGCTGTAGGCGATCCACGCGTCGGCGGCGATGCCTGTCGCGATGAGCACCGGAACGTAGATGTAGTGCAGCTTGCTGGTGGTCACGAACAGTCCGTTGATCGTGAACACGAGGGTCATCGACCCCGGCCGCAGCCGGAAGCCGCTGTTGAGCAGGAGCCCGGTACCGGCCAGGATCAGCGCCTGGGCGAGGATCTCCGCCACGCCCATGTTCTCGCCGAGCCAGTGCAGCGTGCCGTTGGGCGTGTACTCGTAGCCGTGGCGCGCGTACGGGTCGATCAGCGGGTGGACGAACTGCGTGGCGAACGTAAAAACCGAAAGGAGCAGGGACGCCGACACAAGCGTGGTGAATCCCGCGGTGACCTCGCCTCTCCTGGCCGCGGCGCGAAGGGGGCCGCTCACCATCACCGCCGCGGCTGCGATCAGGACCAGGCGTGGGGGAGTGAAGAGCGCATCGAGGCCGACCGCGCCTGGAACCAGCACCGGCGTCCAGTACGCGTTGTCGACGATCCAGGCGCCGCCGAACGTCAGCGCCGCCGCGAGAGATCCGAAGTATCCGTCAGGCAGGGCGTTGTGCCACGGCTTGCCGCCGCTGAGCCCGGCGGCGAACGCCACGAACAGGACGGCCGTCGTGGCCAGCCAGCCGCCGAGCACGATCCCCTGGCCGATCTGGCCCGCCGGCTCGAGAACCTGGTTCTGGCGGCTGACGTACGCGTACGCCGTGAGGTAGGCGCCGAACAGCAGGACCAAGTTCGACAGCGCCACCAGCGTGTCGAAGACGCGTGGGTTTTCGACGAGTCGGCGCGCGACCTTCATCTGCGTCCCCCGGCAAACCATAACCCCGAAATCACCTGGTTAATGAGACCGATTTCGACACCTTTCTGAGACTGGCTCTGAGACGGGATCCGAGGAACAGTCCGTGGCGTTCCGGCCACCCGTTGTTCACAGGAGGATCCCCGATGCCCATGGACCCCGAGTACGACCCGGTGGTGACACTCGACCACACGAACGGCCAAGACAACGGCCAAGACAACGGCCACCAGCTCGTGCCTCCCGAGAGCCCGGTCGTGGTGGCGCTGCCCGCCCCGGCGGAGGCGCTCCCGATCGAGGCGGAGGCCGTCCCGACCCTGCCCGCGGCTGCAGAGCCGATGCCGGTGACGCGGCCGGTGGCGGCGAAGCCGTCGCGATCCCGCCCGAAGTGGCTGATCCCGGCCGCCATCGCGGCCGTCGGACTCATCGCTTCGGGCACGCTCGGCTACCTGTTCTACTCGACCAACGCGAAGCTGGACGCGACCAAGCAGCGCCTGGTCGCGACCCAGACGTCCCTCGAAAGCACCAAGCTCCAGCTTTCGAACCTGCAGCAGGACGCGGCAGACAAGAAGGTGATCGCCGACTACGTGGCCATGTACACGGTCGACGCGGGCAAGGTGCGCACCGACTACGGGCAGGTGGCGGCCTGCAACAGCTACAGCACGTGCCGGACCTCGGCGCAGCAGACGCTCGAGGACATGCAGACGTTCCAGTCGGACCGGCAGTCGGCGAACGTGCCGCCGGCGCTCACGGCCTCGGACGGCCAGCTGGGTGACAGCCTCAGCGCGGGCATCGCGGCGCTGCAGGAGCTGATCAACGGCATGGACACCGACAACGTCAAGAAGATCGACGACGGATTCAACAAGCTCAACGACTCCATGCTCAGCATGGCCAAGGCTGAGTCGGCCCTCGGGGCCGAGCTGAAGTAGGTCGAAGGTGCGCCATCTCCGATCGGGAGCGGCAGGAGTCGTGGCGGCGGCGCTCGTGGCGGGCGTCGCCGCCTCCGCCGGCCTGGCGTGGCGCGTCCACGAAGACGCCGCCAGTGCCACGGCGGCGCAGGCGCAGACCATCACGCGCCTGCAGTCGGAGATCAACGTGCTGCGCATGAGCGAGTCCGGGCAGACCGACTGGTCGCAGCTCGCGACCCGCGTCGAGCCGTCGGTGTTCACGATCTCCACCGAGGAAGGACTCGGGTCGGGCTGGGTCGTCCGGTCCGATGCGAGCGGCTCGGACCTCGTGACCAACTTTCACGTCGTCGCCGACGCGCTCGCCAAGGGCGCGCAGACGGTTGACGTGGTGCAGGCCGATCGCACCCTCGTGGGCGCCGTGGTGCGGGCCGACCGGACCGACGACCTCGCGGTCGTTCATGTCCACGAGGTCCTCAAGCCGCTGACCCCGGTCGCCGCGCGCCCGCGCCTCGGCACGACCGTCATGGTGGTCGGCTCGCCGCTGGGTCTGGGCGGATCCATCTCCATCGGCCTCGTTTCCGGCTTTCGCAGCATCGACGGCAGCGATTACGTGCAGTTCACCGCGCCCATCAGCCCGGGCAACAGCGGCGGGCCGGTGGTCGACGCCCAGGGCCGCGTGATCGGGATCGCCAGCGGCAAGTACGTCGGCGACGGCGTCGAGGCGCTCGGATTCGCAATCCCGGTCTCGGTCGCCTGCTCCGAGCTGGGTGTTTGCGTGGAGACTTAGAGGACGATGTCTACGACCATGGCTGTCGCGTCACCCGCGCCCGCTCCAGCCGAGGCCGTCCGGAGCATCAGCACAGGCCGGCTGGTGGCGATCAACTCCATGTGGTTCGGCCAGGGCGCGCACTGGCCGCCGATCAACTTCGTCCTCATTCCCCTCATGGCCGTGCTCATCGGCAGGGGTTCGGCCGACCTGCTCATCGGCCGCGTCAGCGCCGCGGGCAACCTGTTCGCGCTGCTCGCGCCGATCCTCGCGGGCTGGCTCAGCGACCGCACCAGCACGCGGTGGGGCCGCCGCCGTCCGTGGATCGTGGCGGGGACCGCGGTCAACCTGGTCGGGCTGGGCTGGCTGGCGTTCTCGGGCGGGCAGCTGTCGCTGGCGTTCGCGTACATGCTCGTGCAGCTGACCTTCAACCTCGCCGGCGGCGCCTACGCGGCGGTCATCCCCGACGTGGTGCCGCCCGCGGACCGCGGTCGCGCCTCCGGGATGCTCGGCATGCTCAACGGCCTCGGCGCGGTGGTGGGGCTCATCGCGGTGACGGCGGCCTCCGAGCTTTTCGGCGAGACGCGCCTTGGCATCGTGGTCGGCTTCGGCGCGATCGCTCTGATCCTCGCGATCACGACCGTCATCACGATCATGGCCGTCGACGAGCCGGCCAACCCGCCGGTCCGCCACGACCCCGTGTCCCTGCAGCCCACGACCGTGGTCGCCATCGTCGCGGGCGCCATCGCCGCCGGGGCGTGGATCTCGTTCCTGCTCCTGCCGATGTCGGTGCTCGCGATCGCGGCCGGCGTCACGTGCCTGGTCGCTGGCATCGTGGCCGTCCTGGTCGGGTCGCGCGTGCCGGCGATCCGCGGGTTCTTCGCCGCCTTTCACAGCCACGACTTCCGCTGGACCTTCGCGACCCGCGCCCTCGTGATGATGGGCATCTACACCATCTATCCGTTCCTGGCCCTGTACCTGCGGCGGGTGATCGGAGTCCACAACCCGGACACGATGGCGGGCTACTGGGGCCTCGCCGTGCTCGCGGGCGGAATCCTCCCGGCGGTGATCGGCGGCAACCTGTCCGACCGCCTGGGCAAGCGCAAGATCTTCGTCTACGCGTCGGGCGCGCTGCAGGCAGCGGTGGCGAGCATCCTTCTCTTCGGGCTCATCAGGTCGCTCGCCGTCGTGTTCGTCATGGGCGTGCTCTTCGGCATCGGCTACGGCCTGTACGTGGCGGTCGACTGGGCGATCGCGTGTGACGTGCTGCCCGACCGGGAGAAGTCGTCGGGGCGCGACATGGGTCTCTGGCACGTCGCCTTCACGCTGCCGCCCGCCCTCGCGCCGGCGGCGTTCGCGCCGATCCTGCACGCCTTCAACCAGCCCGGTGGGCACATCCTCGGCCTGGCGACGGGCAACTTTCTCGGCTTCCGGCTCGTGTTCGCGGGCGCGGCCATCTGGTTCGTGCTGGGCACGATCTTCGTGAGCCGGATCCGCTCCGTGAGATAGCCTTTTCGTTCGGATGGCTTTCATCTCCCGTGGCTTCAAGGGCAGGCGCCGTGACGCCGATGGCGGCTCGCGCGTGCCGCCGGGCCAGCACGCCGTCACCGACTTCCCCGTGCTGTCCGCCGGACCGACGCCGCGCGTCGACCTGGCGAAGTGGACGTTCACCATCAACGGCGAGATCGACACGCCGAAGGTGTGGACCTGGGAGCAGTTCAAGGCCCTGCCGGCAGAGGACATCACCGTCGACATCCACTGCGTGACCAAGTGGACGAAGCTCGACACCGCGTGGAAAGGGGTATCGGTCGACACGCTGCTCGACGGGGTGGAGACCGCGGCCGAGTACGTGGTCGCTTTCAGTGACGGCGGCTACACGACCAACATGCCGCTGGATGAGATCACGGACCACAAGGCCTGGGTCGTCTACGAATACGCAGGCGCGCCGCTGCACCCCGAGCACGGCGGACCGGTCCGGCTGCTCGTCCCACACCTTTATCTGTGGAAGAGCGCGAAGTGGGTGCGCGGTCTGACCCTGAAGAACCAGGACGAGCCGGGGTTCTGGGAGTCGAACGGCTACAACAATCACGGCGATCCGTGGCGCGAGGAACGCTACTGGGGAGACTGAGCTGGAAGATCGGCGAGGTCGCCGCGATCACCGCCGAGACCCCCAAGGTTTCGAGCATCGCGATCGACGTGCCCGACTGGCCGGGCCACCTCGCGGGCCAGCACGTCGACGTGCGCCTCACGGCCGAGGACGGGTACCAGGCACAGCGCTCGTACTCGATCGCGTCCGCTCCAGCGAATGGGCGCGTCACCATCACTGTCGAGCGTCTCGACGACGGCGAGGTCTCTCCCTACCTGGTCGGCGAGCTGCGGGTGAAGGACAAGGTCGAGCTGCGCGGACCGATCGGCGGTTTCTTCGTGTGGCGTCCGCCGGGGAACATGCCGCTGCTGCTCATCGCGGGCGGGTCCGGCGTCGTGCCGCTGATGGCGATGATCCGGCACCGCGCGGCTGCGGGCGATAAGACGCCCGTCCGCCTTCTGTACTCCTCGCGCACGTTCGACGACGTGATCTATCGCGAGGAGCTGGAACGGCTGGCGACCGCGGACCCGACGCTGGACGTGAGGCACACGCTCACGCGCTTGCACCCCGACGGGTGGCGCGGCTACGCGCGCCGGCTCGACCGGCAGATGATCGACGAAGTCGCCTGGCCGGCGCGGCCCGCGCCGTCGGTGTTCATCTGCGGACCGACCTCGTTCGTGGAGGCCGCGGCCAGCCTCTTGGTGGAACACGGATACGAACCCGGCTGGATCAAGACCGAGCGCTTCGGCGCGACAGGAGGCTGAGACGATGACCGCTGACCAGGCTGACATGAAGCTGGACGGAAACGCCATCGGCGGCATGCTGGCCGAGATCTTCAACGTGGAGATGACCACCGCCGAGGGCACGTGCGCGAATTGCGGTGCGGTCAACGCGGTCGCGAAAGTGGACGTGTACGTCAATGCCCCAGGCACCGTGGTTCGGTGCCCTGGGTGTGGGGGCGTCCTCATGCGCATCGTCCACGGGCGTGGCCGCTACTGGATCGACATGACGGGCATCCGCTGCCTGGAGCTGGTCGAGCCGGTCTAGCTCGCGCCCTCGGCCGCGCGCGGGCTGTTCTCGCCCGGCAGCCACACGTCGAAGATCGAACCCGCTCCCTCCGAGCTCGTGAAGCGGATGAACCCGCCGAGCGCCTCGACGATCTGCCTGGACAGCGCCAGGCCCAGGCCCGCGCCGTCAGCAACCTCGCCCGGATGAAGATCGGCGAACTCGACGAAAACAAGGTGCTGGCGGTCCGCCGGCACCCCGACCCCGGTGTCGATGACCGAGACGCGAACGCCGTTGGAGCCGCCCGCCACCTCCACACGCACGTGGCCCTTGGCCGGCGTCGACCTGATCGCGTTGGCGACCAGGTTGACCAGCACCTGCCGCAGGCGGACGCGATCGGTTTGCGCCACGGCGCCGCCCTCCACCGACGAGTGCAGGCTGACCTGCTTGGCGTCGGCCGTCGGGTGCATGAGCTCGATGACGTTGTTCACCTCGGTCCCGACCTCCACCGACTCCATCTGCAGGGGCAGAGCCCCGGCCATCACGCGCGTCATGTCGAGGTAGTCGTTGACGAGGCTCAGCAGGTGATGCGACGCGTCGTTCACCTGCTGCACGTAGAGACGCTGCTTCTCGTTGAGCTGTCCCGCCGAGCCGCTGAGCAGCAGGTCGCTGAAGCCGAGCATCGCGTTGAGCGGATTGCGCATCTCGTGGCTCACGGTGGCAAGCGCCTTGGACTTGTCGGCGCTCTCCTGCCGCGCCTGCGTCGCCTCGCCGCGCTCGATGGACTCGCTCAGGGCGGTGACGACGCCTTCCATCAGGCTCACCGTGCTGCTCGTCACCTGGTCGCCCGCCCGCACCAGGCCGACCATCACGGGGTTCGTGCCCGCGATGCCGGGCATGGGCACGAAAGCCGCCGCCGCGCCATTGGGTTCGGATTGCCCATCCCAGTACGCGCTGTCGACGCCCAGGCGTCCCGCAAGCACCGGGCGGCGCGCGTGCGCCGCGGAGCGCGCCAGCGCCCCGAGCCAGATGGGCAGCTTGCCTTCCAGCACTTTGGTGGCCGCGGCTTCGGCGGCGCCGACGACGATGACGGGTCCAGAACGGTCCACCAGCAGGCATTCGTCGAGGTCGGCCGCATTCCGGGTGAGGACGAGGGCGCGGGTCGTGAGCTCGGCCTGGGAGGCACCCTGCGTCGAGAGCATGCCCAGGTCGGTGACGACCGCGCCCGCGCGCTCGCGATGGTCGAGCTCGTTCAGCTTCAGGTCGACCTCTCGCGCAAGGTTGAACAGCGCGTCCCGTCCGGGCGGCTGCGACCCTTCGGGGAGCTGCTCGCGCCGGCCTCCCTGCCCGGCCGCGGCGACGACCGCGTGGATGCGACGGATGCGGCGGACCATTCCGTACTCGAGCGCGGTCGTGAGGATCACGGCTTCGATCGCCGCGACCGCGACACCCAGAGCGACGATCGTGCCCAGATCACCCGACGACTCCGTGAACAGGTAAACGAGCAGCAGGCTCCCCAGCGTCGCGACGAGGGCGACGGTCGCGACGACCTTGAGCCGGAGCGGAAGGCGCCGGTCCAGGTCTTGCAGCAGGTGACGTTCGGCGCGCGGCGGTCCGCCCGCCTCGGGCCCCAGCGTGCCCTCGCGATTGGTCGCCCCGATCATGACGCCGCCCCCGCGGCTTCACCGATCAGGCCCGCCCGGCGCGCGGAGTCGACCGCCTGGGCCCTGGAGTGCACGCCCAGCTTCTCCAGAAGCGAGCGCACGCGACCGCGCACGGCCGACGGCTGCAGGCCGAGCTGCTCGGCGATCTCCCAGTTGTGCAGGCCGGCGGCCATACGGGTCAGCACCGCGCGCTCCGCGTCGTTCAGGGGAACGGAGGCAGCCGCCGGACCGGCATCCTCGCGGCCCTGCCGCATCAGGCGCCCAAGCGCGGCGGCGGTCACGAGCAGCTCGCCCTCGGCGAGCCTCGCGATCGCCTCCACGACCTCGTCGGTCGAGACTTCCGTGGACAGGTATCCGGCAGCGCCGGCGGCGACCGCGCGCTCCATCGCGTCATCGCTCACGTCCGCCGACAGGAAGAGGACCGCGATGTCAGGCAGCCGCCTGCGGATGTGCTCGCAGGCCTGCCAACCCTCGGAGTCGGAGAGCCCGACGTCCATCACCACCACGTCCGGCTGAAGGAGCGCGGCCTTCTCCACGGCGTCGCTGGCGCTGCTGGCCACGCCCAGCACTTCGAGATTCGGTCGATCGGCAAGGATCGACACGAGCCCCTCGAACATGAGGCGATCCTGGCGGACGAGCAGCACCTTGACGGGCATGGGCAAGGCCGCAGGCCGTGCTCCTAGGCTTCGGCCGGCGCCGGCGCCTTCATCGGCAACGTGAACTGGAACGTGGACCCCGCGCCGAGCTGGCTCTCGACCCAGATCTTGCCGCCGTGCAGCTCGATGATCTGCCGGCTGATGGCCAGGCCGAGACCGGTGCCGACCACCTTGCTGGTGCGGTTGCTCTCGAACCTTTCATAGCGGCCGAACACCTTGCTCATGTTTTCCGGTGCGATGCCGACGCCCTGGTCTTTCACCGCCACGCGGACCTGCCCGTCCTGCGCGTTCGTGCCCACGGTCACGACGCCTCCGTCGGGCGAGTACTTGACCGCGTTGCTGACGAGATTGCTGATCACCTGCACGATCCGGTCGGGGTCGGCGCTGATGATCGGCAGCGCATCGTCGAGCTGCACCTCGATGTTGTGGTTGTCGCTCGAGGCGCGGGCCCGCTCGACGACGTCGCGCACGAGGCCGTTGAGGTCGACAGGCTTCGGCGCGAGGCGGATCTTGCCGGCCTCCATGCGGTCGAGGTCGAGCATCTCGCTGATCATCCGGTTGAGCCGCTGCGCGTCGTTGAAGATGTCGCCGGCCAGGCCTTTGACCTCATCGCGGCCCGTGCTCTCGTCCATGAGGAGCTCACTGAACCCCTGGATGCCCACCAGCGCGGTGCGGAACTCGTGGCTGACCATGGACACGAACTCGCTCTTCAGCTGGTTGAGCCGCTCCAGGCCGGCCAGGTTCTCCGCGGCCGACTCCGCGGCCTCGTGCTTGGACGTGATGTCTTCGAACATCGCGAGGTAGTACTCGAGCTTGCCCGCACGGCTGCGCACGGCGGTCACGGTCCAGTGCAGCCAGACCTCGGAGCCGTCGGCGCGCTTGACCGGGCTGTCGCCCTCGATGTTGTCCACGAGGCCGGTGTCGAGCGGCTTGAACTCTTCGATGAGCCGCACGACCTCTTCCGGCGACAGGAAGTCGGCGACGAGCGCGCCGATCATGATCTGCGACGGCGCGTGAAGCAGCGTGCCCATCCGCGGGTTGGCCTCGATCACACGCAGGTCCCTGCCGACGCGGATGACGCCGAGGGGCGCGTGGGTGATGACGTCGTTGAGGAGGTTCGTGCGCTGCTCCAGCTGCAGCTCCGCGCGATCGCGCACGGCGAGCATCGCGAGCGAGTCGCGGTGCAGCAGCACCATGCTGACCACGAGGAGCACGCCGAGCCCGCCGCCGACCGCCGTCAGGAACTGGTCCAGGCCGAGGCCGCGCGCCGCCATCGCCATCGCCACCACGGCCGCCGCAAGCAGTGAGATCCACGGCACCGACATCTGCCAGAGGTCGGCGGGACCTTCCTTCGCGACCTTCTCGGCAAACGGCGCGGGCCAGAACGGCGCGAGCGCGATCAGCAGGTAGCCGATCACCCAGCCGGCGTCGGAGACGTTTCCGGTCGAGGTGTAGACGCCTGACGCGGTCAGGTAGGCGAACGAGCTGTCGGCCACTGCCGCAGCGGCTAGACCTGCCAGCAGCAGCGCCATCGTGCCGCGCTGCTGCGCAGTGGCGCGGCGCATCGCCAGCAGGAGCGCCCCGATGATGATGATGTCGCCGACCGGATATGCGGCGCCCAGAACCTGCGCCAAAACCGAGCCGCTGTTCGACGCATAGACGTTGCCCAGCCCGAAGGCCCAGCTGACGAAGATCAGGGACAGGGCCACGATCATGCCGTCGAGGACGGCCTGGGCTCGGGTGCTGATCCGGCTCGGGGCCGACGGGAAGGTGAGCACGCCGGCGACCGCGAGCGGGATGGCGAGGACGTAGCCGCCGTCCGCCGCCGAAGGGAACGGAACCGCGTGGCCCTGGCCGACTTCTATGTACGACCAGATCCACTCACCGACGCCCCAGCTGAAGGCCGAGGCGCCGAGCAAACCCCACGCGAGGCGCATCCGTCCGGCGCCGACGTATGAGGCGTAGGCGCAGCTGCCCGCGGCTATGAACGCGGCGATCGCCTCGCCGAGGTCGTCGACGACCGTGACCGAGTGGTCGCCGCCGACGCGAAATCCGATCCAGATCGTGAAGGCGACGCTGAGCACGAGGGTGACGGCCGCCGCCAGCACGAATCGCCGGCCGGCGCGGGTTTGCAGGCGCGACACCGGCTTCGAGGCTGCGGCTGGGGGCGACCCGGCCGATTCGGCCCTCTCGACGCCCAGCCTGCCGACGCGGGTGGCGCTCACGGCGCCACTTTCTCACGTTGGGCGGCCGGTTTGACCCTGGCTTTGTGCTCGACCTCGAGGGCCAGGGCGAGCGCCTTCAGCTTCTTGGCCAGGGGACTGCCGGGAAAGGCGGCGACGAGCAGCTCGCCGGTGATCGCCGCCCGATCGCAACGGTCGCCGTCGTGGTCGAGCTCGACGTCGACCGCGCGGCCAAGGCTGCGCTCGACGCCGGCCCGGTCGACCATGTTCGTCGCACGCGGGCGGTTGAGGACGAGCGTGATGCTCCCGTCCGGGATGTTCAGCACAGTTCGGAACAGCTCGAGCAGCTCCTTGGTGTCCTTCAGCGCGGTCAGCTCGGGAGTGACGATCAGGATGATCCTCTGGGCGCGCTCGAGGACGCTCAGCGTGGCCTCGGACATGGCCACTCCGAGATCGACCACGACATACGGAAACGTTCGCATGAGCGCGGTCAGCGAGCGCTGCACGAGCTCGGGCGTGACCAGCTCCGATTGCTCCACGCGCAGCGCACCCGGCAGCAGCATCATCCCGCTCGGGTGATGGATGCACGCGCTCAGCAGCATCTCCTCGAGCTCCGCGTCGGAGGCGCGCTCGTTGGCGGCCACGCTGCCCGCGGGCACGAGGTTGGCCGTCAGCGCGGCATGGTTGTAAGGAAGGCCGAGATCGAGGAGCAGGGACTCGCCACGGTTGCGCTGGCCGAGCGCGGCGGCGAGGTTGACGGCGAGTGTGGTCTTGCCCGCGCCGCCCTTGACCGAGTAGACGGCGATGATGCGGCCGTCGTGCGACTCCGCCATGACATGGGCGCGGTCGACCAGGTGCTCGATGGTCGCGTGGCGCTGCTCCACCAGGCGGTCGAGCTCCTCGCGTGCGGGCGAGTCCTCGGCGATCACGTCGTCGATGTCGGAGGTCAGCAGCTCGAGCAGCTCGCAGGGCTCGATCGCGGTCACGGAAGCGGGCTGCGGCGTGGCGCCTTTCATAGCGCTGAGCCCGAAGAAGTCGCCGGGACCGAGGAGCGCGACCGTGACGCTGTGATGCGGAGCCCAGGACTCGCGCACCTCGCAGCGTCCGCTGACGATGATGTGCATGCGGTCGGCGACCTCGCCCTGCGCCACGATCTCCTCGCCTCGCTTGACTTCGCGCGGCTTCAGCTTCCGCGCCAGGCGCCGCACTTCGGAGTCGGGCAGCGTGAAGAAAACGGAGATGCCCTGCAGCAGCTCGAGCCTTTTCTCGAGCTGCGCGGGCGCGACGTCGCCGTTCTGCGACTTCGTCATTGGTCCTTGCCCGCCACGCCGGCGAGAAACGTCCTGATCTCGCGGCTCAGCGCCTCCGGGGTCCAGGGCTTGGCGATGAACCCCACGCAGCCGGCCGCGCGCGCCGCCCGTTCGTGGAGCGGCATCGCGTGGGCCGTCAGGGCGATCACCGGGATGGCTGACGTGTCGGGGTCGGCCTTCAGCTCCTTCGTGAACTCGAGCCCGTCCATGCCTGGAAGCTGGATGTCCATGAGGATGAGGTCAGGCGTCCTGTCCGCCAGCACCTGACGCGCGTCCTCCGCCGACTCGGCGCCCGCGACCTGAAAGCCCTCGGTCTCGAGCATCACGGTGGCCAGCATCAGGCTGCCTGCGTTGTCTTCGACGATGAGGATGAGCGGTGGTTCGTTCATACCGGCGGAGGCTCCTCGCAGCCAGCGCATATTAACCGCCGGCTTTACAGGGTCAACCCGCCTCACTCGCCCTTGCCGGCCTGCCGCTCCAGGGTTTCCTTGGCGTCGGCCAGCTCCGTGTACAGCCGGCGCGTGTGCAGAAGGTTGCGGACGCGCAGGAGGACCTCTTCGCGGTCGAGCGGCTTGGTAAGGAAGTCGTCGGCGCCCAGGACCAGCGCGCTGTTGCGCGCGAGGCGGCTCGTGTCGGCCGTGAGGATGACCACCGGCGAGTAGCCGAGGCTGTCGCGCACGCCACGCAGCCGCGTCAGGATCTCGATGCCGTCCGGCTTCGGCATGTGAAGGTCGAGCAACATCAGGTCCGGCTCGAAGTCCAGGAACTCGCGCTCGGCCATCGCCGAGTCGTTGAGGCTCCTGATCTCCAGGTCGGGCTCGTCGGCCAGCATGGACTCGAGGAGCAGCGTGTTGGCAGGCTCGTCGTCGACGATCAGTACGCGGCTGGTCACGGAGTCAAGGCGAGGTGCTTGCGCACCTGTTCGGCGAGGGCGCGAGTGTCGATGGGCTTGGAGATGTAGCCGCTGCAACCGGCGTCGATGGCGAGCTGCGCGTCGCCCTCCATGGCGTGCGCCGTCATCGCGACGATCGGTATGGAGCTGGTGGCGGAATCGCTCTTCAGCTCGCGTGTGAACGCGAGCCCATCCTCGCCCGGCAGCTGGACGTCCATGAGGATGAGGTCGGGCCTCGTCTCGCGGATCTGCCGCCGGGCCTCGGCCGCGCTGCCGGCCACCAGGATGCGGTAACCGTCACGCTGCAGCACCGCGACCGTCAGCATCTGGTTCGTTTCGTTGTCTTCGACGACGAGGATGAGCGGCGCGCTCACTTGGCTGTTGCGTGCTTGCCGTTCGCCTTGTCCACGACCTGCTGGAGCAGGCCGAGCAGATCGGCCGCGCCAACCGAGCCGCGGCTGAGGATCGTCGAGACGTGGCCGTTGAGGTGTCGCTTGTCCGACTCCGTCAGGTGGCGCGCGGTCAGGACCATGATCGGCGTCTGCGCCGTCTTGGGGTCCGCGCGCAGGGCCTCGACCACGTCGAAACCCGTGACCTCGGGCATCATCAGGTCGAGCAGGACGAGGTCGGGCGGCCTTGCCTTGGCGAGCTCGATGGCCTGCTTTCCGCCCGACGCTTCGATGACCTCGAAGCCCGCGGGCTCGAGGATGCGCATCAGCCAGTGGCGGTTCGCGGGTTCGTCGTCCACCACCATGACGCTGGTGGCTCCGCCCTCGGTCGATGGCTTCAGCTTGAACCTCTTCAGCCTGTCCACGAGGAGCTTGCCGTCGACCGGCTTGACGAAGTAGTCGAGCGCGCCGAGGGCCTTGCCCAGCTCGGGGTTGTCGACGACGCTCACGACCACGACCGGGATGCCGCTTGTCTCCTCGTCGCGCTTGAGTCGCGTGATCACCTCCCAGCCGTCGAGCTCGGGCAGCAGGATGTCGAGGGTGATCGCCGCGGGATGCAGGGAGCGAGCCTTCGCGATCGCCTCTGTGCCGGTGCGCGCGACGTGGGTCCTGAAGCCCGCGGACTGAAGCTGACGGGTCAGCAGCTCGGCGGCGGCGATGTCGTCTTCGATGATCAGCACGAGCGGCCGCGACGGGTCCGCCGGCGCCACGCCGATCTTCTCCTCGATCGCCGCGACCGGTACCTGCAGAGGCAGGCGGAGCGTGAACACGCTGCCTTCGCCGACCCTGCTCGTGACCCGGACGTCGCCGCCGTGCAGCAGCGCGAAGCGCCGCGTCAGGGCGAGGCCGAGGCCGGTGCCCTGCTGGCGGCGACCTGGGCCTGGGTCGACCTGGTGGAACTCCATGAAGATCTTGGCCTGGTCGGCTTCCGAGATGCCGATGCCGGTGTCCGCCACCGCGATCTCGATCGTGCTTGGCAGCCGGCGCGCCGTGATGGTCACCAGGCCGCCCTCGGCAGTGAACTTGATGGCGTTGGAGAGCAGGTTGAGCAGCATCTGCTTGAGCTTGCCGGCGTCTGCCAGCACCTCGCCGGCGGACGCGGCCTCCGAGTGGATGGTGATCTTCTTCTGCGCCGCCAGCGGCTCCACGAGCTCGATCGCCTGTGCGATCAGCGGCTCGACCGGCGTTTGTTGCAGGCGCAGCTCCATCTGCCCTGCCTCCACCTTCGCCAGGTCGAGGATGTCGTTGATGAGTCCCAGCAGGTGCTTGCCGCTGGAGTGGACCTGCGTGAGGAATCGCTTCTGCGTCGCTGTGTCGAACTGCGACTCCTTCGCGTCGAGCATCAGCTCCGAGAAGCCGATGATCGCGTTGAGCGGCGTGCGGAGCTCGTGACTCATGTTCGCGAGGAACACGCTCTTGTGGTCGCTCGCCTCCTTGAGCTCGCGGTTCGCATCCTTCAGCTCGTTCACCAGGCGCCTGCGGTCCACGCCCGCCGTGACCGACGTCATGAACTGCTGCACTCGGTTCAGCTCGTCGCTTCCGATGGCCGGCGTGAACGGTCCGGACACGACCACGAGGCGCCCGATGCCCTCGATGCTGTGGATGGGCAGCGCGATCAAGGTCACGGTGTCGCCGTTGCGTCGCTCGTGCTTGCTGATGCCGTTGCCCAGCTCGGGCAGCAGTCCCTCCAGCTCGTCGCTCAGGTCGGGGTCGACGCCGCTCGACGCGCGCACGGCGCCGCGACTGTCGAACGCGATGGCCCCGCCGCCTCCCGAGAGACGCATCGCCCATTCGATCGCACCGCGCTCGAGCGAGCTCGTCTCATCGCTGACGAGGATGCTTTCCATGAACTCTCGCAATCCCTCCTCTTCGGACGCGCGCCACTCGCGGCGGAGCCACGCCGGCGGCGCGAAGCTCACGTACAGAAGGGGGACGATCGCGAGGATGACGACCTCGAGACCGGCGCTCACGGCGGGGTCGATCTTGGTGGTGCCCGCGGCCACCAGCGCGATGGCGAACACGATCACACCGACGAGCCCGGCAAACCCGAGGCTCAAGGACCGCAGCCGCCAGGCCTGCACCGCGGGAAGGCCGCGCGCCACGATCCAGAAGCGGACGATCGGCTCGACCACGGTGACAGCCCAGGCGCCCAGCAGCGCGACGGCGATCCAGAGCCGGACCGTTGGGCGAGCCGACACGGCCAACGTGGCCAGGTAGGCGATCATCGCCGCGCCCAGGACGGCCGCCGCCGCGATGCGCCATTTCCGCGACACGGCGATGATCGACGCGCGGTAGCTGAACAGCGCGTAACCGGAGCCGATGAAGGCGAGCAGGTTGAGCACGCTGACGACCGGCCCGCTCAGGTGCAGAAGCGTCATCAGGCGCCCGAACGCGACGACCAGGGACAGCAGGATGATCGCCAGCGCCAGGAGCCCGGACGACCGGTCGCGCTGACGGAACCAGATGGCGGCCGTGGCTACACCCAGAGCGAGGAAAGCCACCGCGACTAGGTCCTGCATGAAGGCGAGGAAGCTGGTCATCTCAGGCGACTCCGACCGCCGTGATGTTGGACAGCTCACCGACCAGGACTTCGACGACCTCCGGGTCCCACTGCCTGCCCGCGCCGTCGACCAGCGTCGCGATCGCATCCTCGACGCTGCGCGCCTTGCGGTAGGGAC
>DASSLR010000057.1:0-8665 GCA_035689345.1 Candidatus Dormiibacterota bacterium
GCCCTGGCGTCTCCCCGAGCCCGGTCCCGACGCCCAGCCCATCCGCCTAGAGGAGCTTGAGCGCGCGGGCGGCGCGCACGAGCGTGGTGACCGAGGTCGAGTGCGCGATCTCTCCCGTGATGGCCGCCTCCAGTGCTTCGGTCAGCGGAAGGCGCTGCACCTCCATGTCCTGCTCGTACGCCTCGAGGTTCCGCGCCGCCTCGGTGAGCCCCTCCCCCAGAAACATGTGCGCGGTACCTGTCAGGATCGCGGCACCGTGCGCCACACCGAGCGAGGTCAATCGCTCGGCCCGCAACCCGGTCTCCTCCGCCAGCTCGCGCCGCGCCCCCTCGGCGGGATCCTCGTCCTGCGCGAGCGTGCCGGCCGGGACCTCCCACGACGACGCGTCCCACGCGTGGCGCCACTGGCGCACCAGCACCGTGTCACCGTTGTCGAAGAGCGGAACCACGAACACCGAGTCGGGGTTCATCACGACGACGTAACCGACCTCCTCGCCGGAGGGCAACCGGATCACGTCGTCGCGGACCGCGAAACGGCCCTTGCGCCCGGCCTCTTTCTGGGACAGCACTTCGAACGGCCGACCCGAGCCCGGATGCCTGAGCTTGCTCAGCTGTGCCTCACGATCGCGCTCACCGCGGCCGCCGCAGCCGCGACGTGCCGCGGGTCAGGCCCGTAGTCGAACGGCGACTCCTCCGCGGCCAGTGCCTTCGCCTGGTGGACCAGCTCCGGGTGCTCCTCGATGAAGCGCGTGCTCAGGTAGCCGGCGCGAAAGTCGGCGCTGTCGAGGATCGCGCGATGGTAGGGGATGGTGGTCGCCGGGCCGACGACCACGAACTCGCGGAGCGCGCGCTTCGCGCGGGCGATCGCCTCGGCGCGGTCGGCGCCGTGGACGATGAGCTTCGCCACCAGCGAGTCGTAGTTCGGCGGCACCTCGGATCCTGGGCCGAACCCCGAGTCGACGCGCACTCCCGGCCCGGCGGGCGCCACCCAGCGCGCGATGCGCTTCGGGTTGGGCATGAACTTGCGCGTCGGGTCCTCGGCGTTGATGCGCATCTCGATCGCGTGGCCGGACCACGTGATGTCGTGCTGCGTGAAGCTCAGCTCCATGCCCGACGCGACGCGGATCTGCTCCTTGACCAGGTCGACGCCGGTCACGGCCTCGGTGATCGGATGCTCCACCTGCAGCCGGGCATTGACCTCGAGGAAGAAGAACTCGCCGTCACTGAACATGAACTCCACCGTGCCCGCGTTCACGTATCCGGCCGCGGTGACCGCGCGGATCGCCGCGTCGCCCATCGCCGCGCGAAGCTCAGGCGTGATGGCGGGAGAAGGCGTCTCCTCCATGATCTTCTGGTGCCGGCGCTGGATCGAGCACTCGCGCTCGCCCAGGTGCACCGCGTTGCCGTGCTGGTCGCAGATGACCTGGATCTCGATGTGGCGAGGCTTGCGGATGTAGCGCTCGAGATAGACAGTCGGGTCGCCGAACGCCGACCGCGCGGCCTGGTGGCTGCTCTCCACGGCGGCCACGAGCTCGTTCTCCGACTCGACCACCTTCATGCCGATGCCGCCACCGCCGCCCGACGGCTTGACCATGATCGGAAAGCCGAGCCTGCCCGCGGCGGCCCTCGCGCTCGCCGCGTCGGTCACCGCCCCGCTGCCCTCGGTCACGGGCACGCCGTTCTCGACGGCCAGCTGGCGTGCGGCCAGCTTGGACCCGAGCGCGCGCATCGCGGACGCCGGCGGGCCGATGAACTGGATGCCAGCGGCCGTGCACGCGTCCGGAAAAGCCGGCTTCTCGGACAGGAAGCCATAGCCCGGGTGAATGGCCTCGGCGCCGCAGTCGCTCGCGGTCTTCACGATGCGGTCGACCTGCAGGTACGACTCGGCCGGCGCCGCCGCGCCGATGTGATGGGCCTCGTCGGCGTAGCGCACGTGGATGGCGTTGCGGTCGGCGTCGGAGTAGACCGCCGCGGTGGCGATGCCCATCTCGCGGCACGCGCGCATCACGCGGATGGCGATCTCGCCGCGGTTGGCGACGAGGATCTTCTTGAAGAGCTTCGGACGGGAGATCATCCGATGGCGATCAGCGGCTGATTCGGTCCGACGACCTCGCCTTCCTTCACGTAGATGCTCTGAACCTTGCCGGCCACGGTTGTGACGATGTCGTTCTGCATCTTCATCGCCTCGAGCACGGCGACCACGTCGCCGAGCTTCACGTCGTCGCCTGCCTTGATCGGGATCTTGACGATGAGCCCCTGCATCGGCGCGATCACGGTGCCCTCACCGGACTTCGGAGCTGGCTTCGACTCTTGCGCGGCCGCGGGCGCGGCTGACGGCGGCGCGGCGGCGGTGACGGCCATGCCCGCACCCGTGACCCGGACCTTGAAAACCTCGCCGTCGACTTCCACGTCGAACTCCGCGGTCGATGCGGGCGCCGCAGGAGGGGGCTCGGCCGCAACGGGCGCGGGCTCCGGCGCGGGCGCGGGCGCCGATGCCGCTGCCTCTTCTCTCTTCGCGCGCGGCTTGGCGGGCTTTTCCGCGCCGCGGCGGTGGTAAGCGGGCGCGAGGCTGGGAAACAGCAGCTGGATGAGCACTGCGTCGTCGGTGGGTTCCTGGCCCATCTTGCGCACCTGCGCCCGGGCCAGGTCGACCTGCGGCTCGAGCAGGTCCGCGGGCCGGATCGTGATCGGCTCCTCCCGCCCGAGCACGAGGCGCCTCAGCTCGGGGTCGGCGGGCACCGGCGGCCGCCCGTACAGGCCCTGGAGATAGTCCTTCAGCTCCTGCGTCACGGTGGCGTAGCGCTCGCCGCCGATGACGTTGTAGACGGCCTGGGTCGCGATCATCTGGCGCAGCGGCGCGACCAGCGGCGGATACCCGAGCTCGAGCCGGACGCGGTTCGCCTCGTCGAGCACGTCGGCGATGCGAGCGCCGGCCTCGTGCGAGCCGAGCTGGCGGAAGATGTCCTCGAGCATCAGGCCCGGCATGTGGTAGCGAAGGATGTCGGCGTCGACGCGATCGGCGACCGGGCTCAGGTCCGACTGGTGCGCGCGCTTCAACGTCTCGAGCGCGTTGTTCGCGTCCCACATCTTTTCGAGGTCGAGCGCCGTGTCGTACTCGCCTCCCTGCAGCGCGGCGACGACGCTTTCTGCGGCCGGCTGCGACGTGCCCCACGCGAGCGGCGACATCGCCACGTCCAGCACGTCGGCGCCGGCCTCGACCGCGGCCATGTACGCCATCGGCGCCATGCCGCTCGAGCAGTGCGAGTGCACGTCGACCGGAATCTTCACCGTCTGCTTCAGCGCCGCGACCAGCTCCCATGTCGCCTGCGGGCTAAGAAGCCCGGACGTGTCCTTGATCACGACCTCGTGGCAGCCCATCTTCTCGAGACCCTTCGCGAGCGAGCACCAGCCCTCGATGTTGTGCGCGGGCGAGATGGCGTAACAGAGCGCGCCCTGCACCCGCTTCTTCGCCTTGAGCACCGCGGCGATCGCCGTCTCCATGTTGCGCAGGTCGTTGAGGGGGTCGAAGACCCGGAACACGTCGACGCCGCAGCCGGCGGCGTGCTTGACGAACAGCTCGACCGCATCGTCGGCGAAGTTGCGGTTGGCGACGAGGTTCTGGCCGCGGATCAGCGCCTGGATCGGAGTCTCTGGCGTCGCGTGCGCGACGCGGCGGATGTACTCCCATGGGTCCTCGCCGCGGCGCACCTGGATCTCGAAGGTGGCGCCGCCGACCGCCTCCATGGCGGCGAAGCCGACGCCGTCCATCATCGCCGCGACGGGCACGATCTCGTCGCCGGTCAGCGCGCTGCCGAGGAGGGACTGGTTGCCGTCCCTGAAGGTCGTGTCGACCAGCCGGAGGCGGCCCTTTTTCTTCTTCACGGCGCCGCCAGCGCGGTTCGCTTCTCTAGATGGCGCTGCTGGACCTCGCCGTCGGTGACGGCGAGGATGCGCGCGGCGAGCCAGGCCGCGTTCTTGGCGCCGGCCTCGCCGATGGCCACCGTCGCCACGGGGATCCCGGCGGGCATCTGCACGATCGAATAGAGCGAGTCGACGCCGCCCAGGTGCTGCGTCGGCACAGGCACGCCGATGACGGGGAGGTCGGTCCACGCGGCGACCACGCCAGGAAGGTGGGCGGCGCCGCCGGCGGCGGCGATGACGACCTTCAGGCCGCGCTCGCGCGCGCTCGTGGCCCACTCCATGACGCCCCGCGGGTTGCGGTGCGCCGAGCAGACCTTGACTTCGTTCGCGATTCCCAGCTCGTCCAGGACCTTGACGCACGACTCCATCAGCGGCAGGTCGGATTTCGAGCCGAGGATGACCCCAACGACTGGCTGCACTAAACGGCCTCCAGGGCGATGTCCGTTCGGAAGAAGGCTCCTTCGAATCGTACCTGCCGGGCGCCGGACAGCGCCGTCTCGCGAGCTTCGGCCACCGTGTCGCCGAGGGCGACGGTGGTGACGACGCGCCCGCCGTCGGTCACCAGGCCGCGCGCGACATCGAAGCGAGTCCCGCCGTGGAAGACCAGCACCCCCCGCGGCATGTCGGCGAGACCGCGGATCGGGAAGCCGGTCTGCATCAGGGCCTCATCGGGATAGTGGGCCGAGGCGACGACCACCCCGACGCAGGCGCGGTCGCTCCAGCGCAGGGCGGGGTGGGCGGCCAGGTCGCCCTTCGCCGCCGCGAGCGCGAGCGCCACGAAATCGGACTCCAGGCGCGGCAGGACTACCTGCGACTCGGGGTCGCCGAAGCGCGCGTTGAACTCCAGGGCGCGCACGCCTGATGCGGTGAGCATCACGCCCGCGTAGAGCACGCCGCGGAACTCCGCGCCTTGCGCGGCAAGCGCGCGGACGGCCGGGCGGAGAACCTTCTGGACGACGCCCTCGACGACCGCGCCGTCCACCTTGAGCGGCGGCGAGTACGCGCCCATGCCGCCCGTGTTCGGCCCCGTGTCGCCGTCGCGCGCGCGCTTGAAATCGCGTGCGGGTGCCAGGGCGATCACCTCGGTGCCGTCGGTGACGGCGAGCACCGAGAGCTCCGGGCCTTCGAGCCGCTCTTCCACGACGACGGTGGCGCCGCTCTTGCCAAACCGCCCCTCCACCAGCATCGCGTCGATGGCGCCGTCGGACTCCTCCGCGCTGCCGCAAACGATCACGCCCTTGCCGCGGGCGAGCCCGTCGGCCTTCACCGCCACGCGGCCGCCGCGTGCGCGGGCCCATGCCTTCGCCGGAGCGGGCGTCGTGAAGGTGTCGAAGTCGGCGGTGGGGATGCCCGCCTCTCGCATCAGCGTCTTCGCGAACGACTTGCTCGTCTCGATGCGGCCGGCGGCGCGGTTGGGCCCGAACACGTTGAAGCCTGCGTCGCGCAGCGCGTCGCCGAGACCGGCATCGACCGCGGCCTCGGGACCGAGGACGACGAGGCCGAAGCGCTCACGCTTGGCGAGCTGCATCATGCGCACGACGTCGGTCGCCGCGACGGGCTCGTTGCGCGCCATGCCGCCTGTGCCGCCGTTGCCCGGCGCGCAGAAGACACGCTCGACGAGGCTTGACTGCACGCACTTCCACACGAGCGCGTGCTCGCGCGCGCCGGAGCCGACGACGAGGACCTTCACCGCCGGATCAGATTAGGGCGCAACCTTCGCCCGCCGCCGGCCGTTTGGTTGGCGATGGATTACCGAGCTTCGTGGGAGGCGTGGGCCGAGAAGGAGTACCTCCTGCCGGTTGCTGCCCGTGCCGCCGCGCAGGCCGCCATCGCGGCCGCCGCTTCAGGTGCCGGTTCGTGGAACGCCAGAATCGCAGGCCATCGAGCGGCGGTTGCGGCAGGCGATGAGTACGTCTGCAAGCCTGACCACGTCGGGATCGCCATCGCCCTGGTCGTGGTCCTGTTCTTCATGCTCGTCCCCGCCACGCTGGCGGGCTTGAGCGTCAACCCCGCCGTCGGGGGTTTTCTGATGCTGGCCGCTGCTGTCGCGCTGCCGGTGCTCGGCGTTTTCGCTCTGCTTCGAGTCAAGAGGAACTCGTGCTTCTTCGTGAACCGAGAGATCGTCGGCCGGCGCGACTGGCGTGGCCGCACGATGGCGGCGGCTCCAAGGTCAATGGTGACGTCGGTTGATGTGCGGCAAGGAAGCTGGGATCGGGTCTTGCTTGATGACGAACCACAGGAGACCGTCGTAGAGGTCCAGGCGGGACGTGCTTCGATGCGCGCCACCTCGACGGTGTGGTGGTCGAACTCGCGGATGAAGGAATTCGCCGCGGTGGCGAAACCCTAGCCGCGCTGGGCGGGCCTCTTCCCGGGACCCAGCGCTGCGACGTAACGCGACACCGGCACGATTCGCTCCGCCGCGGCGGTGATCACATCGTGCGCGTCGCCCCAGTTGACCACCTCGGTCGACCTGGTCCAGTAGCGACGCCCGGAGGCGTGCCACGTGCCGTCCTTGCCGCGCAGCTCGCCCAGGTGGTCGAGGGCGGCCTTGGCCCTCGGGTGCTTCGCCTTCCCGAGCATCGCCACCGCGCGCAGACCGTGGAAGAAGTCGTAGTGCCAGTAGTGCGGCCAGTGGATGTGCATCCACTCGGAGTCGATCGGCGCGCCCGTACGTGTCGACTTGAAGAGCTCGTGCCGCAGCAAGAGCTCGCCCGCGGCCTGGGCCGCGTCCCACGCGCGCTGGTCGCCCGTCTCGCGGTGGTACTCGACCAGGCCCCAGATCGGCGCGAGGCTTTCATGGAAGGAGGAATGCGAGGCGCCGGGGCGCCGGTCGCAGTTCCAGCCCCCGTCGGGCCATTGCGCGCGAAGCAGGACCTCGACCGTCTGCTTGACCCTCTTGTCGCGGTGCTTCCCGAGCCGCGAGGCCACCGCCAGGGCGTTGCCCTCCATCGAAGCGTGCCGGCGCTCGCGACCGCCGACGACGTCGGGGTCGCGACGCGTGACGATCCAGTCGAGCACGTGGTCCGCGGCGCGGTTCGCCTCCAGGCTCGTGCGCGGCACTCCGAGCTCCACCAGCGACACGAGCCGCCAGTGCGCGCCTCGCCACTTCGAGTAGGGATGGACGCCGAACCCGCCGTCCGGCTGCTGCCCCTCGAGCAGCCGGGCGATGGCCGCCCGCCGCCATTCGTGGTCTATGCGGTTACTTCAGCCTCGAGTAACACGCGTTTGTGTGCAATCGCGGGAAATTCCGCCTCAATTCCATGCTTTTGTACACAATCGCGGGATTTCGCCCGGCGGATCACTCCCACTCGATGGTGCCGGGCGGCTTGGACGTGATATCGAAGACCACGCGGTTGACGCCCTTCACCTCGTTGACGATGCGGTTGCTCATGCGCGCCAGCACCTCGTAGGGCACGCGCGCCCAGTCCGCGGTCATCGCGTCCTCACTGGTCACCACGCGCACCGCGACGACGTTCGCGTACGTGCGGTAGTCGCCCATCACGCCCACCGTCTCCAACGGCGTGAGCACCGCGAACGACTGCCACACCTGCCGGTACAGGCCGAAGTGCTTGATCTCGTCGACGACAACCCAGTCCGCGTTGCGCAGGATCTCCAGGCGCTCGGCCGTCACCTCGCCGAGGCAGCGGATGGAAAGCCCCGGGCCGGGGAACGGCTGCCGGTACACCATCTCCTCGGGCATGCCGAGCTCGAGGCCGACGGCGCGGACCTCGTCCTTGAACAGGTAGCGCAGCGGCTCGATCAGCTGAAAGCGCAGGCCGGGTGGCAGGCCGCCGACGTTGTGATGGGTCTTGATCTTCACGGCCGTCGCGGCGACGTCGGGAGCGGTGGACTCGATGACGTCCGGGTAGAGCGTGCCCTGGGCGAGGAAGTCGATGTGGCCGATCGCCTTCGCCTCCGCCTCGAACACCGAGATGAACTCGCGGCCGACGATGCGCCGCTTTTCCTCGGGGTCGATCACGCCCTTCAGCGCGTGCAGGAAGCGGTCGGTGGCGTCGACGTAGCGGATGTTCATGTCGAGGTTGCCGTGCATGACGGCGAGCACGCGCTCCGGCTCCTCTTTGCGCAGCAGCCCGTTGTTGACGAACACGCACGTGAGCTGGTCGCCCACCGCCCTGTGCACGAGGGTGGCCGCCACCGCCGAGTCCACGCCTCCGGACAGCGCGCAGATGACGCGGCCGCCGCCCACCTGGGCGCGAATGGTTTCGGTCGCCTCGGCGATGAACGATCCGGCGGTCCACGTGGGCTCGCAGCCGCATACGCGATAGAGGAAGTTGCGCAGCACCTCGCGCCCGCTGGGCGTGTGCACGACCTCGGGGTGGAACTGGATGCCGAAAACCCCATGACCGTCGGCGAACGCGGCCACGGGCGAGTTGCCGCTGGACGCAAGGGAGTGGAAGCCCGGCGGCAGCTTGGAGACGTGGTCGCCGTGGCTCATCCACACGGGCAGCTCGCCGTCGAGACCCTCGAACAACCCGTCGGCCTGGCGAACGGAGAGCAGCGCCGGGCCGTACTCGCGGGCGTGGCCCGGGTCGACCTTGCCGCCGAGGTGGTGGGCGATGAGCTGCATGCCGTAGCAGATGCCGAGCACCGGCACGCCGGAGCGCAGGGCCGCGGGGTCGACCTGCGGCGCGCCGGGTTCGTAGACGCTGGCCGGTCCGCCCGAGAGGATCAGGCCCGCGGGGTGCCGGCGCTCGAGCTCCGCCCACGGCGTGGTGCCCGGGACC
>DASSLR010000058.1:0-3829 GCA_035689345.1 Candidatus Dormiibacterota bacterium
GCATGTCATGGGGAAGGCCGCAGATGATCTTGTGTTCACCTCGTCGAACGGATCGGTGCCACGCGCGTCGAACTTCCGCCGCGACGTCTGGGATCACGCAGTAAAGGCCGTCGGACTCGACGGGCTGGTACCGCACGGTCTCCGCCACACCGCAGCCTCGCTGGCGATCGCCGCCGGAGCCGACGTCAAGGTCGTTCAGCAGATGCTCGGCCATTATGCGGGTGATCGTTGTCAAGTGGATCATGAGTGGTGTCGGTATCGGCGTGTGGCCGTGGCTTGAGATAGGCCGAGTAGCTCACCGATCTCGGCCCATGTGTGTCCTTGATCGCGTGCCGCGCCGACGGCCTCGTGCAGCGTGCTGTTGGCCTGGGCGATCAGACTGGCGAGGGCGTGCAGGGTGACGGCGCTGTCGCCGAGCCAGTACGGGGTGCGCAGTTTGGCGAGGTTCTCGACGGCTTCGGCGAGTACGGCGGCGCTGTCGGTGTCGGCCCGTGGTGCGGGCATGTCGCCTGGTTGGGCGAGACGCGGTGGCTGACTTGTCATGACGCGTTCTCCTCGAGGCGGGCCAGCAGGCCGTCGAAGACTTTCTGCCTGCCGAGCTGACCTTTGGTGGCGGCGTCGTCGCGTTGTGCCTGCAGGGTGGGGCGGAACTCGATGGTGGTCTGGAAGAACGTGCAGCTTTCGCAGATGGATTCGAAGTGACAGTCCAGTCCAACTGGTCGGGCGCAGTAGCCGTTGCCGAGCATGCGGCGGTGCATCTCGGCGCGCAGCTTGCGCATCTCGGCGCCTTCGGTGTCGGCGGGCAGTTCACGGGGCGCGTCGTAGAGGGCTTCGACCTTTTCGGCAACGGAGAAGTACTCGTCGGCGACGGTGCGGTTGGCGATGCGGGCGTAGACCATGGTCATCCGCATGGATCGATGTCCGAGAAGAGCGGCGATCGCTTCCAGCGACATGCCACGGTTGATCGCCTGCGTGGCTAGCGTGTGGCGGAGCCGGTGGGGGTTGACATGGCCGATCCCGGCGGCCTGCGCGACCGTGGCGACCGCCCTGTCGACGCGGCCCTGCCGGATGCGCTGGCCGTGCTCGATGAACAGGTACGGGCTGCGCAGGCTGGCCGGCCGTTCGGCGACCCAGTCGTCGAGCAGCTGCTTGAGCTGCGGATGCAGCGGGATGTAACGATCGGTCCGCAGCTTGCCCAGGGGAACGTGCAACCAGTACGCCGCACCGATCTGCACGACCGAGTCGACGGTGAGGTCGAGGAACTCGCCTTTGCGCAGCCCGGTGCGGGCCAGGAACTCCACGGCCAGCCGCACGAACGGATCGGGGTCGTTGCGGGCGGCCTGCAGCAGTTTGGCGAACGCGCCGTCGTCGAGGAAGCGGGGCAGCGGTTCGTCGCGTGCCGGCAGATCGCCGGCGAAGACGAGCACCGAGCTGGGCACGTCTTCACCGCCCCATTCGGTGAGACGTTCGAAGCAGGTGCGCAGCGCACCGATCTGGTCGGCCTGCGCGGACTTGGTCAGCGTGCCGCCTTTCGCCGAGGGCCGGGCGGCCAGGTGCAGCTTGTAGGCCTCGATGTGACGGCGGCGCAGATCGGCCATAGACGCGACCTCGGGCGCATGTTCAGCGATCCAGCAGGCGAATGCGCGCAGCGCCCCTTCGACGCGCACCATCGTCGAGGCGCGCAGCGACAGCCGGGTCTGGGCGATATAGCCGGTCAGTGTCGCGGCCAGCCGGGACGGCACGCTCGCCCACTCCGCGGCCCGTTCCGCGCAGTGATCCGGGTTCACCTTGCGCGGCGGCTCGTCGAGCACGCCGAGGTGGAACAACGTCGTGCGTGCGCCGAACAGCGCGCCGGACAGCGCCTCGGCGGCGTGGCTGTCCGGGTGGTGCCGGCCGAGCGCGGCCTGCAAGGCGGCATGGCCGTCGCGGATCGCCGCGCCGTGCAGCTGGTCTGGCCGCAGGCCGCGCACGGCGCCGACCCGCACCAGCGCCGACCACTGCAACCGAGAGATGATCGGCCGGAACCCGAGATCGGCAGAGGTGGCGCGGAACCGTTCGTGAAAGCCCGGCTGCAGGTGTGCGGCGACCAGACCGATGTGCGGGCGGGAGACCACCAGGTAGTCCGCGCTCGGCCGCACCCGGCCGGTCATGATCAGCCAGCTCACCACCCGGCGGAACTTTGCCGGCAGCGCGCACTGCTCGGCCAGCGACAACCCGGCCCAGCCCTCAACGCCGATCTCGCAGAAGAACGTGCGCGCGGTCGAGCTCACTGGCTTGTCGGCGAACATGCCCGCCGCCAACAGGTCGCCACGATAGGCATCGACCAGCGCCTCAACATCGTGGATGCGGGCCGGTAGGCCGGTCACGGCGCGCCGTCCTCGACTACGGCGGTCTGTGCGTCGATCGCCTCGACGGCACGCAGGTACTCCTTCTCCAGCCAGTCATTGGCCAGATGCAGATAGATGCGCGTCGACTCGATCGAGGCGTGCCCGGCCTGCGCCTGGATCGCCTCCAACGCCATCCCTGCCTCCCGCAACCGGGTGAAACAGGTGTGCCGCAGCTGGTGGCACGTCGCCCGCGAAAGTCCTGCCCGCGCCCGGGCGCCGTCGAGGATCTCGTCCACTCCGGCCCCGGTCAGCGGCTGCCCGCGCCGCTTGCCCTTGAGTACCACGAACAGCTGCGTGGTCGACGCCGTCGCCGGCCGCTCGTGATCGAGATAAGCGCCCAGGGAGGTGAAGAACCGGGCCGAGACCGGCACCAGCCGCTGCCGTCCGCCCTTGCCCTCTGCTACGAACACGCGACGTTCACCGACGTTGACGTCCTCCAGCCGCAGCCCGAGCACCTCGCAGCGACGCAGCCCGCCCAACACCATCGCCTCGACCATGGCCCGATCCCGCCGCGTGCGTAGCGCCGCCAGCAGCACACCGACCTCGCCCGGTGCCAGCACCCGCGGCAACGTCCGCGGCGTGCGGACCAGCGGCACGCCACCACGACCACGCCGAGCACCAGGGCGGCGCGCGGCCAGGCTGGCCGGCACCGGGTTACGCGTGACTCCGGCATCGCCACGGGCGGCCAAGTACGCATACAAGCCGCGCACGCTCGAGAGCCGGCGCGCGATCGTGCGCGCCGCCAAACCCGACTCGCCATCATCGATGCGAACCACCCGCTCCCCAAGACGCGGCGCACGCTGAGCGGCCAAGAACGCGAACACATCCGCAGCGCTCACCACAGCCGGCGGCTTACCGACCACCGCGAAGAAGATCTTCAAATCCGACGCGACCGCCAGCCAGGTGTTCCTGCGTGCCCGCGCCGCAACGAAGGCCAGATAGTCATCAAGCAACGGGTCACCAAGCTTGATCACGGTCAGCTCCGACCCATCCCAACAACGGGTCAGACACGGCACGAACTGGTTCAAGGGCGTCTCCTCGCAGGTCCGTCAACCAGCCGCCGACAGCTGGCCGACCCGGGACTAGATCACCCGCATATCAGACACAAGTCGGCCACCATGACGCTCGACCTTTACGGGCACCTGTTCGCCGATCAGCTTGACGAAGTGGCCGATGCGCTCGACCGCGCCGTGCAAGATCATGTTGCAAGATCATGTTGTTGATCATGTTGTCAATTCGTTGTCATTTGGCGCCTTCGCGGATCTTGACGATCGGCGCCAAGTGGCTACAGCCCAATGATTACGGGCCTCTAACACGTGGAGACGAGGGGACCTGAACCCCTAACCCCCGCCTTTGCAAAGGCGAATCACGAGGGGTTGGCCGGCGTCGATATTTGTGGAATCCCCTGCTGCATAAGGGGTTTCAGCGTTTGTTGGTGTTGG
>DASSLR010000059.1:0-34351 GCA_035689345.1 Candidatus Dormiibacterota bacterium
CTACGCCGCGTGGTGTGGCGCCGCCGGTGATGCCGACCGCTCCCTCGCTGCCTCCATGGCCAAGGCATGGTGTTCCGACGCCTCGCGGCGTGTGATGGGCACCGGACTACAGGTGCACGGAGGCATCGGCTTCACCTGGGAGCACGACATGCACCTGTACTTCAAGCGCGCGAAGTCATCAGAGGTGACGCTGGGCGACGCGACCTTTCATCGGGAGCTGGTGGCCCAAGCGTTAGATCTCTAGTGGATCCTGTCATCCAGGCAGAGTTGCAGCCGGAGCTGCAGCCCGATGAGCATCTCATGTGGACCGGGCGGCCGGATCCCGGCAGCCTGTTCACCGCTATGGACGCGTTCCTGGTTCCGTTCAGCCTGCTGTGGGGCGGGTTCGCGATCTTCTGGGAATCGAGCGTGATCGCGGCTGGTGCGCCTGTCTTCTTCTTGCTGTGGGGCACGCCATTTGTGTTGCTGGGGCTGTACTTGATCTTTGGGCGTTTTTTGGTCAAGCGGTACACGAGGCGCCACACGTACTACGGCGTTACGGATCGTCGCGTGATCGTGCTTTCTACTGCGTTTGGTCGAAACGTGAAGTCGGTGTCCATCAAGCGCCTGCCTGGCCTCGAGCTGTCGACGCGACGCGGCCGCGCCGGCACCGTGACTTTTGGGCACTGGAGTGGGTTCGCCGGCATGTACGCCAACACGGGCCTGGACTGGCTCGCGTGGGGCATGGGTCAGCGGCCGATGGCCTTCTACGACCTCGAAGACGCTCGGTCGGTGTACGAGCTGGTCGACAGGCTCGCGGCATAACGCTTTTCGCGCGTTTTGTTCAAATCGCGCCCCTCGGCGCGCCACGAGGCGCTCGATATCCGCAAAAGGTGCGGAATCAGCCAGCGGCCAGAAGCCGGAACACCACCAGGCCGAACAGGACGCACGCCGGGATGACGAGGCTGCGGTACAGGGCCCAGTAGGAGGACCAGGCCTCGCGCAGGCGGTCGAGCCGGCGGCCCGAGCCGAAGATCAACGACCAGTAGATCGGCAGCGCCGCGCCCGTGTTGAGCGCCAGCGCCAGCAGCGCGAAGCCGCTCGCCCCCACCAGCCAGGCCTGCAGGGGCGCGGCGCCGCCGAAACCGAACTGGATCCCCCACAACACCGAGGCTCCGACCACGCCGAACACCGCCGGCAGCCCGAGCAGGAAGAACGCGGCGAAGCTCACGACCATCAGGAGCAGCATCAGCCCGAGCGTGCCGACGATTCCGGCAAGCCCGGCCGAGGCGACCGTGATGCCAGAGGCCGGCGCATTCGTGGCTTGGGCTGCGGAGATGTAGACGACGCGTGACGCGTCGCCGTGACCCACGCCCGCAGAGCCCGCGACCTCCGCCCAGGAGTGCAGGCCCGCGTTCGACGTCACGGCCGCGGCGACGCCGGCCGGCACGATGGCGAGCAAAACTCCCGCCGCCAGCGCGGCGGCGTTGCGCCTGATCACCGACGCCGCGAACCACACGCGCCGCCTGCGCGTTCGCCCGACACCCGTTTCCATCAGGCGCTCGCGGTCGAACGTGACCCCACAGAGCACCGTAAGCGCGAAGCACGCCACGATCGGCAGCAGCAGGGATGCCGGCGCGAACGGCGAGCGGAACACGAACAGCGCCAGCGGCACGTCCGCGACCGCGGCCGAAACCGGCGACAGAAGGAACGACCACGCGCCGCCGGACGCGCCCTCGCGCGGAAACAGCATGAATCCAAGCATCCGTCCCATCGCCGCCCAGTACGAGGTGACCGCGGCGACGAACGCGAACACCGGCAGCAGGTCCCACGGCGCGCTTTCGCCGAAGAACGTAAGCATCGCCATGCCGGCGGCCATCCACAGCGTGACCCAGACGGTGCTGACGACCGCGCCTGGCAGCACCTCGAGCCAGATCAGCGATGGATCGTCGACCGGCGTGTAGAGCAGGACCTCGAGCGATTGCTGCGCCTTTTCCCACCAGATGCCGATCGAGCTCTTGATCGACTCGAGCAGCGCGAACGACATGAAGAACAGGGGGAGTAAGAGGCCTGCCTGCAGCGCCTGCGTGCCCGCGATCCGCTGGGCGACCGCTCCCGCCGGTCCGGGCAGCTGGCCGAACAGCGACGTGCCCCCGACCAGGAGCAGCACGAACGCGTTCAGGTACATCACCCAGCTGAGGTCGCCGCGCCGCCACCACGACGCCACATAGAAAGGAAGGGCATGGCGCAGCATGCGTCCCTGCTTGGGCAGGGAGCCGAACATCTCGCGCGCGGGAATGCCGGAGATGGCCCCCACCCTTCCCTCCCCCGCAAGCGGGGGAGGGGAATCCTCGTCCATGGCTTGCAGGTAGACCGACTCGAGGCTGACCTGCTCCTCCTCGAGCTCGTGGTACGGCGCGCCGCGGGACGACAGCTCGCCCTGGAGCGCCGCCGCGAGCTCGCCTCGGGCCGCCACCGCCATGTCCCACGGGACCACGTATGCAAGCCGGCGCTCCTCGATCGCGAAATCGAGCGTGTGCTCGCGCAGCCAGGCGCGCAGCGATTCCACCTCGCGCGGGTTCGCCGTGAGCGCCGCGACGAACTTCCGGCCCTTACCCGACTCCGCGCGCAGTGCCTCGAGCGTGCCCGACTTGACGATTCGGCCGCGCCGCATGATGGCGATGCGATCGGCCATGAGCTCCGCCTCGCCGAGCACGTGCGTCGTGACGATGAGGGCGGCACCGCGTTCGCGCTGCTCGTCGAGGTAGCGACGCATGTCGGCCGCGGCCACAGGGTCGAGACCCGCCGTGGGCTCGTCGCAGAAGATCCAGTCGGGCTCGTGCAGAGTCGCGCGGATCAGAGAGACCTTCTGCGCCATGCCGCGGGAGTAAGCGGCCAGCACCGTGTCGGTGCGGTCGGCAAGCTCGAAGCGCTCGAGCAGCGCGGCGATGCGCTTGCCGCGAACGTCCGGAGGCACGCCGTACAGGAATCCAAAGTGATCGAGGTACTCGGGCGCGGTGTTGCGTCCGTACAGCCGCGCCTGGTCCGGCACGACGCCGAGTCGCGAGCGGACCTGGTCGAGCTTCTCCGGCAGGCGCAGCCCGTCCAGCTCGATCACACCGGCGTCGGGCCGCAGGATCCCGCCCATGCAGCGCAGCGTTGTCGACTTGCCGGCGCCGTTCTGGCCGAGGAGCACCAGGATCTCGCCCCGCTCGACGCTCAGGTCCACGCCGTCCACGGCGTGCACGTCCGCGAAGCTCTTGCGCAGACCCTCGACCCGGATCATCTACAGAAAGACGTCAGATCTTTTCGAACGAATCCACTGGAACGACGAAAACAGTAGCGCCGCCGACCTGCACCTCCACCGGGTAAGGCATGAAGAACTCGCCAGGCTCCGGGACCGGCGGCATCGGTGTGAGGTAGCGGCTGCGCTCGCGGCAGTTGTCGCGGATCACCTGCACGGCCTCGGCCACGCGCGTGTCCTCGACGCCGATCAGGAAGGTCACGTTGCCCTGCTGCAGGAAGCCGCCGCTAGAAGTCAGGCGTGTCGAGGCGAACCCCGCGCCGGTCAACGCCTCCGAGGTCCGCTGCGCGTCCTCGCCCTGGACCACCGCGATGACGAGTTTCACCGGGCCGCCCTGTCCGCGAGCGCTCTGTCGACTCGATCCATCACTGCTCCGTGCACCTGCGCCGGTGGCACCGTGCCGTCGAGCACAACGTAGCGTTGCGGTTCGGCCGCCGCGATGCGCGCGTACTCGTCGGCCACGCGCTGGTGGAACTCCTGCGACTCGCTCTCGACGCGGTCGGGGTGCCTGCCCGCCATGAGCATCCGCATGTGGCCCACCTCGACCGGCACCGCCACGAGGAAGGTGAGATCCGGTTTGGGGAACGAGGGCGGCCAGTGAACGGCAAGCCCGCGGCCGCCGCCCTGATAGGCGAGGGTCGAGTCGTGATAGCGGTCGGCGATGACGATCCGGCCGGAGCTCAGGACGGGATTGATGATCTCGTGCACGAGCTGCGCCCGCGCAGCCATGAAGAGGTACATCTCGGCTTCCGGGCCGAGCGCCATACCCCCGAACAGGAGCACGTCGCGCATGCGCTCGCCGAGCTCCGTGCCGCCAGGCTCGCGCACGAGCACCGGGTTCCGGGTGCCAATCGCCTCACCGAGCAGCTCGACCTGCGTCGTCTTGCCCGATCCCTCGACGCCCTCGAACGTGATGAACAGGCCTTTGGCCACTAGGGAACCGGCTCTTCGGGGGCCGGCGTGATCCGCAGCCTGCGCTGTGGCTCCTTGCCTGTGCTGCGCGCCGACAGCTCGTTCTCGGCCACGAGCTGGTGCTGCAGCCGGCGCAGGTAGGCGTTCTGCGGCGAGATCTCAACCGGTCGCAGCGTCGTCTTCACGGTCCTGATCGCAGCCGCGGCTTCGGCCAGCGCGCGGCTCGTCGCCTCGTCCTGTTTGTCGACCTCGTAGATGCGCGACAGCGCGTCGCGCACCTGCGCCGCCGAGTTGCTCTTGAGGATGTGGATGGGCAGGCCCCGGCTCTCGGCCTGGCGCAGGCTGTCGGGGCGGCGGCGGTAGTGGTTCTTGAGGGTCAGCACCGCTCCGGCACCATCGAGGTTGCCGAGCACGCGCACGGGCAGGTCGAGATCCTTGAGCGCCTGCTCCACGTGATGGCGGCTGACTCCGTACGGAAAGATGCCGAGTGGCCGCGCCGGTGTGGGCGCGGGCGGCAGCGGCTCAGTCGCGATCACCGGGGGGACATCGACGTTGGAGATGACGCGCCCTTCGCGCGTGCGCACGCGGATCTTGGGATTCATCATCGGCCCGCGCAGCGCCGTGTCGACGACCTCGGTCAACGGCATGTGGATGGCGACGCGGTCGCGGTCCTGGATCTCGATCAGCACGTCGAAAGTCGGCGGCGCCTTGCGCTCCAGGACCGACTTCTGGGTGCCACGCCGCCGCGCCTCTTCGTCGGAGAGCGTCACGCTCTGGATGCCGCCGAGCAGGTCGTTGAGCGTCGGGTTGACGAGCAGGTTCTCGAGCGTCTGGCCGTGCGCGGTCGCGATGAGCTGCACGCCGCGCTCGGCAATCGTGCGCGCGGCCGCGGCCTCGAGCTCGGTGCCGATCTCGTCGATGACGATGACCTCGGGCATGTGGTTCTCCACTGCCTCGATCATCACCGCGTGCTGCAGCAGAGGCGTGCGCACCTGCATGCGGCGGGCGCGCCCGATGCCCGGATGCGGGATGTCGCCGTCGCCACCGATCTCATTGGACGTGTCGACGATGACGACGCGCTTGCGCAGCTCATCGGCGAGCAGGCGGGCGCACTCGCGCAGCATCGTCGTCTTGCCGATGCCCGGCCGGCCGAGAAGCAGGATGCTCTGGCCGCTGACGACTATGTCGCGGATGATCTCGCCCGTCCCGGTGACGGCGCGGCCGACGCGCATCGTCAGGCCGGTGATGCGTCCGGAGCGATTGCGTATGGCCGACACGCGATGCAGCGTGCGCTCGATGCCCGCGCGGTTGTCGTCTCCGAACTGACCCACGTTGTTGGCGACGTGCTCGAGGTCGGACGCAGAGACCGGCCGGTCGGCCAGCAGCACCTCGCGTCCGGGCACGCGGGCCTCCGGCTCTCGCCCGAGGTCGAGCACGATCTCCAAGAGCTCGCCCGGATCGGTGCGTTCGTGCAGGGCGCGCGCAAGGTCGGCCGGCAGCGCGCGGGCGAGGAGCTCGACCTCCTCGTCCCACGAGCCGGACGCGCGGCGGCCGGGCATGGGCAGCGGCTTGTTTTCAGACGCGGTCATCCGAAAGAGGGCACCAGTCCTTTCTCCTGCACGGGCACCCGGAGCGCCAGTTCCTTGACCAGGAGGAGCTGCGTCAGAAGGACGCTGAACCCACGCCCGCGGAGGGCGTCGATCATGTGCGAATCATAGTGTCGAAGGCTCGACCACACCGCCGCCTGCGACTCGCCGAGCAGCTTCAGACCGAGGTCCGCGAGCTCGTCGGGAAGCGGTGGTTCGGGCAGCGCGAGAAAGCTCAGCGTGTGGGGCTGCGCGCCTGAGCTGCGGTCGGCGCGCACCCATCCCACGAGCTCGACGCGGTCCACCACCACCTCTTCTCGGTTCGATGACCGCGTACCCAGGCGGCCGGTCCACTCGCCGCCGTGCAGCGCGCTCCAATCGCGATACGTGGGCGCTTCGAGCTGCGACACGTGCTGGGGCGTCACCTTCCGGTAAAGCTGGTACAGCCGGCGCGGGTCACCGCGTTTCACGGCGCGCGCGTCCTCCGGCGCGGGCGTGATGCCGCGCCGCGGCTGCTCGGCGAAGAGGATCTGCTCCGTCGCGTACTGCCGGAATCCCTGCATCCGGAACACGGGCAGCAGCGAATCGCGATCCGGCAGGCGCACGAACAGGCGGTGCGCGCCGCGCTGCAGCGCCTGGTTGCTGAGGTGCTCGACCAGCGCCGCGGCCACGTCCTCCGATTCGCGCGAGTCGATGACCTGCAGGTTCAGCACCTGCATCGCTTTCGCCGACCGCAGGTCGAGGCCCACCGGCGTGCCGGAAGCCTGAATGAAGCCGACGACCTTGCCGCCCTCTTCCGCGACGTAGAGCAGCGTTTCCTGCGCGAGGGGCAGGAACGCGGAGAGCGTGGAGCTCAGCAGCGTCCACAACCGCGCCGCCGGAACTGGAGCCTCCTTGAGGTTCGAGGCGGCGGATCGGTGAAGCTCCTCGACGCGCGACAGGTCGAGCAGGCCCGCGGCGCGAATCTTCACGCCGTCGCCCCCGCTGCCAGGCGCACGAACTCTTTGTGCAGGCGCCGGTCGCGCGAAAGCTCGGGGTGGAAGCAGAGGGCCGTGATGTTGTCGTGCCTGACCGCCACGGGATGGCCGTCGTAGCTCGCGATCACGGTGGCGTCTCCCACCGATTCGACCAGCGGCGCGCGTATGAAGACTCCCGGGAATTCGGCGCCCCCGATGCCCTCGATGTCGAGAGCCGCTTCGAAGCTGTCGACCTGGCGGCCGTATCCGTTGCGGCGCACGCTGATGTCCAGCAGCCCCAGCCCGCGCTGGCCCTCCATCGCGTCGGTGACCTCGCGCGCGAGCACGATCATGCCCGCGCACGTGGCGAGCACGGGGAGTCCCTTCTCGATCGCGGCGCGCAGCGGCCCGAGCAGCCCCACGCGCTCCATGAGCATCGTCATCGTCGTGCTCTCCCCACCCGGCATGACCAGCCCATCGAGGCCTTTGAGGTCGTCGCTCGTGCGGACGAGCCGCGTGCGCGCGCCCGACTCTTCGAGCGCACGAATGTGCTCGGCGAAAGCACCCTGCATCGCGAGAACCCCGATGAGAGGTCTCTTGCTTCTACCAGCCTCTCGCAGCGAGCAGCTCGTCCTTCGGGATGGCGGGGATCTCGAGGCCACGCATCGCCTCTCCCAGGCCGGTCGAAACCTCGGCGAGCACGTCGGGCTTGTCGAAGTAGGTCGTGGCGGCCACGATGGCCTTCGCGCGCTGCAGCGGGTCGGCCGACTTGAAGATGCCGGAGCCGACGAACACGCCGTCGACGCCCAACTGCATCATCAGCGCCGCGTCCGCCGGAGTCGCGATGCCGCCGGCCGCAAAGTTGACGACAGGAAGGCGGCCGAGCCGCTTGCACTCCTGCAGCACCTCGACGGGCGCGCCGATCAGCTTGGCCTCGTGCACGAGCTCGGCCTTCGACATGCCGCGCAGCTTGCGGATGCCGGCGTTGACGGCGCGCGCGTGGCGCACCGCCTCGACGACGTTGCCCGTGCCGGCCTCACCCTTGGTCCGGATCATGGCGGCGCCTTCGGCGATACGGCGAGTCGCCTCGCCGAGGTCGCGGCACCCGCACACGAAAGGCACCTTGAACTGGTGCTTGTCGATGTGGTTCTCCTCGTCGGCGGGGGTCAGGACCTCGGACTCGTCGACGTAGTCGACGCCAAGCGCCTCGAGGATCTGCGCCTCGACGAAGTGCCCGATGCGGCACTTGGCCATGACCGGGATGGTCACCGCCTCCATGATCGAGCGGATCAGCGTGGGGTCGGACATCCTGGCGACCCCGCCTTCCTTGCGGATGTCGGCAGGCACGCGCTCGAGCGCCATCACAGCGCAAGCGCCCGCTTCCTGGGCGATGCGCGCGTGCTCCGGCGTGACGACGTCCATGATCACGCCACCCTTGAGCATCTGGGCAAGGCCGGATTTGACCTTGAAGGTGCCCTTGGCCGCGGGGTGTCCGTTGCCTCCGTTGCGCTGCGCCACGAACGGAATTCTACGCGGCGCCTACAGGGGGCCAAATTCGCCAGGACCGCACTATATTCAGGCTCGGAGCGTTAGACGGATTGATGCTGGCGACGGCGATTCTGGCGTGCGGAACCACGAGCACCACGCTCACCTCGGGCGCCTCGGGGGGCGGCGGTGGCTCCATCGGTCTCGGCCTGGGCATCCTGGCCACCTACGCGATCGCGGGGACGATCCTGACCGCCGGCATCGTCGCCCTGGCCCTGATCGTGATCCTGTCGCGCAGGCACGATCCGCGGCCCGTGCCCGTCCCGGCGGGGGCGACCCTCTCGCCCGACGGCTACTACTGGTGGGACGGCGCCGGCTGGCGGCCGCTCCGGTAAAGCTTCCCGACCCACACCGGCTGACCTAGACTCCGCACCGAAACCGGGATGGGGACCTCCAGGTCGCGACTTTTCGTCGCGTGCGCGATCGCGTGCGCCCTCGCCGTGCTGCCCGCACCCGCGGCCGCCGACCAGGACTTGAAGAGCCTCCTGGTCGACCCGCCCACTACCGACTGGGTCGAGGCCGGCGCGACCCCGACGGTGCTGGTAGGTCCCTTCACCGCCGACTCTTATGGGGCTTACATCCAGGCAGCCGGGGGCACGGCGGCCCAGGCTGCCGACACCGTCAACGCCCTCCACAGGTATGGAATGACCGGCGGCTACAGTCGCGAGTGGGAGCAGCGCGGAAGCGGGGACGTCATCGTCGAGCGCGTCTTCGCGTTCCGCGACACCAGCGGCGCCGACTTCTGGTACTCGGGTGTGAAGCTCGACAGCCAGACGTCCAAGGATTTCGTGAGCGACATCACCGGCCTGGACGCCATCCCGAACTCGTTCGGCGTCGTTCTCAAACCCAAAGACAGCGCGACCCGCCAGTTCCGCGTCGATTTCAAGACCGCCGACTACGTGTTCATCATCCACACCGATTCCGACACGAGCGACCTGACGAACCTCGCCATCAGCCAGGCGACCAAGGTCTATGCGACCGCGAACGGCCAGGCGTTGCCGTCACCGTCTCCCGCCGGCAACAGCGGAGGGCTTGGGACGGCGTCACGCGCCGTGACCGTCGCGATCATCGCCACCGGCTCGCTGCTGCTCGCGGCGGTGATCATCGGCGCGGGGCTGCTCCTCATGGGCCGGCGCAAGAAGCCTGCCGTCGCGACACCCTTCCAGATGTCGCCGGACCGCGCGTTCTGGTGGGACGGAGCCCAGTGGCAGTCGGCTGAGACCAGCACTCCGCCGCAGGCGCAACGGACTCCCGACGGCACCTCCTGGTGGGATGGCGCCACGTGGCGCCCGGTCCGCTAGGAGCTAGAGCCTCTCCAGCACCTGCGTCCGCTTGGACGCGAACTCGTCGTCGGAGAGCAGGCCGTCACGGTGCAGCCGCGCGAGCATGTCCATCTCTTCGAGCACGTCGAGCAGCGGCGCCATGGTGCGGCGGGCCAGGTAGGCCTCGGAAGCCGTGCCGGCGTCCTCGCCGCGCGCGTCGAACTCGCGGATGAAGAACAGTGCTTTCACGGCCGAGAACGGTATGCCCAGCTTGCGCACGGGGCTGTCGGCGTGCTCGGCGTGCAGGTTCAGAACGACGCCATAGCGGTGGCGCTCGAGCGTGCCGTCCAGGTGGCCGCGCAGCACCTCGCCGTCGAGGAACCTGATGGCCACCTTGCGGGTCGGAGTCTCGGCGGCGAGATCGCGGTCGATCGGCATCTCGACCCACTTGACCGCGGTCATCGGGATCCAGGCGGTCTCGTTGTTCTCGAGCCCCGCGGCGTCGTCGACCTCGACCAGGAAGTCGGGCTCGTCGAAGTCGAGATCCCGGGCCGATCCCTCGAGCGTCTCGTCGTCGAAGAACCTGACTATGACGTTGGCCATTTTTCTCCTTCCGTTATAACCCTCATTTTGCCGCTGCCCTGCGGATTGGCCTCTTGCCGATCTTGCGGGTGCAGTTCGGGCACACGGCGACGTGCCTCCGGACGGCCTCGGCCTGATCTCGGCGCAGCTTGCCCGCGATGTAAGGCGCCAGCAGCGGCACCGCCTGCTCGTGGTCCAGCTCACCGACCGCCTCGACGGCCACGAACTCCTCCTTGAATCGGAGCCGGGCCCGGTACAGCAGCGTCTCCACGGCGCTCTCGGACATCTTGAGCATGGTGGCGATGCGCCGGTAGCTGAGGCCCTGGAGCTCGCGCAGGGTGAGCACCAGGCGGTACTTCTCGGGGAGGCGCTGGGACACCGTCCAGATCTGGCGGCGAAGCTCGTTCGACTCCTGGACCTGGATGGGGTCGAAGCTGCGCGACGTCGACGGCAGGCCCTCCAGCAGGCCGCCCTCCTCCTCGGCGCCGCCGTCCTCCACCCGCAGGTCGCGCTGACGCCGCCGCAGCTCGTCGAAGCAGAGGTTGCGCGCGACCGTGTGCACCCAGCCGCCGAAGTTGAAGTCGTCGTCGACGCGATCCAGCATGCGCAGCGCCTTCAGGAACGTCTCCTGGGCGATGTCCTCCGCCAGCAGGGCGTCGCCGAGCTTCCTCCGCACCAGGCGGAAGATCGAGCCGACGTAGCGACGGTGCAGCTCCTCGAACGCGTGCACGTCGCCCGCGCGGTAGGCGCGCACCAGGTCGACGTCGCTCGGGGCACCCCCCACGACCCGCGCGGTGGAGTCGGGGTCGTCGGCTACCACTTGTGCTCGGTTATCGCGCGCGCGGCGGCGCGGGCCAGCGCTTGCTCGGCGTTCTCCATGAGACCCGCAAGATTCTGACTGCCCGGACCCCCTTCTGAGTCCAGCGTGGCCACCTCCCGGATTCCCAGGGCGTCGAGCGAGTCCCAGCCGGGCCCCCGGGTGCCGGCCAGGAACAGCACAGGCACGCCCGCCGCCTGCGCCCGCCGCGCGACCTCCCCAGGCGCCTTGCCGAAGGCGGTCTGGGCGTCGATCCGCCCTTCCCCTGTGATCACGAGATCCGCTCCTTTCAACGCTTCATCGAGGCCGGCGGTTTGCACCACCAGCGGCGCGCCGCGGACCAGGCGCGCGTCGAGAAAGGCCATCAGACCGGCGCCGGCGCCGCCCGCCGCCCCGGCTCCAGGCACGTCGGCGACCTTCTTGCCGAGATCGCGCTCGATCACCGCGGCGAGGTTGGCGAGCGCCCGATCCAGCAGCTCGACGGCCGCTTCGTCGGCGCCCTTCTGCGGTCCGTACACGCGGCTCGCGCCCGCCGGGCCGAGCAACGGATTGGTGACGTCGCAGGCCACCAGCACCTCGACCGCCCGCCAGCCGGGATCCACGTGCCCGCCGTCGATGTGCTCCAGGCGCAGCAGTGCAGCGCCGCCGCGCGGCAGGTCCTGGCCTGCCTCATCGAGCAGGCGGTAGCCGATGGCCTGCGCCATGCCCGCGCCACCGTCGTTGGTGGCCGAGCCGCCGATGCCGGCGATGATCTTGTTCACGCCCGCGCCCCTCGCAGCGTCGAGGAGCTGGCCGAATCCATAGGTGGAGGTCGCGCGCGGATCCCGCCGCGCTTCGCTGATCAGCTCGAATCCGCTCGCGCTCGCCAGCTCGACCACCGCGGTCTTGCGACCGTCTATCAGCCCGTACGACGCATGCACCGGGTCACCGAGCGGCCCTTCGACGTTGACCCACTGAAACGTCCCGTGGTGCGCGGTGACGAGCGCTTCCACGGTGCCGTCGCCGCCGTCCGCAACCGGGATCTCGGCGATCTGTGCGTCAGGCAGGGCCTGCAGCACGCCGCGACCGATCGCACGCGCGGCCTGCGTGGCGGAAAGGCTTCCCTTGAACGAGTTGGGCGCGACCACGATCCTGAGCACGGAGTGCTCAGTAAATCGGAATCGTCCAGTCTTTGTGTTTGGCGGACTCTCCGCGCACCGCGCCGAAGTAGATGCTCTGCAGCTCCTGCGTGAACTCGCCGACGCGACCGCTGCCGACGATCCTTCGGTCCACCTCGACCACCGGCGATATCTGCGCGCCGGTGCCGCACAGCAGGAGCTCCTCGCACGTGTACAGCTCGGTCCGGTCGATGCTCCGTTCGACCACGGTCTTCCCGAGCTCGTCCCGGATCATGCCCATGATCAGCTGGCGCGTCACGCCCTCGAGGATGTCGTCCGTGACGGGAGGCGTGTAGAAGACGCCGTCCTTGTACATGAAGAGGTTTTCCGCCGAGCCCTCCGATACATGGCCGTCGATGGTCAGAACAATGGCCTCGTCGTAGCCGGCCTCGACCGCCTCGGTCTTGGCGAGCGCCGACTGCGCGTACGCGCCCGTCACCTTCGCCCGCGCGGGCAGCGATTCGTCCGGCACGCGGCGCCAGCTGCTGACCATGCAGCGGATGCCCGCTTCGATCTCCACGTACTTGCCGAACGGGATCGCGTAGATGAAGAAGCCCTGGCGAAGGTTGTGGAAGCGCACACCGATTTCCTCGCTCGCGGCGTAGAGCAGCGGCCGGATGTAGACGTCGGACTTGAACTGGTTGCGCCGGAGCAGCTCGACCGTCACGTCGACGAGCTCTTCGGTCGTGTGCGGCAATGTCATGCGCAGGACGTTCGCGTTGTGGCGCATGCGGTCGTAGTGGGCGGGCGCCTGCAGCAGGTGGAGCTGCTCCTGCCGCGGGTTCCAGTAGGCGCGGATGCCCTCGAAGCAGCCCGTCCCGTAGTGCAGCGCGTGGGTCATCAGGCCGAGCTTGACGTCGTGGTAGCGGGCGAACTCGCCTTCGAAGTAGACCCAGGTGTTCGGGTGGACGTCGGGCTTCTTGGCGCCGGCCTTGGCTCTGGTTTCCACGCCCATCCAAATCAAGTTTAGGAGGGTCGCCGCCCACCGGCGCGGCACGGGATCTGATATGAAGGAACGTCAGTGACGCTGTACGACATCATCGCCGACCTCCGGCGCCGGCATCAAACGCCCGCGGCGACCGAGACCCTGGACCTCGTGGTCGCCGAGCTGGGTCGGACGCGCGACAACCTGAAGGACGCGCTCCAGGCGGTGAACGCCAAACCGATCCCTCCGGGCGGCAAGCCCGTCCTGGACGAGCTGGCCACACGCGCCCGGGCCGCCGGCATCGACGACCTCGACTACGGCCCGGATCCATTCGGCCAGCCGCCGCCCGAGCCGCTCGACGAGGCGACCGCCGGAATCGGCGCGCTGCTTGCGATCAGCTCGCTCGTCGGGATGGCGCTGGCGGTGGCCGCCGTGGTCGTCGGAGTGATCGCGATCTTCAACACCAGTGGCTGAGTACTCGTTCGACGTCATCTCCCAGTTCGACGCCCAGGAGCTGACGAACGCGCTGGACCAGGCGCGGCGCGAGGTCGCGACGCGCTTCGACTTCAAGGACACGCAGACGAGCTACGACCGTCGCGACGGCGTCATCGTGATCGAGTCGGCAAGCGAGGAGCGAGCCAGGGCGGCGCTGCAGGTGCTGCGCGAGAAGGCCGCGCGCCGGCAGCTCTCGCCCAAGCTCTTCAAGGCCGGCGACCCGAAGACCGTCGGCAAGGGGCGCGGCCAGGTGGAGGTAGCGCTCAACGCGGGGATCACCGATGACATCGCGCGCGACCTGCGCAAGCGCATCCAGAACGTCTCGAACAAGCTGCAGGTGCGCATCCAGGGCGACCAGCTGCGCGTGGTGAGCAAGGACAAGGACACTCTGCAGGCGGTGATCAAGACGCTGCGCGAGGCGGACGACATCCCAGTCCCCCTGCAGTTCACCAACTACCGGTAATCCGTTTCCCTCCCCCTCGGGGGAGGGTAGGGTGAGGGCCGATGTTCGTCATTCCCGCCATCGACATCCTGGGCGGCCGGTGCGTCCGCCTGTGGCAGGGCGACTTCGAGCAGTCGACGACGTACTCGGACGACCCCGCCGCCATGACCATGGACTTCGAGCGTGCCGGCGCCAAGCGCGTGCACGTCGTCGACCTGGATGCCGCCCGATCGTCGGGTGACAACCGCGCGGTGATCGAATCGCTGATCGGCGCGAGCAGCCTGACGGTCCAGGTGGCCGGGGGCATCCGCACCCCCGAGCAGATCGACTCGTGGCTCGCCGTCGGCGCCACAGCCGTGGTGATGGGCACCGCCGCGGTGCGCGAGCCGGACGTGCTCGCGGAGTGCGCGCGCAAGCATGCCGGGCAGGTCCTCGCCGCGCTCGACATCCGCGACGGCCGGCCGGCAGTCGCCGGCTGGCTCGAGACCGAGAAGATCGACATCGGCGATCTCATCGCGCGCTGGGACTCGCTTCCGCTCGCCGGGCTCATCCTCACCGCGACCGATCGCGACGGGACGATGGCCGGGCCCGACCTCGAGACGCTGACCCGCGTGCGCGGCTTGAGCCGGCTGCCCATCCAGTACTCCGGCGGCATCGCCACGCTCGACGACCTGCGCGCGGTGCGCGAGGCGGACGCGACCGCGGTGATCCTCGGGCGCTCGCTCTACGAGGGCAAAGTGCACCTGGACGAAGCGCTGGCGTTGTGAAGCGACTCGCTTCGCTGCTCGCTTTGCTGCTGCTACTGGTAGCCTGCGGAGAGAGGGACCAGCCGGACGACAACGCGCTGCACCAGGACATCGTCAACGGCAAGGCCAACGTCGAGGTGACGTTCGACGCCACCATCGTCACCGAGCCCGCCGAGTCCGGAGGCCACGAGCGCTTCGAGGTCAAGGACCCTGCGGGCGACATGCTCGAGGTCGACCACAACACGAACCTGGCGCAAGCCGTCCCCGCGCACGTCGGCGACGCGCTCATCATCCACGGCCAGCTGTACATCGACCCAGGACCGCACGCGGGCGTGCACTGCACGCACGCCACGACCTCGAGCGGATGTCCGAACCCCGGCTGGATCGAGTTCGCCGGGAACTACTACGAGTAGCCGCCTATCTGATCAGGCCGGCCGCACGGGCCTCGGCGACCGTCATTCAACAACCGGGATCGCCGTAGCGCCCGCAGCAGGTGTTCGCCCGTGTCACGCGGCGGAGCAAGTTGGCGCCGATCCGTCGCGCCCGCTCGACCGGGTTGTAGTCGCCGGCCGCGAGGTTGTGAAAGATGCCGATCCCGCTCGTGCGCTTTCGTCGCGGCATCGCTAGAGCTTTCGCGTCACCTGAAAAGTCGTCGCCTGGGCCACGGGCCGCACGACGATCTCGTCGATGTCCACGTGCGCCGGCCTCGTCACCGCGAACACCACGCAGTCCGCGACGTCGTCCGCGGTCAAAGGCTTGAGTCCCGCGTAGACGGCCTTGGCCGCGTCGCGATCGCCCTTGAAGCGCACGATGCTGAACTCGGTCTCCACGAGCCCGGGGTCGATCTCGGTCACGCGGATGGGCTCGCCGTTCAGCTCGAGCCGCAGCGTGCGGGAGATGGCACGCACCGCGTGCTTCACGGACGTGTATCCAGCCCCGCCCTTGTAAGTCTCGAAGCCGGCGATGGATCCGATGTTCACGATGTGGCCCGCCTTCGCCTTACGGAGCAGAGGTAGGCACGCGCGCGTCATGAGCATCAGGCCGAAAACGTTCACCTTCCACATGCCGGTCCAGTCGTCGTCGTTGGCGTCGGCCACCGGCGCCAGGCCCAGCGCGCCGCCGGCGTTGTTGATCAGGACGTCGACCCTTCCGTAACGCTTGCGCACCTCGCCGACGAATCGCCTGACGCTCTCCTCGTCGGTGACGTCGAGCTGCAGCGCAAGCCCGTTGGTGCCCACGGCGCGCTTGACGCGGTCGATGCGGCGCGCACCGCCCACAACGATGTATCCGCGTTTCGCAAGAGCCCGCGCGCTGGCGGCCCCGATTCCCGATGACGCTCCCGTCACCACGGCGATCGGTTTCGATGTGGCCGCCATACTTCTGCGCAGCGTACCCTAGACGTTGCAGATGCTGGATGCGCTGGTTGGGGTGGTCGCCGGGCTCCTGATCCTGGCGGGAGTCCTGGTCATGCTCGGCCCGCAGACGATGTCCCTCCTCCGCCGCGTGCGCGGCATGCGGCGCTCGCGCAACCCGTTCGCGGCGCTGCAAGCTCCTCGCAAGAGAGAGACCGCGCCGACCACGCTGCACCCCAAGACCCAGCGCGTGCTCGCGTCCGCGGCTCGACTTGCGACGTGGCTGCGCGCGCACGGGCAGGAAGAGATCGCGCGCGAGCTCCGCGCGGCCGCGGCCCGGCTCGCCACCGACGAAGCCTCAGGCCTCTACGCGATGCAGAACACGCTGCGCCGCCTGCGCGGGCTGTCGCTCGGCGACCGCAACGCGGAGGAACGGCTCAAGATCCTCTCCGCGGAGCTGCGCAAGTCAGTGCAGGACCGCTTCGAGCAGCTCGAGCTGCTCCCGTTCGGCCACTCCTAGCCGAAAGCGAGGCTCAGGCCGGCCGGGACGGGCCCTCCAGCGAGCACTCGACGGTGCAGTAGACGCCCGTGCCGTGCAGGACCGCGCCCGACTCGATGACAGTCGCGCAGCGGTCGCAGAAGACCGGCAGCGGAACAGGTCCTTCCTCCGGTCTGAGGACCCGAAGGTGGGAATGGCCACCCGCCACGCCCATCCTCAGCCCGACACGGTCGGGCAGGCCGCGAAGACGCCACACAGGAAGTTCGACAATGCTCATCTCACCCCAGGCTCCTTCCCCAAAATCCCCGCAACTCCCCCGCAGGACTCACCCAAGTATGGGCGGCATTCAGCACTTGTCGCCGTACAAATGGATTAGTTTCTGGGCTCTTTTCGCTTCCGGTAGATCCAGGCGGCGAATCCGTTCTCCAGTTGTTGAAGGAAGTCTTGATCGTCGGCCTGAAGGCCATCGCGGGCGGAAGCATGGTGGTGCTCTTCACTCTCGTCAGCGACCGCCTCAAGCCCAAGACGCTGGCGGGGATCTTCTCGGGTGCTCCGTCGGTGGCCCTGGCGTCGCTGGCGCTCATCGCGGTGGCGATGGGCTCGACGAAGGCGGCCGAAGCTGCGCACTCGATGATCGCGGGCGCGGCCGGGCTGGTCGCCTTCTGCGTGGTCGCGGTCGTGCTCGAGCAGAGGGCCGGATCCATCACCAGCAGCGCCGTCGCGTGGCTCGCATGGGCCCTGGTCGCGGGGTCGGTCCTCTGGCTGGTGCTGGGTTGAAAGGCCGCGAGCTCGCGATCCGTTTCGCGTTCGGCGCCGGCATCTCGGCCGTGGCCGCTGTCGCCGGCATCGTCGCGGGCAACCGGATCGCCGGCGTGCTTCTCGGCTTTCCGGCGATCCTCCCCGCGTCCCTGACCCTCATCGAGAAGAAGGACGGACGGCACGAGGCCGCGGTCGACGCGACGGGAGCCACTCTCGGATCGATCGCGTTGATCGCGTTCGCCGTCGTCGCGGCCTGGATCCTGCCGCGGCTACCCGCGCTGGTCGCGCTGCTGCTCGCGGCAGGCGTCTGGCTGGCGCTGGCGCTCCTGCTCTACGTCTTGATCGTGCGACTGCCGCGGCGGCGGAAGAGGCCCGCGACCAGAGCCAGGCCGACCAGCACGTAGCCGGCCATCCGCCTGCCGAGCCGCGGCCGCGCGTGGTCGCTCGGCGGCTCAGGCGGAGCTTCTGCCTTCTTCTGCTCGATCACCTCGTGAGCGGCCGGCACATCGCGTGACTGATGGGAGGGGCTCGCCAGCAGGCCGAGCCTCACAGGCTCACCCGCGCGGAACTTGTTGTAGACGAGGCCGAGCAGGACGAGGTTGCTCAGCAGGTAGAACCACGCGGCGAGCAGAAAGAACAGGGCGAACTGCGCGCCGTACGTGTTGAAGCCGCCGGCCACGCGCTCGTACAGCGGGAACGCGAGCGACAGCACCTCGATGAGCACGCCGGCCAGGAGCGCGCCGGGCAGCACCTCCAGGATCCCGAAGGTGCGATTGGGCACCAGCCGGTAGAGCAGCACGAGCAGGACCACCATCACTGCCGCGCCGACCGCAATGCTGACGACCCAGGCGCCAGGCAAGAGCCCGGCGAGCGCGTTGGCTCCAACCGTCACGGCAACCGCGGCGACCAGCAGAACCATCATCACGAAACCCATCACCTTCTGGCGCACGGTGTCGCGCTGCGGCACGCCGAGGATCTGTGCGAACGCGAACTCCATCGTCGCGAACACGCCGCTGCCGGACCAGATGAGGCCGCCGATGGAGATGACGCCCAGCAATCCGGCGGAATCCTTCACGCCGTGCAGCGCGCGGATGAGCTCGGGCTGGGCCGTGCCGGGAAACGTCTCGACGATCAGCGTCTGAAATTTCACATCGGTGGCCGGGTCGCGAATGCTCAGGCCGATGATGGCGAGGATGCCCAGCATGAGCGGGAACATGGCCAGCAGTCCGTTGAAAGCGAGCGCGGACGCATAGTTGCTCGCCTGGCTCGCGCCAAACGCCTGCAGGACCCTGACCGGCAGGGAAGTCCGGAGTCTCTGGATCAACTCTCCGATTGCTTGCGAGGTCCGATCGCTCGCGACACCGCCGCCGTCACGATGGAGGTGACCACCGCCGGCGCGGCTCTGCGCGCCACGGTCTCCCAGACCGATTCTCTGTCCTCGCCGCTCGATATGACGACTCTCACCGGCCGACCCTTGAACTTCGTCCTGATCGTTTGCGGCAGGTCGGTCAACGCGTCGGGCACCATGCCGTGCAGCCGCTCAGACATCCCGGGCTTGCGCACCTGCCTGTAGATCAGAAACGCGACCCCGCCCACGACGAGTCCAGCGGCCACGCCGGCCGCGACCATGACAGCCACCCGACGCGCGTTCGCGGCGGCTCGCTTCTCCAGGATGTCCAGGTTCTCGTCGACGTGGTTGCGGGTCTCGGCTATCTGCCGGCCGATCTCATCCGTCGGAGCGCCCATTCCTTCGTCTCCTTCAGGCTGGTGATGGTCTTCTCGGGCATCGGCGACTTGAGGCGCATGCGACCGTACAGAGCCAACCCACCTGCGATCAGCGCGTAAGCCACCGCCCACACCACCGCGGCCTGCCAGTGCCATGGCACCGCCTCCACGACGACCACCGGCACCGCCACGAGCAGGGCGACGCCCGCCAGAACGCCCGCCACCGCGAAGCACGCGATCGCGATCCCGTTCGTCGTCGCGAGCTCCCTCAACTCCTGCTTGGCGAGGGCGACCTCGAGGCTGACCAGCCGGTTGAGGTCCTCGACGACCTCGGCGGCCAGGTGACCCGATCTTGCGTCCGACCCGTTCCTGGTGGTTTCCGTCGTGGCCATGGTCACGCTAATGATGCAACGCCCGAAGTGTCAGATCTGACGGCGGACCGACGGCTCCGGCGCGAGTTCGGCGGGAAGCTCAACGGGCGCGCGCGACACCAGGCAGAACTCGGGCGGCGGTCCGAGGACCATCATCCGCCGCCAGAGGGCCACGCCCGGCCTGGAGGTCAGGGGGTGCAGCGATGCGTACAGGTCCGCGTAGCTCCTTCCCCGCGGCTTGGCGAAGCCTGTCTCGTACAGCGCGCCGAGGTCCGCCTCGCCTGCGGCCAGGCTCATGAGCTTCCCGCTTCCGCCACCCGCCATGCGTGCGGCCATGTCGTGGCTTTCCGCTCGTGGGCCGGTCACCGCAGCCTGGTTCAGGACGTCGAGCGCGGCCGAGCTTTCGACCAGGTACCAGTCGCTGTAGCCGCCGTCATCGAATCGATATGTGGTCGAGGCGACAAACCCGGCCGGCCGGGCGCTCGCGAGCTCGGCGTGAAAGGCACGGAGCGTCTTCTCGTAAGCGCCGGCGTCAACCCCGGCCGCGGGGCGGTGCGCGAACACGTACGCCAGCATGCTTATTTCGCCTTCGGGCCTTTACCAGACTCGATGTAGACCTTCAACCGCTTCATGTTGTCGCGGATGCCCGCGGCGTACTGGCGCGCCAGCAGCCCGCCCGCGAATCGAAGCAGCCCCGTGAGCTCGAAATCCATTTCGTAGACCACGTGCGTGCCATCCTTGCGTTCTGCATAGGTGTATGACCAATCGCCCCGGAGAGGGCCCTTTATGAACCTGCCGGAGCAGTGCTTGGGCTTGGTGAAGACGTCCTGCTGGACCTCGAGCTTCTCCTTGACGCCGCCGGGCAGGTCGAGGTGATAGCGATACCGAGTGCCGACGCGCGGCGCGCCCGCGTCGAGCTTCTCGACCTTCTCGAGGTTGGTCGTCCAGCGGGGCGCGTGGACGACGTCCTCCTGCACCACCGCCCAGACGCGTTCGGCAGGGGCTTTGATGATCACGCTCTCGCGGACCTTGCTCATGCTGCGACGAGCAAAGCCTAATGCGGCGCGCTGAGGGCGGCTCCGAGCCGTCGCTTCCGCGGCCCGGTGGGGCGCGCGTGCTGGGCGCGCTGCGGCACCGGAACTACCGCCTGTTCCTGACGGGCCAGATCATCTCGACCGTAGGCACGTGGATGCAGAGCGTGGCCATGCCCTGGCTGGCGCTGCAGCTGACGCACAGCGGCCTGCTCGTGGGCCTGGTGCTCGCAGTGCAGTTCACACCCGTTCTGTTGGGCAGCCAGTTCGGCGGCATCGTCGCCGACCGGTTCCGCAAACGCTCGGTGCTGCTGGTCACACAGTCGGCGTTCACGATCCCGTCGTTCGCGCTGTTCCTGCTCAGCTCGAGCGGCCACGCGATGTACTGGGAGGTTCTGATCGCCGCCGCCGCGACCGGCACGATCAACACGTTCGACGTGCCGGCCCGCCAGGCATTCGTGATCGAGATGGTCGGCAAGCAGGACCTGATGAACGCGATCGCGCTCAACTCGTCGGTGTTCAACGGCGCGGCGGTCGTCGGTCCGTCGGTCGCGGGCGTGATCATCGGCGCGGTCGGCGTGCCGGTCTGCTTCCTCGCCAACTCGGTGAGCTACCTGGCGGCCGTCGCCGCGCTGCTGCTTATGCGCAACCTCCCTGTGGTGGTGCGCGAGCAGCACCAGCAGCACTGGCGGCAGCGCCTGGCCGAGGGCGCGTCGTACGCGCTGCACGAACCGGTGGTCGGATTGCTGCTGCTCGACGTCGCGGTCTTCTCGCTGTTCGCGATGAACCGCCTGACGCTCATCCCGTTCTTCGCCGACCAGGTGCTGCACGTCGGAGCGGCCGGCTTCGGATTCCTGATGGCCTCGATGGGCCTGGGCGCGCTCGTCGGGGCGTTGACCCTGGCTTTCTTCCCGAGACTCGGCCAGGACCCGTCGCGCCAGTTCTGGCTCGGCGTGGTGTGGGTCTTCGCGCTGCTCCTGTTCTCGCTGTCGCGCGTCTTTCCTTTATCCACGGCCGCGCTGTTCGTGGCCGGATACTGCCAGATCTCCTTCGTGGCGACCGCGAACAGCCGCATCCAGACGCTGACGCCGGACGGCTTGCGGGGCCGAGTGATGGCGCTCTACGCGCAGGCCCTCATCGGCGTCGGGCCCCTCGGCGCGATGCAGGCCGGTGCGCTCGCCACTTTCTTCGGCGCCCCGTGGGCGATGGGCATCGGCGCGACGATCGCGGGCGCGGTGGTGGTGGCCACGCGCTTGCTGCGCCCCACCGTGTACCAGCGGCCGGCCCTACCCGAACCTGACCTCTAGAACGCCGGCCAGGATCAGCGCCGGCACGAGCCAGCGCAGCGCGCGCAGGTAGTCGGCGCCGGCGGCCAGGACACGCGCCGTCCAGCCACCCGAAGCCTCCATGTGGATCGCGGCGGCGCCGATGTGGATCGCGAGCCCGCCGGCGATGATCGCGACCGGGATCTCCACGATGCCGTTGGGCACGATGCCTGTGAGCGCCGTCGCCCACGAGGAATGCGCGGCGGCGAACCCGACCAGGAAGCCGGGCATGAAGGTCAGCAGGAAACCGCTGAGGCCGGCGGTGATCAGCGCCAGCGGGGCCACCAGCAGGATCGCGAGCAGGTTGTGGCTCACGATCGCGACCGCCTCGTCGAACGGCGTGCCGTCCCCGGCCGAAGCGACGAGGGTGGAAAGCACGGGCTTGACCACGCTCGCGGGAATCGCGCCGGTCGTGCCCGCGACGAATCCCGCGACGGCGCCCGCGGGGAGGCCCAGCGAGCTGATCACCAGGGCTCCACGGCGCAACCACAGGAGCCTCAGGAAGCCCGGGCGGTGCTGGAAGCTCGCGCGGATGGCGTTGGCGGCGCGCTGCATCGGCTTGCGCAGGCCAGAGTCGCGCGCCAGCAGCGCTTCGCGCGAGAAGCCGTTGAGGCCCATGCGCAGGAGGATCGCCGCGAGCACGAGCATCAGGCCCGCGAAGCCCCAGAGAAACTCCGAGCGTCCCAGCAGGATGAGCGCGGCCTCCACCTGGAGCGCCACGGACATCGGCAGGATGATGAACGAAGCCATCACGTTGGCCGCGCGCATCGTGCGCGCGTTGAGGCTGATGATCACCGCGCCCGCCACCATCGCGGCCACCTGGCAGATGGTCGACAGCGCGAGCGCGACGAGCACGTCGAGCGGGAAGTAGCCGAGCCCGGGGAAGACCACCAGGCAGTAGACGGCGAGCCCTCCGTAGCACAGCGTGAGCGAGATCGCGAGCACCGCCGCGACCTTGCCCGCATAGATCTCCGCCTCTTTGAGAGGAGTGGAGACCAGCACCTCGAGCGTCGTGCGCTCGCGTTCGCCGACGAACGATTCGAGCGCCAGCACGAGGGAGAAGCTCGCCGGGATGAAGACGACGAAGAAGGCGCCGACCAGCGACAGGCGGTTCACGACGGCGGTGCCGCCGCCGAAGACGGCGAGCGCCCTTATGCCGGCGGCGCTGCCGATCGGGATCGCGAGGGTGAGCGCGACCATCGCGAGGATGAGGCGCAGCTCGCTGACCGCGTCGCGCAGGTCGCGCGCCGCCACCAGCCGAGCCTTGGAGATGCTATGCCGATCGAGGCTCAGCGAGCTCATGGTGGTGGTTGCCCACTATCGCGAGATAGACGTCCTGCAGCGTCGGCAGCTCGCGCACTTCCTTGCGCACCTGCAGGCCAGAGCGGCGGCGAAGCTCCGAGATGTCGCCGATGGCGAGCGCGCGGCCGGAGGACATGATGCCGATGGCGCCGTCACCGTCGGCCGAGGCGCCGAGGTGCTCGGCCTCGTCCATGTTGTGAGTGCAGATGACGAGCGCGCAGCCGCCGGCCTGCAGGTCCTTGAGGTACGCCCACGCGCGGCGCGCGCTGTCAGGGTCCAGCGCCGACGTCGGTTCGTCGGCCAGCACCAGGCGAGGCCGGTGCAGCGTGGCCCGGATCAGGGCGACCTTCTGCCGCATGCCTTTGGAGAATGTCCCGAGCCATCGATCGCCCGCATCGGTCAGCTCGAACAGCTCGAGCAGCTCATCGATGCGCCGCTTGCGCGCTCCCGGCTCCATGTCGTAGATCGCGCCGAAGTAGTCGAGGTAGGCGCGCGCCGACATGCGCTCGTACAGGCCGGGCAGCTCAGGCATCAGGCCGACCCTCGCGCGTACGGCGGCCGGCTCGATTGCGGCGTCGATGCCGTCCACGCGCACAGTGCCGTGCGTGGGAGCCAGCACGCCCGCCATGCAGCGCAGGGCTGTGGTCTTCCCCGCGCCGTTGCGACCGAGCAGGACCAGGCAGGAACGCTCATCGACGTCGACCGTCAGGTCGGAGAGCGCGAGCACCTCGCCGTACCGCTTGGCGAGGCCTTTGACCTCCAGCATGGGCCTTCAGTCTGACGGCTGAGGTGTTGGTTCTTGCCTACTTCGGCGTCGGGAATCGACTCTCCATGCTGGGCCCGAATCGCCGGAACGAACGGCGCCCCGTCACGAAGATCAGCACTTCCGCGGCGACGAACGCCAGAACGCCGACCAGGATCGTGACGTACGAAGGCGCGCCAAATCCGGCGGCGGCGAGCCCGCCGACCGCCCCGCCGACGGCCGCGACGATGACGCCGACCATTCCAGGCAGGGTCACGAACCCGTGGAAGAACGAGCCCTGGCCACGCGCCGTCACGGCGTCGAGGCCAAGCGTCTGGAGCGCTCCTGGCAGGTCGTCGTGCGGGCTCGTGATGAAGTTGGCCTCCAGCTCGGGATGAAGGTCCATGTAGCCGTGGCGGATGCGATTCATCCCGAGGACCATGTGGTAGTCGTCGAAGTTCAGCATCATCAGCCGCCGCACCGTGGCCACGCCGACGAAGAAGACCACGGCGAGCATGAAGATCGCGACGACGATGAACGTTGAGCCGAAACGATCAGCCTGCGCGATGAGAGCCAGGGCTATCACCGCGCCGGACAGGATCGCGAGGAACATGTTCACGCGGCCGAGCGACTCCTGATAGATCAGCGATCTGGTCGCGAGAAGCGACCAGTGCTCGGTGGCGAGGATCTGCAGCTCCTCCGACGCTGATCTCGGCGGCGGTCTACCTTCCATCAGTCCTTCGGCAGGAATCGCGGCAGGTCCGCGAGCGACGCGAACCCCTTGGCCGCCATGAAGGCGGCGACTCCGTCGTGCACCTCCGCGATGGCGTTCGGATTGACGAATGTCGCGGTGCCGACCTGCACCGCGCGGCAGCCCGCGACGAGAAACTCCAGCGCGTCGTCCGCGCGCGTGATCCCGCCCACCCCGACCACCGGTATGTCGACGGCGCGCGCCGCCTGGTGCGCGAGGTGCACCGCGAGCGGGCGAATCGCCGGACCGGAGAGGCCGCCGGTCCGGAAACTCAACCGCGGCCGGTACGCGTTCAGGTCGATCGACATGCCGACGAACGTGTTGACCGCGGACACCGCATCCGCACCCGCGGCCTCGACCGCGCGCGCGATGACGCCGATGTCGGACACCATCGGCGTGAGCTTCACCCACACCGGCAGCTTCGTGCGCCTCCGCACCGCCTCGGTCACCGCCGCCGCGGCGCGCGGATCGTTGCCGAAGTACATCCCGCCCTGCTCGACGTTCGGGCAGGAGATGTTGATCTCGAAACCTCCGATGCCGGGCACGCCGTCGAGGCGCCCAGCGAGCTCCCCGTACTCTGCGGCGGACTCTCCATTGATGTTGACCAGCACCGGAAAGTCCCACGTCGCCCACTGCGGCGCGTAGTCGCGAATGAGCGCCTCGACGCCCGGGCCCTGCAGCCCGATCGCGTTCAGCATCCCGCTGGGCGTCTCCGCGATTCGCGGCGGCGGAGTGCCCGCGCGCGGCTTGAGGAATATTCCTTTGGAGACCATCCCGCCGAGTGCGCGGCGCTCGAGCAACGGCACCTCGGTGCCGTAGCCGAACGTCCCCGACGCGGCCAGCACCGGCCCGCGCAGCTTGAGCGCGCCGACCTCCACCGAGAGATCGACTTTCATGCAGCCCCTCTCCCGCTTGCGGGAGAGGGCAGGGTGAGGGCGTACGCCAGATGCGAGGGCAGCGCCGCCCAGTCGATGTCGGACGCCGTGTACACCGGTCCCTCGGTGCACGCGCGGTCGTAACCCCCGCGCGCGAGCGGGACGGCGCAGCCCAGGCACACGCCCGTTCCGCAGCCCATGTAGGTCTCGACCGCCACCTGCGCCGCCGGCCACCGCTGCGCGACCGCCGCCAGCATGCGGTTCGGACCGCAGGCCAGCACCAGGCCGGCGTCCGGCGATGCCCCGACCACCGTGCCCGCGAAGCCGGCGCTGCCGTCGTCGGTGGCGAGGATGACCTCGTCGCCGTCCGACTCCGAGCACAGCTCCGCGGCGGTGCGCGCGCCGTGGACCCAAGTGACGTGCAGGCCCGCCGCGCCCGCGTCGCGGGCCGCGAGCGGCATGGGCGCGACGCCCAGCCCGCCGCTGATGAGCACCACGCTCTTCTCGGCGGACGCCAGGTCGTAGCCGCGACCGAGCGGACCCAGGCAGCTGACGACGTCGCCTTCGCGCAACGCCAGGAGCTGCGCGGTCCCGGTGCCGACCGCCTTGAGCAGGACCTCGATGCGCTCGCCTTCGACGCGATAGACGGAAAAAGGCCGGCGCAGCAGCGGCCCCGGCCGCATGCCGATGTTGACGAACTGTCCCGCTTTGACCGAAGCGGCTATCTCCGGCGCCGCGAACCCGAGCACCCACATGTCCTTCGAGACCTGTCGCCTCGCGACGAGGGGAGCGTCAATCAGAAACAAGCGCCGTGCCTCGCCACTCTTCGATCGTTCGCACCTCCATCTCCGGCGACGCCTCGGCCGCGGACTCGAGCAGCGCGGCGGCGGTATCGAGTGAGGTCAGGCAGGGGATGCGGCGCTCGACCGCGGCGCGGCGGATCTCGAATCCGTCCTTGATCACCGGGCCGCCGTCCTCGCTCGGGTCCTCGTAGATGTTCGACATCGTGTTGAGGACGAGGTCGACCTCGCCGTTGGTGATGACGTCGAGCACGGTCGGGCCTTCCTCCCCGATCTTGGCCACCACGCGCGGCGAGAACCCTGCACGCTGCAGCGCCTTGGCTGTTCCCTCCGTGGCCACGAGCCGGCATCCCACCTGCACGAGCCGCGAGACGATCGGGAACATCTCCGGCTTGTCGGCGTCGGCGATGGTCAGCAACACGGCACCGCCGCGCGGCACCTGCACCCCCGACGCGGCGAACGCCTTGCGCAGCGCGCCCACGAGGTTGTGGTCGATGCCGATGGCCTCGCCGGTCGACTTCATCTCCGGACCGAGGTATGAGTCGACCGCCGCGAGCTTGCTCATCGAGAACACCGGCGCCTTGACGGCGACGAGGTCGCGTGGCGGCACGAGCCCGGTTTCGTATCCCATGGCCGCGAGGTCTTCGCCGAGCATCACGCGCGTGGCCATCTTGACCATCGGCACGCCCGTGACCTTGGACAGGAAGGGCACGGTGCGGGACGCGCGCGGGTTGACCTCCAGCACGTAGACCTTGCCTCGATGCACGACGTACTGGACGTTGACGAGGCCGCGCAGGCGCAGGCGCCGCGCGATTTCCACCGTGTAGCTCACGACGTTTTCCACCTCGCGCGGCTCGAGGCCGGGCGCCGGGTAGACCGCGTACGAGTCGCCCGAGTGCACGCCCGCGCGCTCGACGTGCTGCATGACGCCCGGTATGACCACCGTGTCGCCGTCGCTGATGGCGTCGACCTCGACCTCCACCCCCAGCAGGTACTTGTCGACCAGCACGGTGCCACGCGGCATGGCGCCGATGGCCCAAGTCATGTAGCGGTGCAGCTCGCGCCGGTTGCGCACGATCTCCATCGCGCGTCCGCCCAGCACGTACGAAGGGCGGACGAGCACCGGGTAGCCGATGCGCTCGGCGATCGCGACCGCGCCGTCGATGGTCGTCGTGGTGCCGCCGATCGGCTGAGGGATGCCGATGTCGCGCAGCGCCTCCGCGAACGCGCGCCGGTCCTCGGCCAGGTCGATCGCCTCGACCGAAGAGCCGAGGACCTCGATGCCCTTTTGCGCCAGCGGCTCGGCCAGGTTGATTGCGGTCTGGCCGCCGAACTGCACGAGCGCTCCCGACACCCGCTCGTTGGCGCCGACCTGCGCCGCCCCGTCGACGTCGAGCGGGTCGAAGTAGAGGCGATCCGATGTGTCGAAGTCGGTGGAGACGGTCTCCGGGTTGGAGTTGACGAGGACCGCGCGCACTCCCGCCTCGCGCAGGGCCCACGCGGCGTGCACCGAGCAGTAGTCGAACTCAATGCCCTGGCCGATGCGGATCGGTCCGGAGCCGACGACCAGCGCCGTGCGCCCGGTGACCGCGTCCGCCTCCGACTCGTCCTCCCAGCACGAGTAGTAGTAGGGCGTCGCCGCCTCGAACTCGGCGGCACAGGTGTCGACCAGCTTGTACGTGGGACGGCCGGCGGCGACTGTCTCGCCTCGCAGCGCGGCGATCTGCGCGTCGGCGAAGCCGGCCCGGCGCAACGCGCGCACGTCGCCCGCCTCCTCGAGATGGACGATGTGCGCGAGCCGGTCGATGAACCAGCGATCGATGTGGCTCCGCTCGGCCAGCGTCTCGGGCCTGGCCCCGCCGCGCAGCGCGGCCAGCAGCGCGAAGAGCCTCCGGTCGTTCGGCTGATCGATCAGGTCTCGCCGGCGCAGGTCGTCACCCGCCGGGGGCTTCTGCTCCAGCGAACGCATCGCCTTCACCACCGCCGCCTCGAAGGTGCGCTCGATGGCCATCACCTCGCCGGTCGAGGCCATCTGCGTGCCGAGCCGGCGGTCGCCGGCCGGAAACTTGTCGAACGGCCAGCGCGGGATCTTCACGACGCAGTAGTCGAGCGCCGGCTCGAAGGCCGCCAGCGTGCGACCTGTGATCTCGTTGGGAATCTCGTCGAGCCTGCGGCCCACCGCCACCTTGGCCGCGACGCGCGCGATCGGGTAGCCCGTGGCCTTGGACGCCAGGGCGGACGAGCGGCTGACGCGCGGGTTCACCTCGATCACGTAGTAGGTCGAGCTGTGAGGATCCAGCGCGAACTGCACGTTGCACCCGCCTTCGAGCTCGAGCGCGCGGATGATGCGGATCGCGGCCGACCGCAGCATCTGGTGGTCGCGATCCGAGAGCGTCTGCGCGGGCGCGACCACGATGGAGTCGCCGGTGTGGACTCCCATGGGGTCCAGGTTTTCCATGTTGCACACCGTGATGCACGTGTCCGCGGCGTCCCGCATCACCTCGTACTCGATCTCCTTCCAGCCCCACAGCGAACGCTCGATGAGCACCTGGCGAATCGGTGATGCGGCCAGGCCGCGCTCGGCGATCGAATGGAGCTCGGATGGCGTGGTGACGAATCCGCCGCCGGTGCCCCCAAGCGTGTAAGCCGGGCGGATCACCAGCGGCAGCCCGACCTCGCTCGCGAACTGCTCGGCCTCCGCGACCGACTCGCACACGCGCGAGACGGGCACGGGCTCACCGATCTCGATGAGCATCTGCTTGAAGGCCTCGCGGTTCTCGGCCTTGCGAATCGTGTCGATGCTCGCGCCGAGCATGCGCACGTGGTAGCGGTCGAGCACTCCCGCCTCGGCCAGGTCGGTCGCCAGGTTGAGGCCTGTCTGGCCGCCCAGGGTGGGCAGCAGCGCGTCCGGCCTTTCACGCGCGATCACGCGCTCCACGGCGTCGACGGTGAGCGGCTCGAGATAGACGCGGTCCGCCACGCCCTCGTCGGTCATGATCGTCGCGGGATTCGAGTTGACGAGGACGGTCTCGATGCCCTCCTCGCGCAGCGCCTTGCACGCCTGCGTGCCGGCGTAGTCGAACTCCGCCGCCTGGCCGATCACGATCGGGCCGGAGCCGAGGATGAGAACCTTGCGCGGCTTCTCTGACTTTGTGGCGGCCACCGGCGCGGCCGGGACGTGCCCGCGCTCGCGCGTCATCTTGATGAAGCGGTCGTAGACGTACTGGTTGTCCTGGGGCCCCGGGCATCCCTCGGGGTGGTACTGCACGCTGAACACCGGCAGCGTGCGGTGGCCCAGGCCTTCGACCGAGCCGTCGTTGAGGTTGCGCTGGGAGACGAAGAAATCGCTCGGCGGCAGCGAGCCGGCGTCGACCTGGAACTCGTGGTTCTGGCTCGTGATGTGGACGCGCCCGGACTCGAGATCCTTTACGGGGTGATTGGCGCCGTGGTGGCCGAACTTCAGGCGTGACGTGGTGCCGCCCGCGGCGCGGCCGAGGATCTGGTGGCCGAGGCAGATGCCCAGCAGAGGGATGCGGCCCAGGGCTTCCCGCGCCAGCCGCACCGGCCCGTCGAGGACAGCCGGGTCGCCCGGGCCGTTGGACAGAACGAGGCCGTCGACGTGCGCTGCTTCGACGTCGGCCCACGTGGCGGTGTGCGGCAGGACCACCACGCGGCAGCCGCGCTCGCGCAGCGACCGGAGGATGTTGGTCTTGACCCCGTAGTCGACCACCGCGATGGACAGGCCCGCGCCGTCCTCGCGCTTCGGCGGACGGAGCTCCGGCGGCAGCGGCTCGTGCCACTCCTCGGATCGTGTCCGCGACGTCTCGGCCACGAGATCCTGCTCCGACAGCGGCGTGACCTGGCGCGCAGCCCTGGCCAGCTCCTCGAGCCTTGCCGGCCCCGGCTGCCGCGGCTCGTGCGACAGCACCGCGCGGAGCGCTCCGTGTGTGCGCAGATGGCGCGTCAGGGCGCGCGTGTCGATGTCGGTGATGGCGGGCACGCCCCAGCGCTCGAGGTACTCGTCGAGCGAGGCCTCACTGGAGTGGTGGCTCGGCCGGGGACACGCCCAGCGAGTGATGAGGGCGCGCGCCCATGGCCGCGACGACTCGGCGTCCGCGTCGCGGACTCCGTAGTTGCCCTGCATCGGGTACGTCATGCAGACCATCTGGCCCGCGTACGAAGGGTCGGTTAGAACCTCCTGATAGCCGGTCATCGCCGTGTTGAAGACGACCTCGCCCTGGCCGAGCACACCGGCGCCGAGCGCGAGGCCGACAAAGGCGCGGCCGTCCTCGAGCACGAGCGCCGCGTACCTCGGTTTAGGCATTAACGATCACCGCCTGGTCGAGCCCGTCCTCCTCGGCCACCAGCACCTCGATGCGCTCCGAGTCCGACGTCGGCACGTTCTTGCCGACGTAGTCCGGCCGGATCGGCAGCTCGCGATGGCCGCGGTCGACGAGCACCGCGAGCTGGATCGCGCGCGGCCGGCCGAAGTCGAGCAGCGCGTCCATCGCCGCCCGGGCTGTGCGTCCGTGATGGATCACATCGTCCACCAGCACCACGACCTTGCCGTCGACGTCGGGCACCTGCGAGGTGAAGCGGTGCGCCGGCTCGCGCAGGTGGCGATCGTCGCGATGCTGGCTGGTGTCGATAGCGCCCACGACGATTGGATGCCGCTCCAGCTCCTCGAGCTGCGCCGCCAACCGGCGCGCGAGATGGTCGCCTCGCGAGTACACGCCCACAAGTACGATCTCGCCCGCGCCGTGATTGCGCTCCACGATCTCGTGCGCGATGCGGGAAAGGGAGCGCCGGATCTGCTCGGCGTCCATCACGGTGGCCTTGAGCCGCCGCTGCTCGATCGCGCTCATGACAGGACCCTGTCCAGCAGCGCCATGCGCACGTACATGCCGTTGCGCGCCTGCCGGAAGTAGGCGGCGCGCGGGTCGGAGTCGACCTCGGGAGAGATCTCATCGACGCGCGGTAGCGGATGCATGACGATCGCCGACTTGCGCATGAGCGACATCGCGCGCGTGTCGATGCGGTAGACGCCCTTCACCTCGCGATACGACTCCTCATCCGCGAACCGCTCCTTCTGGATGCGCGTCTGGTAGACCACGTCGACCTGCGGCAGCACCGCATCGAGGTCCTGCGTCTCGGCCCAGGGCACGTGGTGCTCGTCGAGGTGGTCCTTGATGTCGCGGCGCATCGCCACCTGTGGCGGGGCCACGAAGCAGACGCGGATGTCGCGGAACTTGCTCAGCAGGTACGTCAGCGAGCGCACGGTCCGGCCGTTGGCGAGGTCGCCGACCATGGCGATGCGCAGACCGTCGACGTGCCCGATCTCGTCGCGGATCGTGTAGAGGTCGAGCAGCGCCTGCGTCGGGTGCTGCCCAGGACCGTCGCCGGCGTTGATGACGGGCACGCTGCTCACCGCCGCCGCCCGCCTCGCCGCGCCCTCTTCGTAATGCCGCAGCACGATCACGTCCGCGTAGCCGCTGACGATGCGGATCGTGTCCTCGATGGTCTCGCCCTTGGCCGCCGACGAGAACTCGCGCGCGTTGTCGGTGCCCATCGCGCGGCCGCCCAGGCGCAGCATCGCGGCCTCGAACGAGAGGCGGGTACGTGTCGACGGCTCGTAGAACATCGCGGCCATCAGCCGGCCTTTGAGCCGGCCCGCGTAGCGGTGGGGCTCCGCCTTCATGTCGTCGGCGAGCACGAAGAGGTCTTCGAGGAGCGCGCGAGAGAACTGCTGGCTCTCGACGATGTGACGCAGCCGGGACCCGACCGCCATCGGTTGCCTCCTTCCCGGCATCACCGTGCCGGACTTAAAGGTGGGCGGGGCTTATTGACGCGGAAGTTTATCAGCTACCGTAAGACGCGATGCCGCCGGCCCCTGGAACCAACGTGACGGTGACGACGGAGGTGGGCTACTGCCCGTTCTGCCGGCGCACGCGCAACCTGCGCCGCGAGGAGCGCCACCTCGGCGGGCTGATGCGCACGACCATCGAGTGCGAGAGCTGCCATCGCGTTCTGTCCAGCACGATGGGGCCGCCGCCACCCACCCCGGCACCGCCGGCGGTCGACGTGGTCGAGGCCACGGCGGCGGAGCCGGAGCCGGCCGCTGCCGCGCCTTCGAAGCCGAAGAAACCCGCGGCCAAGCGCGCGCCGGCGGCCAAAAAGCCGGCTGCGCGCACCAAAACGAGCACGCGGAAAACCAAGGCGTAGGATCACCGCAGGAGCCGTTTTCCAACTGTGGGAGGAGTGCTTCGGGAGTCGGACCTGCGCAGCCTGGACCGGGCGCGCATGTACACGATCTTCAAGCCGCTGGACCCCGACGAGCGGCTGACCCGCGAGCAGGTGCTGGCGGCCAGGCGCTTCCGTTCGCTCGGACGTTGGGAGGCCGCGGGCGCCATGTGGCTGCCTCTGCTGGTGGGCGTCCTCCTGCTCGACGGCTGGGGTGACGTGCCCGCGCCGGTCGGCCTGACCGCGATCGTCCTGACGTTCGTGGCCCTGCTCATGTTCGCGCTCAAAGGCGACCGGATCCTGGCGCGCTGGAAATAGCCGGTTCCTCGACGGCGTAATAATTCGAGTCATGACTGAAGCCGTCATCGTCGCCCTCGGTCGCTCCCCCATCGGCCGCGCTCGGAAGGGTTCGCTCGTGGACGTGCGGCCCGACGACCTGGCCGCCTACGTGGTCAACAAGGTCCTCGAGAAGGTGCCCGAGCTGGACCACACCGAGATCGAAGACCTGATCTGCGGCTGCGGGCTGCCGGGCGGGGAGCAGGGTCACAACATCGGTCGCGTCGTTTCCATCCTGTCGCGCCTCGACGTTCCCGGCGTGACCGTCAACCGCTACTGCTCTTCTTCGTTGATGACGACTCGCATGGCCGCGCATTCGATCGAGGCCGGCGAGGGCGACGTGTTTCTTTCCGTCGGCGTGGAGTGCGTTTCGCGTTACGGCAGCGGCTATCCTGACGCGCCCGACACCTACAACTCGAAGCTCGTGCCCGGCAACACCGAGGAATACCCCGACGTGTACATCGCGATGGGCCAGACGGCCGAGAACGTCGCGCGCAGGGAGAAGATCAGCCGCGAGGAGCAGGACCGCTACGCGGTGAAGAGCCAGAACGCGGCGGTCGCCGCGCGCGACAACGGCTTCTTCGACCGCGAGATCATCCCCGTGCCGTTGCCGAACGGCGAGATGTTCACGAAGGACGACGGCCCGCGGCCCGGCACGACGATGGAAGTGCTCGCCACGTTGAAGCCCGCGTTCCGCGAGGACGGGACCGTCACCGCCGGCAACGCGTGCCCGTTGAACGACGGCGCCGCCGCGGTGGTGGTGATGTCAGACCGCAGGGCGAAAGAGCTCGGCCTGAAGCCGCTGGCCCGCGTCGTGTCCACCGGTCTTTCGGCGCTGGAACCCGAGTTCATGGGCCTCGGCCCGATCGACGCGTCGAGGCAGGCGCTGAAACGCGCCAAGATGACCATCGACGACATCGACATCGTCGAGATCAACGAGGCGTTCGCCGCTCAGGTCATCCCGTCGGCGCGCGGCATCGGCGTCGATCCTTTCAGCGACAAGCTCAACCCGCACGGCGGCGCGATCGCCCTCGGCCATCCGTTCGGCATGACCGGCGCGCGCATTCTCTGCACGCTGCTCAACGGCCTGCGCGAGCAGGACAAGACTTTCGGGCTGGAGACGATGTGCGTGGGCGGCGGTCAGGGGATGGCGATGATCGTGGAGCGCCTGAACTAGACGAAGCGCGTTCAGCGCTTGGTGCGCTTGGTCTTCTCCTGCTTCCCGTACATCTTGAAAAGCTTGTCGCGCTCCGCGTAATAGCCTCGGACCGCCTCAGCCATCACGTCTTCCTTCCCGGATTTGGCGCCGCCTTCGGCCTGCGCTCCGGCGCGACGCCGCGCGAGGTAAAGGCCCAGCGCCCACAGGAGCATCAGGCCACCGAGGGCGAGCAGTCCCAGGCCGCCGTCGAACCATCCGCTCCCAAACAGATCGGCGCCTGCCGCCGAGCGCGTGACCCCGATGGTCATCAGGGCGAGGCCGATGACTGCGGCCGCCGTGCCGAAAGCGAGCCAGAACATCGCAGAGTCGTAGCGCC
>DASSLR010000060.1:0-26727 GCA_035689345.1 Candidatus Dormiibacterota bacterium
GACAGCGGCCAGTGGATGCGGCCGAAGCTGTCGCCCGTCACGTAGTCACGCACACCTCCGGTCTCGGGCGGGTAATCCGCCCACGCACCCGAAGCCGGCGACGAGCCGAGGTGCTGCGCGCTGGTGGTCATCAGGTCGGGGATCGGGCGGATGCGCGGATAGACGAGCACCGACGTCCTCTCCTTGAAGCGCCGCTCCTGCGTGAACAGGCCGAACGGCTCGAGCACACGCACGGAGCTGGGACCGAACGTCATCCAGCCCCGCCGCCTGTAGGCTCCGCGCGCCCGCCACGACACGGGCTCGCCGCCCGCCGAGACGATTCGACCCGGCTGGTAGTCGGCCACCTGGCCGAGGTCGCGGACCTCGACCCACGGCGCCGGCACGACGCCGCGCCGCGAGATCGTGAAGGTCTCCTCGAACTGCTCACCGACCGTGGCGATGCCCGGGTCGAGGTGGCGCGTGAAGTTGATGCGGCGGACGACGTACCGCGGCCACAACCAGGCCAGCGCGAACAGCCCGATGAACGCGTAGGCGAGCGTGTAGCCGGGCTTCACACCGAGCAGGTACGTGAAGAGGAAGAGAAGACCGAGCGCGGCGGCAAGGGCGATCTTGCTCACCCGAACAGACCCCGGGTGGTGCTACCCGTCGTAAGCCAGCTGGGGTACGTGTTCCCGCTCAAGGAGTCCAGCCACCAGCTTACCGGCGCTCTGGCCCTGCATCTCCGCGTTCGGCCGCAGGATGATGCGGTGCGCGAGCACCGGTTCGGCGAGCGCCTTCACGTCGTCCGGGATGACGTAGGTGCGGCCGAGCAGGGCCGCGTACGCCTGGCTCGCGTGGTAGAGGTTCAGGGTTCCGCGCGTGCTCGCGCCGAGGGCCACCTCCGGGTTGGTGCGGGTGCGGCCGACGATCCGCGCGATGTAGTCGCGCAGCTCGGGCTTGACGAACACCTCGCGCACCGCGGCCTGCGCCATCTTCAGCTCGTTCGGTGATACGACGGGCTGCAGCTCGACCATCGGCGACTCGACCTTGTGCTGGCCGATCAGGGCCGCCTCTTCCTTGTCCGACAGGTAGCCCAGTCGCACTTTCATGAAGAAACGGTCGAGCTGGGCCTCAGGTAGAGGGAACGTGCCGGAATACTCGACCGGGTTCTGGGTCGCCATCACCATGAAGGGCTTCGGCAGCTCGTGCGTCTCGCCGTCGATCGTGACCTGCCGCTCCTCCATGGCCTCCAGCAGCGCCGCCTGCGTCTTGGGGCTGGCGCGGTTGATCTCGTCGGAGAGCAGGATCTGCGCGAAGACCGGGCCGGGCCGGAACTCGAAGTCGTTGATCCTCTGGTTGAACGCGCGCACGCCGGTCACGTCCGAGGGCAAAAGGTCGGGCGTGAACTGGATGCGCCGGAAGGTGCAGTCGAGGGAGCGCGCCAGTGACTTGGCGAGCATGGTCTTGCCCACGCCGGGGACGTCCTCGATGAGGAGGTGGCCCTCGCAAAGGAGGGTCACGAGACACAGCCGGACCTCGTCTTCCTTGTTGACGATGGCGCGGCCGACGTTGGCCATGACCGCGTCGGACACGCGCGTGACGATGTCCGAGCCCATCAGGCCCCTCCCACCACCATGCTCGGGATTATAAGTTCGCTCCTCCGTGGCAAGGTTCTATACGTACGAGTGGCCCATTTGGTTCCGGGAGTTCGTTACGTCAGACGCCGTGGCTCCGTCTTTAATTTCAGGAGCGATTTGAAACAGGCGATTGCGGCCCTTTGCGTGGTCGCGGCCACGGCCTGCGGCTCCACGACGCCTGGGGCCACCCTCAACGAGTACCAGCTGAAGTTCCGGATCTTCGATCAAGTCGGGCCCCCGGCCTACTGCGATCCGGACTTCTATCCCGTTGTGCGAGCAGGCGCCGAACAAGCGAGCGCCCTTGCGAACTACGCACAGATTCGCGACAACTCCGAGCTCTACTCGGCGATCGTCGAGCACGAGCACCTGCCCACGCCACCGGCTGAGCTGACCGACGCGCAGAAGCTGACGCTCTACAGGGCGTTCAAGAAGCTGCGCGCCCTGGACCTCCATCCGGGAGGGAGCGGCACCTCGTTTTTCGAATACACGACAGCCGACACGTACACGAAGGTGCAAGGCTCTGTGAGCGCCGACGGCAAGATCTCGGTCACTTCGAAGACCCAGGGCTCGCGGCCGAACTGCCCGATCTGTCTGTCCGCATCGACGCTGATCGGCACTCCGAACGGGCCGATCGTAGTGACTGCCGTCCGCCCCGGAATGCTGGTCTGGACGCAGGAGCCCGACGGCACGCGCGCGGCGGTGCCTGTAATCGCGATCGGCAGTACTCCGGTCCCGCCCTCTCACCTGATGGTTCATCTCACGCTGGCCGACGGACGCGAGGTCTGGGCCTCACCAGGTCACCGCACGTCCGACGGCCGCACGCTCGGCTCGCTGGCCGTGGGCGACGTGGTGGACGGTTCGCGCGTGAGCGGCTGGGAGCTCGTCCCGTACACAGGCGACCGCACCTACGACCTGCTGCCGGCCGGCCCGACCGGCACGTACTGGGCCAACGGTCTCCTCCTGTCGAGCACGCTCCGCTAGCACCGGTTGCTATACGGGTCGCGCGTTTTGCCTCAGCTGTCGTTGGCGTGCGGGTTCGTATACAAACCGCGAGAAAGGCCCGTCGGGCTTAAGAGACTTCCTCTTCTTCGACCAGGCGCAGGTGGCCGCTGACGTTCAGGCCGAGGTGCCGCGCGAAGAAGCCCGCGACTCGCTCTACGTAAAGAGGACGGTCGGCGAAGTAGGCGCCGGCGTGCGGCGCGCCCTGCACGATCCAGATCTCGCGCGGTCCTCGGTACGCGTCGTACAGGCGCCGGCTGTGATTGACGTTCGTGATGCGGTCCGCGCCTCCGTGAATGAAGAAGAGCGGACGGGGCTCGAGTGAGCTCAGCACCGACATCGGGCTGCAGTCCGAGAGCTTGCCGCCGCTGCGCGCACGCAGCATCAGCCCCGCGAGCCACACGAATGGCGTACCGGGCAGCCTCGCCCGTGTGCGCACGTTCTCGATGAGCAGCGTCCGCAGGTCGCTGAACGGACTGTCCAGCACGAGCGCTTCGACGCCGGGCTCGCCGGCGGCGCCGAGCAACGAGACCACCGCCCCCATCGAATAGCCCAGCAGGCCGATGCGAGCCTGCGGGATGCGCTTGCGCGCGAACGCGATGACGGCCTGGAGCTCGAGCACTTCCTTGATGCCGAACGTGACCGGCGCGCGGTCGCTGCCCGACATGCCGCGATACGAATAGACGATGACGTTGAAGCCCTTGCGCCATAGGGCGATCGAAATACCGAGCGCGCCCTGACGCTGGCCCTTGTGCCCGCCCGAAACGATCACCGTCTGCGGCGAGCCGGGCTGCCGGAAGTACCAGGCGCCGAAGTTCACGCCGTCGGCGGTGACGAGCTCGACGTCCTCGTAGTCCGCCTGGAACTCAAAGGGCGTGAACATGAAGTCCTCGCCGGCCGGCGGCCGCACCGGCACGAAGGCCCGGTGATAGACGGAGTAGGCGACGGCGACGTAGGCGGCGAGCAGGATGAGAACGACGAGGACCGCGTACTGCATTGGGACTCCCGGTGCAGACTCTACGTTGTCGGGGCGCGGCCCGCGCCCCGCGCGAGCCTCGCCGCTCGGCCGGAGCGCGCCTCCTCGTAACGCGCGAGCACGAACAGCAGCAGGCTGAGACGGTTGAGCCAGCGCAGGACCTGCGGGTTGGCGACGCCGCCCTGGGCTTGCAGCGCCAGGGTCCGGCGCTCCGCGCGGCGGACGATCGCCCGCGTGAGGTCGAGCGCACCGGACGCAGGCGTGCTCCCGGGCAGGACGAATCCGTCGGGCATCTTGACGGCGTCCTCCAGCTCGGCGGTGATCGACTCCAGCCGCTTCACGTCCTTGGCGGTCGCCCGGGCGAAAGCCTTACGCGCCTTCGGGCTGGTGCCGAGCTCGGCGCCGAGCGCGTAAAGGCCTCGCTGCACCTCCTCGCAGACCTCGCGCACGCGCGCGTCCTCACTCAGTGCCCTGGCCAGGCCGAGCGCGCTCGAGGCCTCGTCGATCGTGCCGAACGCCTCGATGCGCGGATCGTCCTTGCGGACCCGGCCGCCCCCGAGCAGGCCGGTGGTGCCGTCGTCTCCCGCGCCGGTCAGCTCGAGCATCCGCTTCTTGCGCGGCACGGCGCCCCTGCCCCTAAGAGAAGATGCGGCTCAGCTCGTACAGGTCCTGGGGCACGCGGCGGGTCTCGGCGACCACCTCCGAGATGGCGACGACCTGCACGCCGCCGTCGCGACGGATGGGGATGACGCCGCTCTTGCCCGCGAGGATCAGGTCGGCCGCGCAGGCGCCGAGCCGGGTGGCCCAGATGCGGTCGGTCGGCGACGGCGAGCCGCCGCGCTGCAGGTGCCCGAGCACAGTGACGCGAGTCTCGAACCCCGTCTCGCGCTCGACGCTGCTCGCGAGAAGGTCACCCACCCCCCGCTTGGCCAGCCGCACGTGACCGAACGCGTCGGTGTCCCCCTCGCGCGACTCTGCCTCCAGGCCCGGGATGTTCACGCCCTCGGCGACGACGATGATGCTGAACAGCTTGCCGTCGCCCCGGCGCCGGTAGAGGTGCGCGACCACCTCCTTCAGCGTGAGCGGGAACTCGGGAATCATGATCAGGTCGGCGCCGCCGGCGATCCCGCCCATCAGCGCCACCCATCCCGTGTCACGGCCCATCACCTCGACGACCATCACCCGGTGGTGCGCCGACGCGGTGGTGTGCAGCCTGTCCAGCGCCTCCGTCACGACTCCCACCGCGGTGTCGAAGCCGATGCAGAAGTCGGTCACGGATAGATCGTTGTCGATCGTCTTCGGCACCCCCACCGTCGGAAAGCCCGCGTCGTGCATCGCGGAGGCCACGCTGAGCGTGTCATCGCCGCCGATGGCGACCAGCGCCTCGACTCCGCTTCGGCGCAGCATGCGCATGGCCGTCGCGACCCCGTCCTTGATCTTCAAAGGATTCGTGCGCGAGGTGCCGAGGATGGTGCCGCCGAGCGGGAGGATGCCGCGCACGTCATGCACCGTCATCTCCCGGATCAGGCCCTCCTCGAGGCAGCCGGCCCACCCGTTCTGCACACCGTTCACGTGGTGGCCGAGCTGAAACGCGCGGCGCGCCACCGCACGGATGGCGGCGTTCAGGCCGGGCGCGTCTCCGCCGCCGGTGAGGATCCCGATTCGCACCGAAATACTGTAAGGCCCAACCTCGCGGCCAGACTCTGGGGCGTCACGCCGGCGAGCGACGGAAGAACCAGGTCGGCGCGGCCGAAGTCCTGGTCCGCGGTGATGGAGTTCGGCACCGCCACGCAGAGCATCCCCGCGGTCTTGGCCGCCAGCACTCCGTTGGGCGAGTCCTCGATGGCGAGCGCGTCTTGGGCCTCGACGCCGAGGCAATCCAGAGCGGCGATGAACAGGTCCGGCGCCGGCTTCACGCGCTGCACGTCGTCGCGGCAGCGGATGCACTCGAAGAGGGCGAGGATGCCCAGCCGCTTCAGGTGCTCGTCGACCCAGTTGTGCGAGGAGCTCGACGCGACGCCGGTCTTGAGGCCGGACTCGCGCGCCGCGGTCGCCAGCTCGGCCACGCCGGGCAGGACGGCCTGCGCGAGCACCAGCTCGGTGCGCCGCCGGGCGCGCCCGTCGAGCACCTCCTGCCCCAGCGCCCGACCGAGACGCTCCTCCAGGTGCCGGCGCGGGTCGAAGACCGCGTTGGAGGAGCCGACGGTCTGCATCCAGAGGTCGAAGGGCAGCTCCTGGCCGTGCGCGCGGTAGACCTCGAGCCATGACTGGTAGATCGGCGCCTCGGTGTCGAGGATCAGGCCGTCGAAGTCGAAAACGATGGCCCTCAACATTGGTCTGACCCCCATACCAAAGGCTTAGTATCGCCGCACATTTCAGTTGCCCGAGAACGACTCCCAGATCGCGCCCAGACGTTCGGTCACCGCCGGCCTCCCACCCGGTCTGATCGTCGTGCTGCCAGGCATCGCGCTGGTGGCCCTCGTCGCGATGCTCGTGGTGCTCTTCGGTTTCCTCGACGCGAGCCACTACACGACGCTGGTCAACCTTTTCACGCCGGACGCGGCGGCCGCGGCCGGCACCGTTTCGCTGGCCGGCGGCGCCGAGGGCGTGACGCTGAGCATCGTCATCCTCGTGGTCTTCTACGGGATCCAGACCACGTCGTCGCGCTACTCGCCGCGCATCATCGACATCTTCACGCGCAACCCCTACAACGCCCTTGTCTTCACGTTCGCGCTGGCTTCGATCCTCTACACGTTCCTGGTCCGCGCCGAGATCAAGGCCAATTTCGTGCCCAGGTGGAGCGTGGCGCTCGCTGTTGTTTTCGCTCTCGCCAACTTCGCCATCCTGCTGCCCTACGTCATCTACATCTTCGACGTCATGCGCGCCGAGAGCCTGATCAAGGGCATCCGCCGCCGCGCCACGCGCGACATCCGCAACGCCATGGCCGGCCGGCGCCGCCGCGACCGCGTCATGACGTCCATCTCACAGGTCACCGACATCGTGTTCGGCTCGATCCAGCTCGGCGACGTGCCGGTCTCGATCTATGGCGTCGAGTCTCTGGGCCACTTCGTGGCCGACGACTACCTGCGGGTCAAGAAGAAGCTGCGGCCGGAGTGGTTCCAGGTCGGCCACAGCGACCTACCTGGAGCTTCGGACCAGATCCTCGCCGAGGTCAACCGGGCCCGCACGTGGATGGAGTACACGATCCTGTCGAGCTTCGTCGACTTCGTCGGCCTCACGCCTGTGCACCGCAAGGAGGCCGTGCACGCCATTGCTCTGGCCACGCGCGACATCGGCCTCGCCGCCATCGAGGTCGGCGACCCGGAGGTCGCGGACCTGAGCGTCCGTTTCTTCAACACGTACCTGCGCGTGGCCATCACCCGCACCGCCCCGACTTTCGCCTCGTCGATGATGAACGAGTACCGGCGCCTCGCCATCGGCGCGCTGGAGTGGCGGCCCGACCTTTCAGTGGAATCGGCCTCGCACCTGCTGCGCTATGGCCGCCACTTCGACGAGTCGGGCATGCCGGCCATCTTCGGCGCCGCCGCCGAGGACGTCACCGACCTCGCCATCGAGGCGCAGGGTCGCGACCCGGAGGTGACCAGGCGCCTCGCCCTTCTGCTGGTGCGCAACCTGCAGGACCTGATCCCGAACGCCCGTCCCATCGGCCTCAACGGCCTGTTCAAAGCCGTGGCCAAGCTCGCGCTCTGGGCCATGGCATCGGATGCGAAGGACGTCAGCGCCATCCTGGTCGAGGGCATCACGTTCGCCCCGGCCGACTTCGTCGAGGGCGCACTCAGCCGCATGGAGTCGATGAAGTCAGGGCTGTTCTGGGAGGTCAACGAGCGCGTCATCGCCTTCGACTGGGTCGAGGAGCCGCTGCGGGCGCAGATCCCGCGACTTCGCGCCGCCCTCAAGCGGGCGCGGGGCGGCGGCGCCCCGGAGGAGGCTGCCGCTGCCGCCGTCGCCGAGCCGCAGCCGGGCCTGGTCATGCCTTCCGGGCTCGAGCTCGCGCCCACCCAGCACTCGCTGCCGGTGATCCCGACCACCACCAACGGCAAGGGCGCCAAGACGATCGAGCAGCAGCCCGTCAGTTAAAGGGCGCGGTCCTTACCTTCCGCCTGCGGGCGGCGAGTGCCGGCACTCGGCATTGATCTGGGCCAATCGATCCGTCGAGTGCCGGCATTCGACGAGGGCTGCACGACGGGCATCAGGTCCCTCCCGTCCTTGCCCTGGATCCGGACTGCCCCCTCGTAAACGGTCATCTGGCTATGAACCGTAGCCAGGCGGCCCAGGGCCGCCAATCGTGGAAATCGATGACCCGAGGCCATGGATTTCAAGGACCCCACAGCAGCGTGGCCCGGATGGCGCGGCTTGGCCGCGCCATGACTCCGCCCGCCAACTGCTCTCCAACGTCGCCGGGCGCGGGGGTTCCCGCAAGGGGGCTCCCTTGCGCCTTAAGCCAGCACCTCCTGCCGCTGCTTCAGGTGGCCGATGGCCTGGCGCCTCACCTCTTCGAATCCATCCTTGAGGCCCTTGCGGAGGATGCGGGCGCAGGCGGCCGCCGAGTACAGGCGCGGTATGAACACGAAGTCCGCGCCCGCGTCATAGAACTTGAGCGCCTGCGGGATGTGGTCCGTGGTCAGCACAATTCGCGCACGCGGCGCGTGATTGCGCACGTTCTGCAGCAGGCGCAGGTTGCTCGTGCCGCGCAGCACGTCGTCGGTGATGCTGGAGACGACCAGCTCCGCGTCCTCGATGCCCGCGTGGTGGAGCGTGTCGGCGTGCGCGATGTCGCCGTACACCACCTTGATGCCGCGACGCCGCAGCTCCCGCATCACCGTCGGGTTGAAGTCGATGACCTGAATCTTGCTCACGAACTCCTTGGACTCCTCGACATCACCCTCGTGCTCGAACTCGTAGAGGATCGTGCTCGCGTCGCGGAAGAAGCCCAGGAACACCACGGGGTAGTGACCCGATTCCGCGGCTTCGCCGGCCTTTTCCGAATCGAGGTCCTTGAGACCAATCGCCTTCAAGAGACTGGTTAGCGGGTCCTGGATCGCGTGGCTCGCATTGATCATGTAGGTCGACACGACCGACGTGACGGCGAAGGTCAGGATGACGACACCGAGGATGTCGCTCGAGATCTGGTGCGAGCGCAGTCCGAGAAACGCAAGCACGATCGAGAACTCGCTGACCTGGGCCAGGTTGATCGCGGGCACGATGCTGTTACGCAACCCGAGCCGCAGGGCGTAGAGGATCGGGATCACCACCACGCGACTGAGGATCACGAACGCCGACGCCGCAGCCACCAGCTCCAGGATCTGCGGCGTCGGCTTCGGGATCTGCATGCCGAGGGCGACGAAGAAGAGCGTGACGAAGAAGTCGCGAATGCTCACGGCTTTGGCCATCACGTCGAGGCTGTACGGGAAGGTCGAGAGGCTCACGCCGGCGATCAGGGCGCCCATCTCGCGCGACAGGCCGATGACCGAGGCCGCGCCGGCGAGGAAGAAGCACCACGCAAGCGCGGTCACTAGCACGAGCTCCGGCGCTTTCGCCACCGCGCGAAACAGCCAGGGCAGGACGTACTTCGAGATCGCCAGGCTGCCGACCACCAGCAGCGCTCCCTTAGAGAGCGAGAAGGCCAGTGGCAGGAGGTCCGGGTTGGTGATGTTCGGCTGCACGGCCAGCATCGCGACCGCCCAGAGGTCCTGGATCACCAGCACGCCCAGGGTGATCCGGCCCGGCAGCGTGTCGAGCTCCATCCGGTCGTTGAGGAGCTTGACCACGACCAGCGTGCTCGAGAGGCTCATGCACGCTGCGAGATAGATCAATGAGTAGTCGTTGCCGCCGACGTGCGCGCCCAGCGCGGCAAAGAAGCCGAGTCCGAGCGCAATGCAGATCGGCACCTGCAACGCTCCGGTCACAAGCATCGGCGGGCCGGCCGCGGCGAGCTTTCGGATGTCGATCTCGAGACCGATCACGAAAAGCAGAAGGATCAGTCCGATCTCGGCGACGGTCTGGATGCTGTCCAGGTCGGTGACCCAGCGCAGGCCGATGGGGCCGACGACGACACCCGCCAGCAGGTACGCAAGGATCAGCGGTTGGTGCAGCCGCCAGCTGACCAGAGCGAGAAGCGCCGCCGCGGCGACGCAGATGGCGATGCTCGAGAGAAGGTCTGTCGGGACTGTCACTGGGCGGTGGCGAGCGATTCCATGTGGCCCCAGCGGCGCTCGAGGGCGGGAAGATCCGCGGCGTCGCCGGCGATGAGAAAGCGAGGACGGTGCACGCCTTCGATCAACGCCGACGCCTGCTGCTCGACGGCCTGCTTGCCGACTTCCGGCGGCGTGCCATCCCCCATCCACCGGCCGAGGCCGCGTGATCGCGTGTTCTGCCCGATCTTCGGCGCCTTCTGCGCGAGGCAGAAAAGCGACACGTGCACGCCCGTGCCCGCCGTCTGCTGCGCAAGCGCCTCGGTGAACGCGGCGATCGCGGCGTGGCCCGTGTCGTACGGAATCGTGTTGGCGTCGCCGGGGTGGACGCCGCCAAACGAGACGATGTTGATGATGTGGCCGGAGCCGCGCCCGGTCATGTGAGCCAGGAACGCCAGCGTCGTGCGGACCGCGCCGAGCAGGTTGGTCTCGAGCATCCACGTCCAGTCGTGCGTGGAGATCCGGTCCAGCTTGCCCTGCAGCAGCACGCCGGCCGCGTTGACCAGGATGTCGACGTGGCCCATCGACTTGACGGCGCCGTTCGCCAGCGAGCGGACCGACGCGTCGCTGCGCACGTCCGTCGAAAGCGCGATCGACTTCTCCGCTGTTCGCAGGCGGAGGATCTCCTCGACGGTGTGGTCCATGCGCGGCGCGTCGAAGTCGGCCACGACGACGTCAGCCCCCTGGCGGGCAAACCCGAGCGCGACCGCCCGCCCGATGCCGCTGCCGGCGCCGGTGACCACGGCGACCTTGCCCGAGAGCGCGCCCGTACTCATTGATGGACCCTACCTTTCCCGCCCCGAAATCGCGGTGTCGGGGTGCGGATTTCGGGGCGCAGCGAGACCGCGCCAGTTGGCCCGGCTTCGCCGGCGCCAACTCCCCCGCGCCGGCCGCGGGAAGTCGGAATCTGGAGTCGGCGCGGTTGCAGCGCCATTTGTGGCGCGGTCGAGCGTCATTGCGTCGGAAACTATGCATCGAGCGCGCGCGGATTTGCCATACCTTGGAGTGGCGATGTTGCGCTTCGCCCTCGGCGCGATCGTGGTCGTCGTGCTCGCCGGGTGCGGCGCGAGCGGGTTCGCGCTCACCGGCGCCACCGTGGATGGGACCTACACCTGCGCCGTCGGTTCGGCCAACACGCCTTACGACCTGCAGGTGAGGATCGCGGCCGACAATCCGACATCGAGCGCGGTCGCCGTCAACTCGGTCGACGCGGTCATGGTCGTCGCCGACATACACGGGCAGTGGCAGCAGGCGGTCGGGGCGAAGTACGACGCAGGCGATCTGCAGTTCTCGCCGCGCTCGGTCGGCGCCAACGGGAAGGCCACATTGACGGCGACCATCCACAGCTCCTGCACCAACGGGCTGCACCCGGGCACCAACGACAACTACGCGGACTACTCGGTCCAACTCACCGTGAAGACGTCGGCGGGCACGTTCCAGGTGACGAGCTCGAACAAGCACCGCATCGTCGCGCCCTGACCGGTCAGTGGATGCGCGTGCGCTTGACCGCCAGCGCGCGCGCCGGTGTCAGGCGCTCGCGCGCGGTGCCGACGATCGCCGGGTCGGCGCCCGCGGCGGGCCTGATCCGCAGCAGGCGCAGGCCGGCCACGCGCGTCACCTCGAACAGCAGCACCGGAGCAAACCCCGCATCGGCGTCAGCCTTCTCGGCCGGGTCATCGATGCTGCCGATCCACAGGCGGCGGAGATCGGGCAGTTCGACGAAGCCCTGCACCAGCCGTCGATAGTTCCCGCGGCGGCGGTGAGGCTCCAGGGTGTAGCAGTTCCAGACGTAGCCCTCGCCGGGAGCCGGCGTGATCCAGAGCCCCAGCTCGCCGATCCACTCGCGATGCGTGGAGAGCCAGCCGAAGGCGACGATCGATCCCTGCTGCTCGACGGCGAAGCACCGGCAACCGCGGGCAAAGCGGGCTGCGGCCCGGTCGCCGTCCGCTCCCATGGCGGCGGCGATTTCAGCCAGCCGGGCGGCTTTGATCTCGACGAAATCGGACGCGGAAGCGGAAGGCGGCGGACCTGTTCGCGTGAGGTCCGCCGCCCAGAGCTTGCTTCGGATCACACGGGGTCCCCGCGAAATCTCGCCGCAGGCTCAGATTTCGTGGGGTTTTTCAGAAACGGAAGTGCAGCTTGCGGATGTTGTTGATCACGTCCTCGTCGCCGCTCGCGGACCCGCCGGGGAAGCGCTGGAAGAACGTGAGCACCGCGTCGGCCGCGTTGTTGAAGTGGATCAGCGCGTCCACGCCTTCGAAGTTGCCCTTCTCCGGCTCGGCCGACCACTTGCCGTCCTTGACCGTGGCTCGCCATTTGCCGCCCCAGGCCCCGTCGACCTGGATGCCGTACGAGTAGTCCTGGCCCTTCGAGGTCTTCTCGTCGACCGTGTACTGCCAGAAGATGAACGCGTACGGCAGGATCAAGCCCGCCGTCGCCTCATCGATGGTGGCGAGCTTGTTGCCCAGCCCGTACTCGATGTCGTACGGGTGCACGCCGTAGTCCATGATCTGGAAGGTCCCGTAGAAGCCCGCCGGCACAGGGCCGGCGAACGGGTGGTAGACCAGGAAGCTCTCCCACTCCTGTGGCGTCAGCTCGTCGAGCATCTTGTCGAACTTCTGCGCGTCCTTCTTGAAGCGGTCGAGAGCCTCTTCGCGCGAAAGCTTGCGAAAGTCGAGCGCGTGATCGTTCAGCGTCTCGCCCATCACGGGGAGACCGAGGGCCGTGCCCTCCTTGCCGGCGCGGGCGGCGTCCCAGTTCTTGAAGTAGCCCTCCATGACGTCGATCATGTGGCCGACAAGGTCGCGCGTCTCCCAACCCGTGCAGCGGGTCATCACGTTCCAGTTCTTCGGATCGGAAACGAGGCGAGTGAAGTTGTCCCGGTCGCGGCGCATGACGGTCATCACCGTCTCCTTGCCGTCGGCCGCCATCGGGTTGACGGGGGTGATCGTCGCGGTGCTCATCGACTCGTAGACCTCCCTTCTTCCACCAGGTTTGTTGGCATTGCGATCGGCGTCAATGTTTCGTCCAGCCTGTCGCGCCGCACCTGGAACCACGGCGGCAGGCTCAGGCCCGAGCCAAGCGCCTCGGGCTTCTCATCGATTGTGAATCCCGGCGAGTCGGTCGCGATCTCGAACAGGACGCCACCCGGCTCGCGGTAGTAGATCGACTTGAAGTACCAGCGATCGATCACCGGCGTGACGTTGCGCCCGGCCGCGACCAGCAGCTCGCGCCACGTTGCCTGGTGCTTGTCGTCAGGCGCGCGCCATGCGACATGGTGCACGGTGCCGATCGACTCCTCGCCCACCGGTCCTTCCGGCGATTCGATGAGATCGAGGATCGAGTCAGGCCCGCCGCCGCCGGTCTCGAATCGCACGCGGTTCCGCTCGCGGGCCTTCTCGCGAAAGCCCATCGTCTTCACTAGAAATTCCGTCGTCGCCTGGCTCTCCGCCACCGTGAGGGTCACCGAATGGAATCCGTGGATCGCATGCTCGGCAGGCACCGGACCGTCCTGCCAGGAGGTGAGCTTCAGTGGCGACCGTCCCGGGACGAGGTCGAGCTCGATGCCGTCCGGGTCCTGGATCGTGATCAGATCGTGCTCGAACCGAGTCGAGCGCGATGCCTCCACGCCCAGCTCGCGGAGTCGCTTCCACCAGAAGTCGAGCGAGCCCTCCGGGATCGTGAACGCGACAGTCGTCACCTGGCCGCTGCCGGCCCGGCGCTTCGGCCACGTGGGCCAGCCGAAGAACGTCATCGCCGTGCCGGGCGAGCCGAGGTAGTCGCCGTAGTAGATGTGGTAGGTGTCCGGCACGTCCTGGTTGATGCTCTTCTTCACGAAGCGCAGGCCGAGCACACCGACGTAGAAGTCGACGCTCTTCTGAACGTCGCCCGTGATGCTGGTCACGTGGTGAATGCCTGGAACCGTGGCGGGCAAGGCGGAACCCATGTTAGTCCTACCCTGGCTGGTGCCCGGAGGCTTCTTCCTCGACTCGGGCCCAGATCTCGGCGGCCATCGGCTCGACCGATTCTTCCTGAATGTGCGCCACCAGGCCGATCGCGCGCGCCATCACGGCCAGCCCCCGGCAAACCTGCCAGGGCAGCTCGAGCTCACTGGCGATTGCCCCAATCGCACCGGTGGCGTTGACGGGCAGCTCGCGACCGAGGCTGCGCGACGCCTCCTCGGCGACCGCCTGGATGAGCTCGACGTACCGGCCCGAGAGACCGTTCGCTTTCGCCACCTCGAACAGGCGCGGCGTGCGCGGGTCGACCGGCTTGTGGACCGGATGGCCCAGGCCCGGCACGGGCCGGTGCGATTTGACGTAGCGGCCGACGATTCCCTCGGCCAGCGTCTGCAAGTCGGCCTCCTCGCCCGCGTCCTGCAACGCCTCCTGGAGCATGTGTGCCACAGCTTCGACCGGCCCGCCAAAACGGTCGCCCATGCCGAGCAATCCGGCGGCGACCGCCGCCTGCAGCGCCTCGGGGGCGCCGAGGTAGGTCATGCGCGCGGCGATCGCGCTCGGCGTCACTCCATGCTCGACCAGGGTGACGGCGATGGCGTTGAACACCACCGACTCCTCGCGAGTCGGCAGCCGGCCCTTGAGCTCGAAGAACGCAAAGTCTCCCAGCGAGACGGTGCCGATGAGCTCGGTCAGGTCGCGGCCTCGCACCACGACTTTGTCCGCGGAGCTCCATCCCATCTCGGAACGCAGCTTCTTGCGCGTCACGTCTTCCTCGTGAGCCGCGTCTTGTAGGATGCCTCGCCGAAACCGGATTCGCCGACCAGCTGCACGGCGCAGCGGAAGGTGAGCGACGCGCGCACCGCCTTCTCGATCTCCTCGGCCAGCGCGTGGTCGCCTTCGTGGCCGTCCCTCACCTCGACCTCGACCGGCACAGGTGGCTCTACGCTCACGTTCGAGCCGTCGCGGACGACGCGGGCTCGACCCGTGACACGCGGCCTGAACCGCGCGACCACCGCGAGGATGGCGGACGGGTACACGTTGACCCCGCGCACGATGAACATGTCGTCGCGCCGGCCGATGATGCGCATGCGGAACGAGGTCCGGCCGCAGCCGCAATCACCTCCCTGCACCTCCACCAGGTCTCCGCCGAGGAACCGGACGACCGGGTGCGCCTCGCGTGTCAGGTGCGTGTAGACGAGCTCACCGACCGCACCAGGCTCGATCGTCATCGGCTCGCGCGAATCGGGATCGACCATCTCCAGCCACACGAGGCCGCCGCCGCTGAAATGCATCCCCTGGCGCGCCGGGCACTCGCCGAAGAGTGACGGCGCGATGTCGCCGATGCCCATCACCTCGTTGACGAAGGCTCCCGTGGCGGACTCGATGTGGTCGCGCACGGCCGGGATGCCACCGCCGGGCTCCCCGCCGGTGACGATGTGCCTGAGCGTGGTGATGCGTTCGTCGTACACCTGCAGCCGGTTGGCCAGGTATTGCGCGAACGAAGGCGTCGTCAGCAGCGTGTCGAAGATGCCGGCGCGCATCCCAAAAAGCACGCGGTCGGCGTCGCCCGGCCCGAGCGGGACCACGCGGCAGCCGATGCGCGCGAGCACGAAATAGGTGTGGCCGGCCACGAACGGGCCCGCGCCGAACGTGGACAGCACGCTGTGGTGCTCGTGGATGCCGGACGTGAAGTACGTGCGCGTGCCGATGGTGGTCCACATCTCGATGTCGGCCGGCGTCAGCGCGAGCACGCTGGGCGAGCCGGACGTGCCGCTGGTCTGGTACACGCGTTTGACGCGCTCCTCAGGGACGCAGAGGTTCGTGCCGAATGGCGCGCGCTCGTCGATCGCCACCTTGAGATCGGACTTGGACGTCAGCGGAAGCCTCGCGATGTCCGCAAGCCGGACGGGCTGCGGCCCGATGCCCGCATCCGCGAAACGCCGGCGGAAGAAACCCGAGTTCTCCATCAGGTGACTCCACTGCCTCTCCCACGCGGCCGAGCTCCGCGCGAAGGCACTCTCGCGGCCGTCGGTCTCGACCTCACGGTCCCAGATCCAGTCGCCGTCGCAGGTATCGCCGGGCAGCTTGCCGGTCGCCGGGTCGGTCGCTCTCATGCGAGCGGCGGCCCGTCCGGCATCTGAGCCGCGTCGACCCACGTGCAGAGGTGCGCCTCGGCGATCTTGCGCGCACCTTCGTACGGGCCAGCGGGGTCGGCCATCGCGGTGCGCGTGAGCTCGCGCACACGCTTCTCGACGATCGCGAGCGCGTCCGCGACGCTCGCCACGCCATCGTCGATGTAGCCGATGGTGGCGCCGGAGTTGCACACGTAGTCGGCGAGCGGGATGATGCCGCGGTCCCACAGCACCTCGAGTCCGCGCTTCGTGTACGGCACGTTGGCGGCCGGGGCGACGACCTTCGCCTGCAGCGCCTTCGCGCGGGCCTCATCGATCACCCCAATGCGCGCGCCGGGGACGAGGATGTCCGACCCGACCTCGAACAGCTCACCGGCCGGGCTGACCGGCTCGTCGAGGTGTTCGACCAGGTGGTCGCCGTGCTCCGCGCGCAGACGCAGAAGCTCGGCGACGTCGAATCCCGCGGCGCGCCGCACGCAGCCGTGGATCGTGGAGAACGCGATCAGCCTGGCTCCACGCCGGGTCATCTCGAGCGCTGTCGCCCCTCCCACCTTGCCGAAGCCTTCGATGACAACCGTCTTGCCGGCGAGGCCATCGAGCGCGGTCTCCGCCGCGACGGTGACTCCGAGGCCTGTGATGAAAGCGTCGAGCGGCATGCCCTCGTGCGTCGTGTGCATGACGCTCGCCTGGTCGCTTCCCGGCAGCGAAGTGAAGTCCTCCGGCTTCGTGCCGAGGTCGGTCGACGTGAGGAAGGTGTTGCTCTCGACCAGCGGGCGGATCTCATCGCAGTAGCGCTTCACCGCCTCATCGCGCTCGTCGTCGGCGGCGCGGATCGCTCCCTTGGCGCCACCGATGTTCGCGCCGAGGACGGCGAACTTGTACGTCATCGCGCGCGCGAGCATTTGCGACTCGCGCTCAGTGACGTCCGGCGCCAGGCGCGTGCCGCCGGCGCTGGTGGGGCACTCGAAGTCGAACGCGACGTAGGCGTCGACCGTCTTGAGCTTGAGCGTCCGCACGGACATTAAGGTTGGCACGATGCCGGAACCGTTGTTGACAACCGTCGTCGGGAGCTACCCGCAGCCGGATTGGCTCGTCGACCGCGCCATGCTGGGCAGCCGCCTGCCGCCGAGGGTCCGCGCGCGTGAGATATGGAGGGTCGCTCCGGAGCTGCTCGAGCAGGCGCAGGACGACGCGACCGCGGTGGCCATCCGCGACATGGAGCGCGCGGGCATCGACATCGTCACCGACGGCGAGATCCGCCGCGAGAGCTACTCCAACCGCTTCGCCACCGCGCTCGAGGGCATGGATCTCGACAACCCCGGCACCGCGCTCGATCGCACTGGGCACCCGAATCCCGTGCCGCGTGTCGTCGGTCCCGTCCGCCGCACGCGCGCAGTCGAGGTGCGCGACGTCCAGTTCCTGCGCGCGCACACGGACCGGCGCATCAAGGCGACGCTCCCGGGCCCGTTCACCATGTCCCAGCAGGCGCAGAACGACCACTACAAGGACGAGGCCGAGCTGGCGATGGCGCTCGCCGTCGCGGTCAACGAAGAGATCAAGGACCTGCACGCGGCAGGCGCCGACGTGGTCCAGATCGACGAGCCCTACCTGCAGGCGAGGGCCGAGAAGGCCAGGCGGTTCGCCATCCCGGCCATCAACCGCGCGCTCGAGGGCGTCAGCGGCACGACCGCGCTCCACACGTGCTTCGGTTACGCGCACATCGTTCACGACCGGCCCGACGGCTATTCCTTCCTGGCCGAGCTGGCCGGCACGAGCGCGGCGCAGATCTCGATGGAGTCGGCGCAGCAGAAGGTCGACCTCGCGGTACTGGACGCGCTTCGGGGCAAGACGCTGATCGTCGGCGTCATCGACCTGGCCGACGACAGCCCCGTCGAGGACGTCGAGACCGTGGTGGCGCGCATCCGGGCGGCACTGCGCCACGTCGACGCCGAGCGCCTCATTCTGGCGCCCGACTGCGGCATGAAGTACCTGCCGCGCGAGAAGGCGTTCGCCAAGCTCGCCGTGCTGGTGCAGGCGGCGGCCCGCGTCCGAGCTGAGCTCTAGGCCGGCTTCTTCGCCAGGTCAGGCGCCCGGGCCGCGGTGACCAGGATGGGGATGCCCAACACCGCGCCGACGCACGTCCAGGTGATGAGGATGCCGGCGGCGATGGCCATCCACCGCGACCACGGCGTACGCAGGATGGCGCCGAGCACCGCCAGGCAGGAAACCAGGAACACCCCGATGCAGAGGGCGCCGAGGATGTAGCCGAACGCGTCCTGGCCTCCGCTGACCGCGGCGACGATGAAGGCAAAGCTCAGCAAGCCGCTGGCGAGAGCTTCGATCACCAGCGCCACGATCAGGACGATGCGCAGCCCTGGCGACGGCTGGCCAAGGATCGACGTGCCGCCGTAGCCGGGCGGCGGCGGTGGCGGGTAGTACATGGGCGGCGGCGGCTGCTGCACCTGCACCGCGGGACCCCCGGCTCGAGGTATCCACCTGGTGCCGTCCCACCAGTAGAGGCCGTCGGGTGAGAACTGTGGAGGCGGCGGCTGCTGGCTCACGACGCGGATAAGTATTGATATGCGGCGAGATTTATCAATCCGGAGTCCGCTGCAGGAAGGCGCCGAACATCGGCGCGGTGAATCCGATGCGCGCCCGCTCCGGCCGGTAGACCAGGCCTTTGGCGATGAGCGCGCTGATGGTCGGCTGGATCTCGTTGTTCCTCCTCCCCGACGCCTGCTGCAGCTGCTCAACCGTCGCGCTTTCGCCGAAGGCCGCGATGTGGCGCATGAGCTTGCGTTCGTTGGGCGACGCGCGGACGTAGCGCGCGCGGAAGAAGCCGGCGTCGAGAGTGGAGAGAATGCGCGGACGCAGCCGCTTGAGGTCGGCGAGGGCGATCGTCTCGCCGTGCGCTCCGTTCCACAGCGCGTCGCCGTAGACCTGGATGAAAAACGGATAGCCGCCGCTGTCGACCATGACGGCGTCGACCACCTCGTCCGCGAACCGGCGGCCGAGCCGGGTCGCCGGGTCGACAAGGGCGGCGCGGTCCTCTGGCGGGCGAAGGTTGTCCAGAAGCATCGTGGTGAACATCCGCTCCGAGTAGCTCTTGGAGCGCGCGAGGTTGTCCACCACCGGCGGCAGGCCGCAGAGCATCAGCATCACGGGCAGGCCGTGCTGCTGCACCGCCGACGTGGCGCTGAGTAGGGCGCTGAGTGTTGGCGCCCCGGGGTGTTCGCGGATGACGTGGAACTCGTCGTAGCGCAGGACGAGGCCGCGATATTCGCTCTTCCGGCACAGCTCGCCGATGTGCGTGAGCGCCTCCTTCAGGTCGTCATCCAGCCGGCGGTGCGGACCTGTGCGTCGTCTCTTCGTGTCGACGCTGACCTTGAACTCGCCGTAGCTGACGGTGAGCGCTCCGACGGCGTCGATCGCGACCTGGAGCAGGTTGGCCGCCCTGTCCTTCAACCGCGTGGAGAGGCTGAGCCGGCGCAGCGCCCGATTGACGTCGGTCAGCAGCGCGTTGGCGAACGCCATCGGCTCGGCGTCGGCCTCCGAGAACTCGCGATCCACCACGAGCCACCCGAGGCCCTCGGCCTCGCCCTGGAGATGGTTTAGAAGCACCGTCTTGCCGACCCCGCGAAGGCCTGTGATCAGCACGTTGCGTGGGTTGCGCGCGTCTTTCAGGAACGCGCGCACCGCCTCGATCTGCTCCTCGCGGTCGCCGAGGTAAGGAGGGTCGATGCCGTTGCCCGGCCTGTAAGGGCTGGGTGCCCAGTCCTGCATTGTCGAGGAATGATAAAGCTAGGGTCTTATCAATCCGGCTACACGATGTTGCCTGTCATGGACGGCTGCTGCGTGGGGCTGCTCACACCGGAAGGTCCTTCTTCGACCGTCACGGCCATCACCGAGTAGCCGTCCAGGGTGTGATCCACGACCACCACCGTGTGGCCTGACGAGTCCGGCACGAACACGCCCGCGGCGTCGGCGCGGCCGTCCGAAGTGATGATCCAGAGCTCGTACACCTTGCCCGGCGGCGGTGCGGGCAGGCCGTTGAACTCGACGACGGCGATCCTGTCGCCCTTGAGGTCGGTGACCTTCGCCGTCGCGCCCTGCAGCGAGCCGTGGCCGGTCATCGCGAACGTCGCCGGACCGGTCGCGCCCCCACCGCGGAGCTCCTGGCCGAGCACGAAGGCCGCGGCCGTGATCAGGACCATCGCCGCCGCCACCAGCGGCAGCGGCACGCGGCGGCGCGCCGCGTGGGGGAGCGGGACGACCGGCGCACCTGCCGCGGCGGCGGCCATGATGCGCGCCCTCAACCCAGGCGGCGGCGTGACAGGTTCGGCCGCGAGCCCGATCGCGGCGAACGCGGGATCAGCCATCTCGTCGAACTCAGACATCGACAACGCCCCTTGACTTGAGATACGCAGCCAGCTTCTCGAGGGCAAGTCGCATCCGGCCTTTGACCGTGCTCAGGGGCACGGAGGTCAGCGCGGCGATCTCGACCTGCGTATAGCCGCCGAAGTACGCGAGCAGCACGGCCTGCCGCTGCTCGGACGGCAGCTCGGCCAGCGCCGCGCGCAGTGCCTGCCGCTCGAGACTGGCGGAGGCCTGCTCGTCCGGGCCGGGCGCCTGGGTGCCGAGGTCATCGGCCAGGGCGAGCTCCTGCCGCTCCCGTGCCGGCCGGCCGCGGAGCTGGTCGATCGCGCGGTTGCGCACGGCCGCGATCAGCCAAGTGCGCAGCGAGCCTCGACCGGGATCGAATGTCGAAGCCGCGTGCCAGAGCTTGAGGAAGGCTTCCTGCACCGCGTCCTCCGCCCGTCCGGGATCGCCCAGCACGCGCAACGCGACACCGTACGCCAGCGAGCCATAACGGTCGAAGAGCTCCCCGAGCGCGTCTGGATCGCGCGCCGCCATGCGTGCGGCGAGGCCGGCGTCGCCGGCTGTGGCTACGACTCCAGCGCCTCCACCGGCACGCCCCGCCGCCCGGTCAGCTGGTCGATGGGCGAGTGCTTCGGCGCGGCGATCGCCCAGGCCTCGTTCTCGATCAGGCGGCGGCCCCACTCCGGATTGGCGTCCATGCGGGCGCGTGCCTCGTAGAGCGCCCTCGACATCAGCTTGATGCCCGAAAGGCCCGGCAGCTTGCCGATCTTGTCGTCGATCGCGAGCAGCTCTTCCTCACCCTGCTCGTCGTCGAACAGGTAGGTCGCGAGGGCGTCGACCTCTTCCTGCTTCTTGACGCCCTTGCCGACCGGCACCCACACCCGCTGCAGCGCCCAGCGGTCGATGCGCTGCGCCGCCGGGTTGTCGGTCAGCCATTCCTTGGCGGAGTTGAAGTAGAACGCGTAGTGCCGGCGCTCGTCCTTGATGATGCGCGACAGCAGGTCCGCCAGCACCGGGTGCTTCGACTTGCGGATCAAAGCGCCGTAGCCCGTCAGCGTGGTCAGCTCGTTGATGGCGCCGATCGTCAGGTAGATGGCCGAGAAGTCCTTGGTCAGCCACGAGCCCGCCATCGTGGTCAGGATGCTGATGCTGTTCTGCACCCCCAGGTTCGCGCGCACGCGGGCGATCCGGTCCTGGGTGTCGAACTCGATGCCGTACAGGTTCAGCAGCTTGCCCAGGTTCTCGCCGTGCCAGAGCTCCTCGTAGTTCCAGCAGGCCAAGAAGGCGGTGAGGATGGGGTCCATGCAGGCCTTGGTGACAAGCAGGTGCGACAGGTACAGGGGAACGTGGTTCTCGATGTCCATCATGTAGTGCAGGCAGAACAGGTCACCCTTCGACAGCGGGTACCTGGTCACGTCCTCCCAGGCGATCCCCGTCGTGTCCAGCTTCTTGGACTCTTCCTTGTAGCGCTCGATGCTGAAGCTCATGCTCTCCCGACTCCCTCCAAGGCCGCCGCGTCGATCCTGATACGAACCTGATGACCGGCTGGATCATCCCCCGCCCGGGGCGGCGGCGCAAGTGCGGTTTCCGGTGCGCAAGAAAAAGTTGCCAACCAACGACCCAGCGGACCGCTGACGCGTTATATGCTTAACAACAACAAGTCGTTACTTAACAGTTCGGAGCGCAGACCACCCGCCACCCCATGGGCCAGACAGCATATTTCGGCCGCCAGCCAGATCCCCTTGCCGCCGCGCGCGGAGCCCGCGTCCGGCGCCTGCTCCTGGAGCAGGTTCGCTACGCCCTCACCACGGAGCCGGCGGCGCTGGAGCTCCCGCCGGACGTCCCTGCCGACAGCGTCACGTACATCCGCGGCCGGGTGTCGATCACGGTCGGTGCGATCGTCGTGAGGCTCAACCAGGAAGGCTTCACCCAGAGCGACAGGCTCTACCTGATGCGCGACGGGCTGGCCCAGGGCAGGCCGGTCGACCGCGGCGATCTCGAGTGGCTGAACATGACGATCGCCAGCGAACGCGGCCTGGGGTCGACCGTCAGCTCCTGAGCACGTCCATGGCCTGGACCGCAGCGTGCATCCAGGCCGGGTCCGCGAGCCAGGTCTCGACTCCCCAGAGCAGGACCACCTGCAGCGGCGCGCTGCGGTAGATCTTCGCGCTGACGAGCATGTCGCCGGTCGTGAAGTCGCCGGGGTCCGTCGCCCATGGCTGGGCCTGCATCTCGGTCAGCCAGACCTGCTTGCCCTGGGACTTCGCGATCGCCGACCAGTACGTGATCGCCTCGGACTTCCATGACGTGCGCAGGGCCACGGTGGCGAACCGAAATGGAGTGGACGGGCCGTCCACGTAGAAGTCGAGGCCGAGCGCGTCGCCGGCGCTGAGGGCGTCGCCCGGATGTCCGCTCGGGAATCCGTGAAGGCCGTTGAGAACCGAAGCCATCTTGATCTGCATCATGTCGACCATCACGTTCCAGCCGTCAAAGCTGGTCGTCACCGCGCGGTGCTTGGGATCGAGGCGGTGCACCTCGGAGATCTCCCACGCCATCTGCTGCGGCGTGATCTGATCGTCCCCTGTGGTCTCGTTGACCACGTAGTCGTACGGCTCGTTCTCGACCTGCCACGCATACATGAGCGGCGACGAGCGGTAGCGCATCAGCGTCTGGTCGAAGTACGTCCGGTAATCGCCGCCCTGCTGGGCGTAGTCGAGCTCGGGTTGCTCGCGCGCGCCCGCCCACGCCGGTGTATGGAGCTCGGGGAAAAGGAAGTTGCGAGCGCCGACGGTGAGAATCACCCTCGTCGGGCGCGGAGCTGAAAGGTTGTGCGCGGCGACCACGTCGAGCAACTGGTCGGTGACCGTGAAATCAAGCAGGCCTGGGCTCCTCTGCGTGAGGTCCCAGTAGACCGGCAGGCGTACGAGGTCAGGTTTGGTTTTGGTCAGCAGGGTGGCAAGATCGGCCGCCGGGTCGCGGCTGAGAAAGGTCGAGATCGCGGGGCTGTAGCTGAACCCGACCAGCGGCGCCGGCTGCGGAGGCGTGGCGGGCGATTCGCTGCCGAGCAGAAGGGTGCACGCCAGCAGCCCGATCAGGCCGTATCTGGTTCGCCTCTGGAATCTCGATCGGTTCGGTGCGTCTATCTCAGCCTGGATACACGGCCACGACCGATTCGGTAGCTATGCACTTTCACCCCGATTTTTCAACGCTTCCGCTGAATACGGTACCGGGTCCGTCCAGAGGCTTTACGCGCGCCTGCGCGTTGCACTTCCGTTGAGGGACCGCCGAAATGGGTGATTTCTCGGCGCGAAGACAGCGGATGCTCGACGTTGGGCGCACGATTCCTTTGCCGCGGCCCACGCGCATCGTCCTGGGCTTCGTGCTGGCGGGCTTGATCGGCCTGACCGCGTACTTCCTTCCCCTCTTCCAGTCCGCCTCGACGCCGATCGTCACCTCGGGCGGCGCCCTGATCAACCCCGTGTCCGGACCGACTCAGCCCTTCACGGTGCTGCTGCTCGGATCGGACGACGACTCCAAGTTCGCGGCTGATCAGTTCAACACGCAGTCGATGATCCTCATCCGCGTCGATCCCACCAGCAAGCAGGCGACCATGATGTCGATCCCGCGCGACCTGTGGGTCCCCATTCAAGGTCAGCGTTACAACGGAAAAATCAGCACCGCCTATCAGACAGGCGGCGTGCAGGCCACCATCGCGACCGTCGAGCAAAACTTCCACGTCAGCATCGACGACTACATATGGATCGGGCTGGAGGGGCTCATCAAGGTCATCGACGCGCTCGGTGGCGTGAACCTCGTGGTCACGAACCCCGTGATGGACGACTTCTATCCCGCCGACATCAACACGTCGAGCCCGTATGGCTACTACCGCGTGGCGCTGATGCCCGGCCCTGTTCACCTCGACGGAGCGCATGCGCTCCAGTACGTGAGGTCCCGCCATGGCGACCTTCGCGGCGACTTCGCGCGCTCGGAAAGACAGCAGGAACTGCTGCTCGCGATGAAGGCCCAGTCGAAGCACGCCAACGTCGCGGACTTTCCCGATATCGCGAAAGCGCTCAATGGAGAGCTGAAGACGAGCATCAGCCTGGACCGCGCCCACCAGCTCTTCTCCGTCGTCGACCAGTTCGACAGCGCGCACATCAAACGCATCATCCTGGGCCCGCCCTACACGTCCGAGGGATGGGCGGGGGACCAGTCGGTTGTCTATCCCGACTGGGGCCAGATCCTTCCCATCGTCAGTCAGTACTTTCCGCGATGAAAGTCGCCACCTATCTCGTGCTCCTGCTGGTCATGTGCGCGTTCGGTTTCGGCGTGTATCGGGCGGCGGGGGCATTGAAGTCTGACGGCACCCACGTCGAGCGACCTTCGTCAACGTACGCGCAGGCGCTGCCGGGCAAGCTGTTCGTGGCCCAGGGCGGCGCACTGTACAGGTTCCAGAACGGGACGTTCACGCAGATCACCGACGACAAAGGCTGGACGCAGCCGGCCTCCTCGCCCGACGGCACGCAGCTGGTCGCCGTGCAGCGCCATCTGAACTACTCGGACATCTATCTGCTCACCGACTCCGGCCGTGTCGTGCAGCAGCTGACGCACCTGCAGTCGTCACAGGTCGAGGGCAACCACTGGGCGTTCTTCCCGCGCTTCAGCCCGGATGGCACGCACATCTATTTCGCCTACGACGACAAGGTGCCCGGCACCTACGAGGTCGACCTGTCCATCTTCGCGACGAAGGCCGATGGGTCCGGCCAAGACGTCGTTTGGACCGTGCCCAATCAGTACACCGGCGGCGACACCGACCCGGTGCCGTTGCGCGACGGAGGGCTCGTGTACACGAAGTACTCGATAGACGACCAGGGAGCCGTGCACTCGCAGGTCTGGGCGACGGCGCGTGCCGGTGCGGCCGGCTCGCCGCTGACCCCGGCCACGGACGACTGCGCCCAGCCGGCGCTGTCGAATGATCAGAAGAGCATCGCGATGGTCTGCCGGCGTGGCGACCTCCAGGCCACCGAGCTGGTCCTCGCCACCTTCGATCCGCTGAACTACACGCTCGGTCCCGAGACCATCCTCATGCAGGGCCAGCTGGCCGCGTCACCGACCTTTTCGCCGGATGGCCAGACCATCGCCTTCCTCGCGCCGGTGCAGCAAGGCGGTGCGTTCCAGCTGTGGACCGTCCCCGCCAGCACCTCGCCGTCGCCCTCGGGCGCGCGGCCCATCACCCAGAACGTCGGGCTCGACGCGACAGCGGCGCCCGTCTGGGACAAGCGCTAGTCGCGTCCTGACTTCTGCAAATCACCGCATACGTAGTAGCCGCGCTTTTGGGGGTGGACGTTTTCGCTGTAGGAGTCATTGAAGATGCTCAAGGGAAAGGGAGAACGGGCGCGTAGCGATGTTCCCGACCTGCGCACGCAGTGGGAGTCGCTGCTCGATCAGGTATGGCGGTCCGAGGCCGATTGGCGGCTCTGGGACCGGCTCGACGCCGCCGTCCGGCTGGACACGATCCGCGAGCAGCGGAAGCCGCCGGAGAAGACGGGCCTCTAAATACGATCTGAAGCTCGGTATACGGCGCCCCCAACACGTTGCTTAGGTGAGGCGCCGACCCGCAAGGGCTTGGCGCCTCACACGAGGCTCAATCCAGAAGGAGGATTGTGGTTGTGAAGTGCGACGTTTGTGACGAAGAGTTCGACACCGAAAACCAGCTGGCACAGCACAAGGCCAAGATGCACGCGGGCGAGTCCGCGATGGCCGGTGAGATGCCGGAGCGCCCCGAGGACGAAGACCTCGAGGAGCCTGACTTCAAGAAGGCAGCCGGCGAGTAAGCAATCGACTTAGTAATCGAATGACCGGCGGCGACGTGCCGCCGGTTTTTTGCGCCTGGCCCCCGATTGCATACAAACGCGTGGAAAAACCACGGCGAAATCTGCGTTTGTATGCAAACGCGCTGAACTAGGCTTTCGCGAGGGGTAGCTCGACCTCGAACGTCGCGCCGCCGCCAGGCGTGTCCGTGACCTTCACGCTCCCGCCGTGGGCGTCGACCACGGCGGCCACGATCGACAGGCCCAGGCCGGCACCCCCGCTGTCGCGGCTGCGGCTCGGATCCGCGCGGTAGAAGGGCTCGAACACGCGCCCAGCGTCGTCCGGTTTCAGTCCGGGTCCATGGTCGACGACCGACATTGTCGCCACGCCGTCATGCGTCGCGAGCGCAACCTCGATGGGCGTCTCCGCGGGCGTGTGCACCAGCGCGTTGCGCATGAGATTGCCGACCGCCTGGCGCAGGCGTGTGTCGTCACCGGTGGTCAGTACCGATGACGGCGCGTCGAGGCTGATGGAGCGCTGTGGCGCGACCGCGTGCGCGTCGGCGACCGCGTCGCGCGCGATCGACTGAAGGTCGACTTGCTCCGACTCGAGCGGACGGCCCTGCCCCAGGCGCGCGAGCGC
>DASSLR010000061.1:0-17469 GCA_035689345.1 Candidatus Dormiibacterota bacterium
CTTCTCCAAGAGGTCGCGCTCGTTGAACTCTTCGCCCGTGGCCTCCGCCGTCCGCGCCAGCACCACCATGTGCGAGTAGCCGAGCGCGCCGTTCAGGACGCCCACCGTGGATTTCTCCAGCCGGCCCAGGTGGTCGCCCACGGCGATGCTGTTGGCCGCCGCGGTGCTGGTCATGTGGCAGTTGAAGCGGATCCAGTCGACAGGACTGACTGAACCGTCCTCCTCGTACTCCTCGCTGCACGAAAACTGAGAGGCCAGACGCGCGAACTCGAGCTGCGCCAGGTCGATCTCGTGCTGGAGGGCGACGAGCTTGGGACCTACTTTCTCGACCGCGGAAAGGGCCGTTCCGAGCATGTGGGAATCGTGGCAAACATATGTTTGTAAGTCAAGCGTCATTTACAACGCAAATTCAACGCAGCCGCCTTCCAGGCCCCCAAGGCCCACTTCACAGTCCGTCCCTTATCCGCCTCCTGTCCACTCCAGCACTTCCAAGGAGTTCCGACTCCCAGGACCCCGGGCGTTGATAGATCCCGTAAGCGCCGCGCGACGGCGCTGAAACCTGAACTGAGGGAGAGCAATGAGAAGGTCCATCTTCAACGTCTTCACGATCGCCGCCGGCGCGGTGCTGGTGGCCGCGCTCGGCGTGTCGGCACATGCGCAGATCTCGAACGGATTCGGCACGCATGTGAACACGAGCCTGCACAGCGAGGCGACCGCCGAGCCGAGCGAGAGCCCCGAGCCTTCGGACTCGCCCCAGGCTGCCGCGTCGCCCGAGCCCGCCGAGTCGCCCGAGGCCCAGAAGACCGCGGAGCCGAGCCAGGCGCCGGAGCCGCCGGACAACGAAAACGAGAACGAGGACAACAACAACAACACCAACAACCAGGGCGACGACAGCGACCACGGTGGCTCGACCAGTGGTGGTGGTGGTGACCACGGCGGCGGCGGCGACTAGCCAGCTAGAAACCGAGACCACTTACCACGCCGCGTGTGAGGGACCGGGCCCGCGCCCGGTCCCTCGATTTTTTTCTTCTTGCAGCTAGCGGATCAGGTCGGTCATCGGCTGCGCCTGCGCGGCGTTGCCGAGTCGCGCCACACCGAGGATGTCTTCGATGGTCGCGAGCAGCGAGTAGTGGTCGTAGCGCACCGCGCTCACGCGGTGTTTGACGTCAGGCCGCAGCACCAGGGTCAGCACGCGATTGTCCGTGCTCCCCTCGTCCTCATCCCACGTGATGAATATGGCGGTGTCGGCCCGCCACGCAGGAGAGCTCGTGATCATGCCGACCGTCTGGCGCAGCCATTCGTCACCGACCGAGGTCGAGCAGTCGTGCCCGTCGTGGCAGATGTCCGGTCCGATCCACGAAAAGCGCGTGGTGCCCGACTTCAGGTCGCTCGAAAGATCGCTGAACGGGACGACGTTGCTCGGACACGTGCCTCCGTAGTACGCGAAAGGATTGTGGTCGCGGTCGTAAGGCGGTGGGCTGTCCAGGCAGCCGTCGTTGCCGAGGCCCTCCATGTACGCGCGCCAGTTGACGTGGGCCGCCGTGAGCTGGTCTCCGAGATCGCGGCTGGGCAGGCGGCGGTAGATGTCGTCGCTGATGCCCCACGTCTGGCCCGAGGTGATGGCGAGGTAGTTCGGCACGCTCGGGTGCGCGACCGCGTGGTAGTTGCTCGCCACGCCGGCCTGCCTGGCCAGCTGGGCGGTGAACGCGCCGCCCAGGGCGTCGTCATAGGAGTGGTTCTCCATCACGATCAGGAACACGCGCTGGGCCGCGACGATCGGGGGCAGCGTGCTGTGGGCGCAGGCGCTCGCGAGGATGACTACGGCGAGCGCCATCGCGGCGTATCGGCTCACGCGGGATAAACGCTTACGTCCGTGGCTTTGAACGAAAGCCACACATCGGTGCCCTCGGCGAGGCGCAGCTCGGCCAGCGACGCCGGCGTGACCTCGGCCACGACTGGGATCGGACCCAGCACCCGCACACGGGCCCGGTCGCCCGCGACCTCGATCGCGTCGGTGCGCCCCCTCCATACATTGCGTGGGCTGCCCTCGGGACGGTGCAGGTGCAGCGCCACCGCGCGCGGGTGGATGACCGCAAAAACCGGGCCCGACGCCGCCCCGGCCGCGGCGATCGCCTGCCCGTTGTCCATCGTCACGGAGCCGTCGCGTGCCTCGCCCCGCAGCAGGTTCACACCGACCAGGTCCGCGACGTATGGCGATCGCGGGCGTTCGGTGACCTCCGCGGGAGTGCCCTGCTGGACGACCTTGCCCTGCTCGATCACGATCAGCCGGTCCGCCAGCGCCACGGCCTCGAGCGGGTCGTGGGTCACAAGAAGACGTACACCGGGAAATGACGAAAGGTGTCGCCTCAGGTCGCGCCGCACCTCCGTCCGCGCGCTGGCGTCGAGGGCGGCCATGGGTTCGTCGAGCAGGAGCAGACGCGGGTCGGGCGCGAGTGCGCGCGCGAGGGCGGCGCGCTGGCGCTGGCCTCCTGACAGCTGCGAGGGCCGCGCGCCGGCGAACGCGCCGAGGCCCACCCGCTCGACCCATGCCATCGCCGTCTGTCGGGAGCGGACGCCGAATGCGACGTTCTCGAGGACCGTCATGTGCGGGAACAGGAGGTAGTCCTGGAACACGAAGCCGATCGGCCGTTTCTCGGTGGGCACGTAGGTTCCCGTAGCGCTGTCCTCGAGCGTGGCGCCGTCGAGGCGGACGCTGCCCCGCTCGATCGGAACCAGGCCCGCGAGCGCGCGCAGCAGCGTCGTCTTGCCGGCGCCGTTCGGGCCGAGCAGCGCCACGACCTCACCGGCGGGCACGGACAGCTCCACGTCGAGCGCGAGTGCTCCGAGGCGCAGCTGGACCGCGGCCTCGAGCGTCACGCCGTGCCCAGCCACCGGTGGCGCAGGCCCGCGAGCACCGCCACCGAGATCGCCAGCAGCACGAGACTGAGCACGTACGAAGCCTGCTGGTCGCTCTCCAGCAGCAGGTAGACGGCCAGCGGCATCGTCTGCGTGACGCCGGGGAAGTTGCCGGCGAACGTGATGGTCGCGCCGAACTCGCCAAGAGCGCGCGCCCAGCACAGCACCGCACCGGCCGCGAGCGAAGGCGCGATCAGCGGCACCGTGACGCGCCAGAACACCCTCCATCTGCCCGCGCCCAGCGTCCGCGCCGCGTCCTCGTAGCGGCGGTCCATCGAACGCAGGCCCGCCTCGACCGTGAGGACCAGAAACGGCATCGCCACGAACGTCTCCGCCATGACCACGGCCGCGGTGGAGAAAGGCAGCGAAATCCCGACCGACAGCAGCCACGCGCCGATCAGCCCGCGACGGCCGAACGCGAGCAGCAGCGCGACTCCGCCGACGACCGGCGGCAGCACCATCGGCAGCGTGGTCAGCGCACGCAGGAGCGACCGGCCGGGAAAATCGACCCGCGCGTAGAGCCACGCGAGCGGCACGCCCAGCAACAGCGCCAGCGCGGTCGCCGAGACCGAAGCGACGAGAGACAGGCGCAGGGCGTCGAGCGCTGCGGGCGAGAGGAGCTCACGGGGCGCGTCGCCCCAGGGCGTGCGCACGACGAGCCCCAGCAGGGGCAGAACGAAGAATGCGGCTCCCGCGGCCGCGAGCAGGACGATCGCGAAAGGGGCTCGCTCGCGTCTCACGCGCCCAGGAAGCCGTATTCCTTGAGCTTCGCCTGCCCTTCGGAGGAGATCACGTAAGCCACGAACTTGTCGGCCGCCTGCAGCTGCGTCGCCGCTTTCACAGGCGCGATCGGATAGGTCGCGACCACGTTGTCCGCGTCCTGGATCGTCACGCCGGTCACTTTGGATCCGGCCGCCTTCACGTCGGTGACGTAGACGATGCCCGCGTCCGCCTCTCCAAGCTCGATCTTGGCGACCACCGACTTCACGTCCGTCTCCAGACTCTTAGGCGTCACGGTCACGCCCGCCTCGCGGAGAACCTGGGCCGCATACTTGCCCGCCGGCACAGTCGGCCCGGCGGAGATATAGACCACGCCGGGCTTCGCCAGGTCGGCGAGGCTGGTGATTTGCTTCGGGTTTCCGGAAGCGACCACGATCTCGAGCTTGTTGTGCGCGAAGACAGAGGGGTCGTAGGCGAGCAGGCCGTCGGTCAGCAGGCGGTCCATGTTCGTGGTGTCGGCGGACGCGAACACGTCGGCCTGAGCGCCGTCCTCTATCTGGGCAACGAGTGCCGGCGAGCCGGCGAAGTTGAAGCGGACGCTGAGCCCAGGATGCTGCCTCTCGAAAGCCGAGCCCAGGCCCTTGAACGCGTCGGTCAGAGAGGACGCGGCGAAGACATTGAGCGTGCCGGTAAGGCTGTCCGCCGGCGCGCCCGTGGAGCCGCAGGCGCATAGCACCGCGGCCGCCATCAACCCGGCGAAACCTCTGATCAACGCGGCAGCTCGATCACGACGTTCGTGGACTTGATCGAGGCGACGGCGGTGACACCCGGCTTGAGCCCGAGAGCGTCAGCGGACTCGCGGGAGATCAGCGAGACGATGCGGTACGGGCCGGCCTGCATCTCGACCTGGGCCATCACCGTGTCCTTGAGCACGCGCGTGACGATGCCGGGAAACCGGTTGCGCGCCGACTCCCGCACGACGTCCTGGGCTTCGACCTTGGGCTGCGCCGCCATGTAGCGCGCGAGGGCGGCGCTGTCGATCAGTCGCTGGCCTCCAGACGACCTCACGGTCTTGAGCTCGCCTGCGTCGACGAGCCGGCGGACCGTGTCAGGACTTACCTGTAGAAGCTCCGCAGCCTGGCCGATGCGAAGACGCGGCACCCGATAATGCTAGCAAACGCGGGCAATTCCAGCGAAATGCTCGCAATTGCGGGCTTTAGCTGTCGCGATATGGAGCGGTCAGCTTTGTCAGCTCGTCCAGCTTCATGAGCGCCGGCGCCCGGCCGTCGGGCGACACGTAGAAGATGCAGCGCTCGACGCCCGCCGCGGCTGCCTTCTCGATGTCCGCCGCGCTCGCCCGCGGATAGAAGGAGACCGGGATGTGCCCGCGGCCGGCGGCCGCCGCCAGCTCCCGCAGCTCTGCGATCCGCTCCAGCGCCGTGCCCCGGTTCGGCATCCAGCCGTCGCAGTAGGCGACGACCCGCTTGAGGGTGTTCGGCCCGTTGCCGCCGAGGATGATCGGGGGGTACGGCTTCTGCACGGGCTTGGGCCAGAACCAGCTCTTCTCGATGTGGACCATCTCGCCGTGGTATTCCGCCTCGTCCTGCGTCCAGAGCGCCTTCATCGCCTCGACGCGCTCGCGCAGCAGCTTCCATCGCGTCTCGAACGCGGTGCCGTGGTCGGCCATCTCCTCGCGATTCCAGCCGCCGCCGATGCCGAAAAGGAAGCGGCCGCCGGAGAGCATGTCGACGCTCGCGACCTCCTTGGCGGTGTGGATCGGATCGCGCTCGATGAGCAGGCAGATGCCGGTCCCGACCAGCAGCTTCTTCGATGCCAGGGCCGCGGCGGACAGTGCGATGAACGGGTCCATCGTGTGCCAGTACATGCGCGGAAGCTCGCCGCCCGCGGGGTAAGGCGACTGCCTGCTCACCGGGATGTGCGAGTGCTCGGCCACCCACAGCGATTCGAACCCAGCCTGCTCGACGGCGGGCGCGAGCTCCGACATCGATATCGAATAGTCGGTCGGGAAGATCGCGATGCCGAACTTCATGCGCGAGTAATCGTGACGGTTTTCAGAAAAGGAAAAGGGCCGGTCGTGACCGGCCCTTCGTTACATCGAACGCGGAATCGCTACTGGCTGGGCGATGCCACCGGCGACCCGCCGCCACCGCTGTTTACCGGCGCCGGCGAGCTGACCGCGGACTGCTGCGACGGCGGTGCCGTGGTGGTCGGCATTGCGCCGAACCAGTTCCAGCGTGTGAAGCCGAAGAACAGCAGGATCAGCACCAGCAGCGCGATGAGCGCCGCGGCGATGCCTGCGCCCGCGCCCGTCGTGTCACCGCCGGTCTCCACGACCTCGGAACCCGCGGGACTCCAGTACCTGCGGACGCTGTATCCCCCGGCGCCAAGCAGCGCCGCGAGGACGATCACGACCAGGATGATGAACAGAAATGTGCCCAAGACGGCGTAAACCTCCTATGAGAATTCCCCACTGAGGCACGCGGCGTTCACGATGCCCCATCTGAGAAACGCCCATCTGGGCCACGTGTACGCGAATTGGTGCGACTAGCGGGCGATGCGCTCGGCGGCGCTGCGGATCGTCGAAACGGGACCCTCGAGGCGATCGCCGACGGAGACGGTCGCATCATGCAACCGGGCCACCAGCGTTCGCCGTCGACGCCTGCGCGCGACGACCACCGCCGTGCCGAGCCCGACCAGGGCCGCGACACCGGCGGCCATGAGCATCACGCGATTGCGCTCGACCCATGGCATGGCCCGCCTGGCGCGCTCGTCGATCAACTCCACCCCGCTCTCCACGCTGTCGAGAATGGCCCTCGCCTGTCGCTCGATGTCTGTCGTGGAAGCTTTCATGACAAGTGCAGAACGCTCTGCGCCGGTGCTTTACCGATCGCGCCGCGTTTAGGTGTTTGTGGAAGCGGCGCCCAACCCTGTCCGGCCCGTGCCGACCAGCCTCGACCGCCGTCTTTTTCGGTTGGTCCACGATCTGCCGCACTCGCCGGTCACCGATCGCTACGGAAGCGCGATCTCGGACGCCGGTGAGGGCCTGGGATGGGTGATCACGGGCATCGGCCTCGTGTGGCTGGGAGGGCCTAAAGGCCGCCGCGCCGGCATCGCCACCGCACTTGCGTGCCTCTCCGCGAGCTACGTCGTGCAGCGGCTGATGAAGCCGATCTTTCGCCGGCGCCGTCCGTTCGTCGACCGCGAAGTGCTCGTCGTCGGCATCAAGCCTGCCGACGCGTCGTTCCCGTCGGGGCACACCGCTGCTTCGTTTGCGGCGGCCACAGCGCTCACCACCTTCTATCCGAGCGCCACGCCGATGGTGTTCACGCTGGCCGCGGGCGTCGGGGTGTCGAGGGTGTATCTCGGCCACCACTTTCCAAGCGACGTCGTGGTCGGCGCGCTGGTCGGCGGCGGCATCGGCACGGGCATCGCGTGGGCGCTGCGCCTGGCCGACCGCCTGTAGCCGCTAGCCGGGGACGATGAACTTCAGCTTGCTGAGCTCCGCGGTCACGGTCAGCGGCGTGTAGCCCGCCGGCACGTGATCGGCATACGCGCGAACGCGGGGCTTGGTCGTGACGCGGAGCTTGCGAAATCTCAACACCTGGCCCGCGCCATCCTCGCGATGCTTGGCGAGCAGCGCCGACGCGAGTGCCCGGCCGGCGATGTCGAGGTGCGTGCTGCCCGCGTGCACTGAGAACTCGAGGTAGCGATCCGCGGGCGAGGACTCGCCGACCGGTAGGCGGATTCCTGTCGAGTACGTGTTGCTGAAGACGAGCGACATCGCGCTGCCGCTGCCGACCAGGTCTTGCGCCAGCCGGTATTGAAACGGTTGCGCGGCCAGCACGCGCTTGACCTTGGTGGAGATGCCGCGCAGCTTGCGATCCTTGGCGAACTCTCCGAGCCGGATCGCCTCGCCGAACAGGCCCACTGCGCATGCCTCGAGAAACACCACTCCGTTGACGCGACCGAGCGTCACCGCACGCGCGCGACCCGCGTGCACGACATCGATCGCGGTGTCGATCTCCGCCGGCACTTGGAGCGCACTGGCGAAGTTGTTGAAGGTGCCGAGCGGCACGATTCCGATCCGGCAGCGCGTGCCTGCGAGCACGCGCACGACCGCTCCGACCGTGCCATCGCCACCCGCCACGACCACTGTCGCGTTCGGCGTGACGAGCGAGCGCAGCCTGCGCACGGCCGCAAAGCGGAGGACCGTGTGATGAGGGAATTCGGCGCGCAGGCGCGCCTGGATGCGAGTGTCCACGCCGGCGGCCCGCGAGCTCATGACCAGTACTCGTGCGGCTCGCATCGCCTCTACCCGCCTAAGTAACCCGGCAGGCTCATCGGTTACCGATTTGAAGCGATTCCGCGGGCACCGGGACAGCCGGAGTTCGCAAAAAGGAGGTTACGAAGTGCTTGTTGCGCTGATCGTACTGATCTTGCTGTTGCTCATCTTTGGAGGCGGCGGGTTGCTGTCTGCATCCCTCAACTTCCTCTGGTGGATCCTGATCATCGGTCTAGTCCTGTGGGTCCTCGGATTCTTCTTCCGCGCGGCCGAAGGCGGCGGACGCTGGTACTACTGGTAACAGGGCCCTAAGGGAGCGTGGGCGGCATCCCCACGGAACCACATGACTGTGGTTCCCGTGGGGACCCCTAGCCTGGCCTAGGCCTTGCGCCACGCCAGCGGCCGGCCGAGACGGCGCTCGAACTCCGCGGCCACCTCACCCGGCCTGGGATGGCGCTTCAGGCTCGCCTTGCTGAAAACGAGCTCGCCGTCGAGCGTGACCTCGAAGCGCCCCGTGTTGCCGCTGCGCAGCTCGACCGTGCGCAGGATGGGGGCCCACCCGTTGAGCAGCTCGTTGGCCAGGCTCACGGCCTGGTCGAGGTAGTCTCAAGGAACACAGAACTCGATCGCCGCCGCGTGCTGCGGGTTGATCACGACGCGATGCTACGCGGCCCGGCGGCTCCCTGTTCCGAAGCGCGCCCGCATGGACCGGCCGCGCAGTAAAAGGATGAGGGCGGCCGGCAGAACGAGGTTCACCAGCAGCGAGACCGGTCCTCGGTTCGCGCCGATGGGCAGCGCGAGCTGGAGCAGCGTGCCGGCCAGGCAGATCCACTCGACCACGAGCACGGTGCGCCTCGCCCAGCCGCGCCGGCGCACGAGGCCGACCCCACTCCACACCCCCAGCGCCGCGAGCGCCATGGAGAACGCCGCGAGCAGAAGCATGTACGGCTCGCCGCCGAGCACGAACGGCAGCGCGGAGACGCCCGCGAGAAGCCAGAACGTCGCCTGCATGAGCAGCAGCACGAACGCCGCCTCGGGCCTGCTGGTCTCGCTCATGTCCGGTCCAGCGCCGCCACGACCTTCGGGTCGATGTCGACGGCGAACGGCCCACCCGTGGGGTTGTCGACGATCCAGACGTGCAGCATGGCGGGCGCCGTCAGGTCGATGGCGCCGACGGGGCACGTGGCGTACGGCGTCATGAGGCTGAACTCGAGGCCGACGATGCTGAAGCAGATGTTCTCGTGCTGGTGCCACGCGGTCAGCGGCCCGCCGGGGTCGGGGCCGAACTGACCGATGCGCGGCATCTGGAACATTGCGCCTAGCAGCACCGGGCCGTGATGGGTGTTCGCGTAGACCAATCCCTGCGGATGCCGCGGGTCCATGACCGGGCCTTTCTCGTACGCCTTGTTGAACCAGTGCGTGGAGGGCATGTCGACCGAGCCGGCCGGGCGATATCCCGCCGCCCACGCCACGTGCCAGTCCTCGTAGGGCGCGATCGCGGCCGCCGTCTGCTCGTAGAGCTGCGTCGCGGCTGCCTGCTGCTCCGCGCTGGGGACGGAATTCGTCGACTGCAACAGCGCGCCGGCGTGGACGTGCCGCGTGTCGGGATGCGCCAGCGCTTCCACCCACACGCCGCTGCCGCTGACGAGCAGCAGCAGGGGCAGGCCGGTCGCGAGCAGCGCCCAGTACCACGACCGGTCGCGCATCGGTCTCTCGTCGCGTACGGGCACGAGCACCATCCCCAGGGCCGCAAACTCCACGAGCTTGGTGGCGAGCCCGACCTGGTCGGGGCCCTCCACGCGGAAGTCCACGTAGAAGAGGTAGCCCAGGATCGTCGCCACCAGCATCGCCGAGGACGCAAGGCGCCACCACCGCCATCGAGGCGCGGCGGCCAGCGCGAGAAACGCGATGCCGTTGCCGAGGAACAGGACCGCGGTGATCGGGTCCTCGCCGAGGTGATGCGGGATCAGGGCGAGATGGATCACGGCCGTCACCGCCATGAGGACGCACGCGATCTGAACGGTGCCCGGCAGCGCGCGATGCATCCGGCTGAGACGAACGGCCAGGATGGCGAGCGGCGCGGCGATCAACCCGGCCAGCAGGCCGATCGCGTGGTCCGGGGCGATGTCGTACATGCGCCCAGGGTGGGCGCCGCGACTAAGAACGCGATAAGAGAGGAAGGTCGACGAAAAATGCCGCGCCGCCCTCGGGGCCTTCGGCCGCGATGATCCGCCCATGATGCTGGCCGGTGATCCAGCGCGCGATGGCCAGTCCCAGCCCGGCGCCACCGTCCCGACGCGACGGGTCGGCCTTGTAGAACCGCTCGAATATCCGCTCCCGTTCTTCGGGCGGAACGCCGCGACCGTCGTCGGCGACCATGAGCCGCGCCCACCCCTCCTCGGCGCGTACGCCGACCGAGATGCGCGAACGCGCGTGGCGCGCAGCGTTGTCGAGAAGGATCCAGAGCAGCTGGCGCAACGCGTCCTGGTCGCCGGCGACGGCCAGGTCGTCGAGGTCGGTCGACAGCGTCAGGTCGGGGTGCAGCGACGCCGCCTGGCGCGCCACCTCCGCGGCGAGGGGCGCCAGCTGGACGGGCGCGAGCTGCAGATCCAGGCCGGAATCGGCGCGCGCGAGGGTCAGCAGCCGATCGGTGAGCCTGGCCATCCTCTCGCTCTCGCCGACGATGTCCGCCGCGGCGGCCCGCCTCACCTTCTCGTCCACGTTGGGCCCGATGGCGAGCAGCCCGGCGTTGCCCTGGATGGTGGCCAGCGGCGTGCGCAGCTCGTGCGACGCGTCGGCGACGAATCGCTGCTGCGCCTCGAGAGCGCCGGCCAGCGCGCGATATGCATCCTCGAGCGCAGCGAGCATGCGATTGAAGCTGCCGGACAGCAGCGCGACCTCGTCGCCTCGCCGGCCGACGGCCAGGCGACGGCTGAAGTCCTTGGTGCTCCCGATGTCGTCTGCTGTGCGCGCCACGAGGCGGAGCGGACGCAGCGCGCGGCCGGCCACGAGCCATGACGCGATGAGGGCCGCGATCAGCGTCGCCAGCCCCGAGATGATCAGAAAGACGATGACCCCGTTGAGGCTCGACGCGGGCACGCGCGTCGACTGGCCGGCGATCACGTAGCCGCCGACGAACGGTTGGGCGTAGACGCGCAGCTGCGTGCTCTTCTTGGCATCGCCTTCGGTGGCGAACGCGCCGTTGTGCGCGGTGGCCTGGGCGAGCAGCCCGTCAGGCACGGGCGGCGGCGCGCCGTCGAGCATCGCGGTCGCGTACAGCGGAGAGCCATAAGGGTCGAGCACCTCGACGTACATCTCGGTGCTGTTTCTCAGGTCTGCGGCGGCGATCAGCGGATGCGGTGAGAGATCGGCGACGGCGGTCGCGGCCGCGGCCTGCCGGGCCCGCGCGCGCAGCTGCGTGTCCTGGTTGTTGTTCGCGCCGAGGGCGAGGAGTGAATAGAGGAGAACGCCGAACAGCACGAGCGCCAGTGCCACCACTCCCGTGCCGAACAGCGCGAGCCGAAGCCGCAGCGACACGCGCTACTCCGACTCGCGAAGCGCGTAGCCCGCTCCACGCACCGTGTGCACCAGTCGAGGTTCGCCATCCTGCTCGAGCTTCTGGCGCAGATAGCCGACGTACACGGCTACCACGTTGTCGTTGTCGGGCTCGTCGCGCCACACCGACGCGAGCAGCTGCTCGCGCGACAGCACCTGCCGCGGATGGCGCAGCAGGTACTCGAGCAGGTCGAACTCGGTGGCGGTCAGCCCGAGCTCACGTGAGCCGCGCCAGGCCGTGTGCGCCGCAGGTTCCAGCTCGACGTCACCGAAGCGGAGACGCTCGGCCGGGCGCGAGCGCCGCAGCAAGGCGCGCACGCGCGCGAGCAGCTCCTGGTACGCGAACGGCTTGACCAGGTAGTCGTCGGCGCCGCTGTCGAGGCCGCGCACCCGGTGCTCGGTGCCGCTCAGCGCGGTCAGCATGAGGATCGGGAACTGCGCAGTCTCTCGCATGCGCCGGCAGACCGTGATGCCGTCCGCGCCCGGAAGCATCAGGTCCAGCACGGCGAGGTCCGGCACGCGCGCCCGCACTCGGCGCAGCGCGTCGAGGCCGTCACCGGTCACCTCCACGTCGTGGCCCTCCGCCGCGAGCACGCGTTCCAGTGTCGCGGCTAGCGGCGCGTCGTCCTCGACCACCAGGACCCTCGAACCTGTCATCGACAGGAGTTATAAGCCCGAGGGTGAGATTTCGATAAGAGCTAAGCCGAGCTCTGCGCTTCCTCTTCGTCCGAGGCCGCTGCGGGAGGCGCGAGCTCCGGCCGGGTGGCGCCGATGGCGCGCTTCAGGAGCTCGAGGGCCCCGACGGCGTCGCCACGCGCCTCGAGCACCTGCGCGTAGATCGCGAGGCAGGCCACGAGATGTTCCGTCAGGTGCTGGCTGCGCTCGAGGACCGCGATGGCGGATTCGAACTCGCTGTCGGCAAGCGCGACGTTGCCGCTCATCTCCGCCGCCTGGCCCATGATCTCGTGCGCCTTGCCGACGACGCCGAGCTCCTGGTGCCGGAGAGCGACGTCGCGGGCCATCAGCGAGAAGCGTCGCGCTCCGTCCGGGTCCCGCCCGTTCAGCTCCAGCTCCGCCAGGCTCAGAAGAAGGTGGCTCTTGCCGACTTCCACGCCCGACTCGTCGAAGATCTGCAGCGCTCGGTCGAGGTGCTCGCGCGCCTGGTCGAGATCGCCCTGCTTCATGAGCACCAGTCCCAGGTTGTTCTCCGCACGCGCAACCGAGAGCTGATCGTTCAGCAGCTCGTGGATGGCGATCGACTTCTGGGAGTACGAACGGGCGCGCGTGAGGTCCCCGAGGTGCTCGTACGCGCCGCCGAGGTTGCCGTACATCTTGCCGAGCCGGCTCAGATCCTTAAGCTCGCCCGCGACCTCGACCGCCGCGGAGTAGTACTCGATCGCCTTGGACCAGTTGTGCAGCACGAGGTGAATCGAGCCGAGCCTGCCAATGACGCGCGCCTCGAGCGCGCGGTTGGCCGGCCGCAGCCGGCGGCAGGCCTCGAGGTTCGATTCCGCGATGCCCAGCGCCGCCCGATCCTCGAGCAGGCTCAGCGCCCCCGCGATGAGGTCGGTGCAGTCGACGACCATCCAGTGGTCGCCCGAGCGCTGGAACGTTTCCCGCGCCTCGCGCAGCTCGTCGAGCGCGGGGTGCGGGTTGGTCAGACGGAAGTAGGCCTGGCCGAGGAAGAAGGCGGCCCACGCGCGGTCGAGCGGATCGACCGCTTCGGCCTTGGCGGCCGAGGCCGCCGCCGCGAGGTCGCTGAACTTCTCCGCCGCGGCCAGGCCGCGCAGCTTGTCGAGGTCGAGGCGCTTGACGATGGCGGCCTCGCTGTCCTCGAGGAAGAACTCGACGGGCTTGCCCGTACGGGCCGCGATGAGCTGGATGGTGGGCAGCGTCGGCCGCGTTTTGCCGGTCTCGGCAAGAAAGACCGCGGTCCGGCTCACCTCACCGGATGCGACCTGGGCCAGGGACAGGCCTGCTTCGGCGCGTGCCTGCTTGATGGTCCCCGGGCGCACTGCCAGCCCAGGGAGCCGGCGGCGCTTGCTGCCGGGCTGCTGGCGAACTACCACACCGCGTGCCAGCCTAGCAGCCGGTCCACATAACAGCAATACCGCCGGCTCAACAACTCCACGACTGTTTCCTTACTTAACTCACTGACAGTGGCAGATCGTGTCTGCGCCCACCGAGGCGGCGGTGACCAGGACGGCGGAGACAGCCAGGATCATCGAGATGAGAAAACGGCGCATCGAACTCCTCCTTGCGCAAATTCGCCCCGGGCGGGGCGAGTGGCGCCAGTCAATCGCTAAACGGAGGAGTTGTCAAGCAACGCATAACAGCCTGGCCGGGAAGGCCCAGGCCCAGCCAGGCTGAGATCGGAAATGCCCTTTCTATACTTGGCCTGAAGCCGTTCACTTCACGGGCAGGGAGAGTGGGATCCAGGTGAGCGAGGCCGCCTCGAACGGGCCTGGCGAACGCGAGGGCGTGGCCCTGGAGTCCGACCACGTGCTCACCGAGCTCAACGACCGGATCGCCGACGCCCGCCTCGGCCCGGAGGCGATCCTCAACGCCGTGACCAGCGCCCTCAGCCGGCTGCGGCGGGGCACGTGGGTCGCCTACCTGATCGGCAAAGACCCTCGCAACATCAAGGTGGTCGCAGCGAACGAGAAGAACCCGCAGCTCGCGCGCTATCTCGAGGACATGCACCGATCAGGCGAGGCTTCGGCTCTGGCGTTCGCCGACCAGGTCATCGAGTCAGGTGAGCCGCTCCTGCTGCCTCACCTCTCCCGGGAGAGCTTCCTCAGCTCGCTTCGGGCCGACGTGCACACGTACTTCACGAAGAAGTCACCGCCTGCCATGGCGCCATGGGTCGACGTCGCCATCATGGCCGTGCCGATGCGGGCGCGCGGCGCCACCGTCGGCACGCTGGCTCTGTACGAGGCGCGGCCGGACCAGCCGCTGACCCCTCGAGACGTCGAGTGGCTGCAGCCGATAGCTGACCGCACGGGTCTCGCGGCGGACAACGCCCAGCTCTACGTCGACGCGAACTCCCGCCTGGAGAGATTGGCCGCAGTTCGGAGTGTGAGCCTCGCCATGGCGGCGAGCGGCGACCTCCGACTCACCCTGCAGGTGATCCTGGACCACGTCCTCGCGGGCCTCGCGGTGGACGCCGCCGACGTGATGCTGATGGACGAATCGGACGGGAACCTCGTGAGCGCGGCCCACGCCGGCTTTCGCTCGACGTCGGTGCCCGACTACCGGCTCGAGCCAGGCGACATCCCGCATGGGCGGCTCGCCGACAGGCCCCGCATCGAGATCCTCACCGGTGGCACGCTCGCCAAGTTCAAGCGCCGGACGCTGTTCGCGCGCGAAGGCTTCCGCGCTTACTGTGCGGCGGGCCTCAACACCCGCGGCCGGAACGTCGGCGTTCTCGAGCTCTTCCATCGCACCGCCCTGGACCCCGACGATGAATGGCTCGGGTTTCTCGACGCGATCGCTGGAATGACGGCCATGGCGATCGACAACGCAGCCATGTCAGACGCGCTGCGCCGGAGCTCTCACACCTCGGTGCCGACAGGGGCGCCCCGGCTCACGAATCTCGAGCGGCAGATCCTCGGCCAGGTGGTCGAGGGCGCCACCAACATGGCCATCGCCAGGGCCCTGCACCTCAGCCAGAGCACCGTCAAGTTCCACGTCCGCCAGATCCTGCAGAAGGTGGGGGTCGGTAACCGCACCGAGCTGGCGCGCCTGGCCACGCGAGAAGGCTGGACGTAAAGCCGGAACTTAGCCTTTCGGCTAATGTTAACTAGCCACTTGACAGGTAATTGCACCTTTGGAGAGGGGCCGGTCCTCTGAGTTCAGGCCTAGTTTGAAACAGCCCGCGGGGGCGAACTGCAGATGTCCCTTGACACGGCGACCATGGCTGCGCCTGCCGGGGCCGCGGAGGCCCGGTTCGACCGCGTCGACGGCCGCCCCGAGCTCGATGAGTCCAGCCCCTCCCTGTCCGGCTGGCGCGCGGCGCTGGCGGCCACGGTCGTGGTCGCGGTGGTGGTGCTCCTGGCCTCGCCCGCGCTCGCCGCGCTCGAGCCGGCGATGGTCTCGCGGGCGGCCATGTGGGTACGCCTCTCCGCCTTCACTCCGGTGATGCTGGGCGCGCGCGCGTTGGTATTCGTCGTGGCCCTCGTCGTGATCACCAGACCTGCTCCCCGCCATGACGGCGCGGATTAAGAAGGCTGAACCGTCGAGCCCGCTGATTAACATCGAACCAGCAGGGAATCGCGGGCGGGGGGAATCTGCGGAATGACAGTGTTGCAGCAGCGGCAGGCGTCGCACGGCGCGCCACTCGTGCTGGTCGTCGACGACGGCGAGACCAATCGCGCGCTCGTGGAAGCGTTCCTATCGGACCTCGACTGCCGCCTCGAGTCGGTTGAGGACGGCCCGTCAGCCCTGGCCTCCATCGACAGGGAGCCACCGGACCTCGTACTGCTCGATGTGCAGATGCCCGGGATGGATGGCTACGAGGTCTGCCGCGCCATCAAGGCCCGGCCGCGTGGACACCTGCTGCCGGTCGTGATGCTCACCGCGCTCGACAACGCGACGGACCGCGTGCTTGCGCTCGAAGCCGGCGCGGACGACTTCATGAGCAAGCCGGTCGACCGTGTCGAGCTCGTGGCGCGCGTCCGTTCGGCACTCCGGTTGAAGGCCGTCTACGACACGCTCGACAGCGCCGAGCAGGTCATCTTCTCGCTGGCCGCCGCGGTCGAGGCCAAGGACAAGTACACCGAGAAGCACACGCACCGCGTGGCGGAGACCGCGCGCCATGTCGGCGAGAAGATGGGACTGCCCGAACGCGCCCTGGATGCGCTGTATCGCGGCGGGATGATCCACGACATCGGCAAGATCGGCGTGCCCGACGCCATCCTGCTGAAGCCCGGGCCGCTGTCGGGTGACGAGCTGCGGATCATGCGCGCGCACACGACAGTAGGCGAGAGCATCGTGCGGCCGCTACGCTCGGGCACGAACCTGCTGCCGATCGTGCGCAACCATCACGAGCACTTCGACGGCAACGGCTATCCCGACGGGCTGGCGGGCCGCGCCATCCCCCGCCTCGCCCGCATCGTCGCTGTTTGCGATTCGTACGACGCGCTCGTGACGGATCGTCCCTACCGCAAGGCGCGCAGCGTCGAGGATGCGATCGCGACGCTGGTCGACGGCGCGGGCAGGCAGTGGGACCCGGAGGTCGTCGAAGTCCTGGTCGGTGAGCTGTCCAACATCACCGCGGTCGGAGTCGCCTGAGATGACCAGCTTCCTCGCCTTCATGCAGGACCTCGTCGCGGTGGCTTTCCTCGCTCTGGGTGTAGCCACGGCCGCCATCTGGTTCCGTCGGCGCGACCGGTCGTCCGGGCTCCTGGCGCTCGCGATCATCCTTCTCTCGCTGGAGGTCGCGTTCAGCCGAATGACTCAGCTGCTGCACATCACGAGCCCGGTGCTGAGCGTGGTCAACCTGCTCGCGTTCATCGGCTCCGGCTATGCGCTCTTCAGCTACCGGGCTTCGATCATCCCTCTCTCTCGGAAGTGGCGGGTCGGGGCAGCTTCGGTGTTGGGCGCCGCGGTCGTCGCGTACGTGGTGGCGACGGCGCTGTCGGCCCGGCCCACGGTGCTGTTGTGGATCGCGCTCGGGCTTCTGGCCGCGTGGGCCGTCGTCGTGCTCGAGCCGATAATCCGTTTCTTCCTCGTCGCGCGCGGGCTGCCCGCGGTGCAGGCCTGGCGGCTGCGGTCGCTGAGCCTCGGGTTCGCGGGGCTGGTCGCGATCATCGCCTTTCTTCTCGCGTTGGTCGCGGCCGGTACGAAGAAGATCGACCCTGCCGTCACAGCAGGCATCGAGGTCGTGGTGCTCGCGATCGTGCCTCTCCTGTACGTGAGCTTCGCGCCGCCGGCGTGGCTCCGCCGCGAGTGGCGCGCGTCCGAAGAGGAGGGAT
>DASSLR010000062.1:0-3330 GCA_035689345.1 Candidatus Dormiibacterota bacterium
GACGTAGCCCATCTTCAGGCGCAGGGCGGCAGGGTCCTGCGTGCGCGTGTCCACGCCGTCGACGAGGATTCGGCCGGAGTCGGGATCGAGCAGGCGATTGATCATGCGCAGTGTCGTCGTCTTGCCGCAGCCAGAGGGGCCAATGAGCACGCACGTTTGCGCGTCGGGGATCTCCAGCGTGAGGTCGAGCACCGCGTTGGAGCCGCCGGCGAACTGCTTGGTGACGTTCTCCAGCCGGATCACGGCTCGATTAAAGACGAACGTGTCTTGCAGGCCGGGTTCATCCCGGCCGACACCAGACGCTGCAATACCAAGCGCCTCCCATCAAGGCAAGTGGAGGAGGGGGTCCCGCGGGGGAGGACGCCGTCCTCACCCGCGATTGTCTCGATTACCGTATCGGAATGACTGGGGGGCTATTCCTCGACTACGTTGACCCGTGGATCAACTGGGACTGGGTGTCCCGGCACGTCTCACTCATCCTGACCTCGCTGCTCGCCCACGTCGAGCTGACCGTGATCACGGTCGCGGTCGCGCTGGTGATCGCACTCCCGATCGGGGTCATCGCGCAGCGCCAGCCCGCATTCCGCGCCGCGGCCCTGACTCTCTTCGGCGTCTTCTACACCATCCCGTCGATCGCGCTGTTCGCGCTGCTGATCCCGTACACCGGCCTCAGCACCCTGACCGGTGAGATAGGGCTGGTCGCCTATGCGCTCCTCATCCTCACGCGCAACGTCATAGTCGGCCTGGACGCCGTGCCGGCCGATGTCCGCGACGCCGCCGACGGGATGGGTTATCGCGCGTTTGCCCGCCTCGTCCGCGTCGAGCTGCCGCTGGCCCTGCCGGCCATCTTCGCCGGCGTCCGGATCGCCACGGTGACGACGATCGGGTTGATCACGATCACCGCCGTCATCGGCCTCGACAGCCTGGGCCAGCTGATCCTCACCGGCCTGACCGACGGCGTGCACACGCCGCTGGTCGTCGGCACAGTCCTGTCCGTGGCGTTCGCTTTTGTCGCCGACCTGGCTCTAGCCGCCGGCGAGCGCGTCGCGGTGCCGTGGGCGAGGCCTGCCTGACGTGACGATCCTCGAGGACGTCGTCCGATGGTTCACCAGTCCCGCGCACTGGTCGGGACCCGACGGCATAACGACACGGTTGCTCGAGCATGTTCAGCTGTCCGCCGAGTCGGTGCTCATCGGCGCCGTCATCGCGCTGCCAATCGGGATCGTCCTCGGCCACTACGGCCGCTTCGGCGCGGCGGCGATCAACATCTCCAACGTCGGACGTGCCATCCCGTCGTTCGCGCTGCTGGTCCTCGCCTTCCAGATCTTCGGCCTCGGCGACGCTCCGATCATCATCGCCCTGACGGCGCTTGCCATCCCGCCGATGGTGACCAACAGCTACGTGGCCATGCGCGAGGTCGACCCTGACGTCAAGGATGCCGCCCGGGGCATGGGCTATCGCGAGCTGGCCCAGGTGCTGCGCGTGGAGCTGCCGCTGGCGGTGCCGCTGGTGATGGCGGGAGTGCGGACCTCGGCGGTGCAGGTGGTGGCCACCGCGACTCTCGCGGCGCTGATCGCGGGTGGCGGCTTCGGGCGCTACATCATCGACGGGCTGGCCCAGTTCGACTACACAAAGCTGATGGCAGGCGCCATCCTGGTGGCGGCGCTGGCGCTGGCCACCGAGTTCAGCCTAGCGGCGGTCGAGCGCCTCCTCGTCCCGCGCGGCATCCGCCTCCTGGGTGCGAGCGCCGCCAAACGCGTCACTTTCAAAGCCGCGTGAACGGTGGAAGAATGGGTGCCCGCCCGCGGTTTGGATTACCTGACCCGCCACCGTAAGGAGAGACTCAGATGAACTGGAAGGCCCGCCCGGCCGTGCTCGCGCTGGTGCTCGCCGCCGCCATGACGGTGGTGGCGTGCGGCAGCTCGCCTTCGACCGGCGGTTCCAAGGGCACGATCACCATCGCCGGCTTCAAGTTCACGGAAGGGAGCGTCCTCGCCGAGCTGTACGGCCAGGCCCTTCAGCACGCCGGCTACACGGTCAACTTCAAGATCAACCTCGGGTCGCGTGAGATCGTGGCCCCGGCCATCAAATCGGGCCAGGTCGACCTCTACATCGGGTACGCGGCCACCGACCTCGAGTACTACAACGGCGGCCTGGGTGAGGCGTCGGGCGATGTCACGGCGACCACGGCCAAGCTCAACCTCCGGCTGCAGCCGCTGCAGCTCGAGGCGCTGACTCCGTCGGCGGCCGTCGACCAGAACGCCTTCGCCATGACCAAGGCGAACGCGCAGAAGTACAACGCGACCAAGCTCTCGGACCTCGCGCCGATCGGCAGCCAGCTTGTCCTCGGGGCCGGCCCAGAATGCCCGACGCGACCTTTCTGCCAGCCCGGGCTGGAGAAGACCTACGGCATCAAGTTCAAGAGCTTCAAGGCACTCGACACCGACGGCCCGCTGACCCGCGCCGCCCTGGCCAACAACAGCATCCAGGTCGGGCTCGTGTTCAGCAGCGACGCCGACCTCCAGAAGCTGAACCTGGTCGTGCTGAAGGACGACAAGCAGCTGGAGAACGCCGACAACGTGGTGCCCATCATCCGCAGCAAGGTCGCGACCGGCGACGTGAAAGCAGTCCTGAACCGGATCAGCGCCAACCTGACCACGGACGAGCTGATCACCATGAACGGTCAGGTCCAGCTTTACGGCCAGGACGCCGACACCGTGGCCGCCGCATTCCTGCAGCAGCACAAGTTCTTCGGCGGCTAGGCGCCCCCGATCTGCGTCAACCCGAGGAGGTTTCCGTCGGGATCCTTGAACCACGCGGTCCACACCTCCTGGCCGCTGCGCGCGATGTCGCCGTCCATCTCCAGGCCGGGGACGTCGTAGTGCTCGAAAACCACGCCCTTCGCCTTCAGCTCCGCGACCTCGGCCTTGATGTCGGGCACGCGCCAGCTCATCTGCGTGTGTCCGCCCGGGCGGCTCCGGCTCGGGTAGACGAAGAACTGCGTCTCGCCTGACCCGTACATGACGCCGCCCTCCGTGACCATCAGCGGGCGGATGCCGAGCTTGCCCTCGTAGAACTCGCGGGCGGCTGCCAGGTCGGCGACCGGGAGGGTCGTGTAGGTCGGCTTGTCGCTCAGCATTCTGTTTTCACCTCCGCGCCCGGTCGATAGGCGCGACTAACGCCCAACGCGACCGGCGAAACACGGCGATAGTCGCGACTATCGCCGGTTTCAACCGGACCTGTTCTGACCTCCTTCAAGGCAGGCGGTTGATCCATGCGGCCGTCGCATATTTCGTTTGCGCCAGGTCACGCGCACGGTCGAGCTCTTCT
>DASSLR010000063.1:0-3203 GCA_035689345.1 Candidatus Dormiibacterota bacterium
GACGTAGCCCATCTTCAGGCGCAGGGCGGCAGGGTCCTGCGTGCGCGTGTCCACGCCGTCGACGAGGATTCGGCCGGAGTCGGGATCGAGCAGGCGATTGATCATGCGCAGTGTCGTCGTCTTGCCGCAGCCAGAGGGGCCGATGAGCACGCACGTCTGCGCGTCGGGGATCTCCAGCGTGAGGTCGAGCACCGCGTTGGAGCCGCCGGCGAACTGCTTGGTGACGTTCTCCAGCCGGATCACGGCTCGACTACCGTATCGGAATGACCGGGGGGCTATTCCTCGACGTGGTCGACCCGTGGATCAACTGGGACTGGCTCGGCGCGCACATCTCATATGTGCTCGGCGCCTTCGGTCAACACCTGGAGCTGACACTCATCGCGGTGACGCTCGGCTTGCTGATCGCCCTTCCGCTGGGCATCGCGGCGCAGCGCACTCGTTGGCTCCGCGTCACGGCGCTGGGGGTGTTCGGAACCTTCTACACGATTCCCTCGCTCGCCCTGTTCGCCCTGCTCGTCCCGTACACCGGCATCGACACCGTGCAGACGGCGGAGATCCCGCTCGTCGGCTACAACGTCCTCATCCTCCTGCGCAACGTGGTCGTCGGCCTGGACGCGGTGCCGCGCGATGTGCTCGACGCCGCCGACGGGATGGGTTACCGGCCGTTTGCGCGAACGCTGCGAGTCGAGCTCCCGCTGGCGCTCCCCGCCATCTTCGCGGGGCTTCGCGTGGCCACCGTCTCGACTATCGGCATCATCACGATCACCGCCGTCATCGGCCTCGGCGGTTTTGGCCAGCTCATAAACCAGGGCCTGCAGGAGAGCTTCCATTCGCCCCTCGTCGTGGCCACGATCCTTTCGATCACCTTCGCGCTCGTCGCCGACCTCCTGCTGTTCGCCGGCCAACGCCTGGCGCTGCCCTGGGCGAGGCAGGCATGAGCGTCCTCGCCTCGGTCTGGCAGTGGTTCGCGGATCCCTCGCACTGGCAGGGAGAAAACGGCGTCCCGACCCGCATCGTGGAGCACGTCCAGCTGTCGGCGGAGTCGGTCCTGATCGGCGCCGTGATCGCGCTTCCGCTGGGCATCGCGCTCGGTCACTACGGCCGGTTCGGCAACCTGGCGATCAACATCTCCAACGTCGGCCGGTCGGTCCCCTCCTTCGCCATCCTGGTCGTCGCGTTTCAGATCTTCGGGCTGGGCGACCTGCCGGTGATCCTCGCGCTCACCGCGCTGGCCATCCCGCCCATGGTGACCAACAGCTACGTCGCCCTGCGCGAGGTGGACCCCGATGTCCGCGACGCAGCTCGCGGCATGGGCTACCGCGAGCTGGCGCAGCTCTTCCGCGTCGAGCTGCCCCTGGCGGTGCCTCTGCTCATGGCCGGAATTCGGACGTCGGCCGTACAGGTGGTCGCGACCGCCACTCTCGCGGCGCTGATCGCCGGCGGCGGGCTGGGGCGATACATCATCGACGGCTTCGGTCAGCAGAACTATCCGATGATGATTTCGGGCGCGATTCTGGTCGCCCTGCTTGCGCTGGCGACCGAGGTCAGCCTTTCGGCCGTGGAACGGCTGCTCGTCCCCCGCGGCATCCGTCTGCTGATGGCGCCCAAGATGCGCCGGGCCACCAGCTTCAAGGTTGCGTGAAGCGGCCCCGCTCATGGAAGAATCTCAGTTCACGCGCCGTTTGATCGGGGAGGGCCAGGCCGGCCCCGGGAGGAAAGTTCCATGAACCGCAGACCGATCTGGCTGATCACGGTGCTCGCCGCTGCCGCGACGCTGGCCGCGGCGTGCGGCAGCTCGGGCGGCGGTTCGGCGAGCAAGGGTACGATCACGATCGGCGGCTTTGACTTCGCCGAGAGCTCGGTCCTGAGTCAGCTGTACGGCCAGGCCCTCGCCCGTGACGGCTACACCGTCAACTATAAGCTGCGCCTGGGCAACCGCGAGGTCGTCGCTCCCGCCCTCAAGGCGGGCCAGATCGACATGTATGCCGGCTACTCGGCGACGGAGCTGGAGTACTACAACGGCAAGCTCGGCGAGGCCTCCAGCGATGTGACGGCCACCACGGCCAAGCTCAACTTGCGCCTCCAACCGCTGCAGCTCGAAGCCCTGACTCCTTCCGCCGCGGTCGATCAGAACGCGTTCGCCGTGCCCAAGGCGATCGCCCAGAAGTACAACCTGACCAAGCTCTCAGACCTCGCGGCGGTCGGCAGTCAGCTCGTGCTCGGCGGACCGGCCGAATGTCCGACGAGACCGTTCTGCCAGCCTGGACTCGAGAAGACCTACGGCATCCATTTCAAGTCGTTCAAAGCCCTCGACGCCGACGGTCCGCTGACGCGCGCCGCGTTCGCCAACGGGAGCATCCAGGTCGGCCTCGTGTTCACCACCGACTCCGACCTCGGCAAGCTGGGCCTCGTGGTACTGCAGGACGACAAGCACCTCGAGAACGCAGACAACGTCGTGCCGATCATCCGGACGAAAGTTGCGACGGATGAGGTCAAGACCGTCCTCAACAGGATCAGCGCCAACCTGACCACAGAGGAACTGATCACGATGAACGGCCAGGTGGAGCTTCTGCATCAAGATCCCGACGCAGTCGCGAGGGCCTTCCTGCAGCAGCACAAGTACTTCGGCGGCTAACCGCCGCCGATCTGCGTCAGCCCCAGGACGTTCCCCTCGGGATCCTTGAACCACGCGGTCCAGACCTCTGGACCGCTGCGGGCGATGTCGCCCTCCATCTCGAGGCCCGGGACGTCGTAGTGCTCGAACGTCACGCCTTTGGCCTTCAGCTCCGCGACCTCGGCCTTGATGTCGGACACGCGCCAGCTCATCTGCGTGTGTCCGCCCGGGCGGCTCCGGCTCGGGTAGACGAAGAACTGCGTCTCGCCTGACCCGTACATGACGCCGCCCTCCGTGACCATCAGCGGGCGGATTCCGAGCTTGCCCTCGTAGAACTCGCGGGCGGCTGCCAGGTCGGCGACCGGGAGGGTCGTGTAGGTCGGCTTGTCGCTCAGCATTCTGTTTTCACCTCCGCGCCCGGCCGGTAGGCGCGACTAACGCCCAACGTGACCGGCGAAACACGGCGATAGTCGCGACTATCGCCGGTTTCAACCGGACCTGTTCTGACCTCCTTCAAGGCAGGCGGTTGATCCATGCGGCCGTCGCATATTTCGTTTGCGCCAGGTCACGCGCACGGTCGAGCTCTTCT
>DASSLR010000064.1:0-17831 GCA_035689345.1 Candidatus Dormiibacterota bacterium
TCGACCAGCCGCGGCACGTGCGCGTAGTACTCGTAGAACGGCTCGCGCGAGAACAGGAGCGCCAGCGCGACGCCGTCCTGGGGGATGGTCGCCACCAGCAGGTAGATCAGCTTCGCGCCGGGCGACATGTCCCAGCGCGAATGCGCCGAGGTGTCCTTGAGCACCGGCCAGAAGAGCGCCAGGCCGGCCGCGATGAACGTGAGGTGCTCGACGATGTGCAACCCTTCCGAGCGCAGCGTGGCGTCGTAGAGGGCGGGCACGTGCCAGACGATCATGACCACGCCCCCGATCACCTGGGCCGGCACAGGCTCGGTGATGGCGCGAAGCAGGGGCACCCGCATCAGCCGGCCCGCCATGCGCGGCGACAGACCGAGCAGCAGGAGCGGCGGCGCCACGAATCCCAGGAGCACGTGCTGGAGCATGTGGACCGAGTCGAGGTAGTCATCGCTGATGGTGTCGACGGGCGTCTCCAGCGCCGCCCACAGCAGCGCGAGTCCCGACAGGAAGTAGATGGTGTGTCTCGGTCTGGAATCCTCGCTCGACCGCGCCAGCCACGCGTGCCCGAGGAAAAGCGCGGCCAGGCCCGCGTAGACAGACGGGTCGAAGGGCCAGGCCATCCGGCCTAGCCGCCCGAGGTCGTGGGCGCGGCGAGAATGGAGAGGCTCACCACCGTGTAGGCGACCATCAGGAGCAGCATCGGATACTGGCTGAGCAGCGCGCGCTGGGCGGTGCGGAAGCGCTCGCCGGCGCGCAGGTGCGACAGGTACACAGCGATCACGTGCCCGAGTACGATCAGGATCACCTGCGCGTACCAGACGGTGGCCGCCTGGGCGAACGCGAAGCTGACCTGGTAGTTCGTCACGGCCGGCAGCAGGTGCCAGCCCTTGCCGAGCGGGTCGTTGAGCAGGGGTATCAGCAGCTGCGCCTGCACGGTCACGTAGCTGTAGTTGTGCGCCGCGTTGTAGACGAGCGCGATCGGCACGAGCGTGAGCGCGAAAGCGGTCACGGTGGTCGTCAGGTCGACTTTGCGCGACCCGAAATACATGACGAGCTGCATGAACGCGACGAACACCAGCAGGAAGGTGACCGTCAGCAGAAGCATGCCGACGGTGCGCACGAAGAAGAATCCGAGCGAGCCAAGCGGAAGCCAGATGGGCTCCAGGGCGATGTCGAAGTCCTGCCACGCGGGAGTGGCGAGGATGCCGTCGAAGGCCAGCGTGCTCAGCATGAGGATGACGAACACGACCCGGTCCCAGCCCGCCGGCCCTGGCTTGAGCAGGCCCACGCCCCACGGCCGGAGATAGACCGTCTTTATCCGCCCCGCCTCGTCGCGGTCAGCCTCGATCGGACCGAAGCGTCCCACGATGTCGAACAGCACGGTGAACGCCTCGCAGTGCCCGAGCCATTCGTCGCGCCCGAAAAGGAACATGCCCGCCAGGGTCAGGCACGTGTACGCGCCGGCCGCGACGGCCACGAACCACGGCCGGTTGGCCATGCCCGACGAGAGCTCCACACAGGCGAACGCCAGATAGAGGACGACCGCCGGCCACACGCCGACGTTGGGCAGCTTCAACGCCGGCCGGAGGCGCATCACCCGGTTGACCGCGTCGTAGATCGCGGCCCAGGGATTGAGCAGATACCAGAGGTTGCCGACGAGGCCGGACAGGATGACGGTGCCGGCCCAGAAGTAGATCCACACGATGTACTCGGCGGGGTTCAGGTCGGGGCGCTTCTGGCTGCCGAAGAAGCCGCAGACGATGACCGCCAGCAGCGCCAGCACACCGATCGTGCCGCCGATGCCACGGGGCCAGGGCGATCGACCGGCCGCGGTCAGCCAGGCGGACGCTCGGCGCGGGTACTCGACCGCTTTGGGACCGACCGAGTCACCGGCGAAGATGACGACGAGCACGAACGAGATGACCACGACGAAACCGGCGGCGAGGAAGTACAGCCAGCGCGATATGGGCAGGTCGTAACGAGGTCCGAAGCCGTGCAGCAGGAGGCCGGCGAGGTGCAGCGTCATGGCGCCACCACGAGATGGCCGAGGTGGGCGCTGGTGTCCTCCCACTCGATCGGGAAGTCACCGGTCTTGTCGGCCTTGAACGTTTTGGTGGTGACGACACCCGCCTTGTTTTCGAACGCGATGTCGTAACCGTGCAGGTGGACCTCGCCGTCCATGTCACTCGTGAGATGGACGGTGACCATGTCGTTCTGGTGCGCGTCCCACTCGACCGGCTTCATGGTGTCGCCGTGCGTGACGGTGACGTCGATGCTCACGTTCTGCCCGCCGCCCGACTGGTTCTTGTAGATGAGGTAACCGGCCACGACCACGAAGGCGATGACGACCACGGCGACGATGGCGATGCGATTGCGACTCACCGGAAGTAGTTTTAGCTGAGGGCTTCGTAAGCGCGCTGGCCGCGCAGCGCGAGCGCGAGCGCGCCGAGCAGCTCCGCGCGCTCCACGAAGCTGGCCTGCCGCACGTCCAGTCGCTCCGCCGCCCCTTGCACGGCGTGACGGCGGATGGATTCGCGCATGGGCTGCAGCAGGATGTTCCCCGCCCGGCTCAGCAGGCCGCCGATGATTACGCGCTCCGGGTTGATGAGGTTGCAGAGGCCGGCGACGGCGACGCCGATCTCGCGGCCCGCGTCGGAGATGGCGCGCCGGCAACGGACGTCGCCGGCGGACGCCCGCTCGATGACTTCGGCCAGGCTCGGCGCCTCTCCATTGGCCTCGGCGACCAGGCGCGTGATCGCCGGCCCCGAGGCCACGGTCTCGAGGCATCCGCGGTTGCCGCAGTAGCAGAGCGCGCCACGTTCATCGAGCGTGGTGTGGCCGATCTCGCCGGCGGTGCCGGTGGCGCCGCGCAGCAGCGCCCCGTCGATGACCAGGCCGGCGCCGATGCCGGTCGCGGCCTTGATGTAGGCGAAGTTGCTGCAATCGCGGCCCGCGCCCCAGGTGAGCTCGGCCAGGGCGCCGAGGTTGGCATCGTTCTCGATGTCGACGGGCAGCCCGAGGCGCTTCTGCATCGCGTCGGCGATGCGCAGCCCGACCCAGCCGGGCAGGATCGTCGCCGAGCCGGCGGTGCCGCGCTCGCGATCGACGGGGCCGGGGATGCCGATGCCGGCCGCGATCACCCGCGAGCGATCGATGCCCGCCGCGGCGAGAACCTCCGCCGCCATCGCCTCGGAGGAGTCGAGCGCCTCCTTGGCATGGTGGTTGACGTCGAGGTCGCGACGCGTCTCGGCCAGCACGTTGTGGGCGAGGTCCGCCACGGCCACCTGGACGTGGCTGTGCCCGAAGTCGATGCCCAGCACCGCGCGCGAGGTCTTCTGCAGGACCAGCTGCACCGCCGGGCGCCCGCTGCCCGAGCCGGCGGACCGGCCGTCGATCTCGAGCACGATGCCCTCGTCCTTCAGCTCCCCGATGAGCGTGTGGATGGTCGTGCGCGAGAGGCCCGTGGCCCGCGCAATGTCGGCCTGGCTGGTCCGGCCCCGGATGCGCAGGACGTCCAGGACACGCTGGCGGTTGCGGTCGCGAAGCCACGACAGCGACCCCTCCCCCTTCTTGGACATCGCACGCGAATCGTTCGCCCGGATCGCCCATTTGTCAAGACCTTGAACAATTCCTGCCGCCGGCCATATCGGTCTCTTGACAAATGCCCGGGCCCGGTTAATCTTTTGCCCGGCGAACCGGACGGCGATGTCGCCGCGGACCTTGAGTAGACCTGTTGCCGGCGCACTCTCGCCCCGGCCCTCCCGGGAAGAAGGCAGCAGGAAGCGCCGCATGGATCAGGAGGTCCATATGCACTTGCGCGAATTAAGGCGGCTCAGCATGTCCGCATGTGCTGGCGCTGCCGCTCTGGTCATAGCCGCATGCGGAAGCAGCAGCACGTCGGGTGGAACGACGGCCACCGTGCCGTCCGACCTGAGCATCTCGTCTTTCACAGCCGACTTCTCGTACATGGCGAACCTCAAGAGCCTGACGGCGGCAGGAACCGGGAAGGTCGGCGTGATCCTCCCGGACACGACGACGTCGACCCGCTACGTGAACTTCGACCTGCCGTACCTGAAGAAGGCTTTCGACATGGCCGGCTACAGCTCGTCCGACTACAGCATCCAGAACGCGCAGGGCACCAGCACGACCGAGCTGGCCATCGCCCAGGCTGACATCAGCAACGGCGCGAAGGTGCTCCTCGTCGACCAGACCGACATCCCGACCGGGCAGGCCGTCCAGGCTTACGCCCAGTCACACGGGGTGAAGATGATCGCTTACGACCGCGCAGTCTTCACCGGTACGAGCACCTACTACGTGAGCTTCGACAACGTCCAGGTCGGCAAGCTGATCGGCGAGGGCTTCCTCAAGTGCGCCAGCAGCTGGGGCGTGAAGAACGCCCAGGTGTACGAGCTGGACGGCGGCCGCGACATCGACGCCAACGCGGTCTCGTTTGCCCAGGGCTACAACCAGGCCATCTGGGGCGACAACACGATCCCGCTGGCGGACGGCAAGACCAACAGCCAGGGCATGACGCTCGTTCATGAGGACTTCGCCGCCGGCTGGGACAACGCCAAGGGCGGGGCGACGTTCGCAGCAGCGTTGTCGGCCCACAAGACGATCAATGCCACGGTGGAGGCCAACGACGGCCTCGGCAACGCCGTGGTCAACGTGCTGAAGAACGCAGGCATCAAGCCCAACACAGTTCCGACGACCGGGCAGGATGCCACGCCTCAGGGCCTGGAGAACGTCCTCCTGGGCTGGCAGTGCGGCACCGTGTACAAGCCGATCTACCTCGAGGCGCAGGACGCTGTCGCGCTCGCGACCGTGCTCCGCGCCGGGCAGACGCCGCCGAGCGCTCTGCTCAACGGCCAGACGACCCCTCCGCAGGGGCAGACCGGCAGCGCCCAGCCGGCGTCGCTGCTGGTGCCGATCTGGGTCGACACCTCGAACATGGAGTCGACCGTGATCAAGGACAAGTTCGTCGACGCCGGCACGATCTGCGCGGCGGTCACCGCGGCCGTTTGCGCGAAGTACAACATCGCGTAAGCACCGACCAATGAACCTCGGCGCCGCCGCACCACGCGGCGGCGCCGCAACCTCCACAATCAAGGAGTGCAGGTGAGCACGGCGTCCGCCCAGACGTCGCCAGCCGGGCCCGAACCACTGCTCAAAGTCCGGGAGATCGACAAGCATTTCGGCCCGGTGCAGGCCCTGTACCACGCCGACCTCGACCTGTTCGCCGGCAAGGTCACCGCGCTGTGCGGCGACAACGGGGCCGGGAAATCGGTCCTCACCAAGTGCATCGCCGGCGTTCTTTCGCCCGACCACGGGGAAATCTTTTTCGAAAGCCACCCGGTGCACATCCGCAGCACGCGTGACGCCTCACGGCTCGGGATCGAGACCGTCTACCAGGACCTCGCCCTGTGCGACAACCTGGACATCGTCCAGAACATGTTCCTGGGCCGCGAGCGACTTCGCAACGAACTGCTCGACGAGGACTCGATGGAGCGCGAGGCCGCCAAGACGCTGGCCACGCTTCGAGTGACCACGGTGCGCTCGATCCGGCAGCCTGTAGCGTCGCTCTCCGGAGGCCAACGCCAGTCGGTGGCCATCGCCAAGGCGGTGCTCTGGAACTCCAAGCTCGTGATCATGGACGAGCCGACGGCAGCCCTCGGCGTGGTCCAGACCCGCATGGTCCTGGACCTGGTGAAGCGGCTGCGCGACCGCGGCGTCGCCGTCATGGTGATCTCGCACAACCTCAACGACGTCTTCGAGGTGGCGGACCGGATCGCGGTGCTCTATCTCGGGCGCATGGTCGTGCAGGACGACGCGTCCAACTTCGACCGCCAGAGCGTGGTCGAGTACATGACAACCGGAGGGCTGGGACTGAGCGGTGTCCGACGCAGCCGAACCAACTGAGCTGGTAGCGCCTGCGGAGGAGGCCGCCGACCTCACCGCGGCCGTGGAAGCCGTCGACGCCGAGGTCCCGCCAGCGATCGTCGCCCAGTCGCTAGCCGGCTACATGCGGGCCTGGGTGCTGCGGATCCGCGCGGGCGAAAGCGGGGTCCTGCCGGTGATCGTCGCACTGGTCGCGATCGCGGTTTACTTCGAGGCCAGGAGCCCGGTCTTCCTGTCGCCAGGCAACCTGGTGAACCTTTTCCAGCAGAGCGCCATCTTCATGGTGCTGGCGATGGCCGCGACGTATGCCCTGGTGCTCGGCGAGATCGACCTCTCGATCGGCTACGTGGGCGCCTGCGGCGCGGCCATCACCGTGCAACTTGTGCAGCCAGTGACCACGAAGTGGCCGTGGTGGGCTGCAATCGTCGCCGGCCTCGCCTTCTGTTTTGTGTTCGGCGCCATTCAGGGCACGCTGATCACGCGGCTGCGGCTGCCGTCCTTCATCGTGACCCTCGCCGGCTTTCTCATCGCCAACGGGATCATGCTCTGGATCCTGCTGCGCGGACCGTTCTCGGGCTACCCGAACCTCACCGGCATCGACAACAACCAGATCGTGCTGTACAAGCTCATGTGGGGGACGCTCGATCCCACCGTCAGCTGGGTCGTCATGGCCCTGGTCGTCGTGGCCCTCGGCCTCTACATCTTCATCGGCGACTGGCGGCGGCGGCGGAGCGGCCTTGTCGCCCCTCCTACCAGCCTCACCCTGATCAAGATCGGCCTCATCGCGGTGGTGGGCGTGGTTGTCGTCTGGATCTGTGACCAGAACCGGGCGGCCCTCGGCACGCTCGAGGGCGTGCCCTGGGTGATGCTGATCGTGCTCGGAGTGCTGGGCGTGTGGACGGTGCTGTTCCAGCGCACGCGCTACGGGCGCTACATCTACGCCATCGGCGGCAACCCGGAAGCTGCCCGGCGAGCCGGCATCAATGTCGCCCTCGTGCGCACGGTCGCGTTCGCGCTCTGCTCGGCGACCGCGGGGATCGGGATGCTGCTGTTCGCGTCCTACCTGGGCGGCATGTCCAACAACGTGCCGGGCGGCCAGTACGTCCTTTATGCGGTGGCGGCTGCGGTGATCGGTGGGACTAGCCTGTTCGGAGGCAGGGGGAAACCGCTGCACGGCGTGCTGGGCGGCCTGGTGATCGGCGGTATCTACAACGGCATGTACCTGCTGGGCTACGACGTCGAGCCGCAGTTCATCGTCACGGGCCTGGTCCTGCTGGCGGCCGTGACGATCGACTCCCTATCCCGGCGAGGGTCTGCCGGCGGGGGCGTGACCAGGGTCTAGGCGCGGCCCGCGGCGCTAGGTTAGGAATGGCCCGGCGCGGGTAAAAGTTTGTCTGAACACATGGCAAACACCCCCAAGTCCGAGCTCCTCCCCGTCCTCCCCATGGACGACGTCGTCGTCCTGCCGCACATGACCGTGACCCTGGCCGTCGAGGGCGACAGCCAGCGGGCCGCGATCGAGGCCGCCCGCCAGGGCAGCCGGCTGATCCTGCTGGTGCCGCGGATCGAGGGCAAGTTCGGCAGCATCGGCACGGTGTCCCGCCTGGGCGACTCCGCCGAGCTTCCGACGGGCGCTGAGGCGTTCACCATCCGCGGCGAGTACCGCGCGCGGCTGGGCAGCGGGCAGGCCGACATCGGCGGCGCCCTGTGGGTCAAGGCCGACCCGATCGTCGACCCCGAGCCTCCCACCGAGAAGTCGCAGGAGCTGGCCCGCGAGTACCGCGCGATGCTGGAGAACCTGGTCGAGTCGCGCGGAGTCCCGCAGGTCGTGCAGTTCCTGCGCCAGGCGCGCACCCCGGGCCACCTGGCCGACCTGGCGGGCTACTCGCCCGACCTGACGACCGAGCAGAAGATGCAGGTCCTCGAGACCGTCGACCTCGAGGAGCGCCTGGCGCTGCTCATCGGCTGGACCAAGCAGATCCTGGCCGATGCTTCGCTGAAGGAGAAGATCCGCAGCGACGTCGCCGAGGGCATGGAGAAGACGCAGCGCGAATTCCTCCTGCGCCAGCAGATGGAAGCGATCAAGAAGCAGTTGAACGAGGGCTCGAGCGACGTCGTGTCGACGTACCGCGAGCGCGTGCTGAAGGCCGGCATGCCCGACGCGGTTCGCGCCGAGGTGGAGCGCGAGCTCGACCGCCTGGAGCGGACGAGCGAGCAGAACCCCGAATACGGCTGGATCCGCACGTATCTCGACTGGATGCTGGACATCCCCTGGAACGTGCGCTCGGACGACAACTTCGACCTGACGGAAGCGCGGCGCATCCTCGACGAGGACCACACCGGGCTAGCGGACGTGAAGGACCGCATCATCGAGTTCCTCGCCGTGCGCAAGCTGCGCAAGGAGCGCGGCCTCGAAGTCCTGGGCGGCCGCGGTTCGGGCGCGATCATCACGCTGGTCGGACCTCCTGGCGTGGGCAAGACGTCGCTGGGTGAGTCGGTCGCGCGCGCGCTCGGTCGCAAGTTCGCCCGCGTCTCGCTGGGCGGCATTCGCGACGAGGCAGACATCCGCGGCCACCGCCGGACCTACGTCGGCGCCATGCCGGGCCGCATCGTGCGCGCGCTGAAAGAGGCCGGCACGAAGAACCCGGTCGTGATGCTGGACGAGATCGACAAGGTCGGCAGCGACTGGCGCGGCGACCCGTCGTCCGCGCTGCTCGAGGTGCTCGACCCCGCGCAGAACAACACGTTCCGCGACCACTACCTGGAGGTCGACCTCGACCTGTCAGAGGTGCTGTTCATCCCGACGGCGAACGTGTCGGAGACGATTCCCGCGCCGCTGCTCGACCGCATGGAGCTCATCCGCCTCGACGGTTACACCGAGGAGGAGAAGGTCGCCATCGCGCGCGACCACCTGCTGCCGCGGCAGGTCAAGCAGGCCGGTTTGAAGGCGGACGAGGTCCGTGTCGACGACGCCGCGATCCTGAAGGTCATCACCGACCACACTCGCGAGGCCGGCGTGCGCAACCTCGAGCGCGAGCTCGGCAAGATCACGCGCAAGGTCGCCACCAAGATCGCGAGCGCGGCGCTTGCGGTGCCGGTCGAGGTGACCCCCGAGCGCGTGCGCGAGTATCTCGGCAAGCCGAAGTTCGACAACGAGGTCGCGGCCCGCACCGCGGTGCCGGGCGTGGCGACAGGCCTGGCGGTGACCGGTGTCGGCGGCGACGTCCTGTTCGTTGAGGCCACCGCGACGCCGGCTTCCAACGGCCACGGTGGCTCGCTGACCCTGACCGGACAGCTGGGCGACGTCATGAAGGAGTCGGCGCAGATCGCCCTCTCCTACGTGCGGTCGCACGCCCGAGAGCTCGGCATCGACCCGAAGTCGATCGAGCAGGCCTTCCACATCCACGTGCCGGAGGGCGCGGTGCCCAAGGACGGGCCGAGCGCGGGCGTGACGATGACGACCGCGATCGTGTCGCTGCTCACCGGACGGCCGGTGCGCAACACGGTCGGCATGACCGGCGAGGTCACGCTGCAGGGTCTCGTGCTCCCCATCGGCGGCGTCAAGCAGAAGGTGCTGGCCGCTCACCGCATGGGCCTGAAGGAGGTCATCCTCCCGAAGCGCAACGAGAAGGACATCGACGACGTGCCCGAGAGCGTGCGCAACGCGATGACGTTCCACCTGGCGAGCAAGGTCGACGACGTGCTGAAGATCGCGCTCGAGCCCGCGCAGAAGTCGCAGACCGAAGCCGCGTAAAACTGCGTTTGTGTACAAACGCATGGAATTTCGCGCGAATTTCACGCGATTGTGTACAAACGCATGAAATCGCCTGAGCAGGTTCTTCGCTCCGCGCGCACGATCGCCGTGGTCGGCGCGTCCCGCGACCCGCGCAAAGCGGGCGGTTCGGTGCCCGCCGGCCTGCAGCAGAGGGGATTTCGCATCATCCCCGTGAATCCGAACGCCGCCGGCGAGCTTTTCGGCGAGCGGGTCTATCACTCGCTGCTCGACGTCACAGAGCCGGTCGACCTCGTAGACGTGTTCCGGCCGGCGGCCGACGCGCCCGAGATCGCGCGCCATGCGGCCGCGATCGGGGCCAGGGCGCTGTGGCTCCAGCTCGACATCCGCTCCGACGAAGCGCGCAGGATCGCCGAGGCCGCCGGGATGGACTATGTCGAAGACCAATGCACGGCGGTGGTGAGCGCGCTGCACCGGATCCACAAGCCGTCCGCGGCGTAAGACCGCGTGGCAGGGGCGGCCGGGTTCAACCCGGCCGCAACTCTGTTCCTCGCTCAACCAGACGTGGCCGGGCGTAACTCTTCAGTGAAGTCCGAACCTGTTTCCGGAAGGAGAGCAGCCGGGCGCAGCCCGGCGATGCACAAAGTAAGCCCAACCTGACCGCGCCTGGCGCGCAGAGGAAACCATCCGGGTTTCCTCTCATAAGCCTCAGTGCACGGCCGCGGTGAGCGCGCTGCACCGGATCCACAAGCCGACCGCCGCCTAACTAACAAGGGGGCCCCCGTTTAGGGCGGCCCACGGAAGCGGTATCGCGTGGCACGATTGAACCGTGGCCCGCGCACCCGCCAGGCGTCGGCTGACCGCCTCGGCGCCGCTCCCTTCGAAGTCGCCGCCGGACCTTCCCGATGCCCGGCAGAGGGTCGTGATCGAGGGCGTCTCGCCCGAAGTGGACGCCGGCCGTTTCCCCGTGAAACGGACCGTCGGCGAGCCCGTGAACGTCGAGGCGGACATCTTCGCCGACGGCCACGACACGCTGGCGGCGGTGCTCCGGCACCGGCACGAATCCGCCCCGGAATGGACCGAGGTGCCGATGACCCCCCTCGTCAACGACCGCTGGCGCGGGCGTTTCACGGTCACCCAGCTCGGCCGCCACGTCTACACGCTCGAGGGCTGGGTCGACAACTACCGCACGTGGTCCGCCCGCCTGGCCAAGCGCGTCGCCGCCGGCCAGGACATCAAGCTGGAGCTCGAGATCGGCGCGCGCCTGATCGCCGAGGCCGCGGGCCGCGCGAGCGGGCAGGACGCGGCGAGGCTCACCGCGCTGGCGGCCGTGGTGCGCAAGCAGGCCCCGGACACCAAGCAGTCAGACGATCTCAGCACGCTCATGGACCGCCACGCCGATCGCTCGCTGGGCACGACTTACTCGCGCGAGCTGGAGGTGGTCGTCGAACCCGAGCGCGCCCGGTTTGGCGCATGGTACGAAACGTTCCCGCGCTCGACCGGGAAGGCCGGGGTCCACGGCACTTTTCGCGACCTCGAGAACCGGCTGCCCTACATCTCCAACATGGGCTTCGACGTCCTGTACCTCCCGCCCATCCACCCCATCGGCAAGTCCCACCGCAAGGGTCGCAACAACTCCGTGAAGGCCGAGCCTGGCGAACCGGGCAGCCCATGGGCGATCGGCTCGGAGGAAGGCGGTCACAAGGCGGTCAACCCGGAGCTGGGCACGCTCGACGACTTCCGGCGCCTGGTCAAGATCGCAGGCGAGCACGGACTCGCGGTGGCCCTCGACATCGCCTTCCAGTGCTCGCCCGACCACCCGTACGTGCGCGAGCACCCCGAGTGGTTCAGGCACCGGCCCGACGGCACGATCCAGTACGCCGAGAACCCTCCCAAGAAATACGAGGACATCGTGCCGTTCGACTTCGAGACCGACGCGTGGCGCGAGCTGTGGGCGGAGCTGCTTTCAGTCGTCGAGTTCTGGGTCGCCCAGGGCGTGAAGATCATGCGCGTCGACAACCCGCACACCAAGCCGTTCCCGTTCTGGGAATGGCTGATCGCCGAGGTCAAGCGCAGCCACCCCGAGGTCATCTTCCTTTCGGAGGCGTTTACGCGGCCGAAGGTCATGTACCGCCTCGCCAAGGCGGGGTTCAGCCAGTCGTACACGTACTTCGCGTGGCGCAACACGGCGTGGGAGCTGGCGCAGTACCTCAGCGAGATCACGCGCCCTCCGGTGGTCGAGTTCATGCGTGGCAACCTCTGGCCCAACACGCCCGACATCCTCACCGAGTACCTGCAGAGCGGCGGGCGCAACGCGTTTGCGACGCGCTTCCTGCTGGCCGCGACGCTCGGCGCGAGCTATGGCATCTACGGCCCGGCCTTCGAGCTGTGCGAAGGCCGCGCGCGCGAGGCCGGCTCGGAGGAATACCTGGACTCGGAGAAGTACCAGCTGCGCGGCTGGAACCTCGCGAGCGCCGACAGCCTGCGCGAGCTGATCACGCTGGTCAACAAGGTGCGGCGCGAGAATCCCGCGCTGCAGCAGGATCGCGGCCTGCGCTTCCACCCCACCGAGAACGACCAGCTCATCGCCTACACGAAGGCGACAGATGACCTGAGCGACGTGGTCCTGACCGTGGTGAACGTCGACCCGCACCACACGCAGATCGGCATGGTGACGCTGCCGCTCGAGGAGCTCGGCATCGAGCAAGGGCGCAGCTACCAGGCGCACGAGCTGCTGAGCGGCGCGCGCTACCTGTGGAACGGTCCGCGCAACTACGTCGAGATCAACCCCTCCTCGGTGCCCGGGCAGATCTTCCGCTTCCGCCACCGCGTGCGCAGCGAGCACGATTTCGAGTACTTCCTGTGATCGAACCCGAACGCGAGACGGCGGCGGCTCCTGCACCGGAGCAAAAGGCCGTGCACACCAACCACTCGCCGCGGCGCAGGAGGTCGGGCGAGCCCGATCGCATCGACTCCGACCCGCTCTGGTTCAAGGACGCGATCATCTACGAGCTCCACGTCCGCGCCTTCAGCGATTCCAACGGCGACGGCAGCGGCGACTTCAAAGGCCTTATCAGCAGGCTCCCGTACCTGCAGGACCTGGGAGTCAGCGCGATCTGGCTCCTGCCCTTCTATCCCTCACCGCTCCGTGACGACGGCTACGACATCGCGGACTACGGGAGCGTCAACCCGATGTTCGGCGACCTCGGCGACGCCCACGCGTTCATCAAGGAGGCGCACCGCCGGGGCATCCGCGTCATCACCGAGCTCGTCTGCAACCACACGTCCGACCAGCACCCGTGGTTCCAGCGCGCGCGGCGGGCGCGGCCGGGCAGCGTGTACCGCGACTTCTACGTCTGGAGCAACACCAACCAGCGCTACCAGGACGCGCGCATCATTTTCAAGGACTTCGAGGTCTCCAACTGGACGTGGGACCAGGTCGCCGGCGCGTACTACTGGCATCGCTTCTACTCCCACCAGCCCGACCTGAACTACGACAACCCGCGCGTCAAGGAGGCGCTCTTCAAGACGTGCGACTTCTGGCTGGACCTCGGCGTCGACGGCATGCGCCTCGACGCGGTCCCCTACCTCTTCGAGCGCGAAGGCACGAACTGCGAAAACCTGCCTGAGACGCACGCCTTCCTGCGCGAGCTGCGCAAGCACATCGACGACAACTACCCGAACCGGATGCTCCTGGCGGAGGCGAACCAGTGGCCCGAGGACGCCGTCGCCTACTTCGGCAACGGCGACGAATGCCACATGAACTTCCACTTCCCGCTCATGCCGCGACTCTTCATGTCGATCCGCATGGAGGACCGCTTCCCTATCGTCGACATCCTGGCGCAGACGCCGCCCATCCCCGAGAACAATCAGTGGGCGCTCTTCCTGCGCAACCACGACGAGCTCACGCTCGAGATGGTGACCGACGAGGAGCGCGACTACATGTACCGGTCCTACACGCAAGACCGCGCGGCGCGCATCAACCTTGGCATCCGGCGGCGCCTGGCGCCTTTGCTCGGCAACGACCGCAAGCGAATCGAGCTCATGAACGGATTGCTTCTCTCGCTGCCGGGCACGCCGGTCATCTACTACGGCGACGAGATCGGGATGGGCGACAACATCTTCCTCGGCGATCGCAACGGGGTGCGCACGCCGATGCAGTGGAGCGGCGACCGCAACGCCGGCTTCTCCGACGCCAACCGCCAGCGCGTGTACCTGCCCGTGGTCACGGACCCCGAGTACCACTACGAGGCCATCAACGTCGAGGCGCAGGCGGGCAACCCGCACTCGCTGCTGTCGTGGATGAAGCGCGTCATCGCCCTGCGCAAGCGCCACCGCGCCTTCGGCCGCGGCACGCTCGAGCTGCTCCGGCCAGAGAACCGCAAGGTTCTCGCCTTCGTGCGGCGCTACGAGTCCGAGCAGATCCTCTGCGTCGCGAACCTGTCGCGGTTCCTGCAGGTCGTGGAGCTTGACCTGGCGCAATGGAAGGGCATGGTGCCCGTGGAGCTCTTCGGCTCCACGGAGCTGCCGCCGATCGGGGACACGCCCTACTACATGACGCTCGGTCCGCACTCGTTCTACTGGTTCTCGCTGGCGCCCAAGCCATCGCAGCAGCTGCTGAGCGATTGGGGCCTGACCGCGACGACCCTGCCGGAGGTGCGCGTGCCCGCGTCGTGGGAGTCCGTGCTCACCGACGGCGGCAAGGAAGCTTTCGAAGGCGTCCTCGTCAACTACGTGCGCCAGCGGCGCTGGTTTGCCGGCAAGGCGCGCCGCCTGAAGTCCATCTCGATCACCGACTGGATCGACATCAGGACGGCCGAGGGCATCGCCTACCTCGCGACCATCGTCGCGTCCTACGCGGAGGGTGATCCCGACACCTACTTGCTGCCGATCGCGCACGCGAACGCCGTCGAGTCGTCGCAGATCATCGAGCGGTGGCCGCACGCCGCGATCGCGTGGGTGAAGGCGCCCGGCCAGGAGCAGCGCGGGCTGCTCTACGACGCGCTCGGGCCGCCGGGCTTCGCCGACGCGCTGCTTTCGGCGATGGCGCGGCGCCGCCGATTCAGCGGACCGAAGGGCACGCTCGTCGGATCGACGACGAAGGCGTTCGTGCGGCTGCGCGGGCCGGAGACCATCAAGCTCGAGGCCAACCTCTCCGCCGCCGAGCAGAGCAACAACTCGGTGGTGTTCGGGGAGCGATTGATCCTCAAGGTCTTCCGCCGCGTGGAGGAGGGCATCAACCCCGAGCTCGAGCTCGGGCGGTTCCTCACGGAGCGCACCAGCTTCGCGCAGATCGCCCCGCTCGCCGGAGGCCTCGAGTACCGACCGGACCACGGCGACGCGATCTCCGTGGCGGTGCTGCAGGGCTACGTGCCCAACCAGGGCGACGCGTGGAAGTACACGCAGTCGACGCTCGCGAGCTACTTCAAGGCGGTCGAGCTGCTCGCGGACGGGAGCCCGCCGGCGCTGCCACCGGGGATGCTCTTCAGCGGTTTGGGCGAGCTGCCGGAGCTGGCTGTGCAGACTGTCGGCGCCTACCTGGACTCGGCCAGGCTCCTGGGCAAGCGCACGGCCGAGCTGCACCTGGCGCTGGCCAGCGACCCGGACGACATCGCCTTCTCACCCGAGCGCATCTCTCCCCAGGACCAGCGCTCGATCTATCAGTCGATCAGCCAGGTCGCGATGCGCGCGCTGGAGCTGCTGCGCGGCCAGCAGAACCGGCTTCCGCAGGACGCGCGCGAGGACGCGCGGCAGGTGCTCGAGCTGGAGCCGCAGATCGCGCGCACGCTCAAGTCCTTCCTGCTGCGCCGCCTGACCACCACGCGAATCCGCGTCCACGGCGACTACCACCTGGGCCAGGTGCTGTACACCGGCCACGACTTCGTGATCATCGACTTCGAGGGCGAGCCGACGCGCACGCTGTACGAGCGGCGCCTGAAGCGGCCCGCGCTGCGCGACGTCGCAGGCATGCTGCGCTCGTTCCACTACGCGGCGCAGGCCGCGTTGCGCACCGACGGCCTGACCCCCGAGCTCCTCGCGCGCATGCAGCCATGGGCGCGCTTCTGGGTCGACAGCGTTTCGGTCGCTTTCCTCCGCAGCTACCTCAGCACGGCGGGCACCGCGTCGTTCGTGCCGCAAACGCCCGCTGACCTCGAGCTCCAGCTCACCACGATGCTGCTCGAGAAAGCTCTCTACGAACTCCGGTATGAATTGAACATGAGACCTGACTGGGTGCGCATCCCGCTTCGCGGAATCTGCGACCTCGTGGCGCCAGGATGATGGGATGATCGCGAACTCCCTGCTGACGCAGTTCGACCTTCACCTCTTCAACGAGGGCACGCACGCTCACCTCTACGAGAAGCTGGGCGCGCACGTGAACGGCGAGGGGACGACGTTCGCGGTGTGGGCGCCCAACGCCGACTCGGTGACGGTGATGGGCGACTTCAACGGCTGGAACCGCACGTCGCACCCGCTGCAGCCGCGCGAGTCGTCGGGTATCTGGGAGGGCAGCATCCCCGGCGTCAAGCACGGCGCCCTGTACAAGTACTTCGTCCATTCGCGCGCCACGGGCGCGGGAGTCGAGAAGGCGGACCCGTTCGCCAGCTTCGCCGAGCCGCCGCCGCGCCAGGCGTCGATCGTGTGGGACCTCTCGTACGACTGGCACGACCAGTCGTGGATGGCCGAGCGCCCGGTGTCGAACGGCCGCGGCGCCCCGTGGTCGGTGTACGAGATGCACCTCGGCTCGTGGATGCGCGTGCCCGAGGAGCACAACCGCTGGCTCACGTACCGCGAGCTGGCGCCGCGCCTCGCCGAGTACTGCAAGGGCCTGGGCTTCACGCACATCGAGCTGATGCCCGTGATGGAGCATCCGCTGTACTCGTCGTGGGGCTACCAGGTCACGGGCTACTTCGCGCCGACGAGCCGCTACGGCACGCCGCAGGACTTCATGTTCATGGTCGATCACCTGCACCAGAACGGGATCGGCGTCGTGCTCGACTGGGTGCCCTCGCACTTCCCCGCTGACGAGTTCGGCCTGCAGCTGTTCGACGGCACGCACCTCTACGAGCACGCAGACCCGCGCCAGGGCATCCACCCCGACTGGGGCAGCTCGATCTTTAACTACGGCCGCAACGAGGTGCGCGGGTTCATCGTCAGCAGCGCGATGGCCTGGCTGAACCGCTACCACGTCGACGGGCTGCGCGTGGACGCGGTGGCGTCGATGCTCTACCTCGACTACTCGCGCAAGCAGGGCGAGTGGGTGCCGAACAAATTCGGCGGCCGCGAGAACCTGGACGCGGTGGAGCTGCTGCGGCGCTTCAACACCGAGGTGTACCAGGAGCAGCCGAACGTGCAGACCGTGGCCGAGGAATCGACAGCGTGGCCGATGGTCTCCAAGCCCGTGTACATCGGCGGGCTCGGCTTCGGCATGAAGTGGGACATGGGCTGGATGCACGACACGCTGGAGTACATGGAGAAGGACCCCGTGTACCGGCGTTTCGAGCACCAGCGCTTGACGTTTCGAATGCTTTACGCCTGGTCGGAGAGCTACATGCTGCCCCTGTCGCACGACGAGGTGGTGCACGGCAAGGGCTCCCTGCTCTCGAAGATGCCGGGTGACGACTGGCAGAAGTTCGCGAACCTCCGCCTGCTGTTCGGCTGGATGTACGCGCAGCCGGGCAAGAAGCTCGTGTTCATGGGCGGTGAGTTCGGGCAGTGGCGCGAGTGGAACCACGACTCGAGCCTGGACTGGCACCTGCTGGACTTCCCCGACCACGCCGGCGTGAGCAAGTGGATCGGCGACCTGAACCGGATCCTGCGCACCGAGAAAGCGATGCACGAACTGGACTTCGACCCCGCCGGCTTCGGGTGGATCGACTGCACGGACAGCGACAACAGTGTGGTCAGCCTGGTCCGCCGCGCGGCCGACCCGAACAACCTCGTGATCGCCGCGTTCAACTTCACGCCAGTGCCGCGCCACAACTACGGGATCGGCGTCCCGTTCCCGGGTTTCTGGCAGGAGCTGCTGAACTCGGATTCGCCCGATTACGGGGGCAGTGGGCAGGGCAACCTGGGCGGCGTCGAAGCGGCGCCGATCCCGCGCCACGGGCACCGGCACAGTGTGACCATCACCTTGCCCCCGCTCGGGGCGCTGTTCCTGAAGCACCGCATGGAGGCATCGCCCGAGCAGCAGTCCGAATAACAC
>DASSLR010000065.1:0-12634 GCA_035689345.1 Candidatus Dormiibacterota bacterium
TCGCCGGAAACGTGGACGTGGGATGGCACGACGTGGACTCAGCAGCACCCGGCCCACACGCCGCCCACCCGCACCGAGCCCGCGATGGCCACCGATCCGGCGCGTGGTGGCGTCGTTCTCGTGGGCGGCACCGAAAAGGGAGACATGAGCGACGTGTGGGCGTGGAACGGCAGCGACTGGGTCGAAGTGCTGGCCGACCAGGGACCCATATTCGGCTCCGCCCACGCCCTCCGCGTCTCGCCCAAGGACGGATCGATCGTCGTCGCGGGCAACGTCGGCGCGTTCCAGTTCGGCAACGGCGCGTGGACCTCGCTCGGAGTCCCGTGGCCGCAGCCCGGTGTGGGCTACGTCGGCAATGTCGTTTTCGACGTGGGCGGCAACGGCCTCGACGGCTTCGTCAGGTTCAGCGACGTGGGCGAGACGTGGGCGTGGCGCCCAGGCCTTGACTCGGTCTGGCGCAAGCTCGCGCCCAGCTGCTCGCCGCCCGCGCGCTGGCGCAACGGGGAGCGGCCGGCCATGGCGTACGACGAATGGCGCGACTTGGTCGTCCTGTTCGGCGGGTTTGATCGCAACGACACCTGGACGTTCGACGGCCGCACCTGGGCGCCCGCCGCGGGCACGGTTGCCCCGCCGCCCACGCCGAGCCCGTCGCCCGCGGCCGGAGCCGGCTCCTGGGCGACCCTGGCCGGCCTCGCCACCGGCCGCATCGACCAGACCGCCACAGTCCTGAGTGACGGCCGAGTCCTGGTCGTCGGCGGCAGCAGGGAGTCCGAGGCGAATCAGCTCGCGACTGTCGAGATCTTCGATCCCAGAACCAATACGTGGTCGGCGGCGGCGTCGATGGCGTACCCACGGGCGCGTCATACCGCGACGCTGCTCGCCGACGGCCGTGTCCTGGTCGCCGGCGGCCTCGGGCCGGGCCGCGGCAACGCCGAGATCTACGACCCGGCCACCAACCGGTGGTCGCCGGCGGGCAACCTGGTCAGCCCGCGGGCCAACCAGGCCGCCGTTCTCCTTGGCGACGGCACTGTGCTCGTGATGGGCGGCAGGCAGCCAGGACGTCCTCTCGGCTCGGCCGAGATCTTCGATCCGAAGACGAACAGGTGGACCGCGACCGCCGCGCTTTCCGTGCCGCGCGACCGGCCGCAGGCGATCGCGCTCGCGGACGGACGAGTTCTGCTCACCGGTGGCGTGACGGTGGACACGGGCGGCTCCCTCGACGCGTCGGTGTTGTTCGGCAGCCCGCTCGCCACCACCGAGATCTACGACCCGGCCGCGAAATCATGGTCGGCCGGACCGGCGATGTCGATCGGGCGCGTCGGCCACGCGATGGTTCTGCTGAAAGACCGCCGGGTTTTCGTGACCGGCGGGACGCGCGATCCGGCGCCGGCCGAGATCCTCGACGTTCAAGCCGGCACGTGGTCGAGCGGGATTGCGGTCTCGCCACGAATCGCGCCGGTGATCGGCGTGCTCCCTGGCGGCCGTGTCGTCGTCGCGGGCGGCCTCGTCGAGAGATACGACCCGGCCACCGTGCAGTCGACCGGCTACACCCCAGTCCTGCTCGACACGGTCGACCTCTTCGATCCGGTCAGCGGTGCGTGGTCGGCCGGCGCGCCGATGGCGGTGGCGCGCTGGCAGGCCACCGGCTCCGTTCTGGCCGACGGACGATTCCTGGTCTGCGGCGGTGGCAACCCGCTGGCCGCCGGCAACAACGCCGTGGAGGCTTATTCGGCCAGCTAGCGCTGGGTCAGCCTCGGCCCACCTCCTTCTGGCACCACGCGTACAGCGCGTCGTACATGGGCGTCTCGAGCTTGATCTTCAAATGGTCGTCCTCGCCGTGGACCATCGCGAAGCCGTGCGCGATCGCCTTCAGGCCGGCCGCCTGAGGCGTGATGGCCTCGTCGGCGGAGACGTCGGCGCCGTGCACTATGAGCGCCAGGCGGTCCAGCGCGGGGTCCTTCAACCCGTACTTGAGGATGATCGACTCGAAGCTGCAGCGGCCGTCGACGTGGCCGAGCTCCACGCCGCCCACGTCATAAGGGATCGCCCCCTCGCGCTCCGCCGTGGCCACCACGTCGGAGGCCGGGACGTACAGGAACTCCGCGTCAGGGTCGATGAAGCGCCGCACCAGCCACGGGCAGGCGATTCGGTCGACGCTGGCATTTTTTCGGGTCACCCACCTCATGTGCTTACTCCCTGTCTTTGAAATGTCGTCGATGCGGTATTCTCCGCGGATGGCCTCGGTGCTGCAGGCCCTGGACCTGGTCGTCCAGGTGGCCTTTGTCGCCCTCGCGGTGTTCACGCTAGCCGACTGGATCCGCCATCGCGACCGCCTGCGCTTGTGGCTCGTGGTGGCCCTGGTGTCGCTGTCCGGCCTGGCCGTGCTCGCGCCTGTCGCGGCGTACGTCGGGCTGCCGGGACAGCTCCAGGTGGACGCGGCGCTCGTCCTCTTCGTCCTTTCGGGTTACGCCCTGCTGATGTTCAGGGATTCGCTTCTACCGTTGGGCGTCAGGCTCCGGGCGGCCATCACGGTCTGGGTCGTCGTCGTGGCCGCGATCGGGGTCACGGCGGACCTTTCGTCCAATCCTGTAGCCAATCAGTCCGGCTATCAGGCTGCCGCGCTGGGCTTGATCGTCGCCACCTGGGTGGTCTGCGTGATCGAGCCGATCCTCCGGCTGGGCCTGGCGTCCATCGGTCGCCCGTCGGTCGAGGGCTCGCGCCTGCGTTCGCTGAGCCTCGGCTACGCGGGGCTGGTGGCGGTGATCGTCGTCAGCACCGTCGCGGCTCCGGTGGTGCAGAGCACCTCCGCGCGAATCATCACCAACGCGGTTGTGCTCCTCATCGTGCCTCTCCTCTACGCCAGCTTCGCCCCGCCGCTGTGGCTGCGCCAGCTGTGGAGCAGGCCGGAGGAGGAGTGGCTGCGCGGCGCGCTTCACGAGCTCCTGCTCTACAGCCCAGACCGCCCGACCCTGGCGGCGCGGGCGCTCGCCGGTGGAGCGCGTATGGTCGGTGCGCCCGCCGGATTCATCGAGGACGCCGATGGCTCCATCCTTGCCGCCCACGGCCTGACGAAGAAGGAAGCCCTTGAGATCGCGGCCAAACCGCACGGTGGGCATTCGACCCTTCGCATCCCCCTCGACCTCACCGGAGGCCAGGGCATGATCACCATCCTCTCCGGGCCGATCACGCCGCTCTTCGGCGACTGGGAGATCTCGCGCCTACGCGGCTTCGCCGTGAGCATCACCGCCGGCCTTGATCGTGTGTCGGCCACGGCCCGCATCGCGGCGCTCGAAAAGGCCAAGACGGAATTCCTGGACTTCGCATCACACGAGCTGCGCGGCCCGATGACGGTCATCAAGGGCTACCTCACGATGATCGGTGCAGGCTCGCTCGGCGACGTGCCCCCCAAGGCGGCGGCGGTCGTGCCGCTCCTCATCGCCAAGGCCGACGAGGTCAACTCCATGCTCGAGCAGATGATCGAAACCTCACGCCTCGAGGAGGGACGACTGGCCCTGAAGAAGGAGCGCAGCGACATCGCCGAGCTCACCGAGGAGGCGTTGCAGAACCTCGGTCCCCTCGTGTCGGACCACGAGGTCGACGTCCATCGGCCCCCGCAACCGCTGTGGGCGGACGTCGACCCTGACCGGTTCCAGATCGTGATTCGCAACCTCGTCACCAACGCGGTCAAGTACTCGCCGTCCGGCACTCCCGTCGCCATCGCGGTAAGTCGGCAGAACGACCACGCCCGCATCTCCGTCAAGGACAGCGGCATCGGCATCGACAAGGAGGACCAGCGCAACCTGTTCACGCGATTCGGCCGCATCGAATCGCAGGCCACGGCACGCACGCCTGGCGCGGGTCTCGGTCTGTGGCTTTCGCGCGAGATCGCGCGTATGCATGATGGAGACCTCACCGTCGAATCCGAGCCCGGCAAGGGCAGCACCTTCACGCTGGAGATCCCCCTGCATTCCGACTGACGAGACCTCGCCCGCCGTTCGCTCCAGGTTCCGTCCGCGCAAGGCCCTAGACCTCGCGCTCACTCTCGCACCCATCGGGCCAGGGCCGTCGCTGCGTCTTCGCGGCGGGGAGGTATGGCGCGCGACCTACACGCCGCAGGGTCCCGCCACGGTCCGACTGGTGATGGCGGGCGGCGTCGTCGACGTCGACGCTTGGGGCCCCGGTGCGGCGTGGGCCGCCGACAACGCCCCGGCGCTGTGCGGCGAGGAGGACGATGACTCAGGCTTCGAGCCCGGCCTTCCCGCGCTGGCTGACGCGAAGCGACGGCATCCCGGCCTGCGCATACCGAAGACGCGCGCGGTCTTCGAGGCGTTGCTGCCCACGGTCATCGGTCAGAAGGTCGCGACCGACGCGGCGCACGAGTCGTATCGGAGGTTGGTCTATCAGCTGGGTACGCGCGCGCCCGGACCGGCGCAGTTGCAGGTGCCGCCGCCGGCCTCGGTCATCGTGGAAACGCCGTACTGGGCCTTCCACCGATTCGGCATCGAGCGCAGACGCGCGGAAGTGATCATCCGCGCCGCGCACTCCGCGCGCCGGCTCGAGGAAACGGCCTCGATGACGATGAGCGGCGCGTGGTCGCGTCTCCAGGCATTTCCCGGCGTCGGTCCGTGGACGGCGGCCAAGGTCGCGATGGTCGCGCTCGGCGATGCGGACGCAGTGCCTCTCGGCGATTACCACCTGCCGCACATGGTCGGCAACGCATTCGACGGCACGGCCCGCTCGACCGACGAGCGCATGCTCGAGCTGCTGGAGCCGTACCGCCCGCATCGAGCGCGCGTGCTGCGCCTGCTGCTGCTTGCCGGCGCATCCGCGCCACGCTTCGGACCGCGCATGCCGCTGCGCGACATCACTCAGTCGTAGAGCTTTTCGAGCTGCTCCTCGACGACTGACGCCAGCTCCTTCATGCCGCTCGAATCGAAGACGAGCCGCGCGCCCGCCGCGGCGTAGAGGTCGGGCAAGCGCTCGGTGGCCCCAAGTGCCAGCGCCGAGCGGTAGTTGCGCACAGCGTTCAGCCGGTCGCCGAGGCTGTTGCGCCACACCTGCAGCGCGCCAAGCTGGGCGATGCCGTACTCGATGTAGTAGAAAGGATTGGCGAAGAAGTGCGGCTGCTGGTACCAGCGCGCGATGCGCTCGCGGTCCAGCCCGCTCCAGTCGACCACGTCGCTCTCGAACCGGCGGCGGAGCTCGAGCCATTTCTGGTCTCGCGCGTCAGCATCGGCGCCGGCCTCCTCTGTGTAGATCCAGTGCTGGAATGCGTCGACCGAAGCGCAGTGCGGGAAGAAGAGGATCACGCCCTCGAGTAGCTCGCGGATCGATCGCCTGGCCTCCTCGGCCGAGTAGTAGCCACCGTTGTCGCTGGTGATGTAGGGCGAGGTGAGCAGCTCCATGCTCATCGAAGCAACCTCGGCCATCTCCGAACCCGGGTGGCGCTGAAAGACCAGCGGCAGCCGAGAGGCCTCGAAGCCATGGAACGCGTGGCCCGCCTCGTGCACGAGCGTCTTCACGTCATCGTCGATGCCGACCGCGTTCATGAAGATCAGCGGCATCTTGCGGAACGGCAGCGTCCAGGAGTAGCCGCCGGGCGCCTTGCCCTTGCGGTTCTCCAGGTCGAGCAATCCGGCGGCGGCCATTGAGTTGATGTAGCCGCGGAAATCGGGGTCGACGTGGGCGACCACGTCTGAGGTGCGCTCGATGAACTCGCGCACGTCGCCGAACGGCTTGAGCGCCGGCCGCCCGAGCGGATCGACTGTCGTGTCCCACGGCCGCAACGCCTCGACGCCCATCTCATCCTTGCGCCGCTTCTGGATGCGTCCGCACGCCGGGCGCATGACCTCCTCGACCGCCGCGTGGAATCGCATGCAATCGTCAGGCGTGTAGTCGAAACGGTTCTTCTCGCGATGGATGAAGTCGCGGTAGTTGGCGAAACCCGCGTTGCGCCCGACCTGCTGCCGAAGCTCCAGCATGCGGTCGAAGATGCCGGCGAGGACGTCGCGCTGGTCGAGGAACGGCTGCGCTCGCAGCTTGAAGGCCCGCTCGCGCACCGCCCGGTCCTGTGACTCCAGAAACGGAAGCAGCTGGGCGGGCGTCTTCTGCTCGCCGTCCCAGTCGACGGTCATCGCGCCGTTGACCTTGGCCCATTCCGTCTCGAGCTTCGCGACCTCCGAGAACAGCGGGACGTTCTCGTCGCGGAAGAGCTCGACCTGGTTGCGAAACCGCTCGACCGCGGTCTTCAAGCCGGGCCGGTCGTAGCCCATGTCGACGAGTCGTTTCTGCAGTCCGGCCCGCGCCTGCAGCGATTTCGGCTCGATCTCGCTGCCGAAGCGCAGCTGCGCTTCCTCGAGCTGCGGGTCGGCTGTGTTGCACGTGTAGGCGAAGTACGCCAGCGCCGAAGCCTCTTCGATCAGCGCTTCCAGGTGCGACCAGTTCGTGAGCCATTCTTCGACGTTCGTCTCGTCGAGCGGCTCGGAGGCGAGCTGCTGGTAGTAGGGCTCGATGTCCGCCCACTTCGCCTGGCGAAACACGTCCGCCGAGTCGGGCAGAAGGAGGTTCACCGTCACCGCTGCCGATGGTACAGGTATCGCGATGGACTCCTCGACCGGCATGCGGATGCCCGACCAGGTGGTCGCCGCCGCGCGCGGCGCCATCGGCGGCGGCGCGTTTCGGCACGAGTTCGCATGGATGAGCTGGGCGGGAACGGTGTGGCGGCTCGAGGGCGATTCAGGAGTGGTCTACGTGAAGAGGGCGGCCGATCTGAAAGACGAAAAGGTTCGCCTCGAGTGGCTGCGCGGTCGCTGGCCGGTGCCCGAGCTGATCGGCCTCTACCACGGCTTTGGCGACGACTGGTTGCTGACGCACGCGGTGCGCGGAGTACCCCTGAACGACAGATCGATCAAGTGGGACGGCAGCACCATGGCCAGGCGGCTGGGCGAAATCCTGCGCGAGCTGCATGCCGTCGACGCGACCGACTGCCCGTTCGGCGGCCCGCCGCAGCCAGGCGAGGTGCTGGTGCACGGCGACTACTGCTCGCCTAACGTGCTGGTCGAGGACGGCAGGCTGTCGGCACTGGTCGACGTCGGCCGGGCTCGCGTCGACAGCCCCGCGGTCGATTTCGCCGCGGCCATCTGGAGCCTGCAGTACAACTACGGGCCCGGCTTCGCCCCTGAATTCCTGGAGGCGTACGGCGTGCCCTCGATGTCGGACCGGGAGATCGAAAAGCTTCGGCGCTCGTATTCGCGCCGCTAGCCGTCGATCATGCGCCAGCAGTACCAGGCCGCGACCGACCGGTAGGGCCGGAACCTCTCGCCCTCGGCCTGCAGGGCGCGCGGCGTGAGTGGCTCCTTCAATCGGTGCGCCATCGCCCAGCCTTTGCGCACGCCGTAGTCGTCGACGGGCCACACGTCGAGACGGCGAAGCTGGAACATCAAGAACATCTCCGCCGTCCAGCGCCCGATGCCGCGCACCTGCACCAGCCGGGCCACGAGCTCGTCGTCCCCCAGCGAGCCGGCGTCGTGCAGCGGCACGGTGCCGTCCTCGACCTTGGCCGCGAGGTCGGTGATGGCGGCCTGCTTCGGACCGCTCACGCCGACCGCTCGCATCGCGCCGTCCTGCAGCGCCAGCACCGCCCGCGGCGACAGACCGCCCGCGAAAAGGCCGAGGAAACGCTTGTGGATCGCGGTCGCCGCGGCGCCCGCAAGCTGCTGGTACATGATCGAGCGCACGAGCGCGGCGAACGGGTCGTCGTGCGGGTCGCGGATGTCGAGCGGCCCCAGGCGCTTGATGTGCTTGGCCAGGTCAGGGTCGCGGCGCGCGACCAGGCGGGTGCCTCGAACGAGCTCTTCTTCGAAGGTGCGCGGAGCTGCGGTCGTGCTCAGGCGAACTCGCCGATGAACTGGTCGAACTGCTCGCGCGTCAGCCGCAGATCCTTCTCGCCCAGGTCCTTGAGCGGCGTCGCCGGGATCTTCTCCGTGCTGGCGAAGTCCTCGGCGTTCGGATCGACGTAGAGGAGGCCGGTGACCAGGTGTCCCTGCGCACGGGCGTCTTCGATGACCTTCTGCGCCGCGCGGCGGTCGCGAGGGTCGTGGTCGTCACCCAGCTTCTTCAACAGGATGTGCGACCCGTCGTGCAGCTGCACGTCGCGCACCGTGCCGGGCTCGTAATCCACATGAACCTCTTCGAAGAACGGGATGAAGGAGACGTCGGCGATCGATTCCTCGTGGTCCTTGACCCAGCTGTAGCTCTTCGTCGAGCCGTCATGGTCGTTGAACGTCACGCAGGGCGAGATGATGTCCAGCACCGCCGTGCCGCGGTGAGCGATCGCCGCCTTGATGAGCGGCACCACCTGCTTGCCGTCGCCGCTGAAGGAGCGCGCGACGAACGAGCATCCGAGCGCCAGCGCGACCGCGCAGGGATCGATCGGTTGGAACGTGTTGACCGATCCCTTCTTCTGCACCGAGCCGAGGTCGGCGGTGGCGGAGAACTGACCCTTGGTGAGGCCGTACGTGCCGTTGTCTTCGATGATGTAGGTGCAGTCGATGTTGCGCCGGATCATGTGCATGAACTGGCCCAGCCCGATCGACGCCGTGTCGCCGTCGCCTGACACACCGAGCATCACCAGCTCGCGGTTGGCGAGCTGCGCGCCCGTCGTGAGCGAGGGCATGCGCCCGTGCACACCGTTGAAACCGTGCGCCGTTTCGACGAAATAGGCGGGCGTCTTCGACGAGCACCCGATGCCCGACATCTTGGCGAGCTTGTGCGGCTCCAGGCCCAGCTCGTACAGCGCCTTGATCATGTGGTTGGTGATCGAGTTGTGGCCGCAGCCCGCGCACAAGGTGGTCGCCGCGCCCTTGTAGGCGTCGCGGGTGAGTCCGGCTCGGTTCAGGGTCACGCTCATGCAGGCACGGCCTCCGTTTGCAGCAGTGGATCGGTGATCGCCTCAGCCGGGATCGGCTGGCCGTTGTAGTGGCGGATGGAGCGCAGCCGGCCGACGAGCTCGGCGGGCAGGCTCAAGCGGATCAGGTCGTACATCTGGCCGTCGCGGTTCTGCTCGACGACGTAGACGGTGTTGTGTCGCTCCACGAACGCGGCCACCTCGGGCGAGAGGGGCAGCGCCCGGATGCGCAGGTAGTCGACAGGCCGGCCCGCGGAGGCCAGGCGCTCCCGTGCCTCGCGCACCGCCGCGTCGGTGGAGCCGTAGGCGATGAGCCCGACCGAAGACTTCGCCGACTCGTCGACCGCCGGCGCCGGCAGCGCTTTGCGCGCGGTTTCGAACTTGCGGTTGAGGCGGTCCATGTTGCGCGCATAAGCGTCCGCGCCCTCCGTGTAGCGCGCGTGCTCGTCATGACCTGAGCCCCGCGTGAAGTAGCCGGCCGCGGGATGGTCCGTGCCAGGCAGCGTCCGGTAGGTGACGCCATCGCCGTCCACGTCCTGGTAGCGCCCCCACTCACCGCCCAGCCGTTCGAGGTCCTCTTTGCTCAGCACCTTGCCGCGATCGAACGGCTTCTCGGGGTACTTGAACGCCGGAGTCATCCACAGGTTCATGCCGAGGTCGAGGTCGGAGAGGACGAAGACGGGCGTCTGGAAGCGGTCGGCGTAGTCGAAAGCGTCGCGGCCGAACTCGTAGCACTCTTCCACCGAGCCGGGCAGCAACACGATGTGCTTGGTGTCGCCGTGCGAGATCGTGTAGGCGAAGCTCACATCGCCCTGTGACGTGCGGGTCGGAAGACCCGTCGACGGCCCGATGCGCTGGATGTCGAAGATCACGACCGGGACCTCGGCGTAGTAGGCGAGACCGGCGAACTCCGCCATGAGCGAGATGCCCGGGCCCGACGTCGACGTCATCGCCCGAGCGCCGGCCCACGCCGCGCCGATCGCCATACCCACGGCGGCCAGCTCGTCTTCGGCCTGCACCACGGCGATGTGCTTCTCGCCGGTCTTGGGATCCGTGCGGAAGCGGTCGGCGTACGCGATGAGGTACTCGCACAGCGAGGACGAGGGCGTGATCGGATACCAGGCGGCGACGGTGACGCCGCCCATCAGCGCGCCGAGCGCGGCGGCCTGGTTGCCCTCCACGAGGACCTTGCCGTCGACCGCACCGGTCATCGGTTCGAGGCGGTACCCATCCTGCTTGGAGAAGTTGTCCTGCCAGTAATCGAGGCCGACCTTGATCGCATCCATGTTGACCTGGACGGCCTTGGGCTTGGCGAGAAACTGCCGCCTCACGCCGTGCTCCAGGGCCTCCCACGGAATGCCCAGGACGCCGGCGACCACACCGACGTAGATCATGTTCGCGAGCTGCTTGCGCAGCGTGTCGCTGGCGATCTTCGCCTTGGCGAGCTTGGCGAACGGCACGGGGTAATAGATGACGTCGGTCCGCGCGTCGGCGGTGGAGTAGCTCTCCTCATGGACGACCACTCCGCCTGGCCGCACCGTCTTCAGGTCCTCGCGCCAGGTGGCCGCGTTGAAGGCCACCAGGATGTCGACGCGATCCGACCTCGCCATGTGCCCCTGGGGCGTGATGCGCAGCTGGTACCAGGTGGGCAGGCCCTCGATGTTCGACGGGAAGACGTTCTTCGGTGCGACCGGAATGCCCATGTGGAAGATGGCCCGAGTGAGCACCAGATTCGCGGTCTGGCTGCCCGAGCCGTTGACGGTGGCAGCCTGGATGGTGAGGTTGTTGATGATGGATTCGGTCATCTGAGCGGCGGCGGATCAAGAAGTTTACGCGTCCGCTGGCGCAAACCTCATTCCGTTACATTCGTAGGCCCGTGAAGGTAGCGATCCCCAAGGAGACGGCCGCTGGCGAGCGGCGCGTGGCGCTGGTCCCGGACACCGCCGCCAAGCTCATCGGAGCGGGCCTGCAGGTGAGCATCCAGTCGGGTGCAGGGGCCGAGGCGTACTTGAACGATGCCGCTTTTCAGGCCGCCGGCGTGACCGTCGAGGCGGACGAAACCGCGCTTTTCAAGGACGCGGGCGCCGTTCTCAAGGTGCAGGCTCCGGACCAGTCGGAGGTGCGCCTGCTGCCGAAGGGCAGCGTGCTCATCAGCTTCCTGCAGCCGGCCACGGAGGCCGAGGTCGTGCGCGCGCTGGCCGCGCAGGGCATCACCGCGTTCAGTCTCGAGCTGGTGCCCCGCATCTCCCGCGCTCAGTCCATGGACGCGCTCTCGTCGCAGGCCTCGGCGTCCGGCTACAAGGCGGTGCTCATGGCCGCCGAGCGGCTGGGCAAGTTCTTCCCGATGATGATGACCGCCGCCGGCACGGTGGCGCCCGCGCGCGTCCTCGTCATGGGGGCGGGCGTCGCGGGCCTGCAGGCGATCGCGACCGCGCGACGGCTTGGCGCAGTCGTCTCCGCGTACGACGTGCGCCCTGCCGTGAAGGAAGAGGTGCAATCGCTCGGTGCCGCTTTCATCGAGCTTCCGCTCGAATCCCAGGAAGGCGAAGGAGGGTACGCGAAAGAGCAATCGGAAGAGTTCCTGCGCAAGCAGCGCGAGCTCATCGGGGAGCACATCGCCAAGTCCGACGTCGTCATCACCACGGCCGCGGTGCCCGGACGCCGCGCGCCGTTGCTCGTGACCGCCGACATGGTCAAGGGCATGCGGCCGGGGTCGATCATCGTCGACCTCGCGGCCGAATCAGGCGGCAACGTGGAGCTGACCAAGCCCGGCTCGGACGTCGACGTCGACGGCGTCTGCATCATGGGCCGGCGCAACGTCCCGTCTTCCATGCCGCTGCACGCGAGCCAGCTCTACGCGCGCAACGTGGCGAACCTGCTCCTGCACCTGGTCAAGGACGGCGCCGTCCACCTCGACTTCGAGGACGAGATCACGAAGGGCGCGTGCGTCACTCACGCCGGCGAGATCGTCAGCGAGCGGGCCAAGCAGCTGCTCGCGGCCGCGTCGTAGTCAAGCGATGAGCAGCGAGATTCTCAACGAGCTCACCTTCTTCGTGCTCGCCATCTTCGTGGGCATCGAGGTGATATCGAAGGTGCCGACGATCCTGCACACCCCGCTGATGTCCGGCACCAACGCTATCCACGGCATCATCCTGGTCGGCGCCATCGTCATCGCCGCGGGCGCGAGCTCACCGCTGTCGATCGGCCTCGGGCTGGTGGCGGTCATCCTCGCCACGACCAACGTGGTCGGCGGCTTCGTCGTGACCGACCGCATGCTCGAGATGTTCAAGGGCCGGCAGGCACCGAAGCCGGCGCAACCCAAATGACTAGATCGTCCCGGCCGGAGTTCCTCGCCGGATCTTCGGCGCCCATGCGGCCGATCTGCGGGTTCAGCTCCTGCGCTGCTCGCTTACGCAGTTCGTCAATGCGCTCGCTGCGCTGCTCGTCGCTTCACCCGCATCTCGGCCACCTGGATCGCCGAATCTCTCGGCGAGGCCTCCTGCCGTGACGATCGCCATCACGCTGGCGTATTTGGCCGCGGCCGTGCTGTTCATCCTCGGCCTGAAGCAGCTCAGCTCGCCGAAGGGGGCGCGCAACGGCAACTTCACCGCGGCCGCGGGCATGGTGATCGCCCTGGGCGCGACGATTCCCCTTCTTCACTTCACGGTGGCCGGCATCGTGGTCATCGCGATCGGAGTCGTGATCGGGGCCGTGGTCGGCACCGTCGGC